>NZ_BATB01000063.1 GCF_000466965.1 Limimaricola cinnabarinus LL-001
TGGCTGTTCGAGACCCCCCCTGCCCGGCTGGCGCGCGCATTGCCTCGCCGAGGACGAGGATCTGCTTTTTGGCGCGCAGGGCTGGCAGGGCCGGTCCGAGCGCGGTGCCCGGGCCGCGCATCTCGGCCTCAACGCCGAGGCCGACGCCACCGACCGGCTCACAATCTCGGCGGCCTCCACCCTGCTGACCCACGAGGGCGCGGGGCACCGGCTCAAGATCAACCGCGCAGGCGGCGGCGATACCGCATCGATGCTGTTCCAGACCGGCTATGCGGGCGGGGCCGAGATGGGCCTCGCGGGTGAGGCGGATTTCTCGATCAAGACCAGCGCCGACGGCGCGGGCTGGACCACGGCGCTGCGGCTTTCGGCGGCGGATGGGCGCGCGTCGGGGGCGGCGGTGCAGTCTGACCCGCTCGACGCGACGCCGGGGCGGCTTCTGACGGTAGGGGCGTTCGGCCTCGGGGCCGTGGCGGCCCCGGCGATCACCGATGCCGACGCCGCTCTCACCGGCGGCAGCTTCGCGATCGCCATGCCCAGCCCCGGCACGCCTGCCGGGGTCACCGGGCCGGGGCTGCTGTGGGTCGCCGCACTCGGCCCCGACGAGGCGACGCAGCGCCTGCATGAGACCGCGACGGGCCGCGTCTGGCGGCGGTGCCGCGCGGGCGGGATCTGGCAGGGATGGCGGCGCGAGATCGGGCAGGCCGACCTTCTGGGGCCGGTCTCGCTGTCGGGCGGCCTGCCGGGCGGCGCGGTGTTCGAAACCGGCGAGACCGCCGCCTCGGGCCGTTACCTGCGCCTCGCCGACGGCACCCAGATCGCGCAACTCGACGCGGCGCTCTTCGCCCAGGCCTCGCCCGATCGGCTCGAACATGTCTGGAGCTTTCCGGCCCCCTTCGCCCAAAGCCCGCAGGTCACGGCCACCCTGCCCGGCGCGGAGGCCGATTTCGCAGGGCTGGCTCCGGGCGACATCGGCCCCCTGATGCAGGAGACCGGCGCCGCCTCGGCCGCGCTCAGGCTGCCGCGCGCCGCCGGGGCCGCGGGTTTCGCGGGGCCTGCGCGGATCGCCAATGTCAGGCTTCTGGCCGTGGGCCGCTGGAGCGTCTAGAAGTTCACGCCGACCCGGCTGGCGAGCCCGAGGCTCGTGCCGAGAAGGCCGAAGATCGTCTGCGCCGAGGTCACCGGGCTTTCGGTGGCATAGACCAGATCGCCGGGCAGGATCTCGAACTCCCCGGCGCTGAACAGCCCGTCGGCCGAGGTCAGGTCGATGGTGAAGACGACGCGGGCATGGTCCGGGCCGGCCGGCCCCGGCGTCACCATCTTCGGCGCATAGCGGCGCAGCACGAGGATGCCGCCGGGGTCGGCGCGGCTGTCGGCCACGCCGCCGATGATCGCCATCGCCTCGAGCGCGTCGAGCCTGTCTTCGGTGAAGTAATGCACGCTCTCGCTGCCCGCCGCGCCAAGCGACAGGAACTTGCGGTCATCCGCCTCGATATGCACCTTGTCGCCACCCTTGAGGGTGGTGTCGAGCCGGGGGTTGTCGAGCAGCCGCTCGACCGAGGTGCCATAGAGCCGCCCGTCGCGGGTCAGCCGGATCTGCGGGTTGCGCAATGCGTTCGACACGCCGCCGCCCTCGGCGATGAGCCCCAGAACCGTGAAGTCGCTGTCGGGCAGAGGATAGCTGCCGGGACTGGCCACGCCCGACACGAGGCTCACGGTGTTCTGGCGCCCCTCGCTGAATTCGAGCTGGACCTGCGCCGAGGGCGTCACCTCGACATACTCCGCCTCGATCCGGTCGCGCGCCGTCTCCGGGCTCATGCCCGAGACCTTGACCGGGCCGACATAGGGCAGGAACACCGTGCCGCCCGCGCCGACGCGCTGCTGCGGCAGCGCCACGAAGCGCTGGCCCGGCGTGGTCAAAAGGCCGTTCTCCTCGGTGCTCCAGATCGTGATGTCGATGCTGTCGCCCGGCGCGATGATCCGCGTGTTGGGCTGATCCACCCGGTCGATCCACGAATGCCCCGTGCCGCCATTGCCCGGCCACGCGGCATAGACCGGCAGCAAGGCGCGGGTCACCGGGGCCACGGTGAAATCGCGGGCCGCCGGATCGTCGGCCACCTGCGTCTGCAGGATCTCGCTGCGCAGCGCGGCGCCGCGCGGCAGGTTGCTGCAGCCGGACGCAAGAAGGACGAGCCCGAGAAGGGCAGGCCCGATGAGGACGCGAGAACGCAGTTGTGCCATGAAGGGTCCGGTGCCTGCCTTGTTTTGCGTCAACCTATCCCAGCGCCGCCTGCAAGGAAACACCGCCTCGCCCGCTCAGATCAGATCCCATCCCGACTGCACCGCGAAAAGCGCCATCCACGGCAGGATCACGAGGTTTTCCAAGGGGCCGTTCACCTTGACCAGCCGCAGCCCGGTCTTGGCCTCGGTCAGCGGCCACAGCAGCGGCACGCCCGCGCCGCGCCAGCCAAAGCGCGGCCCCTGCCCGAAGCTGATCGCATCCGCCGCCAGATGGGTGATGATTCCCGCCCCCAAGGCCAGCGCCACGGGCGGCGAGACGGCCCAGACCGGAGCCATCACGAGCCCGGTGAAGAGCAGCGAATGCGTGCCGCCCCGATGCCCGAAGATCGAGAACACCAGCTTGGAGACCGGCCAGAAGCGGCGGCCGAGCTTGCTATAGGGGGTATCGAGATCGGGCAGGATCGACCCCAGAAGCGCCGCCGCCATGATCGGCAGGCCGAGCGCGGGGATCGACGCTGCCAGATGCACCCCCGCCACGGCCCCAAACGCCAGATGTGTGCGTCCCATCATCGCCGCCGATTCGCCTTTCGTTCCGGTTTCGCCCCCCGATGGACGAGACCGGCGTCGAAGGCCAGCGCCGCGCCGCGTCAGCGCGCGGCTTCGGGCAGGAAATCGTAATAGAAGATGTCGCTGTCGATGAAACGGTAGAGGGCGGCGACGCCCTCGGGACGGGCGACCTCGAAACCGCGCCCCCGTTCCCGCACTTGGCGCAGCACGGCCTCGACGCCCGCCTCGCTCGCACGGCCCCAGATGCCGTCGATCGGCCCCGCCAGGAGCCCCGCGTCGCGCAACCGGCCCTGCACGTTGCGCCGACGATACTCGGGCATCGCGACAAACCCGTCTTGGAGTGCTTGTGAACGCCGCTGCGCGGGGCTCGGAGCCTCGGCCTGCGCGGAAGGGGCCGGTTGGACAGAAGGCGCCGGCTGGGCGGGCGGGACCACCTGCGGCGAGGCCGCGGCCCGGGTCTCGGCGCGAAAGATGCCGATGCTGGTCAGGAGCTGACGCTCGATGCAGGCGGTGTCGCCCTCGCAGGCCTGACGCCGTTCGAGCTGAATGTCGGCGATGCGGCGCGCTCTGGCCTCGCCGATCCCCGTCACGAGATCCTCATAGACCGCGACCATGTTCCGTTCGAGATCCGCAAGATCCGGATCGGCGCAGATCGCCCGTTCGGTCGCGGTGCGCGCGGCGCCGCAATCGAACGAGGGCTGCGCCCCTGCCGGGCCGCTCGACAGCGCGAGCGCCGGGGCCAATGCCGCGGCGAACAGGGTGAAACGCGTGGCGGAGGTCATGATCGTGCTCCTTGCTGCATCCTTTGGCGTCACAAGCGCCGACAGGCGCGCGCTGTTCCGCCCGGCCATGATTGCTGCGTCGGGGTGCGGGTGGCATAGTCCGCCGCGAACCTCCCATCACGAACAGGACGACAATGCCCCCCAAATTCGGAACAAGCGGTTTGCGCGGTCTGGTGACAGAGCTCACCGACGAACTGGTCCATGCCCATATCCGGGCCTTCCTCGCCGCCTGCCCGCATGGCGGCACGGTCCATGTCGGGCGCGACCTGCGCGACAGCTCGCCGCGCATCGCGGCCACGGTGATCGAGGCGATCCGCGGTGCCGGTCTGGGCGCGGTCGATTGCGGCGCGGTGCCGACGCCGGCGCTCGCCATGGCGGCGATGGCGCGCGGCCATGCGGCGGTGATGGTGACCGGAAGCCATATCCCCGCCGACCGCAACGGCCTCAAGTTCTACATTCCCTCGGGTGAGATCGCCAAGCCCGACGAAACGGCGATCCTCGAAGCGCTCAAGACCGGCGGCGCGCCCGACGCGCCCCAAGGCCCGCTTGAGCAGGACCCCGACTGCGCCGCGCGCTACGTCGCGCGCTATGTCGATGGCTTCGGCGCGCAGGCGCTCTCGGGCCTGCGGATCGGCGTCTACGAGCACAGCAGCGTCGCGCGCGACAGCCTCGGCGACGTCATCGCCGGTCTGGGCGGCACCGTGGTGCGCATCGCGCGCTCCGAGACGTTCATCCCCGTCGACACCGAGGCCGTCGATCCCGACACGCGCGCCGCGCTCGCGGGCTGGGCCGCCGAGCACGAGCTTGACGCAATCGTGTCGACCGATGGCGACGCCGACCGGCCCATGGTGACCGATGCCAAGGGCGCGATGATCCCCGGCGACGTGCTCGGCCCGATCACCGCGCGCCTTCTGGGGGCGCGGATCGTGGTGACGCCGGTGTCGTCCAACACGCTGGTCGACGCCATGGAGGGCTTCGAGGTGCGGCGCACCAAGATCGGCTCGCCCTTCGTGATCGCCGGGATGGAGGCCGCTTTGGCCGAAGACGCCTCGGCGGCGGTGGTCGGCTACGAGGCCAATGGCGGCTTCCTGCTCGGCTTTGCCGCAAATGGCCCCGAGGGCGTGATCGCGCCGCTGATGACCCGCGACGCGGTGCTGCCGATCGTGGCGCCCCTGGCGGCGGCACGGGACGATGGCCGGGGCCTCGCCGAAATGGCGGCAGGTCTGCCACCGCGCTTCACCGCCGCCGACCGGCTGCAGGAGGTCCCGTCCGAGCGGTCGATGGCGCTGATCGAACGGCTTCGGGCCGAGCCCGCCGCCCGGGCCGAGTTCTTCGACACCGGCAGCGCCGAAGAGGCGATCGACGAGACCGACGGTCTGCGCGTGACCTTCGCCAATGGCGACATCGTGCATCTGCGCCCCTCGGGCAACGCGCCCGAATGCCGCCTCTATGCCGAGGCCGACAGCCCCGAGCGGGCGCAGGCGCTGCTCTCGGGCCATCTCGACCGGCTGGGCGCGCGGCTGCGCGACGCTGCCTGAGCCACGCGCGGGGCCTTGCCCGGCCCCGCGTCCCCCGGCATTAGGCGGATCGCCCCCCTGCCCCCACATGCGGGGCATGACAGCAGGAGATCCCCCATGTCCGACAAATCCATCTATGACGGCCTGACCATGCTCGGCGGCGCGACGGTGCAGCCGCAAACGCCCGAGGAGGCGGTGCTCGAGCGGGTGCCCAACCCGCAATCCGACGTCGATTACGCGGTGCGCTTCACCGCGCCCGAATTCACGTCGCTCTGCCCGCTCACCGGGCAGCCCGACTTCGCGCATCTGGTGCTCGACTACGTGCCCGGCGACTGGCTGGTCGAGAGCAAGTCGCTCAAGCTGTTCCTGACGAGCTTTCGCAACCATGGTGCGTTCCACGAGGATTGCACCGTCTCGATCGCTCGGCGGCTGGTCGACACGCTGTCGCCGCGTTGGCTGCGGCTCGGTGGCTACTGGTATCCGCGCGGCGGGATTCCGATCGACGTGTTCTACCAGACCGGCGAGCCGCCCAAGGGCGTCTGGATCCCCGATGCGGGCGTGCCGGGCTATCGCGGCCGAGGGTGACATTCTAGGTACGCTATCGCACAAAGCTGACGTTGCGTAAGGAGCCACTGGCATTCCTACGCCTGTCGGGCGACGCTTATTCTGCGGATGCGAGAGAGGCCGGATCATCCCGGCCACTCCGATCCGCCCGGACCGCCTTCGGGCCGGGACGGTCGAGATGTTCCAGCCCCAAGCGCGCACGATGCGCGGACATGGCGGCACGATAGAATTAGAGCCTGCGAAGGAGACAGAGACCATGGCTGACGATCGCGAGGAGCGGATCCGCAAGCGCGCCCATGAGATGTGGGAGCGCGACGGTTTTCCCGAAGGTCAGGATCAGGCGCATTGGCACGACGCCGCGCGCGAGATCGACGCCGAGATCGCCTCGGAGTCGGGTGAGACCCCCGAATATGCGGAGACGCCCGAGACCCTGGCCGCCAAGCCCGAAGCCGACATTCACGGCGGTGACGAGGGCGGCGCCGGTCTGGGCGGAGCCGATGTGACGGGGGCCGAGGGCGGGGCCAAGGCCAAGCCGACCCGCGCCAAGTCACCGCGCAAGAGCGCGAAGGCCGACGCCAAGCCCGCCGCGAAGTCCACCAAGACCACGACGCGCAAGCCGCGCGTCAAAAAAGGCGACGCGAGCGGCGCGTCCTAGACCTTCGCGCTGGTGCCAGCGCCGAGGACGGCAGGCCGGTTCCCGCGGGGAACCGGCCTTTTTCATTTCGCATCGAGCGCGTCGAAGAATGCCTCGAAGGCCTGCTGCAGCCGCGCCCGGTCCAGCGCCGAGAAATCCCGCGCCAGCCGCAATTCGACCCGGCCATCCGAGGCAGCGATCCGCGCCTCGCCCTCAGGCCGGGGCAGCCGGAGCATCGTCTTCGACACCGATTTGGGCCGCGGCTTCACGATCTTGGGCGCGCGATGCACGAAGTCCTTGAGCACCGCCACCTCCGCCTCGGCGTCGCGGTCGGGCGCGCGCCCCAGCATGCCGATCAGCTCATCCCCCAAGAGCGGGTCGCGTCGATGATCTTGAACAGCTCAAGTCCAAGGGCCCGCGGGATCGTCTCGGGATGGCGGATCTTGCCCTTGGCGCGCTCCAGCACGCGGGTAAAGCTGCGGATATAGCTGCGCTTTTGCTTGAGCGCCGAGGCGTAGAGTTCGGACACGGCGTCATGCGGTTTGATCCCGGTATGCTGCGCATAGTTCAGGGCCAGCTGCGCCATTTCGCCGAACGAGATATCCTTTCGCACGAGGTTCTCGTCGACCATCTTGCGATAGAGATCGCGCACCGGTTCCCCGCGGGGAACCATCGCGGCTGGGATCCGGGCATAGCGTTGGTCGCCAGTCTGCTCGAGCAATTCGCGGAACGCCGAGAGGCGACGAAACCCTTGGATCAACTCATAGCCCCCCTGCCCGTCCTGCTCCACGCGGATCGGGTTCGACAGACCGATGTCCTGAATCGAGACCTTCAACTCCTCAAGCTCGGGGTCCCGACCCTTGCCCCGGTCGCGCACCAGTTTCGAGGTGCGCACCGCGTCGATCGCGATCAGGTCGGTGATCAGACCGAGCTTCTTGAGCCGCACATGCTCATGCGCCAATTCGTCGTTTTCGGCGCGGATCGCCGCCTCGGCCTCGGCCCGACCACGCGCGGCATCCGCGGTTTCGGTGATCGCCGAGGCCATCGGTCCGCGCCGCGTCGGCGGCGTCGGGGCGGCCGGCGGGGCCGGTTCCGGCTCGCGGTTCCCCGCGGGGAACGCTCGGCGCCGCGGGCTCGGGCACGTCGGGGGTGAAGTCGATGTCGAAAACGCTGCGCTTCTTGGCCATCTCAGTCCTCCAGCTTGTCCCACGCCGCCACGAGGGTGGCACGGAATTCGTCATAGGCGCGATCGAAAGAGGCGCGGGCACGCCGCCATGTCTCGCGGGTCATGTTGCGATAGTCGATCTCGTAGACCGAACTCAGGAACCGTCCCGACTGCTCCACCGCGCGGGTCATCTCGATCGGATGCTCCGCCACATGTGGGCCAAAGACCTTGTGAAAGGCCTGCTGCATCGCGCGGTGCAGATCGTTGTTCGGCTCGAACCGGGTGAGCAGGAAGCGGATCTCGGAGAAGTGCTTCTCGGGCTCGGTCCCCGCCGGCACCGCACCCCGGAACCGCCCCAGATCTTCGAGCGCCTCGGCCAGCTGACCGATGAAGGAGGTGGTGCTGTCATACTCCCAGTAGCCGGGGCCGGACGGGATATAGAGCACGTCGGCGGCGAAGACCGCGTTCATCGACTGGTAGCCGATCGCGGGCGGGCAGTCGAAGATCACAATGTCATAGGCGTCGGCGGGCAGGTGATCGAGGTAGCGGTCCACGGCGGCGAAGAACGACCATTCGGGATTGAGGTGCCGGTACTGCGCGCTCGCGAACTCGACGAAGGCGGCGTTGGCGCAGGACGGCACGAGATCGATGGTCGGCCACGAGGTCGGCTTGATGAAGTCGGTGACGCGCAGATCGTCGAGGCCCATGCCGGTGACCGAAGGCGGCAGCTTGCGCTCGGGCAGGGCGGCACCGGACTCGGCGCCGCGACCGGCGGCGTTCATCCGCTCGGTCTCGCGGATCAGATCGCGCGCCATGATGCCCCAGACCGTGTACTCCTCGGCCACGTCCGACAGCCCCATCGAATGCGACAGCGTCGCCTGCGGATCGAAGTCGACGCAGAGCACCCGGTAGCCGTCGAGCGCCGCGGCATGGGCGAAGTGCAGCGCCACGGTCGACTTGCCGGCGCCGCCTTGAAGTTAGCGACGGCGGCGCGGATCGCGCGCTTGCCCGATGGGCGGGGCGGCAGCATCGGCTTGTTCTTGTGGCGCAGCCTGCGGCGCAGCTCGTTGATCTCCTCGAGGCTGTACCAGCGCTGGCGGCCATCCTCCTCGACGAGGCCCTGGGGCAGCGACGGGTCGGCGGCGAGGCGGCCGCGGAAGGTCGAGGGGTTCAGCCCGAGGATCAGCTCCGCCACCTCCCAGCTCGAGAAGCGGCGCAGGCTCTTCTCGCTCTCGGGCGAAAAGGTCTGCTGCCGGATGAAGCCCTGCATCTTGAGCGACTGCGACTGCAGCCGGGCCAGGTCGGTGTGTGTGAACATGCGGTGTCTGCCCTCCGGTTCCCGCGGGGAACCGAAACCGGAGACCGAGGGAACGCTAATTCTTGCGATGTCCTGATCTACGACGCATTTGTGGAACATGAAAAGCCATTTATGCTGAGGAAGGAGATTTTGCAGAAACCGTGCGATCCCCAATGCCACAAGGGGCTTTGCGATTCGCGCCATAGTCCCCGCTGGGCCCGGTCCCCGCCGCAGCCGCATCCGAAAGTAGGGGGACAGGCTGGATCGGCAGAACGGCCTTTGGGGGGACATTTCCCGCCCATGGGAGGACAGCGTGCATGTCCCCCAATACCAATATATACCGATTTCCGAACGGAAATAGGGCAGGTCGCAATCCCGATCCGGGACTCGGCTTGACAGAATCGAGTTTCCGGACGCAAATCAGGTCAAGTTGGGGAAAGGCGTTGCAAAGACAGGCCGACCCAGGGGATATCGGATCACACCGATGTTCGATCGAGGCAGTGAAGCGACGACCCCTCGCGGGTGACAGACAGGGCGTGCCATGTTGTTGACGAAGCCCGTAGGCCGGGGTGCGGCGGCTCGCAAATACGATATCCTCACCGCTCTTGGCGCGCATGCGCTGGGGCAGGGGAGGGGCGAGCAGGTGCTGGCGCTGCGGCTCGTGACGCTGATCACCGCGCGCTACAACTGGGGCCGCGACGAGCTCGCCGTCGGGCAGCGCGAGATCGCCCGGCTGTGGTCGGTCGACGAGCGGACCGTCAAGCGCGAGATGGCCAAGCTGCGGGGCAGGGGCTGGCTCGAGCTGAGCCGGGCGGCGGCGCGCGGACGGGTCGCGGAATATCGCCTCGGGATCGAGCGGGTGTTGGCGGACACGCGACCGGGCTGGGAAAAGGTCGGGCCGGATTTCGCGCACCGTGTCGAGGGCGATGACAGCGACGGCAAGGTCGTGCCGCTGCCGCTGCGCGGCGAGGTGGCGCCGCCCGACCTGTCGGCGGGCACGGAATGGGCGCTAGCGCAGGCCGTGCTGCATGCCGAGGCGCCGGGGCTCTATGCGTCATGGATGCGCGCATTGACCCGTGCCGGGCGCGCGGGCGGCCGGCTGACCCTTGCCGCGCCGTCGCGCTTTCACGCGGCCTATGTGCAGACGCATCTCACCGCGCGGCTGCTCGATGCCTGCCGCGCCGTGGATGATGCGGTGGACGAGGTGGTGGTGATCACCGCGTCCTGAGGTCTAGACCAGAAGCGCGATGACCGTCAGCACCACCGCCGTCCCGACCGTCACCGCGATCAGGATGGTGCGATTGCTCGCCTCGCGCGAGGTGTGGCTTGCCGACATGCTGTCGGGTCGCGTCGCCTCGGCCCCCTTCGGCGCGTCCTTGCGGGCGGGGTTTGCGGTCTCGGCGGCTTGGGCGCGTTCGACCTGCGCTTCGGTGTTGGGGAAGCCCGAGGCTTCGTCGTCGGTCCCCAGCGGCGAAGCCGCCGCGTCGGGGTAGCCCTTCTTGTCGCCGGCCTCGCCCTCGTCGATGTCGTGACGGAGGCGATCGGCGGTATGCGGTGTCTCGGCCATGGCGTGGCTCCTTTGAGATGTCGAAACTCAAACCGAAGCCGGGGCGGGGCGGTTCCTCAGAGGCGCAGCCGCATCCCCGAGGCGGGCCATGGCGGGATCGTGCGGCGCGGGATCGACAGGTCCTGCGGCGGGGTTTCGAATTGGGCCTCATGAAGCAGCGCCGTCGCCTCGGACAAAAGGGCTTGGGTCAGCATTTCGCCCGGACAGCGATGCCCCTCGCGCATGAGCCCGCCGCCCTGCGGCACGAAGCCGCCCTCGACCGGGGTCCCGGCAAGATGGCGAGACGGGTCGAAGCGCTCGGGTTTGGTCCAAGCCGCGGGATGGCGATTGGTGCCGTGGAGGTCGAGCAACACCCAGTCATCCCTGTCAAAGCGATGACCCGCAAGCGAGAAGGGCTTCTGCACCCGGCCGCCGATCAGCGGGAAGAACGGGTAAAGGCGGCGGACTTCGTCGCCCCAGGCCCGCAGCATGGCCTCGTCGGTGGTGAGGCTTGCGCGCGCCTCGGGTTCGGTCGCCATGGCATGGGCGGAAAAGGCGATGAAGCGGCCCACGGCCACGATCGGGCGCAGCAGGTTCAGTAACTCGACCGCCGCCACGTCGCGGGGCAGGGCGAGGCCATCTGGATCGCGGTGATATGCGAGCGCCGCCAGAGGCGTGCCGGGGGGTGGCGCACCGGCACGCGCGGCGCGGATCTGTTCGCGTGCCCAGGCTTCGGAGCGGCGGCGCAAGGCGCGGGCGCGCCAATGGCCGGGGCCGATCTTTGCCGCGCCCCGGACCATCGCGCTCAGCTCTTCTTCGCGTTGACCGGGCGCGTTGTCGGCGGGATCGATGCCGCACCAGCGCAGCGCGGTCCGGGTCAGGATCGGCCCGATCTCGCGCGACAGTGTCACCTCACGTCCGCTCCACGTCCGTGCGGTGGCCCGCCATTCCTCGCGCAGGAGGCGACGGGCGAAGTCGAGGCTCTCTTGCGACATCAGGTCGAGAAACAGCGCGCGGCGGTTGAGATGCTCGGCCCCGTCGAGGGTCTGGACCGACCCCTTGTCCTGCAGCAGCGCGAGGACCTGCGCGGGCATTGCGCCGCGCCGGGTCAGCCGTCCGGGGACGTAGAAGGCGCGCGCGGCCTCCGGGCCGCGCAGGCAAGTGACGGGACGCAGCATCAGCCGCGTGCAAAACCCGTCCGTGCCAAGCCTGTCGCAACGGCGCGAGACGAAATCGTAGCCTTCGCGCAGCAGCGACAGCGTGCTGTCGGGGGCGCGAAGTCGGGGGAGGCTCTCGATATCCATGACGGTCGAAACGGGCCGGGCGATACCGGGGTTCCGTACCGAGAGAGCGATGCGCGGAACCGCGCCCCTCGGGTCACAGTTGACCGCCGGGACACGTGCGAACCCCGGTGGCACCGGGGCAGGGGCGCGAGAGACGCGAAAGGACCGATCATGACCGACCGCAAGGAAACCCATCAGCGCGAGGACCTGCCGCATTACGACCACCCCTCGGGCGGCTGGGGATCGCTCAAGAGCGTGGCCAAGCATATGGGTCAGGAACGTCCTTCGGCAGGGGTAATGGAAACCCTGATGCGCCAGAACAAGCCCGGCGGCCACATGTGCACCTCCTGCGCCTGGACCAAGCCGCCGAACCCACATATCGCCGAATTCTGCGAGAACGGGGCCAAGGCGACGCTGTGGGATCTGACGCGCGACCGCTGCGGCCCCGATTTCTTCGCCCGTCACACGGTGAGCGAGCTGCGCACATGGCCTGATTACGATCTCGAGATCGAGGGGCGGCTGACGCATCCGATGCGCTACGATCCGGTTTCGGACAAATATGTCGAAGCAACGTGGGACGAGGCGTTCTCGGCGATCGGCGCGAAGCTGCGCGAGATCCGTGCCAAGGACCCCAAATCGGTCGTGTTCTACGCGTCGGGACGCGCAAGCCTCGAGACCTCGTATCTCTACGCGCTGCTGGCCCGGCTTTATGGCAACAACAACCTGCCCGACAGCTCCAACATGTGCCATGAGACCACCAGCGTCGGGCTCAAGAACGTGACCGGCAGCTCGGTCGGAACCTGCGTGCTGTCGGATTTCGATCATTGCGACATGATCCTGTTCTTCGGCCAGAACACCGGCACCAACAGCCCGCGCTTTCTGCATCCTCTGCGGGCCGCCAAGAAACGTGGATGTCAAATCGTCACGTTCAACCCGGTGCGCGAGGCCGGTCTCGTCACCTTCCGCGACCCGCAGAACCCGGTCGAGATGC
The DNA here is from genome assembly GCF_000466965.1 of Limimaricola cinnabarinus LL-001. Lineage (GTDB taxonomy): Bacteria > Pseudomonadota > Alphaproteobacteria > Rhodobacterales > Rhodobacteraceae > Limimaricola > Limimaricola cinnabarinus. Next base: position 12,585 of record NZ_BATB01000063.1, read on the forward strand.
TGGGCGGCAAAGAGACGGTGATCTCCGATCGCTACCTGCAGCTCAAGCCCGGCGGCGACGTCGCGGTGCTGGCTGGCCTGTGCAAGCGCGTGTTCGAGGTCGATGACGAGCAGGGCGGCGGCGTGATCGACCGCCAGTTCGTGGCGCAGCACACCTCGGGCTGGCCCGAGTTCGAGGCGAAGATCCGCGAGATCGACTGGGCCGATATCGAACGGGTCTCGGGGCTCAGGCACGAGGACATCGTCGAGGTCGGCGAGATGTACTGCAACTCCGAAAAGGTGATCGGCATCTATGGCATGGGGCTGACGCAACACGTGCATGGCAGCCTCAACATCGCGATGTATGTCAACCTGCTGCTGATGCGCGGCAACATTGGCCGCGAGGGCGCGGGCATCTCGCCGGTGCGCGGCCACTCCAACGTGCAGGGCCAGCGCACCGTCGGCATCTCGGAAAAGCCCGAGCTGGTGCCGCTCGACAAGATCGACGAGCTGTTCGGCTTCAAGAGCCCGCGCGATGAGGGCACCACCACGGTCGATGCCGTGAAGGGCATCCTCGACGGCTCGATCAAGGGCTTCGTGAGCTTGGGCGGCAACTTTGCCCGCGCGATCCCCGATCAGGGCCGGGCCGATCCGGCATGGCAGGATCTGGAGATCAACGTGCAGATCGCGACCAAGCTCAACCGCAGCCACACGCTGGTGGGCAAGGAGGCGTGGCTGCTGCCTTGCCTCGTGCGCTCGGAGCTCGACATGCAGGCGACGGGGCCACAGGCGGTGTCGATGGAGGACAGCCTGTCGATGATCCATGGCAGCGAAGGCAAGCGCGAGCCCGCCTCGAAGATGCTCCGCTCCGAGCCCTTCATCGTCGCCGGCATCGCCAAGGCGACGCTCGATCCGAACCCTAAGGTGAAATGGGACGACTGGGTCGGGGATTATGCCCTCGTGCGCGACCTGATCGAGGAGACCTATCCCGACAAGTTCACCGACTTCAACGCGCGGCTGTTCACGGCGGGCGGCTTCTACAAGGGCAACCCCGCGCGCGAGCGGACTTGGAAGACCGAGACCGGCAAGGCGATCTTCACCGCGCCCAAGACGCTTTCGGCGCTGGGGCAGGTGCCGGACAAGGACAGCTACACCCTTGTCACCGTGCGCTCGAACGACCAGTTCAACACCACGATCTACGGCTTCAACGACCGGCTGCGCGGGCTCAAGACCGATCGGCACGTGGTGATGATGAACCCCGAGATGATCGCCAAGGCCGGTCTGACCGAGGGGCAGGAGGTAACGCTCTCCTGCGCGGTCGATGATGGCGAGACGCGCGAGGTTGGCGGGCTCAGGGTCGTGCCTTATGATCTGCCCGACGACACGGTTCTCGCCTATTATCCCGAGACCAACCCGCTGGTGCCGCTCGACTACCATGACGAGCTGTCGAAGACCCCGGCCTACAAGGGGGTGCCGGTGCGCATCCGCGCCTGACCGACGCGCCGGGGCGGGTCAGGGTTCGGTCACGAACTCCACCGTCCCGGCGGCGATGCGCGCAGCGCTGAGACGGCCGGTGAGCCATGCGCCGGTGTCGATCGCGATGCGGCCCTGATGGCAGTTGGGTTCGTCTTGCACGACATGGCCATGCACCACCCACAGCCCGTCCCGGCGGGGGTGCCGGGCAAAGGCGGAATGCCCCCAGAGCAGATCGGCGCGTTCCTGAAACTCGGGCTTTCTGTTCGGGTCGAGACCGGCATGCGCGGCCACGACATTGCCGCTGCGCCACATCGCGGGAAGGCCGCGCAGCCACGGCAGCATCGGGCCGAGCGCGCGGTGCAGATCTTGGGCCGAGCGCTCGAACGCATGAGGGTCGGGCGGGTCGATGCCAAAGCTTTGCAACGTCTCGGCGCCGCCATTGCGCAACCAGCGTTTCGCCCGCAAGGCGGGCGCGTCGAGGAAATCGAGCATCATCTCCTCATGATTGCCCGAAAGGCAGATCACCCTGAGATCCGACAACCCGTACATCAAGCGGAGCACCCGGGCGCTGTCGGGGCCTCGGTCGATCATGTCACCCAAGAGCACGACCGGACCCCTGACGGGGCGTCGCAGCAACCTGTCGAGCAGCGCCTCCAACAGATCGGCGCGGCCATGGACGTCTCCGATGGCGAGGAAGGGATCGTCAGGGGCCGGAGGCGCGCCGCGAAAGCGGGGCCCGGTCAGAGCGAGAAGCGGCTTCATGCTCTCTGAAATATCGTGCGCGGGTGCGGGAGGCCAGTCTCGGGCATCCCGCACCCCGGAGGATATGATCAGCTGTTGCGGGAAACCAGCTTGTTGAACCGGCTTGCGGCACCGTCCTTGGCGCTGTCCTGATGCAGGAAGGCCAGCTCGCTCTCCTCGAAGGTGGCGAACCAGTCGTCCCAGTCGATCCGCTCCAGCCCGTCGGCCTGCGGCTCGAAGTCGATCCTGAGGATGCCGTCGCCGTCGCTGTCGCCGGTGTCGCGCACCCGCGCCGGGTGGCCACCGCGCGCTTCGACCCATTCGCGGATCTGGTCGTGATCGGTCGTCGTCCTGCTGTCGCTCATCTCGTGCTCCTATCGGAAACCTCTGCGCCTCAACGCGCCGGCGCGACGCGGGTTTCCGCGCGGGGATGTCGCCAAACCGCGTCGGAGCGGCGCGGGCGTGCTGGCATCCCGGGGCAGGGCGGGCGAGAACCGGGCAAGCCAAGACGGGACACGCCATGACCACCCATATCCTCACGCTCACCTGCCGCAACCGCCCCGGCATCGTCGCCGCCGTCGCCACGGCGCTGGCCGAGACAGGCGGCGACATCACCGAGGCGCGGCAGTTCGACGACACGCTCACCGGCACCTTCTTCATGCGCGTGGCGTTCCGCCTGCCGCAGGAGATCGGCGGTGATGGCGGGTTCCGCGCCAAGATGGACGGCATCGGCACCGCCTTCGGGATGCAGTGGACGCTGAGCCCGCAGGACTACCGCCAGAAGGTGCTGATCCTCGTGTCGAAGTTCGACCATTGCCTGTCGGACCTGCTCTACCGGCAGCGCATCGGCGAAATGCCGATGGATCTCGTGGCGGTGGCGGGCAACCATCCCGAAAGCGCGCTGTCGGTGCGCCTGCCCGAGGACGTGCCCTATCACCACCTGCCGATCACCCGCGAGACCAAGCCGCAGCAGGAGGCCGAGATCCGCGCGCTGGTCGAGGAGACCGGGGCCGAGCTGGTGGTGCTGGCGCGCTACATGCAGATTCTGTCGGACGAGATGTCGGCGTGGCTCTCGGGGCGCTGCATCAATATCCACCACTCCTTCCTGCCCGGCTTCAAGGGGGCCAAGCCCTATCATCAGGCCCATGCGCGCGGCGTGAAGATGATCGGCGCCACGGCGCATTACGTGACCGAGGATCTCGACGAGGGGCCGATCATTTCGCAGGACGTGGAGCATGTGACCCATGCCGACACGCCCGACGATCTCGTGGCCAAGGGCCGCGACATCGAGAGGCGGGTGCTGGCGCGGGCCGTGGCGCTGCATCTCGACCGGCGGGTGCTCGTCAATGGCAGCCGCACGGTGGTGTTCGGCAAGTAGGACCGATCCGTTTCAGTCCGGCGCGCGGGCCTCGCCCGGCGCGCCGAGCTGCGCGTCGATGCCGTCGTAATCGGTCTCGTCCGACAGGGCGAGGGCGACCCAGCGCAGCGCCGGCACATGGGCGCAAGCCACCATCACCACCATGGTGATCGGCACCGCGAGGATCGCCCCCGCGACCCCCCAGACCCAGCCCCAGAACAGCAGCGACGACAGGATCACCAGCGCCGAGATCGACAGGTGACGGCCCTGCACGCGCGGATCGATGTAGTTGCCCATCACCTGTTCGATCATCAGGATGCCCGCGCCGATCAGCACGGCGGTCCAAGGATCGCGCGTGGCAAAGGCATAGAGCACCGGCAGCACGCCCGAGATCAGCGAGCCGATCGAGGGCACGAAGTTGAACACGAAGGTCAGCAGCGCCCAGACCAGAAGAAGGTCGATCCCGAAGATCCAGAGCCAGCCCACGTAAAGGAGGGCAGTGAGCACCCCGAGCACGAAGCGCACCGCGAGGTAGCGCCGCGTCTTGGAGGCGATCAGCGCGACGGCGCTCTCCACCTCTTCGCGACGGTCGGGCCGCAGCATCGCGCAGAGCTTGTCATGCCAGCGCGGCGCCTCCGACAGCATCAGGAGCGTCAGGAAGAAGATCAGCACCAGCGCCAGCGCGATGCCCGAGATCGTCGAGACCACGGCGGTGGCGATGCCCGAGGCCCGCTCCATCAGCGTGCCGCCGAGACCGCCGCCGCCCGCGAGGCCACGGATCTGCTCGATCAGCCCTGTCGCCGATCCGCCGCCGCCTTGAGCGGGATCGGGGGCGTCGGCGGGGTTGAGGCCCGCGCCGGGCGTCGCCTGGATCGCGCTTTCGACCGCGGCACCCGTGGCCCCCGCCGCCGCGTCCCCGGCGGC
>NZ_BATB01000062.1 GCF_000466965.1 Limimaricola cinnabarinus LL-001
CAGAGGCCCAGAACCTCGCGTTGGCCATCTCGGGTGACGCCGAGGGCGACATACACCGCCTTGTTCTTCACTGTCCGGCTGTCGGCGTCACGGATCTTCACGCGCAGCGCGTCGAAGATCACGATCGGATACATCCGCTCCAGCGCCCGGCTCTGCCATTCCCGAACCTCGTCCAGAACGGCGTCGGTGACGCGACTGATCAGGTCGGGCGAAACCTTCAGGCCATAGAGATCGAGCAGATGGGTCTGGATGTCCCGGACCGTCAGGCCGGCTGCGTAGAGCCCGATGATCTTGTCGTCCATCCCGTCGATCCGGGTCTGGCCCTTCTTCACCAGTTCCGGCTCGAAGCTGCTGTCGCGGTCGCGGGGCACCGCTACCGGCATCTCGCCGTCCTGCCCCTTCAGCACCTTGGTCGAGGCGCCATTCCGGCGGTTGCTCTGACCCGGTGGGGCTTCCTTGCCCTCTTCATAGCCAAGATGCGCCGTCAGCTCGGCGCCGAGCATCCGCTCCATGAGCTTGATCTTCAGCTCTTTCATCAGCCCGGCCTCGCCGAGCAGGTCCTCAGGGCGCTCTACGCCCTTCAGAAGTTCGTCCAGCAGTTCCTTGGAGATCGTCATGCATGCTTCCTTTCGAAGAAGCATGGACCGGATCACTCATACACAGAAGATCTGACACTCTCAGTCCGGCGTCATTTCATGACATGTCAGGCTGATGGAGGTATTCAAGGAAATATCACCTGAGCTCTGAAAGTATTGCCTTAATCTCCGCAATGCGGGCCTGTGGAGCAGGATGCGTTGCGAGAAATTCCGGTGCTCGATCGGCAACCGCTGCATCCATCCGTTGCCATAGAGCCACAGCCTCCTCAGGGCGGAAACCCGCCTCGGCCATCGTGTGTAGCCCCAGACGGTCGGCCTCCAGCTCCTGACGGCGCGAGTAGGGAAGAACCAGCCCATATTCGACACCAACTCCAAGCGCGGCAGCGATTTCGGCCGCGTATTCCACCTCACCGAATTGCAGTAGTAGCGACAGCACACGTAGTCCCCAGCCCTTTGCCACCTCCGCGTTCATTCGTTCTTGACTATGTTCCGCGTGAACATGTCCAATCTCATGACCGACGATGACGGCAAGCTGGTCTTCGTTCGCCACCACATTGAACATGCCTTCATAGACGCCGATCTTGCGTCCAGGCAGGGCGAAGGCGTTCACCTCAGGGCCGCGAAAAACCAGCACTTCCCAACTCTCCGGCGTCTCGTGGGCAGCGAGGAGCAATCTCCTCGACACGTCGTCCAGAGCAGCTTGCAGCGTCCTGTCCGCTGCGACGTCCGTGGTCTGCCGGATGTCTGCCCAAGCTTGAAGCCCCATCGCTTCAACGGTCGCGTCTGATACCAGATCAATTTTATCGCAGCCACCCAACAAGGACGCGGCGCTAGCGCCTGAAAGCTTCAACATCATGCGACGGTCGATCGAGCAGCGGCACATCAGGCGGCTCCTTATTCCAGTTGTCACCGAACTCTGCCCTCTTCTTCGCGTTCCGAAGCTCGGAGGGCGAGACAGGGCTGCCGGAGACCGCGCCGAAGACTTGGCTCGTAAACAGGGGCAGGTGGCCTAGCTGCGTGCGGCGTCGGCGAGCCGGCCGAGCGTGCCAGAGTCCGCGACGGGGTAGGGCTGGGCTGGGGCACGGTTTCTTGAGACAGTTCGTAGCGCTATTTCTCTGGATCAGGGGAGTACGATATGGACGACAAGAAGATGGCAACATCAGGCGCAACGGAGGCCGCGGCCTCGTCGGCGCGCGCCCATAAAAATACCGCATGAGTGTGGAAATGTTCCACCAAGTCATTGCTAAGACGTCGAGCTTTCAACACTTATGGCATGGGCTGGCGGCTATCACCCCCCGAAATCGTCTCGAGGCCCAGCTGAACTGCCTCAAGCTCTTCGGCGAGAGGATCATGCCATGAGATCCCGACCACCAAACCGCCGAAATCCAGATCCGCATCGGCAGCATGAACAGCTTCCCGGCCTCGGACGGGCCGAGATCAAGGCCGTCCGCCGAAAAAAAGCGAAAAAGGGAGTAGTCAAGCCTGAGGCTGCTTCGGGCTACCTCGCTCGGCAGCCCCCTCGATGTCATTGCTCTTACGGCGTAAGAGAGCTTCTTATCCGCACGAAGCAATCACTTGCGGCATTGCATCCCGGCAAGTGATTTCTTTTAGGGTGGTTTCTGAACTTTTCACTTCTCGTGGATGGATTGGATTGCTTGAAGTTCCTTTGAAATGGCATCAGAAATGCTTTCAAGATTCTTCATGAGGAATCTCGTGGCGTCGCTCCCGTCGTTTCTCCACTTGGCCTCTTCAAAGTGCAGTATCTCAGGAGGAGAAATCTCGCCGCTAACGACAAGCCGCTTATTGCCATATTCAGTCTCGATCTGGGATTCAAAGAAGAATTCATCGATAATACGAATGTTAGTGACTTTCATTTTGCCTACCTTTGCTTGGCTATCTGCCTTAGTCGATGGTATTGGCCGCTGTCGCAGCCTCACATCGGGTAGGTGGGTCTGTAACTCAGAGTGCAAAATAAAATTCATAAATCATCTGGCGGCTTTTGGGGTGAGAGCATAACAGGCTGCCGTGGGAACGGCCGACTAAAACCCCGTGCTCCGGCCAGTCCGAAGCGCCATGGCAGATCCTGCGCCTTGCTGATGCCAATGCGGGATCCGACAAGCAGGTCCGGCATTTCGGAAGGAAGGGCGATGGAAAGGTCGGTCCCGTCAAAAGGGGTGCCGTCGTCTTCGGGGCGGATATCGAGCGCCTGCGTCAGGCGTCCCGGGCCGCTGCAGAGCGCAGCACTGCCGCGCCGCATTCGCATGAGCGCCAAGCCGATCTGTGGGACAAGGGCTCGTATCAGCACCGCCTCCCCAGGCCGAGCGACCACGTTGAGGCAGAGATGAATGCCATAAGAGCGGTAGACGTAGGCGTGCCCCGCCGGCCCGAACATGGAGGCGTTTCGTTTCGTCGGTCCACGGAAGCTATGGGAGGCTGGATCATCTTGTGCGTAGGCTTCGGTCTCTATGATGACACCGCCTGCGCCGCGAACAAGCAGGTTGGCGCCGATCAGCTCGCGTGCCAGAGCGACCGCGCTCAGGTCGGCAATTTGCTCCTGGAAAGGTATTCTCGTCATGAACACCTCCAAGAGGTCACGGCACGTCATTCCAATGCATCAAGTGTGCAGTGGGTTTCGGCTGAGGGCGAGGCAGCCGAGCGGACAGACATGCCGCAGTAGGCGTATTAACCGCCACGTCGCTGGCGTCCTTTCAATCCAGCCCATATAGATCGCCCTCGCAAAATCTCAGCGTCAGGGAATGAGCATGCGCAACGACATATCGGACTTGCTGAACTTCGTTGGCCGCCACGAGGTCTGGCGCGATCGGCTGCAGGATGTAGTCGCCGAGCACCTGATGCCTGCGCTCGAGGAATTCGATCTCGAGGATGAAGAGCTTTCCGAACTTCTCGGAGAGCCATGGCCCGGCGTGCTGTGGGGCTGCGGGTTCGAGGACTTTCTGGGCCGTCGATATGACGACGAGAACATCATCGATCTCTATCTCAAACGGCGCGGCTGGAAGGAAGCGGCACTCAATCGGGATTACTTCGCGGCGCTGCGGGATACCCCTGTCAGCCTGTATGAAGTCAGTGAAGTGAAGTCGGGGACATCGATGGTGTTGCGGGACCTGCTTGGTGGCGCAGAGCCCGTGACCGTTCTCGAGCAATCTGCCACGCGTTCGCTGAAGCAATGGGATCGGATCGCGGTCCGGGTGGTGGCCGAACGCGACAACCACGTCATTTCGGGCGCACTGTTGGCGTTCTCGCCAGATGCAGTCGAGTTGTTGTTTGACGGACTGCGTGGGGCGCTGAAGCTGAGGAAGCGCGATGCACTGCGGCTCACCACGGACCAACTGCATGCCTGCGCGCCGATTTTTACCAGTGCCTGGCTATTCACCGCGCTGCCGCGCGCCATGTTTCCGCCGCAGCCGACGTTCTGCAACTCGGATGGCGAGGAGGTTATGTTTCACGATCTGCGGTTTCCGCTGGCAGCGGGCGTGACACAGAAGGACGTTGCCGCTTGCCTGAACAGGGTCAAGGCTCTGATCCCCGAAAAACGCCATTTCTGGAACTGGCTTGCTCCACGCCGCACCCGCCCGCACACGCAGGCGGAGGGCGTCATGTTGGATTCCCAGTTGGAAGGCAGGACGGTGCTGGGCTCTCTCGAGTTGAAGGGCAAGTCGCTGCTTGTCACGGTAAACTCGATTGAGCGCGCGGCGAAAGTCGAAGCATTGGTGAAAGAGGCTGCGGGAGAGCGTCTGAAGCCACCATTGACCACGATCCGCACTGTCGAACAGATGATGGCCGAGGAGCGCCCTGAACGGACGCTTGAGGGTGCCGACGAGATTCCGCCGCAGATCGCCCGTCAGATCACGCACGACTACCTGGACAAACACTACCGCGAAACGCTGGACGCGCCGTTGCCGGCGTTGGGCGGAAAATCGCCCCGTCAGGCAGTTCGTAGCGCAGCTGGCCGCGCAAAGGTGCTGGATTGGCTGAAGCTGATAGAGAACCGCAGTGCCCAAAATGGTGATGCCCTGATCAGTGAGTATGACTTCGGCTGGATGTGGGACGAACTTGGACTGCAGGAGCATAGAAGATAAGCAAGACCCTCATCTTTTTGTTCCCCCTTTGGTAGAGCAGTCGTTCAAGTTCGCCAATGATAGACGATGATGTCGTGCGAATTCTGCACCGAGGGCGAATGGCTGGTCCGAGAGTGGGGAAGTTGGATAAAGCAGCTTCGGGCATAAATGCGTCCTTCCCTGACTTTCCTTAGCCGACGGCTTTGATATCGGCTGTTTGGATCTCGTGACATGATCCTAAATGTCCTGCTAAACTTCTGGCACCAGTCAATGCACGTAGATTTGGCAAAACCGAAGGGGTTCCCAGACCGAGGTTGAAGAGGCCATCCAGCGGCTTATCTACACGCTTTTCCAAAGCATGAAATCCGCACCGGACAAGAAAAGCATATGGTCCAAGCGCGATTTTGGCTGGATAAAGTGTTTATGAATGGCTAAGCGCCTGCCAGCAATGGCATACTCGAAAGACATCAAATGAACGACTTCGACCTGAGCGACCTTGATCTCAATGATCTGAAGAAGCTGCACAAGGAGACCGCTGCCGCGATTCAGAGTTACGAAGCACGCCGTCGGCAGGAAGCGCTCGCGGCTGCGGAAGCTGCAGCCAAGGCTGCGGGGTATTCCCTGAAGGATCTCGTCGGTGCCTCAACCGAAAAGTCCTCCAAGTCGATCAACCCGCCCAAATACCGCAACCCCGATGATAAGACCCAAACCTGGAGCGGTCGTGGGCGCCAGCCCCAGTGGATCAAGGATGCGCTGGCGGCAAACAAGTCTCTCGATGACTTCCTGATCGTCAAGTAAGGCAGAGCTCCGGCGGTGCGCCGCGCGTATCGCCGGTTCATTGGTTGTCTTTCCTATGAGTTGCATACTCTACTAGGCAATCCTCCAAAAAAGACCGTTTTTAGTGGTCCACCCCATGGGATGAACAGCCTATAGAAGAAGATGCCCGCCTGATCTGACGTCATTTTCAAACCTTTCACTACATCTGTCTTTCGGCACTCCCTCCCGAAACGGACCTCGATGTTCACCGCGGCGAACGACAACTCCAAGATCGCAACCGGACATCAGGATGGCAGCAGCCGACTGGCGACTGTGGGCTGGCTTCGGACATTTGAGATAGCCCTCGGTCGCCCGTTCGTGATTGGCTGAGCCATGGCCGTTGAGTTCTGGGGTCAGCCTATTTCTGGGAGGATTATTGATGAGATATATTTCAGTTGCGCTTTCATTGATCTTGCTGGTTGATATGAACCACAGCCCGGCGAATGCGCAGAGCGTCATGTTCGAGTATTTCACGACACTAAGTCCCCGAGATACTTATAGCTCTCAAGGCGTGCCTCTTAACGACGTCTGCGCCATCGTCCAGCAGGACCGGGCGAATGTGCACAGGTTCGGGAATCCCGACAGGGAGGAGCCGGACCCTTTCTTCACCAGCCCGGAGCGTCGAGCAATGATGACCGGGAAGTGCGAGTATGACCGCAGTCACCACACTGTAGAGCGCATTCGGAGTCAGCTTATCGGGTTCGTTCTGGTGCGCATCTATGGCTCCGGCGGTCAGATCTCCCGCGTGGAAATAATCGAAGCTGCAGGTTAGGTCGCCTGTTCGCCTTTCATGCAAGAGTGGCGCCGCGACGGTCAGCGGTAGCGTGTCCGCTTCCCGCTGACTACGGCCATGGGCCTCTGCGAAGCGACCGACGGTTTTGTCCGCTGAGCGGACATTAAGCATGCACGGCTCCCGAAGATTTCCTCAGGAGCCTTAGCTCAACACGCCTTTGCACTCACGAAGGTTTCGTTGAAGGCTGCGCCACGAAGTGCAGAGGGCTGGTTCGCGAGAAGCGGTATACCGTCCCTGATACCGAGGGATACCGCTGTGCTAAGCTCTCGGCGCGGTGCTATCCGATGGTGATGTCGCGCGTCTGCTGCGCCGCCAGCACGACACGGTCGATTTCTCCCTTCTGCACAGCCCGTAACGGCATTTCGTCGTCCAGATCCTCGCATGGGGCGACTAACCAAGCCGCCTTCTGCAGCTCCGAGTAATCTGGGTCCAGCGCCTCAAGCACCGGTTGCAGGCTAGGCTGTGCAAGCATCTCCGCAGGATCGCCGAATTCGTTCTCGAAGCGCGCTCGCAACTCCGCGGTCATCTCGTCGATCTTTCGCTCAGCGTCATCCATAATCCATAATCCACTCTGTATGTTTATATATTTATAAGAATATACCTTTGTATAAAAATATAAATCTAGTCGATCGAGCTGCTGCTAGTGGCCCTTGTCGCCTCGCGCCTCGGAGCGGGGCTTGGTCGCGCTCATAGGGCGTAGCGACACCAACGCCGCTTATCCCTGATATTGCTGAGGAAACTCAGGGGCAGTCTTTGTCATCAGCTGGAACGCGAAGCCATTTGCTGAAATACCAAGACAGGTCCGGAGCGGCGCCGGATTTCGCGATCGCGATGACGGCATCTGCGCGCTCTTTCGTGCCAAGCTCGGGCAGGGCAATGATGTCGTGCGCAGACATGCCAGCTTCGAGGAGCTGTTGATCCGTAAGACTGCCGGCCGCTTTGTAGCAGCGATCATCGACCACGATCCCTAATACATGCCGCGTGCTTCAGCCGTGAAGTCGGCTGGGCTTTCAACCGTCTCCCACTGATCATCGGGGAGTTCGAGGCGTCGCCGCAACTCAGCCTCCGAGCTTGAACGTCGCGGAAGGGCTCGGAGCGGCCCTTCGCTGCAATGCGCATCAATGACCGCTGAGCGGACCTTCCAGACCTTCGCTGCATCTGCATAGTTTTCGCCGCAGCTACGAGGACTTCTCGGACGAAGAGCGGAGAGCGGAGAGCGGTGGTTCGCTGCGAACGTAACAAACGACCGTTCTGGGCCCGGAGAAAAAACTCGCAGGTTTTGACAATCGCGGATACTTCTCGATGGATCTGTCAGATGGAGCTCCTGGCAGCGCTTTACCGTCAACTATGGGTATGATACCCATTCCGTGGACCATGGGGACGGGATGATGCAGATGATTGGCTCGGCTGACGCGCGCGCGATAGCGGGCCTTACGCACAATAGACTACGTGAATGGACTGGTCGGCGCGGGCTCGTTGAGCCCGACATCCCCGCGAGAGGCAAAGGCACGCAAGCTCGTTTTTCGTGGCGCACACTTTTGATATTGAGACTCGCGAAAAGCCTGCAGGATGATCTTGGAGTGGAACTCTCTGCTCATAAGCAGAACCTCAAGGGTATTCAGAATGCACTTCAAGGTGAATCCCTGCAAGCTCTTTGGAAGAAGGCCGCAGTCTTCTCGTTGACACATGGCCCGTCGCTGGTCCAAGAGACTGATTTATTGGCGTCGCCGCAAAAAGCGATGATCGTGATGATGTTACAGCCGCATCTGCGTGATATCGTCAAGGCTTTCGGCGTTGCAGAGCCGACAATGCAACTACCGCTTTTTCCTGTGTCGAGTATTCGATGATGTCGATAGCCGACGATCAGCAACGCCGCGCACTTGCGACACTGTTAAAAAAAACTAGGCTACAACAACGACAGCGGCTGGATTGCCGCCGACGACATAGATCAGCTGAAAAGCCATCGCTTTGCTTTACAGCAGGCGCGCGACGAGATGGCTCTCGTTGGAGCGTTCTGTTTACGCGCCCCGGATTCCAACGCTGGGTCTACGCCTCTTGTATATGTATCGCTTGCAGAGGATTCATTTGCTGCACAGGAAATTAATCGGCGTGTCTGGAGTCAAGGAATTGCGCCATATCTCCTGATTGTCACCGGCGATCAAATCTATGTTTGTCACGGATTTTCCTATGCCCACACTGATTGGATCAAGACCGTCCATCAGTATGATTTATCGCAGCTGCAGGAGCTTCCTGACGAGTCATTACAGTCGATGCGACCGAACGAGGACATCGCTCATAACCTATGGGATCTTAGAGCTGTAAAGTTGCGCACCTCGCTATTCTGGCGCGATCATTCGATCGACGTCGACGGACGCGTTGATCGCCGACTTTTGAAAAGTCTAAATGCGCTGAGCACTATTCTAATCGCCGGCCAGGGAGTTTCGACCGCTCTATCACCTGGAGCCGCTAATGGTTTGATCGGTCGATTTCTTTACGTATTCTTCCTCGCGGATCGAAGAATTATTGACGAGACCTGGTTGGCCACTCGCGGTCACGACGATATTGCCCTTCATGACCAAACGTGTGAATGGACTACGTTGTCAACTTTCAAACTATTCGACGATCTAGATTCCATCTTTAATGGCAGCGTTTTTTCCACTAAATGCTGCGCATCGCGCTGAAATTGACCATACTCATATCAATTTAGTGCGGTTGGTGATGAAGCATGGCTCCGAGCCTGATGCAAGCGGTTCGGTGCAGCTAAGCTTCCTTGATTTCTACCTCGGCGTCATCCGCACCGAAACGCTGTCTTCAGTCTACGAGCAGTTTCTAGAAAATTTGGAACAAGGTGAACGCCGCCGTTCAGGTGCTTTCTACACACCGCCCTTTATTGTCGATTTCATGCTCGACCGGCTTGAAGAAGAGATTGCCCTAACCGACGGGGTCAAGGTGCTTGACCCTGCTGCTGGTTCCGGCGTATTTCTGGTTGGCGCCTACCGAAGGATAATTGAACGCTTTCGGCTAACTGCCCCGCACCAAGCGCTAAATATAAAAGATGTCAAAGGCCTATTAACGCGCAATATTTTCGCCGTCGAGCGGAACGTCGACGCTTGTAATGTGGCTGCCTTTAGTCTTTATCTCACGATGCTTGATTACGTCGATCCGCGCGACCTGACGCGGGTTGCCGCTGGTGAAGATCCAGAAAAACTCTTTCCGCCAGTTGTCGGCCATAATATCTTGCACGCCGACTTCTTCGAAGATGGGGGCAAGATCGACCTGCCAATGGTATCCTGTGTTATAGGCAACCCCCCATGGCAAACCGTCCAGAAGCTTCAATCCAAGGCTGCCATCGATTGGCAGATTAAAAACAGCCAGATGGCACCTATTGGAAATGGCCAGGTTGCCGAACTCTTTGTTTGGAAGGTATTATTTGAGCATCTTGAAGAAGGTGGCTATCTCGGTTTTCTCATTCCTTCAAAATCCTTCGTTAACCCAACTTCATGGAAGTTTCGGAAAGAACTGGCCCGTCGCTATACGATCGTTGGAGCTGCGAACTTCGCGCATTTTCGTCATCGATTGTTTGCAAAGGCCAAGCACCCCGGGATCGCTGCATTCTTCCGCAAATCCGCGACACCGCCACGGCACCAGTGTTGGATTTACTCACCGCTGTCGACCAGTCAGCCAGTTGCGGCAAAAAAGCGACCGTGGACGATAATTTTCGACCGCGCTGATGTGCAGCATGTTCGACAAGAGCGGCTCGCGCGCGATCCGCGTGGCTGGTTCGATGCTTTGGTTCTGCACCCGATTGATCGGCAGATCAAAATGTTCGTCAGAGATCAGGTCGAGCTTGAGAAAATTTCGACCTTCGAGACTCTTAGCTTTCGAGTGGGAGCTGGTATAAGTCGAGGAGGAAGTCCCTCTGAAACCGGAATCGAAAAACATTATCTGCTCGACGCGCCTGACGGTAGGTTCGACGGAACAGGTGACAATCCAGTGTCCTCTGGCACTCAGGGAAGTTTGTTCCACGACGAGATGATCTTGTTGCCTCCTGAGCAGTTGTCGAGGGTAGCTCCTTCGTATGCGCAGAAATTTAGCGGCAACATCCTCTTGGTTCCGCGAAACATGAAAAGTGTTCGGGTCGTCTTAGAACCAGTCGGCTTTACCTCGAGCAGCATGGCTTTCTTCTTCAAAAAGCCGGCAAAGGACGTGAGCGAGCGCGAAGTGAAATTGCTAGCCGCGGCGGGACGTTATCTAACATCACAGTTAGGGCTTTATATGATTGCAACGACCGGGCGCCGATGGATGCTCGACCGTCGCAATCTTGAACCTGAGGATCTGAAGGCATTGGCTGTGCCAATTTCAGGACTGGATGATCCCCGGATCGACGGAATCTTAGCTGAAAAGGCCGACACGTTAGATACTTATCTAATGAACCTCCTCGGCTTGACTGAAGAGATGCAGAAAGCGGTCTACGAATTCATAGGTTTTCGAATGGGCTTCCAAGATGGGGATATTCCCAACGAGGCGCTGACACTACCGAAGCCGGGGGGACTCGACTGCTACATGGACACAGTTATAGAACAACTTGCGAGCCTATCCGGTCGCAATAATGCTTTCGCTGTTGACTACCTAGATGCGCCTGAATCTGGCGTTGGGGCGCTTGCCGTCCACTACCTTGGAACAGTTGAACCACCTCCTGATCTGGCGGCCGCCTGTAGCAGCGCGATTGAGATATATTTCGGAGATAGTGGCAATGCATTTACTGACAGTTTGTCGCTGCGCGCAAATAATCAGAAATCCATTGTCACAGTGGTCAAGCCGTTGGAATACTATCGCTGGACCATCGACAGCGCAGTAGCTGATAGCCAAAAGATCTTCTCGGCATTCATGGCACAATGATCGTGACAGGCCAAAACTTTACTCTCATGTCTCTACCAGAACGTTTGCGCGCGAACGGCATGCCCTCGATCCAAGCCGACACGTGGAGCTGCTTCATTCAGGAGGCCGTGTCCCTAGTCTACCAGGCTGCCGATGAACTCAAATCGACAAAAACGTGGTCTGAGTTCTGCCAGAAACGCGGAGCACTCAGCACACCCAAAACGAAATCCAAAAAAGGAAGTATCATCCAAATCCCGATTGAGGATGCAATCACAACCGAGCTTGGCCACATCGTTCGGCGACTGCGTCGCCAACTCCCTGCTTCACATATGTTACGCGCGCATGAAGCAGTATTCGAAGTGGAACACCAGATCGAGGATTCTCAGCGGACTGGACGTAATTCGAAGAAAGCAGATTTTCTCTTTTATTCGCAGATTGGAGATGGCGCGCCGGAGATTGCAATTGAAGCAAAACCCCTAACCACAAAAGGAGATATTGACAATCGATACCTCGCAGGAGAGGGGATGGGGTGTTTTTTTACAACCGACAGCCCATATTCCCGGGCGCCCGTTGCCGGCATGTTGGCTTATACGATCGATTTTGGGTCGGGCTCCTACAAGGCTGATATCGACAACGCGCTCGGGATATATCTTCCAACGCCTTTGCATGTCTGCGACGTAAGCTTCAAATTCGGTTCTCATGTGTCGCCGATCACTTATTCCCAACACGATCGCGCCGCACTAAACTTGAGCCCAGTGTCGATGCTGCATTTTGAAATGGTCTTCGGGCCGGTTGTAATCGGGCCCGCGGCTGTTTGACTGGCAGCACAAATCTCCAGAACCTCATTTATACGCTAGGGGAATCTGGATAGCTCCAGCAGGTAGATGTTTGCTTGAGAGGCCTTTCTGCAAAAGGCAAAATGACGCTCTCGGATAACGTTCAAGATGCCGGAACGACCGGAAAAGCGACGAAGCAGAAGTCAGATTCGACGTAGCCGACGGTCCACTTTGGGCCGAAATCAGCGTTGGGCAAACCCAGCTCTTGTTGGTAGGCGTTGAGACAGACCTAAGGATCACATAGTGTCTTTATAGACACATTACTGGATAGGTCGATTACCGATGCGCACGAGCAGATCTATAACGGGGGCAAACAACATTGGACTGGCAGGACTGGCTACCCCTTTCGCCCGAAGCATTCGAGAGCCGGCTGCGCCAGCATCTGGATAGGACGTCTGAGTTCGATGACGCCGTTGACCTTTACAATGAACTAATCACGAATTGCGGTCATAATCCCCGACATGTGGGCAATGTAGCAAGGGCAATCGCCGCCCTGATGCATCGGCGCGACATGCAATGGGAGCGGCTGCTTTTCCTCGAGCTGACTGCCCGTGCCAAGTATACTGCCGGGGATGTCCACGGGGCATTCGAAGCACTCGATATGCTTGCCCGCGCCGACGACACTGATGATACGCGGGAGGTAGTGCTCGAGATATTAAACGCCGCGGTTGAAGATACCGGCTCCGTCGCATCGAGCATTGATCACCATCCGGTGGTGCTCCGCGCTGCCGCGGGGTTGCTCGAACATTTTGCTCTCTGGGATGAACTCGGCGATCTGAAGCTGCGGAGCGCACTGCTCTACTCTCGGCACGGCGCCTCGCAGGCCGCCTATCGCACCATCGTCGATGTCGAGAGCAAGGCGTATGAGGTCGGGTCGCGGCCCTTGCTGGCGCGCGCGCTCCAAGCAGCAGTTGTCGTTTCATTAGAGGAAGGCGATGCAGATTTTGCGGTCAAGATGGGCCGAGAGGCGCTCGCGATCCTTGCCGAACTCGACGCCAGACTGCCGGTGGAGCTACTCGCCAATCTCGGCACCGCCTTCATGCGGAACGGTGACACCGTGAACGGTGAAAATTATCTGAGGCGCGCAATGAATGAAGCGGAGGCCGGCAGTGATATCGGCCCGGTGCTGATGGCCAACCTCGCGGCCTGTCTACGCGAGGCCGGAAACTTCGTCGATGCACAGTCAATGATCGCCAAAGCCAGACACGCGCACGATGGGAACAGTGACCCGGAGGCTATCCTCGAATTGGAACTTGTCGCGGCGCGAATCTGCGCTGAAAGCGGCGACGCCTGTGCCGTAGGTCCAGCGCTTGCCGCCGCGGCCCGCGCTCTCGATGAAGTGCTTCGTGATGTTTTACGCTTCCATCACCGGCGCGGCCTACGCGAGCGCTACCTTCCGCGTTTCGACAAACTGATGGCCGCCATGCCTGACGAAGGGCCGGCATGTGAAGCACTCGAGGCACTTGTCGCCTGCCGCGGAAATGCTCTTGGAGACTGGCTGGCGCTACTTGAGTGGAGCCGGAAAACGGCGACACTGGTGCAGACAGACGAAGTGGTCGCGCTCGAACAGGCGCTCGAGTGTCTGCGCGGCGAAGGAGTGCCGCATCTGTTCGGCTTCTTGGAGAAATATGACGATGTCTGGGACTGGAGAAACCCAGTCGGTGATCAGTGGGACAGGCTCTCTCAGATCATCGCGTCGCTCGATGGCCGTTCCGGTCCGGCCCTCGGCCAAGCTGGCCAAGTTGCGATGATCGACGCGGCTCGCAAACGGCTGGCCGAAGGAGATTGCATTATGGCGATCACCCATGCCGGCGACCCGCTTTTGTGGTCGTTCTATGGCGACCGATACCGGCGAACCGCCCTGCCTGCGGACACGCGGTCCGACTGGGCTGTGGCGCAGCTGCGTTTCTCGTGTGGCGAGACTGGGCGACAGGAATTCGCCAACGCGCTGGATAGTTGGCTTGATACAGTGTCTCCGCTACTTGGGCCAGTCCTCGACGACCTTGCCGCAGGCGGTGTTCGCTCGATCCGCTATCTGCAGGATTTCAGTCCGTCCCCGCCGATGACCGCGCTGGCCATGCGACATCCACGCCTCCTTGAGCGCATGCGGCAGGGCATGTTTGAGGTCCGGCACATCGCGGCGTTGGTGCTGTCGGTCGAGCCTCGTCAGATAAGTGGAGGTGTCGCGGCTGTCGTCGACCGCGACGGTGATTTGGTGCTGCCCCGCCACGAGGCGATTGCATTCGCGGATGCGGCGAATCTTCCGCCGCCGGTTGTCATTGACACCGGTGCAACGGAGGAACTCCCGGAACTGCTTGGCGATGCAGAGGTGTTGATGGTCTCGACGCACGGGACGCCGCTAATCAACTACACCGATCCGTATTTTGCATCGATCGGTGGCGAAGCCCCGCATCCAGTATCGATCAGGCAGCTGCAGGCATATGGCGACAGCCTCGGCCTGCGGCTTGTGCTGCTCAACGCCTGCTATTCCGGTGCCGGATCAGCTCGCAATTTCCAGCAGAGATTCCGCACAGCCGACGCGGTGAGCTTTCCGGCATGGTCACTGCTCAGCGGCTGCGCCATCGCCTGTGCAAGCGCGTGGCGGACGAGTGATACGGCGCAGTATCTTTTCTCGCGGTTTTCTGGCGAGGGACTTGGTGACGGTCTGTCGCCATCCAGCGCAGTTACGTCGGCGATGGCACGGCTTCATTTGGTCACCCGGGACGAGGCCATCGCAGCGCTGTCGATAATTGCGGATTCGGCCGACCGGGAGGCAGCGACCAAGCGGCTTGCCAACGCGCCACAGCATGGTGCATTCAGCCACCCTTATCTGGGCGGTGCCATGGCGATCCACAGCCTGCTATGACCTGCGCCGATGCTAATCTGGGCGTTACTGCGGATTATCAGTCCACCTACTGCCAGGTTTTTGTCATCTCCCCGTTCGCATCCGACGCCCTGCGACTGGGTAGATCCTTTTGATACTCGACATTTATAATTGGGCGGAGGAATAGCGTTTTTTTATCTGGGGCGCTGACTCTTTCGATCGGAGGTTCACGAGCAAAGTAATGAACGTCCGCATACGGGAGCGCTGCAGAGCAGCATTCCCGTTCAGCCACCGTCCGCTCTGGGCCGATTATGCCACTGCACGCTTACTGCACCCGCAGAAGACTCCATGTTCAGCACGGTAAGAAGGGCTCGGTCCTGACCTTCGCTGCGTCGGTCAGCAAGGTCGGCTTAGGGCCGAGAGCGTCCGGCTCAGCTGCTCAGAGGCCTCGGCTCTGCAAAGTCCGCTCCCTGCGCACGGCCCCCGTTCATCCAAGACGCAGCGAATGTCAGCTCCCCGCCCGACCTACCTATTCAATGCAATCGGCCCTCTACGTGCACCCCAGATTGGGACCTTGAATAGTTCAGGATACGGCCACGCTCCACGACGAAGCGTTTCTTGACAGACATTTCTGTAGCCCGTGCCATGAACCCAGTTCCCCGGCATGGAACATTTGGATCCCACTCATCTCCTCGACGCCAAGCCGGTGGCGCAGCTGCTGACCACGGCAGACTACGTGCAGCTGCTCCATCCGATCGCTGCGATCGGAAAGCCGACGATCATGACGTCCGTAGCCGGCATGCGGATGCACAGCAGAATTTACCGAACCTATGAGGCGCCCTGGATCGCCGAGTGCTGCGTTGACACAGCCGCCTACATTACCCTGAACCGCTTTCATGGCCCCCGTCGGGACCGGCGACTGGCCGCCCTGAATGCTCTTTACCTGGACCTCGACGTCGACCTCGCACCCCGGGCCCTCGCCTCGGATCCGGCAGCCTGGGCGCAGGCGTTCACCCGCGATGTCGAGCACCGCGGTCTGCCGGCCCCGTCCTTTGTGAACTTCACGGGGCGCGGGCTTGCGGCCATCTGGTTGATCAACGATTTGCCCCCGAGGGCCAGACGGCGCTGGAGCGCCGCGCAGAAGGCGCTCATCGGCCTGTATCGCAGCCACGGCGCGGATCCTCGCTGCTGCGACACCGCCCGGGTGTTTCGAATTCCGGGCTCGATCAACCTCAAGAGCGGCCGCACGGTCGAGATCCTTGGCGGAAGCCTGCAGCGCCATTCCTTCGAGGACCTCGCGGACCGGATCTACATCGCTTCCGGTCGACCGACCCGCCGGGAACTGCAGGCCCGAAAGAGACAGAAGGCGTCTTCGTGGAAGGGCGGGTCGCGCCGGTCCAGGCTGAGCCCCGGCCAGCGCTTCGTCGCAATTCAAGAAGACTTGGAACGCCTGCTGGATGCTTGGGGCGGTCGTGTGCCGGTCGGCCACCGGAACACATGGCTGCACCTGTGGGCCACCTGCCTGACGCATCAAGAGAACCCCGGGGATGTCGACGCGCGAACCCATGCGATGGCGAGCATCGCGACCCCGGGCTCTCCACCAACGAAGTGGGTGCCATCGCCAAGCATGCCGCGGAAAGGGCAGCGCTTCCCCGAAGCGGATCACCGATGTCGGACGGCCGCTATCATTATGCCGGCGCCACACTTGCCGACCTGCTCTGCGTCTCGGACGAGATGGCGCGTGCGCTCGGCCTGCGGCAGATCTTCTCCATGATGGAACGCAAGCGCCGGAAAGCCGGACGGCAACGAATGCGCCGAGCGGCCTCCGGAGCCGTGACACGGGCGAGCTATCTCGCTGCGAACGCGTTATCGCGCACGAAGCCGTGGGAGGCGCAGGGGATTTCGCGGGCCACCTGGTATCGCCGGCAAAAGGCCGATGCAGAGACGTCAAACATGCGGGAAGCCCAAGAGCATCTGGGTGAGACAGGTTCGTGCTCACTACAAGGAGCTTCGCTCTGCCGAAGGCTCGGGGAGGAAGAGGGAGTTACCCGGACAACTACTCAGTCCCCTCCAAACACGCCCATGCGCACAAGAGGCGACGAGAACCTCGCCAGAAGCCAGAGGGAGCGACAGGGCGCCGACAATGGAACACGGGAGGTCCCGTCGCTGCTGGCCCAGACAAAAGTGATCGTTGCCCAATATCGAGCAGAGACGTCGGAAGGGCAGGGCGTGACCGGCCTCCAAATAGACGAGGTGGAGCTGCGCCGGATGGCGTTCGCCTCCGTTGGCGGCACTGGCCTCATCCCATCGATCGGTCAGGTTTTGCATGGGGATGCCGCCGCGGAGCCGCGAGGCGCCAAGAGGCAGTCCGAGCTGGGCTGTCGCCCTAGTCAATCGCGGTCGCGCCAGCCCGGCCGCATGACCTTGTCGAGGTTTTCATAGGGGGCAGAGTCGAGGAAGCGCTGGAGACGTTCGAGCTCCCTCGGCCGACCGCCGTCCGGTGGGGTTCCCGAGGTGACGCATCCAAAGGCTCACCCCGAGGGCAACGACGACGGAGGCGATCGACAGAATGATCTCGAAGGTGGTCATGGGCTCTCCTGCATTCGATATCGCATGATGGCTTGAGGCTCCGGATCGCGCCGAGGAGGGGCAGCTAACATGCCCTCCTGCAGCCGAGTGATCGCCACCCGCTTGTAGCGTGGCGTCCCTCCATGCAGGGTCACCCCCAGTTATCTTCAGCTTTTGCGGGATCGCCATGCTGTCTCCTTCAGTCACGACCATGCTTGTTGCCCTC
This sequence comes from Limimaricola cinnabarinus LL-001, assembly GCF_000466965.1. Taxonomy (GTDB): domain Bacteria; phylum Pseudomonadota; class Alphaproteobacteria; order Rhodobacterales; family Rhodobacteraceae; genus Limimaricola; species Limimaricola cinnabarinus. The sequence goes on from NZ_BATB01000062.1 coordinate 17,614, forward strand.
GCGCAGGCTCCCGATCCAAGGGCGCATGCCGCGGAACTGAAACGGATCAGCCGCGCGCTTCTGGAAAGGCCGGAGGACGCGGCGGCGCTGCTGGCCCAGATGGCCGGCAGCACGACAGCCGGGCATGACGAAGAGCACATGAGCCAGCTGCTCGGCACGGTGCTCGATGAGGCCCGGATGGCGCGGGAGAACGGCCAGCGGCGCGGCGCGCTGTTTATCGAGAGCCTTGAGGCGCAGCTCGGCAAGCTGGTCACATCGAATGACCTGAGCCTCAGGGGAAGCCTGGCGGTCTCCGGGACGTGGGTGCGTGCAGGCCTGAGTCCGCCCAACATCCTCGCCGCGCGGCAGGGATGTATTCCCCGAAACGGTGGAAGACAGCGACGATCCGGCCGCTCTGGAAACCCTGCTCGACGGC
>NZ_BATB01000061.1 GCF_000466965.1 Limimaricola cinnabarinus LL-001
CGGCGGCGTCTCCTCGGACGGCGTCTCCGGCGGCGGTGGTGGCGGCGCGGCCTCCGTCGGTGTCTCTGGCGGCGCTTCGGGCGCGGGCGGGGTCTCCTCGACCACGGGCATCTCGGGGGCCGGGGGTACTTCAGTCTGCGGCTGTGGCGAGGTGGCGGCGACGAGGGCGGCATATTCCTCGCCCGAGACCACGGACACGGGTGCCACCTCGAAATCCAGCGGTTCGCTGTCGAGACCCCACCCCATGACGAGCCAGAGCAGCAGGCCGGCATGGCCGATGCCCGAGATGTAGCCCCCCGTGCTCATGACATCAGGGCCTCAGCCGCCCGAGGGCAGCGCGGTCGGCGCGCCCGCGCCGAAATCCGAGCCGCCCACGTCAGTGACAAGGCCGATGTTCGAAAAGCCGCCCGCATTGAGCGCGCCCATGACCTCGGCCACGCGGTTCCACGCGTTGGCCCCGTCGGCGCGCAGGAAGATGCGGTTGCCGGTGCGTTCGGATGCGATTGCCTGAAGCCGGGTGATCAGTTCGCCCTGCGGCACCTCGGTGGTCTGGATCATCAGACCACCCTCGGCGGTGACGGTGACGGTGAGCGGCTCTTCCTCGTCCGATGGCAGCGCCGAGGCGGCGGTCTGCGGCAGCTCCACGGGGATGCCCACTGTCATCAGGGGGGCCGCGACCATGAAGATGATCAACAGCACCAGCATCACGTCCACGAAGGGCGTGATATTGATTTCGGCCATCGGCTGCGCCCGGCCCCGGCGACGTCCGCGACGATTGCCGCCGCCACCCGATTTCATGACACCTGCGCCCATCTCAGCTGTCCAGCTGGCGCGACAGGATGGTCGAGAACTCGTCGGCGAAGGCCTCGTAGCCGCCGATCAGCCGGTCGGCATCGGCCGACAGCTTGTTGTAGAAGATCACGGCCGGGATCGCGGCCATCAGGCCGAGACCGGTGGCAAGCAGCGCCTCGGCGATGCCCGGTGCCACCACGGCGAGGTTGGTGTTCTGCGCCTCGGCGATCTCGATAAAGGCGTTCATGATGCCGAAGACCGTGCCGAAGAGGCCGACGAAGGGCGCGGTCGAGCCGGTGGTGGCGAGCACGGGCAGACCGCGCTGCAGGCGCGCGGCCTCCTTGGCGATGGCCACGTCCATGCCGCGGTCGATCCGCGCCTGCGCGCCCGCGATTAGCCCGCCATCCTGCCGGTGCGAGCGCCGCCATTCGGTCATCCCGGCGCTGAAGATGCGCTGCGACGCGCCATGCGGATCGGCGCCGATTTCATCGAAGAGCTGGTCGAGCGGCTCGCCGGACCAGAAGGCGCGATCGAAGCGCGCGGCCTCGGCGCGAGCGGCGCGGTACTGGATGATCTTGTCGACGATCACGGCCCAGCACCAGATCGAGGCCAGGATCAATGCGATCATGACCAATTTGACGGTGATCGTCGCGCGGGCAAAAAGCGCCCACATCGAGAAGTCGGTTACCTGATCCATCTGCCTGCTCTTTGTGTCGCGCGCACGGCCTCTCGCGGGCCGCCTTGGCCGCGCATAACCGATCCGCCGGGCGAAATCCACTTCGCGCTTTGCACGGCGGCGTGACCTGCGACAGCCCCCGCCAACGCGCCCGCGCCCGGTCGGCGGAACTCCGCGCACCCCGGCGCGCACCGTCAGTCTTCGGCGATGGCGCGCTTGAGAGCTTCGGGAAGTCGCTGCGGTCGCCCCGTGTTCGACAGGGCCACGAGTTGCACGCGAGCCACAAAGCACGTCTCGTCTTCCCGCCGCGCCGTCTGCGCCAGCGTGATCCGCGCGCCGCCGATTTCCTCGACCCGCGTCTCGACCGTCAGCATGTCGTCGAATCGCGCGGGCGTCAGGTAGTCGGCCTCGATGCGGCGCACCGCGAAGACGATCCCCTCCTCGGTCTTGAGCCGCGACTGGTCGACGCCCAGACCCCGCACCCATTCGGTGCGGGCGCGCTCGATGAACTTCAGGTAGTTGGCATAATAGACGATGCCCGCGAGATCCGTGTCCTCGTAATAGACCCGGATTTCGAAACAGTGGCTCAATGGTCCATCCGCGCCGCCAGGCGCAGCGCGGTCGCCGGATCGTCGGAGGCGGCGGGCAGCACCGGGTCGTAGGCCGCGCGGATGAGCGAGGCGATCTCGGGTTTGAGCACCACCGTGCCATCGGGCGCCGAGGCCAGAGGCGAGGCCGCGTCGAAAGCGGTCTCGGACCATGTCAGCATCGACAGCACCGCCTGGCTCAGCGCCAGCACGTCGGCCGGCGTATCAAGTGCCTCGCCCTTCATGCGCAAAAACACGATGCCCGCGCGGATCGCGCCGTCGGGCTCGAAGCGAAAGGCGCGGTACTGGCTGGCGTCGCCTTCTTCGAGCTTGGCCAGAAGCTCGGGCAGGCCCGGCACCAGCTTGTCGAGATCGGGCACCGCCGTCAGCTCGTCCCATTCCCGGCAGAAGAACATCAGCAGGTTCACCCCAAGTTCGGGGTCGGTCTCGGCCATGTCGTGATCGGCAAGGTGGCATAGCGCCTGCAGCGCCGATTTCATCACCGAGAGCGTCTCGTCCTCGACGCCGAAGACCACCGGCGCAATGGGGCGGCCCCAGCGGGCGCACATGTAGCTGCCGTCACCTCGGGTGAACATCGCCTCGACGGTTTTCGCATCCAGCATGGCCGGTCCTCCTGTTTCACGAGGGAATACGCGGCGCGGCCCCGCGCGTCCAGCGCCGGAGGCTCAGTCGAACAGCACGCCCTGCCCCGCCTCCGGGGGACGCGGCACCGCCAATCCAAGGTGTCGCCATGCGGCATGCGCCAGCATCCGGCCGCGCGGCGTGCGCTGGATCAATCCCTGTTGCAGCAGGAACGGCTCGATCACCTCCTCGAGCGCATCGCGGCTTTCAGACAGAGCCGCCGAAAGCGTCTCGATCCCCACCGGGCCGCCGCCATAGGCCTCGGCAATGAGGCGCAGGTAGCGCCGGTCGGCTCCGTCAAGGCCCAGATCGTCGACGCCGAGCCGGGTCAGCGCGCTGTCGGCCAGCTCCTGCGTGACCCGCCCGTCGCCCTCGACAACCGCGAAATCGACAACCCGGCGCAGCAGCCGTCCGGCGATTCGAGGCGTACCGCGCGCGCGCCGCGCGATCTCGCGCGCCCCTGCGTCATCGGCGGGCGTGCCGAGCAGGCGAGCGTTGCGGGTGACGATCTCGTGCAACTCGTCGACGGTATAGAATTGCAGCCGCGTCGGGATGCCGAACCGGTCTCGCAACGGCGTGGTGAGCAGGCCAAGTCGCGTCGTGGCACCCACCAGCGTGAAGGGCTGCAACTCGATCCGCACGGTGCGCGCCGCCGGCCCCTCACCAATGACGAGATCGAGCGCATAATCCTCGAGCGCCGGGTAGAGCACCTCCTCCACTGCGGGGTTGAGCCGGTGGATCTCGTCGATGAAAAGCACGTCGCGCGGCTCGAGATTGGTGAGGATCGCCGCGAGATCGCCCGCCTTGGCCAGCACCGGTCCCGAGGTCATGCGAAAGCCGACGCCCAGTTCGCGCGAGATGATCTGCGCCAGCGTCGTCTTGCCCAGACCCGGCGGGCCGTGGAACAGCGTGTGGTCCATCGCCTCCCCCCGGATCCGCGCGCTCTCGATGAAGATGCGCAGATTGGCGCGGGCCTCGGCCTGACCGATGAATTCATTGAGCCCCTGTGGCCGCAAAGCGCGGTCGTGGTCCTCGGGAAGCCGTTCGGGGCGCAGCGCGGGATCAGGGGTGTCGGTCATGGTTCGGTCCTATGCATCGCGAGGATGCCGCAAAAGAGGGCGCGGCAACTCACCGCTCCTTGGGCGCAAGCTTGCGCAGCGCCGCGCGGATCAGCGCCGCGGTGTCGGCCCCGGGCGCCTCATGCGCAGATTCCGCCACCGCGCCCGCCGCTTCGGACAGCCCGTATCCGAGATTGCCCAGCGCCGAGAGCGCCTCGGCCTGCGCGGCGGCGCTGCCCTCGTCCTTCTTTCTGGCAGGCTTGCGCTTGGGCGCAGGGGTCTCGCCCGGCACGTCCTCGATCACCGCATCGGCGTCTTCACCGCGCATCGCGGCGGGCTGTGCGCCCATCGACATGATCGAGGGCGCCTTGTCCTTGAGTTCGTTGACCACCCGCTGCGCGGTCTTGGGGCCGACCCCCTTGGCCCGCGCCACCGCCGACCAGTCGGCCAAGGCGATCGCCCGACCGAGCCCGTCCGCGCCCAGCGCGCCGAGGATTGCCAAGGACGCCTTGGCGCCGATCCCCTGCACCGTGAGCAACAGCCGGTGCCATTCCTTTTCGACCAACGTCGGAAAGCCGAAAAGTTGCAGGATGTCCTCGCGCACCAGAAGCTCGGTATAGAGCGCCACCGCCTCGCCCGGTCCGGGCAGCTGTGCCAGCACCCGATCGGAGACATAGACCACATAGCCCACGCCGCGCACGTCGATCAGCACGTGATCGGTGGCACGGTATTCGAGCCGTCCGGCGATACGGCCGATCACGCCCGCACCCTCCCTGCCTCGGCGCGCGCCACCGCCGCCGCCAGATGCCCCGCCGATTGCAGGTGATGCGCGTGGCAGATCGCGACCGCGAGCGCGTCTGCGGCGTCGGCGCTGTCGAGCCTCACACCCGGAAGCTGAAGCTTGACCATGTGCTGCACCTGCGCCTTGGCGGCCGCGCCGTTGCCAACCACCGCCTTCTTGATGGTCGATGGCATGTATTCGCCCACCGCCAGCCCCGCCTCGGCCGGGATCATCAAGGCGATGCCCCGCGCCTGGCCGAGCTTGAGCGTGCCCGCGCCGTCCGAGTTGACGAAGACATGCTCCACCGCCGCCGCCTCGGGTCCATGCTCGGCGATCACCGCGCGCAGCTGGTAGGCCAGAGACAGAAGCCGCTCGGCAAGGTCGTCGCCCTCGGAATGGCAGGTGCCGTTGGCGACGTGACGCAGCCGCGCGCCCGTGCTCTCGATCACGCCCCAGCCGAGATTCCGAAGACCCGGATCAATACCGATGACTCGCATGCGCCCCCATCTGCCGATCGCGACTGCCCTGCGCCCCGGCCTTGTTCTACGTGGTTTTTCCGATCCCTAGCACAAACCACGAACGCAAACCATGCCGCGATGTCAAAGTCCCATCCGGGCGATCTCTTCTTCGAGCTGGCGTTGCATATATGGCTTGGCCAGTCGCGGCAGGTCGATCATGCCGCCCTCGGGCAGCTCGGCATAGCCGGTGGCCAGCAGGATCGGCAGATCGGGCCGCAGGTCGCGGGCATGGCGCGACAGCTCGCCGCCATTCATTCGCGGCATCGAGAAATCGGTGATCATCAGGTCGATCTCCGCATCGCTTTCAAGCACCGCGAGCGCCTGTTCGCCGGACCCCGCCTGGGTGACGTGATGGCCCAGATCCTCCAGCAGATCGACGCTGCTCATCGCGATCAGCGCGTCGTCGTCGACAAAGAGAATCCTCAGCACCCCACGCGAAGCTCGCGCGGTGGCGGGCGGCGGCGCGGGACGCTCAGCGCCCTTCTCCTCGACCTGCGCGACCGGCAGCCACAGCTCGGCCCGCGTGCCCTCACCGGGACGGCTCCAGAGGCGCAGCGCGCCCTGCAGCTGCTGGGCGAGGCCGTGGATCATCGACAGGCCGAGTCCCGTCCCCTTGCCCAACTCCTTGGTCGAAAAGAACGGCTGCGTCGCCTGCTCCAGCGTCGCCGCATCCATGCCAAGCCCGGTGTCGCGGACCGAAAGTCGCAGGTAGCGGCCCGCCGCGAGATCCTCGTCGCCCGTGGCCTCGCACAGGTCGACGGCGATGGCGAGCCGACCACCGCCGGGCATGGCGTCGCGGGCGTTGACCGCGAGGTTGAGCAATGCGAGGTCGAATTGGTTGCCATCCACCTGCGCCGGCGGCAGCCCGTCGGGGAGGCTGAAGCTCAGCTCGACCCCGTCACCGACGGAGCGGCGCAGCAGGTCCTCGGAGCCGCGCACCAGATCGGCCAGACCGCGCGGTTCGATCTTGAGCTCCTGCCGCCGGGCGAAGGCCAGAAGCCTCTGGGTCAGCGCCGCGCCGCGCTGCGCGCCCTGGATCGCGCCGTCGATCAGCCGCGCCGCGCGCGGGTCGTCCGTGACATGGCGCGACAGCAGGTCGAGGTTGCCAAGCACAGCCATCAGCAGATTGTTGAAATCATGCGCCACGCCGCCGGTGAGCTGGCCGATCGCCTCCATCTTCTGGCTTTGCAGAAGCTGGCCTTCGGTGCGTTCGCGCTGACGGATTTCCTCGAGCACGCGGGCATGCGCGCTTTCCAACTCGGCAGTGCGCTGCGCCACGCGGCGCTCCAGCTCCTCAGTCTGCTCACGGTGGTTGGTCTCGGCCTGCTTGCGGGCGTCACATCCGATGTGACACCGATCAGCCGCGGCGTGCCGTCGGGATCGTGCTGGATACGCGCATGCGCCTCGGCCCAATGCAGGCTGCCATCGGGCCAGACCGCGCGAAACTCCACCGCGTAATCCCGACCCTCGATGGTCGCATTTTCGATCGTCGCCATCACCCGGTCGAGGTCATCCTCGTGAATGCTGCTCACGAAGTCATGAAAATCGAAGGTCCCGTCCGCGGGTCGACCGAAGATCGTCCGCAACGTCGGAGAACAGATCAGCTCCCGGCTGGCGGGATGAAGTTCCCAAGCACCGAGCCGTCCAGCCATGAGTGCGGTGCGCAGCGTCTCATCGCTGCGATGCAGTTGCATGACGGCGGCACGGGTCTCGAACTGCCGCTCTCGGCCACGCCGGGCGCCGCGCACGACGCTTGCGAAGGTCGTGGCGTGAAACGGGCGCTCAAGGAAGGTGACATTGCCGAGGATCTCCGACAGCCGCGCGGCTTCGGGGTTGCGCTCGGGCCCGCCGCCATGCCGGGTGAGCACGATGAAGGGCAGCGCCGACCAGTTCGGCTGCGCGCTTATCGCCGCCAAGAGCGGCGCGAGGTCGGCATGGCGTACCGTTTCTTCTGTCAGGATGCCGAAGGCCGTGTCCTCTCCGAGGCCCGAGACGAAAGCGTCGAGATCGTCGCATATCTGCGAGGCCTGCCCGACCTCGGTGAGCAGGGCCGCCGCCAGCCGGGAATCCCGCCCATGCGGCGTCAGGATCAGAGCGCGCGCGCTGGCGAGAGCATCACCGGACGACGTCATTCGCGTTTGCCTCCATCAACGGGTCGGAGGCGCCGACGAAATCGGGCACGCCACGCAGCACCCCCTGGAAGCCGTACAAGGGCGCGCCAAGCTCGAGCCCGCGCTGCGTGATTTTGAACTCGCGGATCGTGTCTTCATGCGGGCCGGTGCGCTTCTTGACCACCGACACCGCCCGGCGGACCCGGCCCAGCGCCTCGAAGTAACGCAGCAGGATCACCGTGTCGGCGATGTACGTCACGTCGAGCGGCGACTGCATGTCGCCGACGAGGCCGTGCTGCGCCACAGTCAGGTAGGTCGTGGCTCCCTGACGGTTGAGGAACTGCAAGAGTTCGTGGATGTGCAGTACCAGCGCGTTTTCTTGCGGCATCGCGGCCTGATAGCCGTTCATGCTGTCAATCACGACGGTGCGCGCGCCGTTCCGGGTCACGCAGTCGCGCACCCGCTGCGCGAATTCGCCGGGTGACATCTCGGCCGCGTCGATCTGTTCGAGCAGCAGCGCGCCGCTCTTGCGCATCGCCGCGATGTCGATGCCGATCTTCAAAAGCCGCATCTCCAGCAGACCCAACTCCTCGTCGAAGGAGAACATGGCCGCCTTTTCGCCCCGTTCGATGGCGGCGATGGCGAATTGCAGCGCGAACAGGCTCTTGCCGGTGCCCGACGGCCCAAGAAGCAGCGTGCTCGTCCCGCGGTCGATGCCGCCGCCAAGAAGGCGGTCGAGCGCCTCGATGCCGCTGGCCTGCGCGTCGCGCTCGTAACCCACCCGATGTTCCAGCGCCACGAGGCGTGGAAACACCTCGATGCCGCCGGTCTTGATGGCGAAATCGTGATATCCGCCCCGGTAACGCTGACCGCGATACTTGGTGACGCGCAGACGCCGCCGTTCGGCACCGTAATCGGGCGCCAGCTCCTCGAGTTGGATCACCCCATGCACGACGCTGTGCACGGTGCGGTCCTGCGTCTCGGCCGTCAGGTCATCGAGCATCAGGACGGTGGCGTCCTGCCGCGCGAAGTAATGCTTCATGGCAAGGATCTGGCGGCGATAGCGCAAGGAGCCCTGCGCCAGCAGCCGGATCTCGGACAGGCTGTCGATCACCACCCGCTCGGGACGTATCCGCTCGAAGGCGGCGAAAATCTGCCGTGTCGCCTCGCCCAGTTCGAGATCCGAGGAATAGAGCAGGCTCTGCTGCTGATCGGCGTCGAGCAGACTTTCTGCCGGGACCACCTCGAAGACCGAGATCCGCTCGTCGAGGGTCCAGCCATGCGAGGCGGCGCTGTCGCGCAGCTCTTCCTCGGTCTCCGACAATGTCACGTAAAGACAGGTCTCGCCCTTCTCCGCGCCTTCCAGCAGAAACCGCATGGCGGTGGTGGTCTTGCCGGTGCCGGGCGACCCCTCGACCAGAAAGACATGGCGCCGCGTCAGTCCGCCCGAGAGCACGTCATCGAGACCCGGAACGCCGGTGCGGGCAAAGTCTTTGGGCATCATCGATCGATCCTTCAAGCCAGTTGTGGCCTCCTAACAGTTTTGCCGGAACGCCAAAAGGTGGCTTGAGACGTGACGGCGCGGCCCCATGAGCCGCGCCGCCGATCGTGATCTCAGGCCAGGCGGGCGATCAGCGCGCCGTTGGGACCGAGCCAGACCTTGCCGTCGGCGGTCTCGGCCGAGTTGGCGAACAGCGTCTCGGCGATGCCGCCGATCTCGATCTCACGCGGCTGGTCCGACAGATTGAAGGCGCAGACGGTCTTGTCGCCGCGATGAAAGGCCAGCACCGGCTCCTCGGTCTCGGCGAACATGGTGCGGCCCACACGCAGGTCGGGCGTCTCGCGACGCAACTTCAAAAGCGCGCGGTAGGTTTCGAGCACCGACCCGTCGACGCCCTTTTGCGTGTCGACGGCGCGCGCGGCCTGCGGCGCCTTCACCGGCAGCCATGGCGCGTCGTTTTTGGAAAAGCCCGCATTCGCGGCGGCCCGCTCCCAGACCATTGGCGTGCGGCAACCGTCGCGGCCCTTGTCGGCAGGCCAGAAGTTGATGCCCTGCGGGTCGGTCAGCTCCTCGAACTCCAGCTCGGTCTCGGTCTGGCCCAGCTCCTCGCCCTGATAGAGGCAGATCGAGCCCTCCATCGACAAGAGCATCGCTGCCGCGAGCTTGGCCACCGCGTCCTGATCGCCATGCCCGGCCCAGCGCGTCACGTGGCGTGGCACGTCGTGGTTCGACAGCGCCCAGCAGGGCCAGCCCTTGGGAGCGAGCTTGAAGAACTGGTCGATCTGGTGACGGAAATGCTCGGCCGTGAAATTCGGCCCCAGCATCTCGAAACTGTAGGCCATGTGCAGGCGGTTGGCCGAGGTGTATTCGCCCATGATCTCGATCGGGTGGTGGCTCTCACCGACTTCCCCCACCAGCGTGCGATCCTCGTACTCGTCCATCAGGCGGCGCATCTTCTCGAGGAAGGCGATGTTCTCGGGCTGGTTCTTCGAGAAGATGTGGTACTGCATGTCGTAGGGCTTGACCGCCTGCGTGCCGCTGAGACGGAAGTCGGCCGGGTCGTCGCGCAGGTGACGATCATGGAAATAGAAGTTCACCGTGTCGAGGCGGAAGCCGTCGACCCCGCGATCGAGCCAGAAGCGCATCGTCGAGAGCAACCAGTCCTGCACTTCCGGGTTGTGGAAGTTGAAGTCGGGCTGCTCCTTCAGGAAGTTGTGGAAGTAGTACTGCCGCCGCCGCGGCTCCCACTCCCAAGCGATGCCGCCGAAGATGGCCTGCCAGTTGTTGGGGGCCGAGCCGTCATGCCTGGGGTCGGCCCAGACGTACCAGTCGGCCTTGGGGTTGTCGCGGCTCGAACGGCTTTCCTCGAAGAAGGGGTGCTGGTTCGAGCTGTGCGACAGCACCTGGTCGATCATCACCTTGAGGCCCAGCTCGTGGGCGCGCGCGACCATCGTGTCGAAATCGGCGAGCGTGCCGAAGGTCGGATCGATGTCGGTGTAGTTCGACACGTCATAGCCCATGTCGGCCATCGGCGAGGTGAAGATCGGCGACAGCCAGACCGCATCGGCGCCAAGCTCGGCGATATGCGGCAGCCGCTCGGTGATGCCCCGAAGATCGCCGATGCCGTCATCGTTGCCGTCCTGATACGAGCGCGGATAGACCTGATAGATCACCGCGCCCTTCCACCAATTCGCCTTGCTCATCTCGAATCCTTTCGTCCCATGTGCCATCGGGTCGCGACGAGGCTTGCCCGAAGCGTTTCGGCTTGGCAAGGTGCCGCCAGCTATCGAGGGGACATTCATGTCGGCGACGCTCAAGGACATCGCGGCTTACACGGGGCTGTCGGTCACGCAGGTGAGTCGCGCGCTCAACGATCATGACGATGTCAGCGCCGAGACCAAGATTCGCGCCCGAGAAGCGGCCAGAGCCTTGAATTACCGCCCCAATCTTTCGGCGCGCAAGCTGGCTTCGGGGCGGTCCGGCATCGTCGGCCTCGTGCTGCCGCCGCAGGATCGCACCCCGCGCGACAGCATGTTCGTGCAGATGGTGCGCGGCCTGTCGAGCGCCTTCTCGCGGCAAGGGCGGTTGTTCGTGCTCAACGCCGCCGATGAGGGCGAGGACGTGGTCGAGGTGCATCGCAGGCTCATCGACGGCGGCTCACTCGACGGCTTCGTGCTGATCGAGCCCGAGGACGCCGACCCGCGGGTCGCCTATCTGCAACGGCGCGGCGTGCCGCTGGTCATGCATGGGCGTGGCGCGCTTGCCCCCAACTACCCCTTCTACGACATCGACAACATCGCCGTAGGCCGCGAACTGACGGCGATGCTGCTGCGCGCTGGGCACCGCCGGATCGGCTTCGTCAACGGGGTACGGTCCATGTGCTACGTGGCGCATCGGCGGGCGGGCTGGGAGATGGCGCTGCGCGCGGCCGACGTGCCCGCCGATCCGATGCTGCACGAGCACGGCCAGATGACCGAGAGCGTCGGCGCCCTTGCCACGCTCAGGATGATGAGCATGCAGTCGGATCGCCCCACCGCGCTGATCGCGGGCAACATGCTGATCGCCAAGGGCATCTACAGCGCGCTCTCGATGCTTGGCCTAAAGGTGCCGGGCGACGTGTCGGTGGTGGTGCATGACGACATGCTCCCGGGCGAAGACCTGATGGCGGTGCCACCGACCTCCGGGACCCGCTCGGCGCTGGCGCAAAGCTGGGAGCCGCTGGCGCAGGGGTTGATCGGCGCGATCGAGGGCCGGGCGCTGGCCGACCTGCAGCGCGTCGGCGATTTCGAGATCGTCGACGCCGGGTCGATCGCCCCGCCGGTTTGAGCGCCCCGGCAGCCAGCGACGCCCCGGATGACGACACCGGCCCGAAGCGGTTCGGGTCACCCGAGGCCTCTGCGCCATCGCCATGCAGGGGCTGCAAGTCGCTGCGGCGTGGTTGGATGTGGTCTCCGACCGCCAAGAGGCCCAGATGGGGGTCAACGGCGCCGATGATGACGCCAGCCAGACACGCCGCCCCGAGGGGTGGCCCATCCAGACCCCGAGAACGCAGATCATGACCAGCTTCACCACCAACCAGACCGCCCGCCCCTCCTTCTTCGCCCGTCTCGGCGCCAGCCTTGCCGAGCGCCGCGCCAAGTCGCGCGCCTATCGCACCACGCAGCGCGAGCTTTCGGCTCTGAGCGACCGCGAACTCGTCGATCTGGGCATTCACCGCTCGATGATCGACGACATCGCCCTGCAGGCCGCCAAGCGCGCCTGACCCTTTCCTCGAAATGCCGCGGATCTTTTCCGCCGCATCGGGGTTTGATGGCAGGACAGCCTTCCTCCCGGGCGCGTCCGGTTCGAAATAGCGGCGGCTCTCCCTCCTTGGAGCCGCCGTTTTTTTATGCGGTTCAGCCTTCGATCAGCCCGAGTTGCGCCTCTCCGAAGCCCAGCTCGACGCTTAGCCCGCCCTCTCCGTTCGAAGTGCGCACGAAGCCGCCATGCTTCTGCACCATGGTCCGGATCATCCGCCAGCCGAGCGAGTCGGACCGCTCGGGCCGCTCCATTCCCGGCGCAAGGCCGCAGCCATCATCGGAAACGGTAAGCTTCAGCACCCCCTCCTCGCGCTTGAGAGACACATGCAGGCGCCCCTTCTCGCGCCCGGCGAAAGCGTGCTTGCAGGCGTTGGTCATCAGCTCGCCCGCCGCCAATGCGAGATCGGTCGCGGCGTTTCCCGACAAGAGGAGCGTCTCGCCGGTGACGACCACCTTCACCTCCTGATCAGGTGTCGAGAAGGCTTGCCGCGTCTGCTCGGCCACATCGCGCAGCAAGGGCAGCAAGGCGGCGCTGTCGGCGGCGGCGGCGCGCTGCAGCTGGTCGTGGATCGCGGTGATCGCCTTCACCCGCAATTCCAGATCGCGCAGCACGCCCTTCGTCTCCTCGGTCTTGGCGGCCGAGCGCGACAGCCGCATCAGTCCGGTCACGAGGGCAAGGTTGTTCTTGGTGCGGTGGTGCACCTCGGCCATCAGCAGGTCGCGCTCCTCGAGCGCGTCGAGCAGGTCGCGGTTCTGCTGGGCCAGCATCGCCGCTGGGTCGGCGCGGCGCAGCGCAGCCAGCGCCTCACCGATCCCGGCGGCGACCGGCGCGGCCTCGGAGGCGGCAAGGCGGGTGTCGAACCCCGCGAGGATGCGCGTCCCCTCGGCACCGCTCTCGACTTCGAAGCGATCGGCGATGCGCTGCACGCCGCGCAACCCGAGTCCGAGCCCCTGCGCGCGCGCCGTTCCGGGCAGCGGATCCGCGCCCGAGAGACGCGCGTCGAGATCAGGGATGCCCGGCCCCTGATCCACCGCCTCTACCCCGAGCGCGAGTCCGCTTCCCAGCGGTTCGAGCGACAGCGTCATGCGCCCGCCGCCGCCGTGCTGGACGATGTTGCGCCCCAACTCCAGCAGCGCCGTGACGATGCGGGTCTCGGCGAACTTGGCGAAACCGCAACGCCGCGCCACCTCTTGGCCGACCATGCGCAGCCGCACGATGTCCTCGTCGGCCTCGATCTTCAGAGTGGTCAGTCTCATGCGATATTCTCCGGGGCAAGCCGCGCCACCAGCGCACAGCAGTCGTCGCGGCCCTTGTTGCGGTCGCGGATCAAATGGGCGGCGATCATCGCGCAACTCATCCCCGCCGTCGCCGGCAGATCGGCATGGCTGCGCAAGGTCGACAGCCCGTCGCTGTGCAGGATCAGCACGTCGCCCGGCCGCATCGTGGCCGTCTCCACCGGCGGCTGGCGCACCGCGCCGCCCAACCGACCCTCGCGGCTGATCAGCCGCCTCACCTGTCCGCCCGGCTGCACCAGAAGCGCCGCGATGTTGCCGATCCCGGCCAGCCGAAGCCGCCCGTCCGCCGCCTCGATCTGCGCCAGCGCCGCGACCGAGCCGCGGCTCCCTGCGAGACGGGTCGACAGCTCGGACAAGATCCCCGACGGATCGTCGCCGCGCAACCCGGAGAGCCCGGCGATCGCCTCCTCAGCGGCGGCTTCGGCGCGCGCGCCGTGGCCAAGGCCGTCCACCGCCATGAGATCGACCCGTCCCGCCACGTCGCGGGCGAACACGCCGTCGCCGCAGGCGCGGTCCCCGGGATAGTTCACCAGGAAGGCGCCCACCTCGACCCCGGCCATCACCGGCGGCGCGCCAAAGCCGCAGACCGCCACGGTGCCGCGCCCCGGCGTCGAGCGGATCTCGAAGCTGTCGGCCAGCCGCCGCATCGCCCCGAGGCCGCCGCCGGCGCTCGAGCCGGTCGAGAAGCCGTCCGACAGCGCGAGATCGATGTCGGGAATGCCGGGGCCGCTGTCGATCGCGGCCAGTGTCACCCGCCGCCCCGCGCCGGGCTGCGCCTGCAACAGAAGCTGGCCGCCGCCCGCATGGCGCAGCAGGTTAGTCGCCATCTCGGTGACGACAATCGCCAGCGCCTCGGCGCGGGTCGCATCGAGCATTGCGGCGTCGGCCAACCCCCGCGCAAGCCGTCGCGATTCCGCCACGGCGCTGGGATCGGTGATGTCGACGGCGTGTCTCATGGCTTGGCCTCCATTTCGACGGTGGTGCCTGACCCCGGACGGCTCTCGATGCGGAACGCCTCGACCAGCCGCCGCGCACCGCCAAGACCCTTGCCCATGCTACGCGCGGTCGAAAAGCCGTCGGTCATCGCCTGATCCAGATCGGCGATGCCTGGCCCCTCGTCGCGGCAGCGGATCATGATCCGCAAGGGCCGCTCGAGCCGATAGACTTCGAGCACCCCGCCGCCGCCGTGGTCGAGCGCGTTGCGGGCGATCTCGCTCACCGCGGTGACGAAGCGGGTCTTGCGCAGAGCCCGCGCCCCCATCGCGTCCATCGCCCGCGACACGGCGATCCGCGCCGCCGCGACGTCGCGCTCCTGCCGCAACTCGATCCGGGCCGCCGGCTCCGCCGGCGGAGCGCTCACGCCAGCCCCTTGGCCTTCAGGCTCCGCAAGGCATGGCTCAGCGACAGCGCCGTCTTGGAGCCGGGCAGGTCCATGCCCAGCTCGACCAGCGTCATTGCCACTGCCGGGCGCATGCCGACGATATAGGTCTCGGCCGCCAGCAGCCGCGAGATCGAGGAGAGCTGCGCGAGGATCCGACCGACGAAGGTATCGACAATCTCGAGCGCGGCGATGTCGATCACCACGCCCCGCGCCGCCTCGTTGACGATCCGCTCGGAGAGATCCTCTTGCAGGTTGATGATGTCGGTGTCGGTGATGTTGTCGCGGATCGCCACGAGCAGGACCTTGTCGACGCTGTAGATCGAGGCCGCCTCAGACACGGGAATCCTCGATGCGGCTGATCTGGAAGCCGACCCGGCGGAACGCCTCGGCCAGCGCGGCGCGGATCGAGGGACGCGTCGTCACCTCGCCCACATCGACGCCAAGCTCGACCATGGTCTGGGCGATCTTGGGCGAGATGCCGGAGATGATCGCCTCGGCCCCCATCAGCCGCACGGCCGCGGCGGTGCGCAGCAGATGCTGCGCCACCTGCGTGTCGACGACCCGCACGCCGGTGATGTCGACGATCACCACCTCGGCGCTGTGCTCGACGATCGAGTTCAGAAGATTCTCCATCACTTCCTGCGCGCGCATCGAATCGAGCGTGCCGATCAAGGGGATGGTCAGAACCCGCTCCCAAAGCTGCACCACCGGGGTGGACAGCTCCATCATCTCGGCGCGCTGGCGTTCGATGATCTCGTCGCGCTCGGCGATGAAGTATTCGTTGATGTGCATGGCCAGCGCATCGACGATGCGCCCGAAATCGGCCGCGATCGAGAGCAGCCTGTCGGGCGTGCCGGAGAGGCTTTCGTTCAGTTTCACGAAGACCGGCTGCTTGAGCGCCAGGATGAAGGCGGTCATTTCCCACGGGGCGACGCCGCGTTCGGTGCGCACCAGTGTGATTTCGGACAGCGCGAGGCGCAGCTCGGACCAGACATCGGCCTCGATGTCGACCGGCTCGGTGATGTCGATCCGGGCCAGCACCTCGGCAAAGGCGCGCAAGAGGTCCGACAATTGGCGGCGGCTCTCGCGGTCCGAGAACAAGTCGGGGCGGCGCACGCCCTCGCGCTTCTGGGTCGCGAACCAGGCGTCGAGCACGCCGTCGAAATCCTCGCGCAGGAGGCGGCTCAGTTCAGTCGTCGGCGCAACGGTCATATTCGGTCCTAACTGGTCACGGCGGCTTATCGATAGGGGCTGTCGCGCCGGAAGGAAAGCCTTGCGCCCGGCTCACTTGGCGGGAACCGGCCTGCGCCTCAGCCGCCGCGCCGCCGACCCAAGAGAGCATCCGCCCGGCCCAGCGCCGTATCCATATCCGCAAGGGCGCGCGTCATAGCCTCGCGCCCGGCCCGCGGATCGGCCTCCCTGCCCTGCGCCGCCCCGAGACCCGGGGCCGGACGGCGTGGCCGGACCGCCAGCCGCTCGGCCAGCCCCGGCACCGACCAGATCCGCGCCGTGCGCCGCCGCGTGATTTCGCGCAGGAGCCCCTGCTCAACCAGCGCGTCGATGAGGTTGGTGGCGCCGCGCGGCGTGACGCCGATGCGCTCGGCCAGAAGCCCCGAGGTCAGGCAAGGCGCCGAGGCGAAGGCCTGCGCCGCGTCGCCCAGCCGCGAGCGCCCGTGCCGTCCCTCGCCGCAGGCCCGCGCCCGGCGCAGCCATTCGCGCGCCCGGCCGATGCGGCCGATCTCCATGCCCAGCACCGTGCCGAGCCCCTCGATCAGATCCGCCAGCCCGCCGGCGGTGCCCGGCGACCACGGCCGGTATCGACCCACCGACAGCGCCAGCGCCGGCGTCGCGACCCAATCCGCATCGACCCGCCCCGAAAGGCCGCGCATCGGATCCTCCTCGAAGGCCACGGCCCCGCCGGGCCCCGGCGTCGCCCGGCGCCGTGCCCCTTCGACCGCCATGAACAGGGCCCTCTCGACCATCGGGTTGGCGCGGCCGCTCGACCGCGCATAGGCCCCGCTCACCCGCAGCGCCGCAAGGATCGGCGGATCTTGTGGTCGCAGCGCCGCAAGGGCGGCGTCGAACGCGCCCGAAGCAAGGCTGTCCTCGCCCGCTGCCGCGCCGCGTTCGGCACCCGCGAGCCCGCCCGCCCGCCGCTCGAGCCGCGCGAGGGTCTCGGCAGGCCGCGCGATTGGATCGCCCGGGGCCTTGAGCGCGCGGATCAGCCCGAGTGCCAGCTCTCCCGCCACCGGATCGCCGCGCGATATCCCACCGCCCGCGACGCGCGGCAGCAGGTCCGCCTCGGACACCCGCCGCCCTTCGAGCGCCACGGAGGCCACCGCTTCGGCCACGGCCATCTCTGAGCGCCACAGGTTGCCCGCATCGGGATCGGCCCGACCGAAGGCTTCGATCCGCGCCGCGAGCACTTCGATCCCGAGCAGATCGAGCGCCCCTGCCGCGCTGTTCCTGCCTGCCATGCCCGTGCCCCCGCCCTTGATCGCCCGCCGATCAGACTGACCCGCCGCCATACGGCTTGTCCACCGGCTATCAGGCGCGGTCGAAGATGCCCGGAGGCTCGCATTGCGGACGCGCGCCTGTCACGGCGCGTGGTGCGTTGAGGTGGCAAGGTTCCCGCCCGCGTGCCAGTCGCGAGATCCGGCTTCCCCCAGACGAGGCCGCTCTCGGAACAGACCTCATCTGGTCGTGTCCCGGGGCGGGAGCGGGGGTCAACTTCGGCAAGCATATGAACTGACAAAGGTCCGAGCGGCGAGCCCGTCGCAGCACTTGGCACCAAGGGGCTTCGTATCACGAAAGGCGCTGGGCGGGGATCAAGCCGGGCAGTGGCGGAGCTGGCTGCCCCCAACTTAGCCCCGGCCTGTCGCATCGCAGCGCACCCAAGCGCAAACAGCATAATGGGCCCTATGGTGGGTAGGGCGATCAAAATGCCAATGTATTAAACAAAATCAATGGAGCCTGGCGGAGGAGGTGGGATTTTCCGCGCACGCCGCTCAAACCCCTTATCGCCTTGAAAGATGGGGCATGAGTGTGGGAAGCGTGTGGGGTAAACGTGTGTGGAAGTCAGGAACAAAGTTGCCCCACTACCTGAACCAGCGCCGCCGCAGATGGTATGCGGAACTCGACATTCCTAAGAAGTTGCGTCCGCTTTTCAACGGCAAGGCCCGCTTCGTCGAGAGCCTCAAGACGGAGAGCCGGTCTGAGGCCGAACGCCGTGCCCCACTGCTTGTTGCGAGATGGAAGGCTGAAATCGAAGCAGCCAAGACCGGCAACACTGCCCCCCTCGAAGACCTCAGAGACGCCGCGATGAGTTGGCGGGAACTGCTGGACCGCGAGCCTGATCCTGAGCAGCGGGGCAAATACGAGATGATCCTGTCGGACAAAGCGGTGGAAGCGGAGGAACGACAGCGAGGTGCCGGGGAAGCCCTCTACAAGCTGGCAACGCGTCAGTGGGTGGAAATCAGCGAGAAGGTCGAAGACTGGCTTCTCACGTTGGACAACGAGCCGAAGACCTTAGACATGAAGAGGTCCGATCTCTCGCGGTTCAGCCAGCGCTTTCGAACCACCAAGAAGGTGACGAGGAAGAGCGTTCAGCTCTGGGTGCATGAGCTGCAGCATGAGGACGGCCTCAAAGCTCCAACGGCTCGTAGGATCATCTCAGCTTGTCGGGGCTACTGGGGGTACCTGCAGCGGCTCGACATAGTGCCGGATGATGTTGACCCTTTTCGTGAGGTCGTGCAGCGCAAAGCGAAGAAGTCAAAGGCCGATGTCGCAAATCGACGCAAATCCTTCACTGCTGGGGAAACGACTGCGTTGCTTGATGGTGCAGTTGATAGCGGTGATCTCGATTTGGGGAGACTGATAGCTCTGGGAATGTGGACGGGGTGCCGGGTTGAAGAGCTTTGTGCGCTACAGGTCCACGATGTCCAATCCGACAGGTTCAAGATCGTGGATGCAAAGTCCGAAGCCGGATGGCGGGAAGTGCCGATCCATAGTCAGCTGCGCCCTCTTCTTCAGAGGCTTTGCGCTGCAAGCATTGATGGCTACGTTCTGTCGGGACTGACAAAGAACAAATACGGCGATCGATCGAACGCAATTGGTAAGCGCTTCGGACGCCTGAAGAGCCGCCTTGGCTTTGATCACACCTACGTCTTCCATTCGATCAGGAAGACCGTTGCAACGCAGTTCGATGCAGCAGGCATCCCGGAGGCGATAAGCGCCCGGATCATCGGCCATGACATTCCCACCATGACCTACGGCGTCTACTCGGGCGGTGCCCCCTTCGAGAAGAAGCAAGCAGCGTTGGAGGTCTTAGCCTATCCAAGCGGCCAATACCCCCTATCCGATTTGTGGCCCGGTGGCCTCGATAGCTAATCTGTCATGATGCCCAGCGCTCAAGCGCAGCCTGTGCAGCCACAGGGTCAGCTTTGATCCTTAGAACCGTCTGACGGGACAGGCCGGTGACCGAGCTATGGCTGAAAATGG
>NZ_BATB01000060.1 GCF_000466965.1 Limimaricola cinnabarinus LL-001
CCGGCAGCGCCGCCATGCCAGCAGCCGACGGCCAGCAGCGCCATCGCCGCGGGCCCCAGACGCCGCGCCCGAAACCGATCGGTCAGCCCGCCGGCCCAGATCATCACCAGCGCCGACGCCGTCGTGCCGAGCGTGTAGATTCCGCCCCACGCGCCGTGGCTCAGCCCGAACTCGGCGCGGATCTCGCCCGCGAAGACCGAGATGAAGAAGGTCTGGCCGAAAGACGAGCTGAAGCTCAGCAATGCCCCCGCGGCAAGGAAGGACGCATTGTCGCGCACGAAACGCAAGAAGCTCATGGAGGACCGCCTTTCAGCGCATTGGTGGCAACGAAGATGGCCGAGGGGAAGTCCGTACGGTTCGAAACCTTCCCCGACTCCAAGCGTTTGTCGGGCGAACCCTCGAAGGAGTCCACCGGACATGTCCGACCCCATCGCAGCCCGACCCGCCCAGGACCGGGCCGGTATCCGCGTGATCTGCAACGATCACTCGGGTCGCAACAGCCGCGAGGCCGAGGCCATCGATCTGGCCATGAAGGTGCTCGGCCCGCAGGCGGAGTTGTGCCACGTCAAGGGAAGCGACATCACCGAAACCGCGCGCGCCGCGGTGCGCGACGGCTATGCCACCGTGGTGGCGGCGGGCGGCGACGGCACGATCATGGCCGTGGCCTCGGCGCTCAACGGCACCGATTGCACGCTGGGCATGCTGCCCTTGGGCACCTTCAACTTCTTTGCGCGCGGCTATGACATCCCCGAGGACCCCGAAGGCGCGGCCCGGGTCATCGCCGCGGGCCATGCGCAGACCATCGATCTGGGCGCGGTGAACGGCCGGTTGTTCCTCAACAACGCCAGCATCGGGGTCTATCCCGCGATCCTGAAAGAACGCGAGACCGTCTATCGCCGCTGGGGCCGACGCCGCATCGCCGCGCATTGGTCGGTGCTCAAGACCTTCTGGCGCTTTCGCCGCCCCCTCAAGGTCGAGATCGAGGTCGAGGGGCAGCGCCGCCGTTTCCGCACGCCGCTGGTCTTCGCCGCCCGCTCGGCGTTCCAGCTCGAACATTTCGGCCTGCAGGGTGCAGATTGCATCCGCGATGGTGGTTTCTCGGTCTTCGTGACGCCGGATGTCGGCCGCTTGGGCCTCCTGTCGGATGCGCTGCGCCTCGCGGTCAAGCAGATGCGGCTTGGCGAGGATTTCGAACTGATCTGCGCCGACCGGCTGGTGATCCATACCAAGCGCAAGCGCCAGCTCGTCGCCTGCGACGGCGAGAAGTTCCTGATGGACGGGCCGCTCGAATTCACCATGGTGCGCGACGCGTTCCGCATCTTCACGCCGCCCCCCGGCGACGAGGCGGCGGCATGAGGCGGGTCCTGCACATATCCGACTTGCATTTCGGCCGCACCCGCGAGGACCTGCTTGAGCCGCTGATCGAGGCGATCAACCGGCTTGCGCCCGATGTCGTGGCTTTCTCGGGCGATCTGACGCAGCGCGCCCGCGAAAGCCAGTTCGAGCAGGCCGCCGCCTTCATCGCGCATCTGGAGATGCCGGTGCTCGCTGTGCCGGGCAATCACGACACGCCGATCGACAATCCGTGGCTGCGCTTCGTGAAGCCTTTTGCCCGCTATCGCCGCCTGATCGACGAGGATCTGGAGCCCGAATTCCTCGATGACGAGCTGGCCCTTGTCGGGGTCAACACGGTGAACCGCTTTGCGTGGCAGTCGGGCAAGATCAGCCGCCGCACCATCCGCCGGGTCTGCGACGCCTTCGAGGGTCAGATCGACGGGCGCACGCATCTGGCGATGATGCACCATCCGCTCGAACACGATCCGGGCACGGAAAAGCGACTGATGCGCGGGGCGCGCGCGGCGGTGGCCTGTCTGGGCCGCTGCGGGGCCGACGTGGTGCTGTCAGGGCATCTTCATAACGCCGCCGTGGCGCCCCTCACCGCGGCACCGGGCGTGCTTCTGGTGCAAGCGGGCACCGGGCTGTCGTCTCGGCTCCGCGAGGAGACCAACAACTTCAACCTACTCCATATCGAGCCCGGCGCCATCAAGGTGGAGCGATACGGGGCCGAGAATCAGCCCCGTTTCAAGATCATCCAGACCGCCCGCTTCGCCAAGGCCAAGGGGGTCTGGCGCGAGGTCTAGAGCACGTAGCGCGACAGGTCGGTCGAACGCGACAGCTCGCCCAGATGCTCCTCCACGAAGGCCTCGTCGACCTTGATGCTCTCGCCCGCGCGGTCGGGCGCGGTGAAGCTCAGCTCCTCGAACACCCGTTCCAGCACGGTATAGAGCCTGCGTGCGCCGATGTTCTCGACCGAACGGTTCACCTCGGCCGCGATCCGCGCCAGCGCGGCAATGCCGCCTTCGGTGAACTCGACCGTCACCTGTTCGGTGCCCATCAGGGCCGCGTATTGTCGGGTCAGCGCGTTGTCGGTCTCGGTCAGAATGCGCACGAAATCCGCTTCGGTGAGCGCGCGCAGCTCGACCCGGATCGGCAACCGGCCCTGAAGCTCGGGCAAGAGGTCCGAAGGCTTGGCCACGTGGAACGCGCCCGACGCGATGAACAGGATGTGGTCGGTGCGGATCGGGCCGTGCTTGGTCGAGACGGTGGTGCCCTCGATCAGCGGCAGCAGGTCGCGCTGCACGCCCTCGCGGCTGACATCGGCGCCGCGCGCATCCGCCTTGGCGCAGACCTTGTCGATCTCGTCGAGGAACACGATTCCGTTCTGCTCCACGTTCTCGACCGCGGCCTTGGTCACCGTCTCGTCATCGAGCAGCTTGTCCGCCTCGTCGGCGATCAGCAGCTCGTAGCTCTCGGCCACCGTCACCCGCTTCTTGACCTTGCGACCGCCCATCGCCTTGCCGAAGATGTCGCCCAGATTCATCATGCCGCCGGGCTGGCCGGGGATGTCGAGACCCTGCATCGGGTTCGAGGTGTCGGTCACCTCGACCTCGATCATCGTGCTGTCGAGCTCGCCGCCCTTCAGCTTGCGGCGGAACATCTCGCGGGTCTGGTCGCGCGCGTCGGTGCCCGCGATAGCCGAGATCACCCGTGCCTCGGCGGCCTCATGCGCCTTGGCCTTCACGTCTTCGCGCATCTGCTCGCGGGTCTGGAAGATCGCGGCATCGACCAGATCACGGATGATCTGCTCCACGTCGCGGCCGACATAGCCCACTTCGGTGAACTTGGTCGCCTCGACCTTGAGGAAAGGCGCGCGCGCCAGCTTGGCCAGACGGCGCGAAATCTCGGTCTTGCCGACGCCGGTGGGGCCGATCATCAGGATGTTCTTGGGATACACCTCGTCGCGCAGGTCCGCGCCGAGCTGCTTGCGCCGCCAGCGCGACCGCAGGGCCACGGCGACGGCGCGCTTGGCCTCCTTCTGGCCGATGATGAAGCGGTCGAGTTCGGAGACGATCTCGCGGGGGGTCAGGTCGGTCATGGGATGTCCTCGTCTGGGGATGACGCGAGGCCTCAGGCCTCGAGCGTCTCCACGGTCAGTTTGCCGTTGGTGTAGACACAGATGTCGGAGGCGATCGCCATGGCGCGGCGCGCGATGGCCTCGGCGTCCATCTCGGTCTCCATGAGCGCGCGCCCGGCGGCCAGCGCGAAGTTGCCGCCCGATCCGATCGCGGTGACGTCATGCTCGGGCTCGAGCACGTCGCCCGCGCCGGTGATGACCAGAAGATCCTTGCCGTCCGAAACGATCAGCATCGCCTCAAGCTTCTGCAGATACTTGTCGGTGCGCCAGTCCTTGGCCAGCTCGACGCTGGCCCGCGCCAGCTGCCCCGGCGTCGCCTCGAGCTTCTTTTCCAGCCGCTCCAGCAGGGTGAAGGCGTCGGCAGTCGATCCGGCAAAGCCCGCGATGACCTCGTAACCGCCCGGAGAGAGGCGGCGCACCTTTCGCGCGGTGCCTTTGATCACGGTCTGGCCGAGGCTCACCTGGCCGTCGCCCGCGATCACCACCTTGCCGCCCTTGCGCACACCGATGATGGTCGTGCCGTGCCAGCCGGGGAAGTCGTCGCTCATCTTGCCTCCTGTCGCGGCGGGCAGTGACCCGCGCGCCATGCGTAATTCGATAAAGGTGAAGGGACGCCCCGCCACCATCCGGGCCGATATGGGGGTCGAGGTCGGAAAGGGCAAGTTTGGCCCGCCTCAGAGCCTTGTGCAGACACGAAAAAGGCGCCCGAAGGCGCCTTGATCGACACTCCGCGAGGCGGATCAGATCGACTCGTCGATCCAGCCTTGAGCGCGGCCTTGGGGGCGGCGCCGGCGCGGTTCGAGACGATCTCGCCATCCTTGAACAGGAACAGGGCCGGGATGCCGCGCACGCCGAGCTGCGCGGGGGAGTTCGGATTCTCGTCCACGTTGACCTTCACGATCTTCACGCGGTCGCCATACTCGTTCGAAAGCTCTTCGAGGGCGGGGCCGATCATCTTGCAGGGGCCGCACCACTCGGCCCAGAAGTCCACCACCACGGGGACATCGGACTGACGCACTTCGGCGTCGAAATTCGCGTCGTTGACTGCAACGGTGGCCATCGGGGCTCTCCTTGGGTCTCGGTTTGGATGAGAGAGGTAAGGATGCGCATCAGGCGCGTCAATGGGCGGCCCGGCGCAACGCCGTCATGACGAGATCGCGGGGCAGGGGCATCAGCCGCGCCTGGGCGGTCCACAGCACCGCCACCTCGACCCGCCGGTCGGGCCAGAGCCGCTCCAGCATCGCCGCATAGGCCCCCATCTGCCGCAAGATGCCCTCGGGCGTGTCCTCCGCGCGCCCCGGCACCATGCGGTTGGTCTTGAAGTCGATGGCCAGCACCCGGTCGGGCGCGATCACCAGCCGGTCGATCGCGCCGTGCAACCGCCTGTCGCCAAGCTCGGGCAGGGCGGCGGTGATCCCCGCCTCGGCCAGCGTGCCGGGGGCGAAGACCCGCTCCAGCCCCGGCGCGCCGACGAGGCCCAGCGCATCGGCGAGCAGGCTGTCGGTCTCCTCGACCTCTGCGGCCTCCTCGGCATTGGCCAGAAGCCTGCGGCCCTGCGCCTCGCGGCTGGCCTCGGGCAGGGCGGGAAGGTGTTCGAGCAGCAGGTGCATGAGCGTGCCGCGCGCCCGCGCCGCCTCGCCCTCGTCGGGGTCGCTGTCGCCTAGCATCACCTTGGCACCGCCGAGATCCGAGGGCGACAGCGTCGCTTGGGCGGCGTCGGGCAGGACCACGGCGGGATAGCGCGGCGGCGCGGGCAGGGCGGTGGCCTCGGCGCGCGGTGCCAGCCTCTCCCCGCAGGCCCAGTCGAGATGGGCATAGCGCAGCCCCTCGCCGCCCGGCATCGGCATGGCCTCGGCCCCGATCCGCTCCAGCCCTTCGGCCACCGTCGCGTGCCAGCTTTCGCCCGCCTCGCCCACATCGCCGGGCGCGCAGAGGATGAGCCAGCTTTCGGCCCGCGTCATCGCCACGTAAAGGAGGCGGCGGCGTTCGCGCTCCTGCGCGTCGATCAGCCCCTCGCGCAGCTCGCGCATCGGTTCGGGCATCGCCGCCGACGGCCCGGCGGCCCAGAGTTGCGCCTCACCCGCCGCATAGATCCTGTCGTTCAGCTTCACCTGCCGCTTGGCGCTGTCCGGCAGGATCACGATCGGCGCCTCGAGCCCCTTGGCCCCGTGCACCGACATCACTCGAAGGCGGTCGCCCGCGGATTCGGCCTGCCGCTTGATCTCCAGGTCGTCGGTCTCGAGCCATTCGAGAAAACCGGTGAGCCCCGGCACCTGCGCCTGCTCGTAGGAGAGCGCCTGAGACAGCAGCGCGTCGATCCCGTCCTCGGCCTCGGGGCCGAGACGCGCCAGCAGGCGGCGGCGGCCGTCATGGCGCAAGAGCAGCCGGTTGATCAGGTCGTAGGGACGCAGGAAGTCGGATTGGCGGCGCATGTCGTCGAGCACGGACAGGGTCTCGGGGTAGCGCGTCCGGGCGTCGCGAAGTTGCGGCCAGAGATGGCCGGGGCGACCCTGCGCAAGGCGATAGAGGTCGTTCTCGCTCCAGCCCAAGAGCGGCGAGCGCAGCGCGCAGGCCAGCGACAGGTCGTCTTCGGGCAGGGCGAGGAACCGCAGCACCGCCGCGATGTCCTTGACCGCCAGCTCGCCGCCGATGCGCAGCCGGTCGGCGCCCGCGACGTTGAGCCCCTTGGCCTTGCAGGCGCGGATGATCTCGGAAAAAAGCGCCGAGCGCCGCTGCACGAGGATCAGCACGTCGCCCTCGCTCACCGGGCGACGGTCGTAGATGCCCGAATGGCCGCGTTCGACCGGGATCGTCTCTTCGGCCTTCATGCGGGCGATCTCGTCGGCGATGCGCCGCGCCAGCACCACCGAGGGGTCGGTCTCGCCGGGGCGGTCGACCGGGTTGGTCCAATCCTCCTCCTCGGTCTCGGTGTCGGGCTTTTCGACCGGCGGCCACAGATCGACGCGGCCCGGCATCGCCGATTTGAAGGCCCGGTGCGGCACCTCGCTGCCCAGCCCCTCGCGATGCGGCCCCACGAAGGTCGCGTCCACGGCGCGCAAGATCGCCTCCGAGGACCGGAAGGAATGTTCGAGGTCGAGCCGGTTCAGCCCCGCGCCCGCCGCTTCGAGCCGCTGCGCAAAGTGCTGCTGCATCCGGTCGAAACCCTCGGGATCGGCGCCTTGGAACGAATAGATCGACTGCTTCTTGTCGCCGACGACAAATATCGTGCGGCGGCGGTCGGGCTGCGCGCCTTCGCCCGCCGCGAACTCCTGCGCCAGCCGTTCGATCACCGCCCATTGCGCCGGGCTCGTGTCCTGCGCCTCGTCCACGAGGATATGGTCGATGCCGCCATCGAGCCGGAACAGCACCCATTGCGCCACCGCCGGGTCGGTCAGCAGCTTGCGCGCCTTGCCGATCAGGTCGTCGAAGTCGAGCATGCCGCCCAAAAGCTTGCGCCGCTCGTAGGCGGGCACGAAGGCGCGGGCGAAAGCGTCGAGAACGCGGGTCTTTTCGAGGGCGATCAGGGTCAGCCGCGTCGCGCGCCCCTCCTCGATCCGGGCCATGAGATCGTCGAGCCGCTCGATCAGCGAAGGGTCGCTCTCGCGCAGTTTCTTGGTGGGGAACTTGCCGATCTTGGCGCCGAAGGGCGCGGCGGCGCTGGCGCCGAACAGCAGCAGGTTTTCGAGAAGATCGAGCAGACCCGCATCGGGGGCGGCCTTCAGATCGACGGCATCGAGCCTGTCGGCGGCCTTCTGATCCGTCACCGACCCCTTGCGCAGCAGCACCCTGAGCGCGCCCAGCGTGTCGAGATCATCCGGATCGAGACAGACGTCGTAGAACCGCGCCAGCGTCAGCCCGGCGGGCAGGTCGAAATACCTCGCCAGCCCCTCGTCGTCGGGCGCGCCCAGAAACGCCTCGCGCCGCCCGGTGATCTCTCGCAGCAGATCGTCGAAATCGCCCTCGGGGGCCTGAAACGCCAGCGCATCCACGAGCGACCGCTCCGGCCCCGAGGCCATCGCGTCGACCACCTCGGCGCGCAGAAGCTGCGCGGTGCGGTCCTCCATCTCGGTGAATTGCGGGCTGACCCCGGCCTCGAGCGGAAAGCGCCGCAAGAGCCCCGCGCAGAACGAGTGGATCGTCTGGATGCGCAGGCCCCCCGGCGTCTCGATCGCGCGGGCGAACAGCGTACGGGCCGAGCGCAGCGTGATCGCCTGCGGCGTGCCGAGCTGCTCCAGCGCGTCGCGCAGGCTGGCATCCTCCATCATCGCCCATTCGCCAAGCCGCCGGAACAGGCGGTTCTGCATCTCGCTGGCCGCGGCCTTGGTGTAGGTCAGGCACAGGATGTTCTGCGGATCGGTGCCGTCGAGCAGCAGCCGCGCCACCCGGTCGGTGAGCACGCGGGTCTTGCCCGAGCCCGCATTGGCCGAAAGCCATGTCGAATTGGTCGGATCGGCGGCGCGGACCTGCCGCTCGGTCGCGTCGTCGCGGATCATCCGACATCCTCCCCTCGGGCGTCCTGCGAGAAGTCCCATTCGCCAAAGCGCGACAGGTGGTCGTAATCGCTGCGGTCCTTGTCGCTCATCATCGCCATGCGGGCCGAATAGCCGCGATCCGGCTCCTGCCAGCGCGCAATCAGGTCGCGCAGCTGCGCCCAGACCTGATCTGGCGGGATCTCGTCCAAAGGCGCGGGCACGGTGGTGCCCTGACCGCCGAGGCCGATATAGGCGGCGCCCGCGACACGGGCCTTGCCCGCATCCTTGAAACCGCCGCGCTCGGCCATCGCGGCCTCCAAGAGAAGCTGTTTCTCAAAGCTCTTCTGCTGCGGCACGGTGGGCGGCTTGCCGGTCTTGTAGTCGTAGATGCGCAGGCCCTCGGGGCCTTCGTCGATCCGGTCGGCCTGCGCGGTCAGGGTGAAGCCCAGATCCTCCATCACGGCCGCACCGTCCGTCTCGAAATGGCGCGGCGTGGCCAGCGCCTGCCGCGCGGCCTCGGTGGTCAGGAACCAGTCGCTGATCCGGGCGATCCGGGCGATCCAGAGGCGGCGCACGGTGGGCCAGGGGCATTGCGCCTCGAGCACCTGTTCGGTGACCTCCATCAGCCGGGCGCGCGCGGCCGGATCGGTGGGGGCGATGCCATCCTTCAGGAACCGCTCGAACACCTCGTGCAGCACCGTGCCGCGCAGCGCGGCGTCGGGGTTGGGCGTCAGCGGGTCGAGACCGCGCAGCCGCAGCACGCGGCCCGCATAGATCGCGTAAGGGTCGCGGATCAGCGTGCGGATCGCCGTGACCGAGAGCCGGTCGGGCCGGGCCGCGACCGGCGGGCGCGGGCTCGGGCGCGGCGCGGGGGGCACGCGGGACTGCGGCACCGAGAGCGCCGTCGCGCGCGCCAGCCAGTCGGCGCCCCGCGCACGCATCTCGGCCAATGCCGCGCGCCCGCCCTGATCGGGCAGACCCTCAAGCAAGTTGGTCAGCCGGTTGATCCAGCGCGAGGGCACCGTTTCGCTGTCAGACGAGCGGGTCGAGCGGGTGATCCAGACCTCGCGCACCGCCACCGCCTGCTGGTAGTCATGCGCCGAAAGCCCGATGCGCCGCTCGGGCAGCAACAGCCCCGCCTGCGCCCGCATCTTGCGGTTGAGCCACGGATCGGCCGGCGGCGCTTCGGGCCACGAGCCTTCGTTCATCGAGGCGAGGATGGTCAGATCCGCGCCCTGCACCCGCGCCTCGAGCGTGCCACGGATGAGCACCTGCGGGTGGCCGATATCGGGGTTGCGCACCTCGACCCGGCGCAGCACGCCGAGAAACAGCAAGCGGTAGTCGCGGATGCCCATCTCGCCCGCCGCCTCGGCATGTTCGGCCAGCCCCTCGCAGGCCTGCCGCGCCGCACGTCCCGCCGCCTCGTCCCACAGCCCGCCGCTGCCCTCGGCCCCGGGACCGGAGGCGAGGCATTCGGCAAGCTTCAGGTGGCAGGAGAGATGCTCGGACAGCGGCTTGTCGCCCGCCTCGGGCACGAGGCCCAGCGCCTCGCAGAGCCAGTCGGCCCAGACGACGCGGCCGGTGTCACGCTCGCCCGTCTTTTCGGCCCAGCGTGTCAGGAGCGCCGCTTCGGGATAGGCCGCCCCCTCGCGGCGCAGCGCCAGCTCGAGCTCGCGCGTGCGCAGCAGGTGCGGGCCCCGGTCGCGCCCCGAATGGCACAAGGGATGCTTCAGGAGCGACAAGATCGCCGCCGGGCCGGGCCGTTCGCCCATGATCTCGGACACCAGCCGCAGGAACCGCCCCGGCGGGGTCAGAGGCAGCGGCACGCCCGCGCTGTCATCGGCAACGAGTTCCCAGCGGTCGAGCGCCGCCGAAACCTGCCGCGTCAGCATCCGGTCGGGCGTGACCAGCGCCACGGTCTTGCCCTCGTCCACGGCGGCGCGCATGCGCAGCGCGATGGTCTCGGCCTCCATCCGGGGCGAGGGCGCCTCCAAGAGCGTCAGCCCCTCGGTCGCGGGGCCGAGATCGCCAAGCTCCGGCCCTTCGTCGCGCCACTGGTCGGTGACGGGTGCCGGGCGCAGCGACAGCGACACCAGCCTGTTGCGCGCGGGCGAGGGGGCGGGCGTGTCGTGCCACAGCCGCAGGTCGGCCGCCTCCATGTCAAGCATCCGCAGGATCCGGCGAAACCGGAACTGCGGGTGGTCCTCGGCGGCGAGCGCCTCGTCGAGCCGCTCCCACACGTCCTGGGGCTGGTCCATGTCGACGCCGGGCAGCACCACCGCGCCCTTCTCCTGCCGCGCCACGGCCTGCAAGAGCAGCGCCGTCGCCCCGCGCGAGCCGGTGGAGCCCGCGACGATCACCGGGTCGGCGGGCGGCGCCTCGGCCCATGTCGCGATCAGGCGCTCCACCGCCATGCGCTGCCGCGCCTCCCGGTCGGGGGCGGCGTCAGGGCCGAACCAGATGTTGACGATGTTGAGAAACTGCAAAGAGCGCGCCCAATGGCCCGAAAGGTCGGTGACGTCGAGATTCGCGATGTCGTCGGGGGCGACCCCCTCGCCCTGCATCTCGTCCATCAGCCCGGCGAGGCTGTCGGAGAGGTCGTAGAGCGCCGCGCGCGGCGCAAGGTCGGGCTGCGCTTCGATCAGCCGGGAGACGAGCTGCGTCAGCTCCAGCCTGCGACGCAGGGGGGCGACGGGCAGCGGCAGTTCCGGCCCCAGCGGGTCGAGGGCCAGATCGGTGATCAGCCGCAGCCGCGGCAGCAGCGTCGCCGGGCCTTGATCGAAAATGTCGCGCACCCGGCGGCGCATCCGGTTGGTGCCGAGATAGACGGTGATGCGGGCCATCGCCTCGGGGCCCTCGTCGCCAAAGCGCGCGCGCAGCCCCGCCACCAGCCCTTCGGCGAAATCGACGCCGCAGGGCAGGGCGTAGAGATGGGCGGGGCCGACATCCGAGAAGGGGCCAGTATCCGAGAAGGGGCCGGTTTCCGAGAAAGGTGTGGCGGCGGGAAAGCTCTCAGAAGACATCATCGCCCTGCAGCATGGATTCGGCGATCGGGATGCAGTCGGGGCGGCCGACATCGCACCAATGCCCATCATGGACGACGCCATAGAGCCGCCCGCGCGCCGCGATCTCGTTCCATAGCAGGTTCAGCGAGAACGCCTCCTCGGGGATCGCGTCGAGCCCGTCGGGCAGGATGATCTGCGCCCCCGAATAGACATGTCCCGGCCCGCGGGAGAGCCGCCCTTCGGCATCGACGAGGAAATCGCCCGGACCGGTATGACCCATCGCGTTCTCGCGCGGGAGCAGCAGCAGCAGCGCCTCCATGCGAGACGGGTCCCAAGCGCGCTTCAGCGCGGTGAGCGGGTTCGGCCCGGACCAGATCGCGTCCGAATTCAGCGTATAGACCGGACCGGGCCCGAGCAGAGGGCGCGCCTTGCGCAGGCCGCCGCCGGTCTCCAGCAGCTTGTCGGTCTCGTCCGACAGGATCACGTCGCGGCCCGCGAGGTGATCGCGCAGCACCTCGCCCCGGTGGTGCAGGTTGACGACGCGGCGCAGCGGCATCAGCGGCGCGGTGAGATCGAGCGCGTGGTCGATCAGGGGCCGTCCGCCGACCTCGACCATGGGCTTTGGGCGCTGGGCAGTGAGCGGCCCCATGCGGCGACCGAGGCCGGCGGCAAAGATCATGATGGCGCTGGGCGTCCCTTGGGGGGTCATGCGGCGGTCTCCTCGGGGGCGGGGATGGCAGCGGCGCAGGCGGCGACGCCGGACAGCGCCGGGTGGCGCAGATCGGCGCGGATCTGGTTCCAGACGCGGGGCATTAGTGCCAGATAGCGGGTTTTTCCGTCGCGTCGGGCAAGGCGGGCAAAGATGCCGAGGATGCGCAGGTTGCGCTGCAACCCCAGCACGGCGCAGGCGGCGGCGACCTGCTTCGCATCGCGGCCCGTGGCGCTGGCAAAACGGGCGATCATCGCGGCGCGCAGATCCTCCGACACGTCGCGGCGCGCGTCGCGCAGCAAGGAGACGAGATCGTATTCCGGCGGCGCGCGCAGCGCGTCCTGAAAATCGAGCAGGCCGATCCGGTCGGTGCCCGCGCGCTCGGGCCGCCAGATCAGGTTCTCGGCATGATAGTCCCGGAGCGCCAGCACCGAAGCCTCGGGCGCGTGCCGCTCCAGCGCGTCGCGCAGGGCCGATTGCAGCGGGTCGAGGTCGAGGCCGGGCGCGTACCACTCGCCCAGTGGCGCGATCATCTCGGCGCCGACCCCCGGGGTGAGCGTCGAGAGACCGGCGGGCGGCGCCGCCAATTGCAACCGGGCCAGAACGTCGATCGCGGTCTCGTAGGGGGCGGTGTCGCCCGGATGCGCCTCGGCCCATTGTGCGACCTGCACGGGGCCCAGATCCTCGATCACCGCGAGGCCCGCATCGCGGTCGAGCGCGTGGATCGCCGGGGCGCAGAGACCGAGGCCGCAAAGATGACGCGCCACGGCGACGAAGGCGTCGAGCGCCGCGAGCGTGTCGGTGGGGCAGATCATCAGAATCAGGCTCTCGCCTGACGGGGCCGTCAGCCGTTCGTAGCGCCGCGTCGAGGCATCGCCCGCCAGCGGCGCGCGGGCATGGGACCCGAACCCGTGCCGGGCGAGGAAGGCGTCGATCTCAGGCAAGGACAAGCTCCAGGCGCGCGTGCCAAACCTCGGGGCCGGACATGCTCAGCAGATGCCCGTCGGGCCGCGCCTCGAAGGCCAGCGACAGCGCCTCGGGCGGGGCCATGTCGCCCATGCGGTCGGGCCATTCGATCAGGCAGATGGCGCGGCCCATCGCCTCTTCGAGGCCCAGTTCGACAAGCTCGAACGGGTCCGACAGGCGGTAGAGATCGCAATGCCAGATCTCGGCGCCCGGCGCGTCATAGCTCTGCACGAGGGTGAAGGTGGGCGAGGGGACCTCTTCGTCGGGGTTGCCGGTGCGCGCGCGGATCAGGGCGCGCGCGAAAAAGCTCTTGCCCGCGCCGATCTGCCCCGAGAGCAACAGCGTGTCGCCTGCCCGCAGATGCGGCGCCAAGGCACGCGCCAGCGCGAGGCTGTGCGATTCGTCGGGAAGGAAGATCGGACCGGCAAGGAGGCTCATGGCCGCAACCTAGGCGCTGGGCCGTGTGCTGCAAGCCGAAACGCCGGGTCAGCCCCTTTGCAGGCGGATCGGCTCCTTGCCGTCGCGCGGCTCTTCGCCGGTGGTCAGGGTCTGCGCCGAGAGGCGGGACCGGTCCGGCGTCTCGGGCGAGAAGCTGGTCATGGTCGTGCCGCCGGGCAGGGGGGTGAAGCGGCAACAAAGGCCGCGCCCGTCGGAAAGGCGAAGCCGGTCGGACCACTCGGCGCGTTCGCCGAAGGCGGTGACGAAATCGCGCAGCTCTCCCAGCACCGGGGTCGGGGCGATCATGTTCTGCCAGCGGACGATCTCGTCGAGCAGACCGGTTTCGGACAGGCCCGGGTCGGGCGCGCCCCACAGATCCTCGTAGGCGCCGTTGTGCAACAACCGGGTGCCGCTGGCCGAGAAGACGGCGATTGCCTCGGGCAGGGTGTCGAGCACGGCGCGGGCAGTTTCGATCTCGGCGCGGAAGTGCCGGGTAAGCGAGATCTCGGCGCTGATATCCTCGAACAGGAAGGCGACCGCGCCGTCGGGATGCGGCCGCCCGGTGACGCGGTAGGTCTGCCCGCCGGGGAGCGACCACGTCTCGCAATAGGTGCCGCGCGTGGCCTGCGCCTCGAGTGCGGCGACCTGCTCGCGCCAGCTGGCGTAATCCTTGGGCTCGGGCAGCATGCTGCGGTCGCGCAGACGGTCGAGCACGGTCTGCACCTGCGGGCGCGAACTGAGAAAGGCCGTGGGCAGGCCGGTCAGGTCGTGGAATGCGGGATTGAACATCACGAGCTTGCGATCACGGTCGAAGATGGCAAGGCCGATGGCGAGCTGCGCGAAGGTCTTGGTCAGGGTCTGGATGAACTTGCGACGGGTCTGCTCAGCTTCGACGATTCCGGTCACGTCGAGCGCGAAATGCACGCGTTCGGTGCCGCGCCGCAGACGGGTGATCTCGTACCAGCAGTGCCGCTCCTCGCCCGGCAGCAGCAGGCTGACCCGGCAGCATTCGGCCCCCGTGCCGAGCGGAGCGTAATCGGAGGTCTCGAACAGCTCGGCCGGGGGCCAGTCGGTGGCGGCTTCGGCCGGGCCGGACATCCGTTCCGCAAGGCGCATATAGGCCCGGTTGGCCCAGCTCAGCCGCCCGCCCTCGTCGAGCTTCCAGATCAGCTGCGGCGCGTCCTCACCGATGCAGCGCAGCGTCTCAAGCTCGTCCTGCAGGGCCGCGAAGGCTATGGGATCGACCGGCGCGTCCCCTGTCCCTTCGGAATCGAGGGTCAGGCGCAGCAAACCGTTCCAGTGCTCGACCTCGATCTGGCCGAAACCGCCATTCGCCCTGAGCCGGAAGCTGCCATCGCCCTGGACCGTCTCCAGCCGGGCGACCAACCCCGGGAATCGGTGTTCTAGCAGGTCGCACAACAAGGCGCGCTCGGTACCCGATCCTTCGAGACGGTCGAGCAGGCGCCGCGCCGGGAGGCTGGCATCGACGAGACACTCGCCGTCGAACAGGAACACGCTGCGCGCCGCGCGGGGCGAGGCCCGCCGCCCCCAATCCATGTGCGTCACCCAAGACAGCAGGATCACGATCGCCGTCGCCGAAACGGTCGATACGATGACGACGACCAGCAAGGGGGCAACGGAGCTCAAAGGCATCTCCACACGCAACTGTGACGGGTGTTTGGCCAGACTGCGCAGGAAACATTAATCAGGCGTTAATCGCCGCTCATCGGCAGAACCGGTCTCGGTCAGGGCAGGAAATACGGATTCGGCGCGCCGATTGCAGGCTGCGCCTCGATCGTGTCGCGGGGCCATGCGACCATGACGATGGCACCGCCCGCGGCCGCGCCGCTGGCGCGCAGCCGCTCGCCGCCATTGGCGAAGCTGAGCCGCGCGCCCGAGCGCTCCAGCAGCGTCTTGGCGATGAACAGCCCCAGCCCCATGCCCTCGTAGCCCGGCCTGCGCCGCGAGCGCATGAACGGATCGCCGATGCGATCGATCAGGCCGGGCGGAAAGCCCGGCCCGTCATCCTCGATCGTCACCATCACGCTGTCGCGGGTCCATGACAGGTCGATCTCGACCCGCTCCCCGGCGAAATCGACAGCGTTCTGGATCAGGTTGCGCAGCCCGTGCACGATCTCGGGGCGGCGATGGATCACCGGCTGCGCCTCGGCGCTCCCGGTCGCCTCCGGCTCGGCCCCCACCGCGAAGACGACCTCGCGGCCGCGGGCCAGATGCGGCTCGGCGGCCTCGCGTACCACCGCCTCGAGCGGGGCCTGCCGCAGATGCGTGTCCTCCTTGCCGGCCCGTCCCATGGAGCGCAGGATGTCGCGGCATCGCATCGCCTCGGCCCGGATCAGCGCCGCGTCCTCGGCCCGCTCGGGCTGGTCCGAGAGATCGTCGGCCAGCTCGGCGGCGGTGAGGGTGATCGTGGCCAGCGGCGTGCCCAGCTCGTGCGCGGCGGCGGCGACGACGCCGCCCAGATCGGTGAGCTTCTGCTCGCGCGCCAGCGCCAGCTGCGTGGCCGCCAGCGCGTCGCCCATCGCCTGCCGCTCGAGTGTCACCCGCCGCACGTAGAGACCGATAAAGGTGATGCCGGTCGCCAGCGCCAGCCAGAAGCCGAAGCGCAGCAGCTCGGGCGAGGAAAGCGCGGTCATCTGCGGCGACAGGATCGGCAGGCTCCACAGCCACAGCACCGTCACCGACACCAGCGCCAGCCCACCGATCAGGAGCACGCCGGGCAGCCGCAGCATCGTGGCCGAGATCGTCACCGGGGCCAGCATCAGCAGCGCGAAGGGGTTGTCGAGCCCACCGGTGAGCCACAGGAGCACCGAAAGCTGGACGATGTCGAAGACCAGCATCGCGGTGGATTCGCCCTCGCTCAGCCGCCGCGTCGCCGGTAGCAGGAACGCCGCGAGCAGATTGGCGATGCCCGCCGCCCCGATGGTGATCGCCACAAGGCCGGTGGGAAAGACCAGCCCGTAGACCAGCGCCGCCACCAGCGCCGCGCCGGTCTGCCCCGCCACGGCGATCCAGCGCAGCAGGATCTGGGTCTTGAGCCGCACGCGGTTGCGCCGGCCTTGATCGCGCAGCATCGCCAGTTCGGTGTCGGGTAGGGGCAAGGCGCGGCTCCGGCTTGTGCGTCAATGAGGACCATTGATAGGCAGGGCCCGCGCCGCCATCAATGCGGCGGCCCGCCCCATGCCCCAGCGTATGGTCCGTCTCACAGGAGTTTCCATGCAGCGCCCCGTCGCCATCGCCGCCGCCGGCATCGTCGCCACCCTGATGGGCGGCGCGCTCATCGCCACGACGATCCTTGCCCCCTCGGACCGGCTCGCCGCCTGCCGCACCGGCAATGTCGCGGGGGGATTCAACCGTCTCGGTGGGCCCTTCACCCTGATCGACGGGGCGGGCCGCGAGGTCACCGACGCCGATGTCATCACTGAGCCGAGCCTGATCTATTTCGGCTATACCTCCTGCCCGGATGTCTGCCCGATCGACAACGCCCGCAACGCTGCCGCCGTCGACATCCTTGCCGAGGATCACGGCATCGACGCGCAGCCGGTGTTCATCACCGTCGATCCGGCGCGCGACACGCCCGAGGTGATGGGCGATTATGCGGCCAACATGCACCCCGAAATGGTCGGTCTGTCAGGCAGCGAGGCGCAGATCGCCGCGGCGGCCAAGGCCTATTCGACCTATTACGCCCGCGCCGACGAAGACCCCGATTATTACCTGATGAACCACCAGACGATGACCTATCTGGCGCTGCCGGGCCGGGGCACGGTCGAGTTCTTCGGCCGCGACGACGGCCCCGAGGAGGTGGCGCAGCGCACCGCCTGCCTCGTCGAGGCGGCGGATTGACCCGGCGCCATGCGAAGCTAGGTTTCGAGAACGCCCGGAAGGAGAGCTGTCCATGAACGCGGAGACCATCGATCTGGGCCCGGACCCGAGCCTGCTGCTCGTTGATGACGACGAGACCTTCCTCAAGCGTCTCGGCAAGGCGATGGAAAAGCGCGGCTTCGCGGTGACCATGGCCGGCACGGTCGAGGAAGGGCGGCGCATCGCGACGCAGTCTCCGCCCGCCTATGCGGTGGTCGATCTGCGGCTCGAGGACGGCAACGGGCTCGACGTGGTCGAGGCGCTGCGCGAGAGCCGCCCCGAGGCGCGCATCGTGGTGCTCACGGGCTATGGCGCCATCGCCACCGCCGTCGCGGCGGTCAAGATCGGTGCCACCGATTACCTGTCCAAGCCCGCCGACGCGACCGAGGTGACCAACGCGCTTCTGGCCCGCGGCGACGCGCTGCCGCCGCCGCCCGAAAACCCGATGAGCGCGGACCGGGTACGCTGGGAGCATATCCAGCGGGTCTACGAGCTGTGCGACCGCAATGTCAGCGAGACGGCGCGCCGTTTGGGCATGCACCGCCGCACCTTGCAGCGCATCCTCGCCAAGCGCAGCCCGCGCTGAAAGACACCTGCCGGAAAAAGAAAAGGCGCGCCCGGGGGCGCGCCTTTTTCATGTGACCGCTTGTGCGGTGGTGCCGCTGAAGGGACTCGAACCCCCGACCCCATCATTACGAATGACGTGCTCTACCAGCTGAGCTACAGCGGCGCCCGGGCGCCTCTTAGCACCCGGGCGGCGGCGGGAAAAGGGCTATTTTCGTGCCGCCGTCACCGCCTCGGCCTCGGTCCTGTCCGAAGCCGTCACCGTTTCGGCACCGACGATCTCGGCCTCGTCAACCGGCGAGGTCGCAGCTGCGGGCGAGGCGCTCTCGCGGGCGGGGAGGGGCGAGGCGGTGGCCGCGCCTTCGCGCACCGCCGGAACGGGGGCATCGGTCCGGCCGGCGCTGCCCCCGACGATCAGCGGCAGCATCTCGGTGCCGCGCGGCAGGGGCGTGCCACCCTCGGCCGGACGGGTCCAGGTCAGCGTGTCGAAGGCGTGGCAGTTGGAGCAGACCGGCTCCCAATGCGGATGCACGTTATGACAGTTCTCGCAGACCCATTGCGGGCCGCGCGGCGCGGTCAGCGCCCGCGCCAGCCAGCCACGCACCACCGCGTCGTCGGCGCCGCGGCCCCGCTCGATCGCGGCCATCAGGGTAAGCACGCGCGCGGTCGGGTCGGTCTCCACCAGATCACCCAAGGCGCGGCGCGCCTCGTTGAACTGCTCGGCCGCGATCAGAAGCTCGGCTTCGAGCATCCGGGTCTCGGGGTGGTCGGGGCGCGCCTTGACCAGCACCGAAAACCGCTTGAGCCGGGCCTGCGCGTCCTCTTCGGGCGCGATCTCGGCAAAGACCTGAGCGAGATCGGGATGCGGCTCGGCCTCCCACGCCTTGCGAACCACGCGGGTGGCATAGCGGGTATTGCCGACGGCGAGGTAGCTGCGCGCGGCCATGACGGCGGCGGGGATCAGGTCGGGCGAGAGCCGGTTGGCCTCGATCGCCTTCTCGCGCATCTCGATGCTTGCGGTCTCGTCGATCACGTCGCGCGCCTCGGAGAGTGCGAGCACCGCGTCGCGCCGCTTGGCGACGTTGCGCGGCAGGCTGCCTGAGCGGCGCTTGGCATCGAGCGTGGCGCGCGCGCCGGACCAGTCATGTGCCTCGGCCTGCAGGCGAAGCAGGGTGTCCTGCGTCTCCACATGGCGCGGCTTCAGCTCGAAAGCCTTCCGCGCGAGCTTCATCGCGGTGTCGGTGTCGCCATCGGCCAGACGCTGGCGCATCAGGCCGCGGATGCCGACAAAACGGGTGCGGTCGATCTGCACCAGCTCGCGGTAGGCGCCTTCGGCGGTCTTGCGGTCGCCCGTCAGTTCGGCGCCCTGTGCCACGAGGATCGAGGTGATCTCGGGGCGGCGCAGGTAGCGCTGGGCGCGGCGGCCCTTGGCCATCGCCGTCTCGCCTTCGCCGGAGGCCAGCGCGATCATGCCGTCGGCCAGCGCCTTGTAGCCCTTGCGCTCGCGCGAGCGCGAGAACCAGCGGCTGACGGCGGTGTCGTCGCCGTTGATGAAGTGCACCAGCGCCAGCAGAAAGCCGAGCGCCTTGAACAGGAGCCAGCCGAGAAGGGCGAGGAGCGCGATGGCCAGCACCAGCTGGAGCGGCCCGAGGGTGACCTCGTAGCCCGCCATGGCGATCTCGGCCCCGCCGGTCACGTCGGTGAGCCGCGCGGCACCCCAGGTGAGGCCGGCAACGACGGCGACGAAGACCAGGATCTTGATCAGGGACAGGAGCATGTGCGGCGCCTCAGTTCTCGGTCAGGGATTGCGACAGGGTATCGGCGGCGGCGAGCGCCTCGGCGCGGGTCCGGGCCGGGACGAGCCAGTCGGCCAAGGGCTCGCGCACCGGCTCGGGCAGGGCCTCGATCTCGGCCAGGGCTTCGGTCAGGCGGCCATCGCGCAGCGCGGCCTCGGCGCGCGACAGCACGGCATCCGTGGTCGCGCCGTCGCCGGGGGCGGTGGAGCGCAGCTGCAGCGTGTCGCGGAAGAACCCCGCGACGCGGCCGCCTTCCTCGCCCGACAGCCCCTCGCGCCGCGCAGTGGCGAGCGCCAGCCTCGCGGGCTCGGGAAAGCTCTCGATCAGCTCGGCGCGGCTCGCCACGCCCTCGGCGGCGGGGGCCACGAGAGGATCGGGGATCCCGGCGGGAGAGGTGGCCTGCAGCTCTTCGAGCAGGGCGGCATAGGGCTCGCCCGTCTCCAGCGCCGCCTCGATTTCGGCCAGCGTGGCACGGGCGCGGGCGCGGGCGGCGACGGCGGCGGCCTCGGCC
The DNA here is from genome assembly GCF_000466965.1 of Limimaricola cinnabarinus LL-001. Lineage (GTDB taxonomy): Bacteria > Pseudomonadota > Alphaproteobacteria > Rhodobacterales > Rhodobacteraceae > Limimaricola > Limimaricola cinnabarinus. The sequence goes on from NZ_BATB01000060.1 coordinate 19,816, forward strand.
TCGATCTGCTCGGCGGTGCGCTCGGCGGCAGAGACCTCCTGCGCGGCCTGTTCGGCCATGCCGGCGATCTCCTGCGCCTGTGTCTCGAGATCGGCGCGCAGCGCGTCGACCTCGGCCTGCCAGCGGGCGACGGCCTCGCGCGCCAGCGTGCCCTCGGGCCCGGCGCTGTTCTCGGCATCGACGAGGCGGGCGTCGAGCGCGTCGATCCGGCCCGCCATGTCGGCCAGCCCGGTTTCGGTGCTGCCAAGGCGCGCGTCGAGCGCGCTCAGGCCAGCCTCGGTTTCGCCGCGCAGCCCATCGAGACCGTCGGCGAGTGGTGCGACCTCCCGCTCAAGGCTGCCGAGCCTCGTGTCGAAATCATCCGCGCGCGAACTGCGGTCGAGCCAGAGCCAACCCGCACCGAGGCCCAGCGCCGCGGCGATCAGACCGCCGAGCAGGCCTGCGCCGAAGCCGGAGGCCTTGCTCGGGGCGTTGTGCGGGTCCTGAAACCGGGCACTGCTACGTGGGGGCGTGGAGCGGGTCGAAGACGTGTCGTCACCCGAGCGGCCTTCGTCGGCATCCGGCTTGGCGGCATCCTTGGGGCCGGACGTGGAGGAGGCCGGTTCGGTTGGAGCCGTCGCGGCGCCATCGGTTTCCTCGCCGAGGCGCGGGCTGCGCTTGACCGCAGGCATCGCCCCGGCGGCGCTCGTGGCCGGAGTGGCCGGAGT
>NZ_BATB01000059.1 GCF_000466965.1 Limimaricola cinnabarinus LL-001
CGCCGGGCGCTGGCGCGGCGGACAGTCGCGGGCGGGGCCTTGGCGGTGCTCGCCGCCGCCGGGCTCGTCATCGGCCTGTTCGCCTGGCTTGCGACGCTCTCGGCGCTCAGGCCGCTGCAGCGGCTGGGCCGGGCGCTGGCGCGCCGCGATCCGACCGATCTCACGCCGATCACCCTGCCGATGCCGTCCGAGATCGCGCCCATGCTCGGCGCGCTCAACGGCTTCATGGGGCGGCTCGACCGGCAGGCGGCGGCAAGCCGCAACCTGATCGGCGACGCGGCGCACCAGCTGCGCACCCCAGTGGCTGCGATCCGCGCGCAGGCGCAGGACGCGCAGGAAGAGACCGACCCCGAGCGCCGCGCCCGGCTGCTCGCGCGGATCCACGATCGCAGCGTCGGGCTGTCACGGCTTCTGGACCGGATGCTCGACCGGGCGATGACGATCCACCGCACCGACACCGCGCCGCGCAGCGCGATCGACCTGCGCGACGTGGCTCTCGAGATCTACGAGGCGCTTGAGGATGCGCCGGGCGGGGCCGCGATCCGGCTCGACCTGCCGCCCGCCCCGGTGGTGGTGCGCGGCGACGCAATGTCGCTGGTCGAGGCGGGCAAGAACCTCGCCGCCAACGCGCTGTCGCATGGCCGCGCGCCGATCCGCGTCGGCGTCGCGCGCGAAGACGGCATGGCCCGGCTCTTTGCCCATGACGCGGGACCGGGGCCCGCGCCCGCGATCCTCGCGGGAATGGGCGCGCGCTTCGCCGCCCATGCGCCGGGGGGGGCGGGGCTCGGCCTCGCCATTGCGCGAGAGGTCGCACAGAGCCATGGCGGCGCGCTCGTCCTCGGGCCGTGCGAGGGCGGGTTCGAAGCGGCCCTGCGCCTGCCACGGGCGGGCGCATGATCCGCGCGACGCTCATGGCGCTCCTGCTGCTCGCCGCCCCCGCCCGCGCGCAGGAACTGACGCGCGATTTCGGGTCCGGCACCGCGACCGAAACGCTGCGGCTGCGCTCGACCACCGACATCGCGGTGCTGGGACCGGTGGTCGAGACGTTCCTCGAAACCCGCCCGAACATCGCGATCCGCTACGAGCAATGGGGCTCCAACGCGCTCTACCGGTTGCAGGGCGACGATTGTGCCCGGGGGCGGGCGGGCGCGGATCTGGTGATCTCCTCGGCGGTGCACCAGATGGTCGATCTGGTGAACGAGGCTGCGCCAGACCGCACCGCTCGGCCTTCACCGCCGCCCTGCCCGATGCGCTGATCTGGCGCGACGAGCTGTGGGGCGTCACCCGCGAGCCTGCCGTCATGGTCTACAACCGCGACCTGGTGCCACCCGCGCAGGTCCCGCATTCGCGCTTCGACCTTCTGGACCTGCTGCGCCCGACCGAAAGCCCGTTTCGTGGCCGCGTCGCCACCTATGACATCGAGCGGTCGGGTCTCGGGTTTCTCTTCGCCTTCGCGGATTCGACCGAGGCCACGACCTTCGGCGGGCTGATGGAAAGCTTCGGGCGCTCGGGCTCGGTGGCCACCTGCTGTTCGGCCGAGATCATCGACGGGGTGGCCGAGGGGCGATACCGCGTGGCCTACAACGTGCTGGGCTCCTACGCGCTGGCGCGGGCGCGGCGCGACCCGCGCCTCGGCGTCGTCGCACCGCAGGACTACACCCTCGTGCTGTCGCGCGCCGCGATGATCCCGCGCGAGGCCGGGCAATCGCGCGGCGCGGCGCAGTTCGTTGATTTCCTGCTCTCGGCCGAAGGCCGCCGCGCGCTCGAAGCGGCCCTCCTGATCGTACGGATGGAGAGCGAGGACGGCACGGCGTTGGAGCTTGGCGAGGCGACCGAGACGCTGCAACGCCCCATCGCGCTCACGCCTGCGCTTCTGATCGCGCTTGATGCACACAAGCGCGCGCTGTTCCAGGCCCGTTGGCGCGATGCCTTCCCCGAGACGGGCGGCACCGCGCCTTGAGGTTCACCTCAGCGCGTCCGGCACCGTCGCGGTGATTTCGATCGCTGCGAAATAGGCCGCGATATCCTCGATCTCGGCCTCGTCAACGCTCTGCGCGATCAGCGTCATCTGCTCGTGCGCGCGTTCCCCGGACCGATAGGCCAGGAACTGCTCGACGAGATAGCTCTCGGGCTGCCCCGCGAGATTGGGCGCGTCGGGCGCCATGGCGATGCCGTCGCGGCCATGGCAGGCGGCGCAGGCACCCGCCGCCTGCTTGCCGAGCTGCGGGTCGCCCGCATGCGCCATGGGCGCCGCGAGCAGAGACGCGGCAAGGATCGCCGCGCATTGGATCGGTCTCATTCGGATCTCCGGGATGAAGGACCCCCACAGCCGCGGCGCGCCCGTGGGGGATCGGGTCTCAGTTCGAGGTTTCGGTCTCCTCGCTCTCGGTCTCCATGTGCTCCATGCCCATCTCGTCCGGTGAGCCCTCCATGCCCATGTCTTCCATGTTCTCTTCCATGGTCTCCATGTCCATGTTTCCCATGCCGGCCTCTTCGGCTTCCATGCCGCTGTCCTCGGGCTGCCCGCCCTCGGATCCGCTATAGGAAATCCGGTAGATCGCGCCCGCGAAGTCGTCCGACACGAGCAGCGAGCCGTCCTTCATGATGGCGACGTCGACGGGCCGCCCCAAGTATTCACCGTTCTCGGTCAGCCAGCCCTCGGCAAAGACCTCGGGCTCGCCCGCGCTGCCATCCTCGCCCACGGGGGTGAACATCACCCGCGCGCCACGGGGGTGGTGCGGTTCCACGAGCCGTGCTGCGCCGAGAAGATGCCGCCATGGTACTTGGCCGGGAAGGCGTCGGCACCGTAGAACGCCATGCCCAGATCGGCGGCATGGGCGGTGTACTCGGCCTCGGGGTTCACCACGTCCGCGGGGATCTCCGCGTCCATGTATTCATTGGTGCGTGTCGTGCCGCCGCCATACCATGGAAAGCCGAAATTCTGGCCGGATGCGGTGATCCGGTTCATTTCGCCCGGCGGAATGTCGTCGCCCATGCCGTCGACCTGGTTGTCGGTGAACCACAACTCGTCATTGGCGGGGTTGAAGTCCATGCCGACCGAATTTCGGATCCCGCGTGCGTAGACCTCGCGGCCCGAGCCGTCGGTGTTGAGCCGGATGATGCCGCCCATGCCGACCTCGTTGTAGAGATCCATCTTCTCGGCAGGTGGCACGTTGTGCGGCTGGCCCATCGAGATGTAGAGCATGCCGTCGGGGCCGATGTCGCAGACGCGCGCGCCGTGGTTGAAGCTCTCCTCCTCGACCGGGATCAGCTCGCCCTGCGGCACCACCTCGGCCACCGCCACGTCCGGCGATTCATAGAAGAACTCGGCCGCCGGGAACATCAGCACGCGGTTGTGCTCCGCCAGCACGAGAAAGCCGTCAGGCGTCATGCAGGGGCCGTTCGGCACAGCGAGATCGAGCGCGGGCGCGAATTCCTTGACCTCGTCCGCGACGCGGTCGCCGTCGCGATCGGTCACCGCCCAGAACTTGTCCTTGCGGGTGCCGACGAAGACCACCGGGACCGAGTTGCCGAGCGCCATGTGGCGCGCGTCGGGCACCACGGCGAAGAGGTCGATCTCGAAGCCTTCGGGCATCTCGATGTCTTCGAGTATCCCGCGCAGGCGATCAGCGGTCTCTCCCTTCTGGTCGATCTGAGGTATGTCGAGCGATGTTCCGGTGGTCCGGAACTCCCGCATCTTGGCCAAGCTGTCATCGCTCTGGGCCAGAGCCGTCATCGGCAGGGCCGTCGCCATCAAAAGCGCGGCCATCATTCTGGAAATACGCATCATGTCCTCCCTCACTTTACGCAAGGGAAACCTTAACGTCGCCTAAAAACTGGTCAACAAGTATTACCGCCTAGCCGATCAGCGCCATGCCGAGCCCGAGGAACAGCGCGAGGAATGCGGTTTGCGCAGTAAGGAGCGCGATGGCGCGACCGCCGACATCGAGCAGCTTCTTCAGGGATGTCTTCATGCCGACGGCGGCGATGGCGGTCAGCAGCGCCCAGCGCGACACAGCACTCAGCGCCTCGATGCTCCAGCCGGGCAGAAGCTGCATCGAGTTGAGCGCGGCCAGCGTCAGAAAGCCCAGCACGAAGCCCGGCACCAGCGGCGGCCGGGCCGCCCCGACGGGCGCGCGGCGGCGCATCACGAGGGCGGCCACCAGCACGATCGGGGCCAGCATGGTCACACGGATCAGCTTGACCAGCGTCGCGATGTCCCCCGTCTCCTCGGAGACCGAGTAGCCCGCCCCCACCACCTGCGCCACGTCGTGGATCGTGCCGCCCAGGAATACGCCGGTCTGGCGCGCGTCATATCCGAGTTTTGCCGCGAGGATCGGATAGGCGATCATCGCCAGCGTCGAGAGCATCGTCACCGAGACCACGGTGAAGATGAGATCGCGCTCGCCCTCCTCGCGTCGGGGCAGGACGCTGGCGATCGCCATGGCCGCCGACGCGCCGCAGATCGCCACCGCGCCACCCGACAGGAAGGCGAAGAGCCGGTCGCGCCCGGTGGCCCAGGCAAAGGCAAGCGATGCGCCGATGGTGGCGAAGACGCCGCCGACGATGAGCGCGAAGAGCCCCAGCCCCAACTCCTGCACCATGCCGACGCTGATCCGCACGCCCAACAGCGCCACGCCGATGCGCAAGAGCGTGCGCGAGGCGAAGCCGATGCCGGGGGCCGAACGCGGCTCTTCCGACAGGAACTGCAACGCGATGCCCAAAAGGATCGCCATCAGCATCGCGGGCGCGCCGTAATGCTCGGACAGGAACTGCGCCGCCATCGCCACCAGCACCGCGAGGGCAAGACCCGGAAACAGGGTCCGGGTCTGCTCGGCAAGACGGGTCATGGCGGCTCCTGACGACAAAGGGAGGTGCCCGGGCGGCGGCCCGGTTGGGGAAGGCATCGGATTGTTCGGAAGGACGCCCGCCCCCGGAGCGATCCGGGGCGCGGGCGCGATGGCCGGGGGAGGCCCCCCGGCCGTGGTCTCAGCGCCGCGTCACTCCATGTCGGCGGCGCGGGCGGTCTCAAGATCGGTCTCGGCCTCGGCCACGGCGGAGGTCAGCGCGTCGTAGATCTCCTGTCCGCCTTCGACATTGGCGGTGAACCACTCATAGACCGGCTGGGCGGCCTCGGCGAAGGCGGCCTTCTCGTCAGGGGTCGGCACGTAGAGATCGCCGCCGCCGGCCACGAAATCCTCATAGGCCTGGATCGACTTGCGCTTGGGCGAGGCGAAGGTCGCCTGCTGCAGCTGGTAGAAGCCATCGACCACGACGCGCTTCATGTCGTCGGGCAGCTCCTGGAACCGCTGGTTGGACATCCACCACAGCGCGCCCATGTAGGCGTGGCCGTCGAGCGTGACGTATTGCAGGCCCGCATCGGGGAACTTCATCGACATGATGTCGGTGATGCCGTTCTTGGTGCCCTCGACCACGCCGGTCTGCAGTGAGGTGAAGAGCTCCGGCCACGGGATCGGCGTCGGCGAGGCGCCCAGCGCGCGCACCAGCTCCTGCGGCAGGTCGGCGACCACGGTGCGGATCTTCAGCCCTTCGATGTCCGAGGGCTGGGCGATGCGGCGCTGGGTGTTGGCGAAGTTGCGCCAGCCGCCGGTGTTGCCGATGGTCATCAGCCGGATCGCGTCGCCCGAATCCGACAGTGCCATGTCGCGCATGGTGCGGGTGAAGTCGCCCGACAGCACGGCCTCGGCCACGCGGTCATCGGCCATCACGTAAGGCAGATCGAGCACCTGCACGTAGGGAAACAGCCCCGAGGCACCGCCAGAGGTCGAGATGTAGACGTCGATCGAGCCGTCGGCCACGCCCTGCAGGCATTCCGCGCCGTTCGAGCACAGCTGCGTGCCCATGAAGATCTCGACCTCGATGGCGCCGTTCGACGCCGCCTCGACATAGTTCTTAAAGACCACGAGCCGTCGTAATCCTCGTCGTTCTCGTTCGAATTGGCGGTGGCGCGCAGGGTGATGTCCTGGGCCATGACCGGCAGCGCGGTGCCGGCCATGAGTGCGGCCAGACCGGCAGCCTTGAAGGTGTTCGCGAGCATGGTGTCCTCCCTGTTGCTCATCTTCTTGTCGTTCAGTCGGCGAAGCCCGTCAGGCGCGGGATCGTCATGGAAATCTCGGGCACGAATGTGATCAGCATGATCACGAATATCTCGACCGCGAGGAAGGGCAGGATCGCCTTCGAGATCGTCTCGACCTTTTCGCCCGAAACCGAGGCCGCGACAAAGAGCACGAGGCCCATCGGCGGTGTCGCCAGCCCCACGGTCAGGTTCACGCACATGATGATCGCGAAATGCACCGAGTCGACGCCCAGAGAAGTGAAGACCGGCCCCAGGATCGGCCCGAGGATGATGATCGCCGGGCCCGCGTCGAGGAACATGCCCACCGCGAACAGCAGCAGGTTGATTAGAAACAGCAGCAAGAGCGGGTTCTCGGTCAGGGTCAGGATGAAGTCGGCCAGAAGCTCCGGCGCGTGGGAGAGCGACACCACCGTCTTGAACGACATCGCGGCACCCACCAGCAACAGCACCACGGCGGAGGTGATGCCCGCCTTGGAAAGCACGTCGCCCAACTCCGAGATCTTGAGCGTGCGCAGCACGAAGATCCCGATGATCAGCGCATAGGCCACGGCGACGGCGGCGGCCTCGGTCGGGGTGAAGACGCCGGTGAGGATGCCGCCGAGGATGATGACAGGGGTCATCAGCGGGAAGAACGCCTTGAGCGAGGCCTGCCCGCGCTCGGCCCATGTGTGGCGGCGCGAGGCGACAGGAAAGTCGTAGCGGTCGGCCATCAACTTCACCAGCACCATCAGCCCGAGCCCCACGAGGATGCCCGGCACAATGCCCGCAAGGAACAGCGCGGCCACGCTCTCGCCCATGACATAGGCATAGATGATCATGATGCCCGAAGGCGGGATGATCGGGCCGATCACCGATGACGCGGCAGTGATCGCAGCCGCGAAGCGGCGGGTATAGCCCTGCTTTTCCATCGCCGGGATCAGCATCGAGCCCAGCGCCGAGGTGTCGGCCACGGCCGACCCAGACAGCCCCGCGAAGAGCATGGACGACAGGATGTTCACATGCGCGAGACCGCCGCGGAAATGCCCCATCAGAGCTTGGCTGAACTCCACGAGGCGCAGCGTGATGCCGCCGCGGTTCATCAGCTCGCCCGCGAGCATGAAGAACGGGATCGCCATCAGCGGAAAGCTGTCCATGCCGTTGTAGAGGTTGCGGTAGAGCAGCGTGATGTCGCGCTCCTGCCCGTTGAGCCACAAGAGGATGCCCGGCGCGAACAGCAGCCCGAAGAAGACCGGCAGGCCGACCATCAAGAAGAACAGGAAGACCGGAAGGAACAGGACCAGCATTATTCGGCGCTCCCCAGAACGGGATTGCGGACCATGGGCAGCCGGTCGGCGGCGCCGATCAGGCCCATGAAGGCGCGGATCATCAGCTCGAGATTGACGAGGATCAGCATCGCGAAGCCCACCACGAGAGACAGCATCATCCAGCTGCGCGGAATGCGGTACCAGCTGTCGAGCCCCCACGAGGTCGGCAGATACAGTGACGCGGTGTCGAAGCGCCCGCCGAGCCCGTTCACCTCGGCCCAGCCGATGGTCAGCCCCATCACCAGCACCAGCATGGCGATGGAAAGCAGGATCAGCGACAGGAAGGCCGAGAGCCGCACCGGCAGTGCCATCAGCAGGCTGTCGATGGCGACGAAGCCGCCATGGCGCAGCGCGGTCGGTGCCATCAGCCCGGTCATCCACAGCATGCAAAAGCGCGCCGCCTCGTCGGGCCAGGGCAGCGCGTTGTTGAACACGTAGCGCATGACGACCTGCAGCAGCGTCACCGCCACCATCACGGCGATGGCCACGACGCCGATTGCGCGGCCCGCGGTGCAGAGCGCCGCATTGAGCCGCCCGAGCGGCCCCAGCACGGCCAGAACTCCTCCCATTCCTCTCCCCTTCCCTTTCGGGTGGCCGCTCCTCCCCAGGATGCGGCGATGTCTCAGTCCTGCGCGATCCGCACGGTCTTGCCTGCATAGAAGACGAGCGGCGTGCCGTCGCGCATCTCGCAACGATCGACCCGGCCCACGACGATCACGTGGTCGCCGCCGTCATGCGTGACCTCTCGCGTGCAGTCGAAGCGGGCCAGCGCGCCGGGGATCACCGGCACGCCTTGGGCGTTGAGCTCCAGATCGTGCTCGCCCAGCTTCCACGCGTCCTTGGACACGCCGAAGCACAGGTCCGCCTGCTCGGCGGCCAGCACGTGGATCACGTAATGCGTCGCATGGGCAAAATGCCCGAAGCGGCGCGACTTGCGGTCGGGCGACCACAGCACCAGCGGCGGATCGAGCGACAGGCTCGAAAAGCTGTTGGCGGTGATCGCCACGGGGCCATCCTCGCCCGCCACCGTGACGATGGTGACGCCGGTGGCAAAGCGGCCGAAGGCATCGCGCAGAAGTCGCGTGTTCTCCGCGTCCGGCACGAAGCCGGGGATCTCGGCCGCCGCGCTCATGGCACTTCGGTGCCGAGCCCGGCCTCGTAGAGCGTGTACCAGTCCTGCCGGTCGAGAGAGACCTTCAACGCGTCGGAGATCTTCGCGATCCGCTCGACGTTGTTGGTGCCCAGCACCGGCAGGATGCCCGCCGGATGCGCCAGCAGGAAGGCCACCGCGACGGCGGCGCGGTCGACGCCCTGCGCCTTTGCTATCGCATCAAGCCGCTCGGCCACCGGTCCCTGCCCGGTCATCAGATCACCGCCGCCCAGGGGTGACCACGCCATCAGCGGGATGCCCCGACGCTGGTGATAGGCAAGATCGCCATTGGTGAAGGGCGACAGCTCCTTGAGCGAGATCTCGATCTGGTTGGTGGAGAGCGGCGTCTCCATCGCGGATTCCAGCAGCTCCACGTCCCAGGGACGGAAGTTCGACACGCCCACCGACCGGACCTTGCCGGAGGCCACCAGCGCGTCGAGCGCGGCGCCGGTCTCGCGGTGATCCATCATCGGGTCGGGGCGGTGGATCAGCAGAAGGTCGAGATACTCGGTGCCCATGTCGCGCAGGCTCGTTTCGACCGCCTGTTCAATATAGGCGCGCGAGGTGTCGTAATGCTTGACCCTCTTGTCCGAGTGCCGGCCCATGGGCGCGACGATGCCGCATTTGCTGACGATCTCGATCCGCTCGCGCAGCGAGGGGTCTTCCTTGAGGGCCACCCCCAGCACCGCCTCGGCGCCGTAACCGCCATAGATGTCGGCCTGATCCATCGTGGTGATGCCCTGTTCGAGACAGGCATCGATCTTGGCGCGCACATGGGCGGGCGAGGTGTCGGTGTCGTCGGCGATGCGCCACATGCCATAGACCAGGCGGCTCAGCGCGACATCCTTGGAAATCTCGATCCGGTTCATCAGCGGCGTTCTCCTGCGCCCAGCGGCGTCTTCGGTGTCTGGCTCGGCACCCGGCCATAGGCCTCGGGCAGCGAGCAGGTCTTCATCATCGGCAGCACGCGGGCGCCGAAATGCTTGGCCTCGTCGATATGCGGATATCCCGAAAGGATGAAGGCCCGCATGCCCATCTTCCTGTATTCCTCAAGCTTCGAATAGACTTGGTCGGTCGATCCCACCAGCGCCGCACCGCAGCCCGAGCGCGCCCGGCCGACGCCGGTCCACAGGTTCGGCTCGATGAAACCCTCCATGTCCGCGAGTTCGCGGTTGCGCGCCTGATGCGACACGCCGAGCGAGGTTGCGTCGAGCGCGCGCTCGCGGATCGTGCGTCCCTGCTCGTCATCGAGCTCGGAGACGAGGTGCTGCGCGTATTCGCGCGCCTCGGCCTCGGTGTCGCGGACGATCACATGGACCCGCAGGCCGTAATCGAGCGTGCGGTCGTACTTCTCGGCCACGGAATGCACCGCCCGCATCCGCTCGGCGAGGTCTTCCTTCTTTTCGGGCCACATCAGGTAGACATCGCAATGCTGGCCGCACAGATCCAGCGCATCAGGCGAGTAGCCGCCGAAATAGAGGAGCGGGCCGCCTTCCTGATAAGGTTTGGCCGGGTCGGTGGTCAGACCCTCGAAATCATAGACCTCGCCCTTGTAGTTGATCTCGTCCTGCGTCCATGCCTGCTTGAGGATCTCGACCACCTCGCGCGAGCGCTGGTAGCGGAACTTGCTCTCGGCCTTTTCGCCCGGAAAGTCCGAGGAAATGACATTGAGCGTCAGGCGCCCTTCCAGCATGTGATCGAGCGTGGCGACGGTGCGCGCCAGCATGATCGGCTGCATCTCACCACAGCGGATCGCGGCCAGCAGATTGATCTTCGAAGTGATCGGCGCACAGCCCGCGACGAAGCTCAGCGTGTCCTGCCCGACCTGGTAGGAGGAGGGGCACAGGATATTGCGAAAGCCCTGGGCTTCGGCGGTTTTCACGATCTCCGAGCAATGCGCCCAGGACGAGCGCAGGTCGCCTTCGGGTTTGCCCAAGAGCCGGTAATCATCCGAGCAGAGCGCTGCGAACCATGACACCTCGACCGCGTCGAGATCGGGCGAGGTGATAGGGACGACGGTCATGCGGGGGCTCCTCCAAGCGTGCGATTTCCACTTGCGTAACAGCCCGGCAAATGCAAATCAATGGTGCATCAATTTTGACCGCGAGATTTTTGCCAGATGCCCGAAGCGCCTGCCGCCCTGCCGTTGCACCAGCAGATCAGCGAACTTCTCGTGCGCGAGATCGCCTCCGGTCGGCTGGTCGAGGGCGAGCGGCTGCCGCCCGAACGCGACTTCGCGCAACGTCTGGGCACCTCGGTGCGCACGCTCAGGAAGGCGCTTTCCGAGCTGTCGGAAAAAGGCATGCTGGAGCGGGTGCAGGGGTCGGGCAATTACGTGCGGCGCAACGCGCAGGCCGAGAGCGTCTACTCGATGTTCCGGCTCGAGCTGCCCGAGGGCGGCGGCCTGCCCCGCGCCGAGGTGCTCGATCTCGCGCGGATCGAAAAGCCCGCCGACCTGCCCGGCTTCGGCGCCGCGTCCGACGCCACGCGGATCCGCCGCCTGCGCCGCCTCAACGACACGATCATCGCGGTCGAGGAGATCTGGCTCGACGGCGCGGCGGGGGCGATCGATCCCGGCAGGCTCGCGGATTCGCTCTACCTCTACTACAAGACCCATCTCGGCTTCTGGATCACCCGCGCCGAGGATCGGGTCACCATCGGGGAGGTGCCGCATTGGGCGCCCGCGGCCTTCACGCTGCGCCCCGGCACCGTCACCGGATATATCGAGCGGCTGAGCTGGGCCCAAGGCCCGGCGCCGGTCGAGTTCTCGCGCACATGGTTCGACACGGCGCGCGCCCATTACGTGCAGCGCCTGATCTGAGGGAGGTCACATGACTACGGTCACCAATTACGGCATCATCGGCTGCGGCATGATGGGACAGGAGCATCTGCGCAACATCGCGCTGCTGCCGGGCACGCGCGTCTCCGCGATTTTCGAGCCCGACGCCGAGATGGCGATGCAGGCGCAGGCGCTGGCCCCCGGGGCACGGCTTTGCTCTTCCGTTGCCGACCTCATGGCGACCGAAGGGCTCGACTGCCTGCTGATCGCCAGCCCCAATTTCCGCCACCTCGAGCAGATGGAGGAGATCGCCCGCACGCGACCGCTGCCGGTCCTCGTCGAGAAGCCGCTTTTCACCGACCCGGCCGAAACGGCACGGCTCGCGGCCTTCCGCGACAGCTATCCCGCACCGGTGTGGGTGGCGATGGAATATCGCTACATGCCGCCCATCGCAGCCTTCCTCAAGGAGGCGCAGGCGGCGACGGGGGGCATCCGCATGCTCACCATCCGCGAGCATCGATTTCCCTTCCTGCACAAGGTCGGCGGCTGGAACCGCTTCAACCGCTACACGGGCGGCACCTTCGTCGAAAAATGCTGCCACTTCTTCGACCTGATGCGGCTGACGCTGGGCGACGAGCCGGTGCGCGTCATGGCCTCCGGCAGCCAGGCGGTGAACCATCAAGACGAGAATTACGAGGGCGTGGCGCCCGACGTGCTCGACAACGGCTATGTCATCGTCGATTTCGCGCGCGGCGGCCGGGCGATGCTGGAACTGTGCATGTTCGCCGAAGCGCGCGCTACCAAGAGGAGGTGACGGCGGTCGGCCCGCAGGCGCGGATCGAGGCGCTGGTGCCGGGGCCGGGCCGGTTCTGGCCCGAACATCTGGGCGCGCCGCCGGTGCCGCAACTCATCGTCAGCCCGCGCGCGCCCAAGGGCCCCGAGATCCGCGAGATCCCGGTCGATCCGGCGCTTCTGGAGGCGGGCGATCACAACGGCTCGACCTTTTATCAGCATGCGCGGTTTCTTGAGCTGGTGCGCGGCCAGCGCGCCCGGGCCGAGGTAACGCTCGAGGATGGTTGGGCCGCCGTGGCCATGGGGATCGCCGCGCAGATGTCGATCCGCGAGGGCCGCGCCGTGTCGATGGATGAAACCGGGTTGATGCCCGCGCGGCTGCGCGCCGCCTGAACCGAGACGGGGCCGCGCGGCAGCCCCGTCCGTTCTACTCCGCCGCCTCGCGCATCCGCGCATTGGCCAGAAGGGCCGCGATTTCGGGTCGGCAGGAGCCGCAATTCGTCCCCGCCCCAAGTGCCGCGCCAATCGCCTCGACGCTGAGCGCCGCGCCGCTCTCGATCGCGGACAGGATCGTGTTCACCCCGACGCCCAGACAGGCGCAGAGCACCGGGCCGGGATCGGGCATGTCGGCACCGGGCCGACCGCTGAGCGCCTGCGCGCCCTCGCCCCCCAGAAGCGACGCCAGATGCTCGCGCGAGACCGCGACGGGGCGCGGCGACACGAAGAGCGCCGCGACCAGCCGCCCGTCCTCGTGGAACGCCAACCGCTCGATCCCGCGGGCGGAATCGCTCACCCGCGTCAGCCGCGCCTCTGGCAGTCCGAACAGCGCGCGCGCCTCGGCCTCCCAGTCTTCGGGGGTTTCTGCCCCGGCCAGCTCCAACCGCCAGCCCTGCTCGGAGCGCGCGCGCGCCCAGTAATCGGCCTTGGGCGCGGGCAGCGCCGTCGAGACGGCGAATCCGAACCACTTGGCCGCAAACGGCGCGACCGAAACCGCCGCCGCCTTGGCCTCGGGCTGGCCCGAATGCGGATCGACATGGGGCCCTACCACCGCGTCGATGCGCCCCGTGGGCGCGGTCTCCCCGCTCCAATGGATCGGAGCGAAAACCTCGCCGCGTCTCGCCCGTTCGCTCACCAGCACGCGCAGCACGGCCCTTGCCCCCTGCCCGCGCAGCTCGGCGAGGCTCGCAGGGGCGAGGCCAAGCGCGCGCGCATCCTCGGGGTGGATCTCCAGAAACGGCTCGCCCATGTGCCGGTTGAGCCGGGCCGAGCGGCCCGAGCGGGTCATGGTGTGCCACTGATCACGGATGCGCCCGGTGTTGAGCCTGAACGGATGCTCGGGCGTGAGCTTCGCCTTGGGTGGCGCGGCGTGAACGGCGATCATCCGGCCCCGCCCGGTCGGGGTGAAGAACCGCCCGTCACCGAAAAAGCGCCCGCCTTGCTGCGCCGCCGCGATCGGCCAGCGCTGCGGGGCAAGCGCGTCGTAAGCGGCGGCGTCGAGATCGGCGAGGCTGAGATGTCGAAGTCGCGCCCGAAGCGCCCGGCGATGCCCGACAGCGCCGCGTACTCGCGCAGCACTTCGGCCGGGGTCTCCCAATCGAAGGCGGCGGCCCATCCCATGCGCCGCCCCACTTCGGCGAGGATCGCCCAGTCGGGCCGCGCCTCGCCCGGCGCATCGAGCAGCTTGCGCTGTCGGCTGATGGTGCGGTCGGAATTGGTCACCGTGCCGTCGCGCTCGCCCCAGCCTGCGGCGGGCAGGAGCACATGCGCCAGCCGCGCGGTATCGGTGCTCGCAGTGATGTCGCTCACCGCTACGAAGTCGCAGCCCGCGATGGCATCGCGCACCCGGTCGGCCTCGGGCATGGAAACGGCGGGGTTGGTGCAGATGATCCAGATCGCCTTGATGTCGCTGCGCTCCACCGCGCGGAACATGTCGACGGCCTTGAGACCGGGCCTGTCGGGCATCGCGGGCGCGGCCCAGAAGCCCTGCACCGCGGCGCGGTGCGCGGGGTTCTCGATGTCGAGATGGCAGGCCAGCGTGTTGGCCAGCCCACCGACCTCGCGGCCGCCCATGGCGTTGGGCTGCCCGGTGACCGAAAACGGCCCCATGCCGGGCCGTCCGATGCGCCCCGTGGCGAGGTGGCAGTTGATGATGGCGCCCACCTTGTCGGTGCCCGCGCTCGACTGGTTCACGCCCTGGCTGAACACGGTGACGACCTTCTCGGTGCCGATCCACATGTCGCAAAAGGCGTCGATCTGCGCCGCACTCAGCCCGGTAACCGAGACGTCCTCGGCATGGGCGGCGGCCAGCGCCTCCTCCATCCCGTCAAGGTGGCGCGCGAAGCGGGTATCGCGCGCGCCGCGCGCGTCGATCCTTGCCAACAGCGCATTGAACAGCGCCACGTCCGAGCCCGCCGCCAGCGGCAGGTGCAGATCGGCGATGTCGCAGGTCGCGGTGCGGCGCGGGTCGATGACGACCACCCGCATCCCGGGCCGCGCCGCCTTGGCCGCCGCGATGCGCTGATGGAGCACCGGGTGGCACCATGCGAGGTTCGATCCGGTCAGCACCACGAGATCGGCAAGCTCCAGATCCTCGTAGGTGCCGGGCACGGTGTCGGTGCCGAAGGCGCGCTTGTGGCCCGCCACTGTCGAGGCCATGCAGAGCCGTGAATTGGTGTCGATGTTGGCCGAACCGATGAAGCCCTTCATCAGCTTGTTGGCGACGTAGTAATCTTCGGTCGTCATCTGCCCCGAGACGTAGAAGGCGACGCTGTGGGGGCCGTGCCGGGCGATGGTCTCGCGGAACCGGTCGGCGACATGGCCCAGCGCCGTGTCCCAATCGGTCCGCGCCCCACCGATCATCGGATGCAAAAGCCGGTCCTCATGGCCCACCGTCTCGCCCAGCGCCGTGCCCTTGGAGCAGAGCCGCCCGCGATTGGCCGGGTGATCCGGGTCGCCGCGCACCGTCAGATCGCCCTGTCCGTCCGGCTTGGCGAGCACCCCACAGCCCACGCCGCAATAGGCGCAGGTGGTGCGGATCTCGCCCGGCTGCGCGGAGAGATGCGCGGGCCCGGTCATGCCGCCGCCCTGCGGCCCACCGCGTCGCCGTCGAGCAGGATCCGCCCGTTTTCAACCCGCAGCGGATAGGTCGGAATGGAGCCTTCATCCGCGCCCTGCGCCTCGCCGGTCTCGAGGCTGAACACCCAGTTGTGCAGCGGGCAGGTCACGGCGCGCCCATGCACGATGCCCTCCGACAGCGGCCCGCCCTTGTGCGGGCAGCGGTCGGAGGCGGCGAAGACCTCCCGATCGCCCGTGCGAAACAGCGCCACGCAGCCCACGGGCGTCTTCACCAGCCGCGAGCCGCGCAGCGGGATGTCGTCGAGAGCGCCCACATCAATCCAGTTCATTCCGCAGCCTCCAGCGTGAGATCGGCCAGCGGCTGGAAGCGGCGGGCCTGCGCCGGTTCGGCCCGCTCGGCCCATGGGTCCTTTTGATAGATCGTCTGGCTCAGGTCGAAGCGCGCCACGAGGGCCGCGCGCTCGGCATCGTCCAGAAGCGCCTCGCGCACCCAGTCCATTCCGACCTTGGCGATCCATTTGTAGGGCCGGTCGAGATACTTGGCGTGCTCGCGGTAGAGCTGCACGAAAGCAACCGACCATTCCTCGGCCTCTGCCTCGGTGGCAACCTTCACCAGCGGCTGGATCTCCTTGAGATCCATGCCTGCGGCCCCGCCGACGCCGATCTCGAAGCCGCTGTCCACGCAGATGATCCCGAGATCCTTGCAGGTCGCCTCGGCGCAGTTGCGCGGGCAGCCAGAGACGCCGAGCTTGACCTTGTGCGGCGTCCACGACCCCCAGAGCCGCTTTTCAAGCTTCACGCCCAGCCCGGTGCTGTCCTGTGTGCCAAAGCGGCAATGCTCGCGCCCGACGCAGGTCTTCACCGTGCGCAGCCCCTTGGAATAGGCGTGTCCCGACACGAGCCCCGCCTCGTTCAGATCGGCCCACATCGCGGGCAGATCCTCCTTCTTCACGCCCAGAAGGTCGATGCGCTGGCCCCCCGTCACCTTGACGGTCGGCACGCCGTATTTGTCGGCGGCGTCGGCGATGGCGCGAAGTTCGCGCGGATTGGTCAGCCCGCCCCACATGCGCGGCACCACGCTATAGGTGCCGTCCTTCTGGATGTTGGCGTGGTTGCGTTCGTTGACGAAACGCGACTGCGGATCGTCCTGATATTCGAGCGGCCAGTCGGCCAGCAGGTAGTAGTTCACCGCCGGGCGGCAGACATGGCAGCCATTCGGCGTACTCCAGCCCAGCTCCTGCCAGACGGCGGGTTGGGATTTCAGTTCCTGCGCCTTGATCAGGCGGCGGACGTCCTCGTGGGTGAGGTCGGTGCAGCCGCAGACCGGCTTGGCCGTGGGCATGACGAAATCGTCGCCCAAGGAGAGCGCCATGACCTGCTCGACCAGCCCGGTGCAGGTGCCGCAGGAGCCCGATGCCTTGGTGACGGCGCGGACGCCTTCGATGGTCGTGGCACCGCCCTCGACGGCCTCCACGATCCGGCCCTTGCACACGCCGTTGCAGCCGCAGATCTCTGCGTCAGCCGGTAAGGCTGCAACGGCCGCCATAGGGTCCGCCGAGGCGCCCCCCTGGAAGGCAGGCCCGAAGATCAGCGTCTCGCGCATTTCCGAGACGTCCTCGCGGTCCTTGATCAGCCCGTGGAACCACGCGCCGTCAGCGGTGTCGCCGTACATTACAGCGCCGATCAGCCGCTCGCCTTCGAGCACGAGGCGCTTGTAAACGCCGCGCGCCGGGTCGCGGAACACGATGTCCTCGCGGCCCTCCCCTTCGGCGAAATCGCCTGCCGAGAACAGGTCGCAGCCCGTGACCTTGAGCTTGGTCGCCACTTCCTTGGGCCGGAAGGCGGCCTCACGCTTCAGAAGCGTCTCGGCCAGCACCTTGGCCTGATCGTAGAGAGGTGCCACGAGGCCGAACACCGCGCCATCATGCTCGACGCATTCGCCAAGGGCGAGCACGTCCGGATCGGAGGTGATCATCCGGTCGTCGACATGCACGCCGCGCCCGACCGCGAGCCCGGCGGATTTGGCGAGCGCCACGCTGGGACGAATGCCCACCGCCATCACCAGAAGATCGCAGGGCAGCTCGGTGCCGTCATCGAGCATGAGCGCCTTCACATGGCCGTTCTTGCCCAGGATCTCCTTGGAGTTGGCCGCGCACATCACCTTGATGCCCTTGTCGGTCAGTGCGCGGCGCAGGAGATACCCCGCCGCCTCGTCGAGCTGGCGCTCCATCAGGTGCCCCATGATGTGCACCACGGTCACGTCGACGCCATGCGCGGCCATGCCCGCCGCCGCCTCCAGCCCCAGCAGGCCACCGCCGATGACCACCGCTTTCGCGTCCGGCTTGGCCGAGAGGCCCATCATCCGCTCGGTGTCTTCGAGATCGCGGTAGGGGATCACGCCTTCGAGGTCGTGGCCCGGCAGCGGGATCATGAACGGGTCGGAGCCGGTCGCGACGACGAGCTTGTCGTAAGGCACCTCGCCCTTCTCGCCGACGACGATCTTGCGCGCCCGGTCGATCTCGACCACCCGCTCGCCGAAGCGGCAGGTGATGCCGTGAGCCTCATACCAAGCATCGTCATGGGTGACGATCTCGGCATAGGTCTTTTCGCCCGACAGGACGGGAGAGAGCATCAGCCGGTTGTAGTTGCCGCGCGGCTCGGCGTTGAAGAGGGTGATGTCGTAGGCTGCGGGATCGCTTTCGATCAGGCTTTCCAGCATCCGGCCCGAGGCCATGCCGGCGCCGATGACGACGAGTTTCTGGGTCATGGCGGTCACTCCGCTGCGATGGCGCTGGGCGCCGATTTCTTGCGAGGGTCGCGGCCGTGCTCGTATTCCTCAAGGAAATCGAGCACCTCCTGCCGGTAATGGTAGTAGTCCGCATGCTCCAAGAGCGCCTTGCGGGTGCGCGGGCGCGGCAGGTTCACGTCGACGATCTTGCCGATGGTGGCGCGCGGACCGTTGGTCATCATCACCACCCGGTCGGCCAGAAGGATCGCCTCGTCGACGTCATGGGTGACGCAGACTGCCGTGGTCTTGGTGCGGTCCCATACATCCATGAGGACCTCCTGAAGCTCCCAGCGGGTGAGCGAGTCGAGCATCCCGAAAGGCTCGTCGAGCAGCAGCAGCTTGGGGCTCAGCGCGAAGGCGCGGGCGATGCCGACACGCTGGCGCATGCCGTTCGACATCTCGGAGGCCATCCGGTCCATCGCGTTCCCGAGACCCACGCGTTCGAGGTAATGCTCGACCACCTCCTGCCGCTCGGATTGCGAGGCGCGCGGATAGACCCGGTCGACCCCCACGGCGACGTTCTCGCGCGCGGTGAGCCAGGGGAACAAAGACGGGCTCTGGAACACCACGGCGCGTTCGGGATCGGCCCCCTCGACATGGCGGCCGTCGAGCTTGATCGCGCCCTTCGAGATCTCGTTGAGACCGGCGGCCATCGTCAGCACGGTGGACTTGCCGCAGCCCGAATGGCCGATCAGCGAGATGAACTCGCCCCGGTTCATCTTGAGATTGAAGTCCTCGACCACCGTGAGCGGCCCCTTAGGGGTCGGATAGACCTTGTGAAGCTGGGAGAAATCGAGGAAGCGCTCCTCGATCAGCCCCTCTTGCGCCGCCTTCTGCGCGGCGGGAAGGTCGCGGGTCCGGTCGTGAACGGGGCGGATGTCCGGCAGGCGGCGCGTGCCCTCGACGCGGGCCTTGATGCCGACATCCATGAGATAGCCCGTGACCTGCGCGCGCAGCGCCTTGAAGGCAGGGTCCGAGTTCATCGCGCCGCGGTCGCGCGGACGCGGCAGCGCGACATTCACGGCCGCGCCCAAGGTGCCGTCGGGATTGAGCGGCACGATCCGGTCGGCGAGCAGGATCGCCTCGTCTACGTCGTTGGTGATCAGCACGCAGGTGGTGCGCTCGCGTTCCCAGATCTCGAGGATCTCGTCGGCGAGGTTGGCCCGCGTCAGCGCGTCGAGCGCCGAGAGCGGCTCATCGAGGAGCAACACTTCGGGCTCCATGGCAAGCGCGCGGGCGACCGAGACGCGCTGGCGCATGCCGCCAGACAGCTCGGCCGGGCGACGTGTCGTGGCGTGCCCCAGCCCCACCATCTCGATGTAGCGCTGCGCCTTGGCGGCCTTGTCGGATTTCGACAGTTCGGGATGCACCGCCTCGACCGCGAGCATGACATTGCCCGCCACCGTGAGCCACGGCATCAAGGAGTAGCTTTGGAACACCAGCCCGCGCTCGGGGCCGGGGCCGGTGACGGGCATGCCCTTGAAGGTGACGGTGCCTTGGTCGGGCGTCACCAGACCGGCCATCAGGTTCATCAGCGTCGACTTGCCGCTGCCCGAGAAGCCGAGGATCGCCACGAACTCGCCCTCGGCCACGTCGAGATCGATGGCCCGAAGCACGTCCTTGCGCGACTTGCCCTCGCCGAAACCCTTGGCGACGTTTTCGAATGAAAGGATGCTGGTCATGGCGATCACCGGTTCGGAGCGTAGGTGAAGAGCGATTGCAGCGCGAACATCACCCGGTCGAGCAGGAAGCCGATGATGCCGATGGTCAGCACCGCGACGATGATCCGCGCCAGCGACGACGACGAGCCGTTCTGGAATTCATCCCAGACGAACTTTCCAAGGCCGGGATTCTGCGCCAGCATCTCCGCGGCGATCAGCACCATCCAGCCCACGCCCAAGCTCAGGCGAAGCCCGGTGAAGATCAGCGGCAGCGCCGAGGGCAGCACCAGCTTGGTGATCTTGGCGCGCGGGCTCATCTTGAGCACCTTGGAGACGTTGACGAGATCGCGATCGACCTGTGCGACGCCGAGCGCGGTGTTGATCAGCGTCGGCCAGAGCGAGCACAGCGTCACTGTGATCGCCGAGACGAGGAACGACTTGGCGAAAAGCCCACCTTCGGTGGCGGTGACGGCCGAGACCACCATGGTGACGATCGGCAGCCAGGCCAGCGGCGAGACCGGTTTGAAGATCTGGATCAGCGGATTGAGGGCGGCATTGGCGGTGGCCGAGAGGCCCGCGAGGATGCCTAGCGGGATCGCCACGGCGCTCGCCACCAGAAACCCGAAGAACACGGTCACGATGGAGGTGCCGATCTGGTCGTAATAGGAGGGCGAGCCGGTGAAGGCGATGTCCTTGACCTCATCGGCGCGCCCCTGCTCCACCAGGCGCTCGTTGCGCATGGCCACCTGCTCCTCGAAGCGGGCCTTCTTCTCGGAGGTGCGGACGGCGTCCTCGTGCAGCCCGACCGCCTCCTGCCAGACCTGCCCCGGTCCGGGGATCGCGCCGAGCGAAGTCTGCACCTGCGGCGCCAGAGCCGCCCAGAGCGCGAGGAAGCCCGCGATGGCAAGGAGCGGCACGCCCAAGAGACGCCAGACGTCGCGCATCTGGGCGCGCGGGTTGTCGCCGGCGGCGGCCTTGATCAGCGGGGTGAGCCAAGCCAGGCCGAGGACCTGGAACCAGCGGTCGGCGACGCCGAGGCGGGCGAACCAGCGGGCGCGCCTTGCCTCCTTGTGGCCGGCCTCGATGGCGGTGGGATCGACTGCGGTCATGGGGGTGCTCCGGGGGTTTGGATCTGCGGAGGGGTTGGAAGTGGCGGAGCCCCGCGCGGCCGGCGGGGCCGCTGAATCTCGAAGCCGACGACCGTCTGGTCGCCCTT
>NZ_BATB01000058.1 GCF_000466965.1 Limimaricola cinnabarinus LL-001
CTCCGCCGCCTCGGCCATGCGGCGCGGGCGGGGATTGGGGGCCTCCGACGCTTCGGGCGGCAGGATG
Organism: Limimaricola cinnabarinus LL-001; assembly: GCF_000466965.1. Taxonomy (GTDB): domain Bacteria; phylum Pseudomonadota; class Alphaproteobacteria; order Rhodobacterales; family Rhodobacteraceae; genus Limimaricola; species Limimaricola cinnabarinus. Next base: position 68 of record NZ_BATB01000058.1, read on the forward strand.
TCGACCCGGCCCCGGCGCGTGTCGGGCCGCGCGGGTTTGGGGCCGGGGGTGCCCCCGGTGAGGCCCCCGTTCAGACCGGCCTGGATCTCGCGCGTGGCGGCCATCGGGTCCTGAAGCCGCAGCGCGGCCATCGCGCGCCGCATCACGGCGCTCATGTCATGCGTCATCTCGTCGTCCTTTCAATGGCCGCTCGGGCCTCATGCAATACGGTCCGCCAAGGCCGCCTTGACGGCGGGCGGCGCCTGAAGCGCGCCCAGCACGGTGAGCGAGGCGATGGTCTGCCGCGCCAGTTCGGGGTCGATGTCGGAGGCGAAGCGCGCCAGCCCGACCACGCGCAGATGCAGCACCTCGCCCGCGTCGCGCAGCGCCTCGAGATCGGCGCGGGTGAAATCATGCAGGCCCAGTTCGAGCCGGTGCCGCTCGATCGAGCGGCCAAGCTCGGCCGCCTGCGCGGCGAGCTGGCTGCGGATCGCCGTCCGGATGAAATCGGTCCGATTCGAGAAGAACCCCTCCTGCACCAGCAGGTCGATCCGGCCCAGATCGACCGGGCCGAGGTTGATGGTGATCTTCTCGCTCTCGGCCATCCGCTCCTTCATGGGTTCTCTCCTTCCGTGTACCATCCATATGGATGGTGTATGGCGGGTTTCAAGGCGGGATGCAAGTCTTCATGCCGTCTTCTCCGATCCTGCCCCCTTCGGGACGGGGTGAGGCCCCCCAAAGGTCCGCTTCACCCCGCGATGCGCCTGCATCGGGGCGCGTGGCTTTGTCCGATGCCCGCTATGTGAGCCGGATGCCGCTTTAACCGGCACGAAGGCCGCGCAACCGCACCGTGCAGGGCCGCGGGGCGGTGCTTTGGCAGGTGGCGATTGGCGCCGCCGCGCGGCGGCATATCGTCGAAGCATGAGCGAGAGCAGAACATTCGATGAGATGTGGGGCCGCGACGAGGCCCTGCGCGCCCCCTATGCCGCCATCGACGGCTGGTTCCGGGGCGAGGATGCAGGGCGATTGCGCCGCAAGGCCCGCGAGGCGGAGGACCTGTTCCGCCTCACCGGCATCACCTTCAACGTCTATGGCCAGCAGGACGCGGGCGAGCGGCTGATCCCGTTCGACATCGTGCCGCGCGTCATCGCCGCGCGCGAATGGGACCGGCTGTCGCGCGGCATCGAGCAGCGGGTGCGCGCGATCAACGCGTTTCTGCACGACATCTATCACCGACAGGAGATCATCCGCGCCGGGCGGGTGCCGATCGAGGCGATCGCGCGCAACGAGGCGTTCCTGCCGCAGATGATCGGCGTCGACCCGCCGGGCGGGGTCTATACCCATATCGTCGGCACCGACCTCGTGCGCACCGGCGAGGACGAGTTCTACGTGCTCGAGGACAATGCCCGCACGCCATCGGGTGTCAGCTACATGCTCGAGAACCGCGAGACCATGCTGCACATGTTTCCCGAACTTTTCATGAAGACGCGGGTGCGGCCGGTCTCGTCCTATCCCGCGCAGCTGCACCGTTCGCTCTGCGCCTGCGCGCCCGACCATGCGGGGTCCGCGCCGGTGGTCGGCATCCTGACGCCGGGCAGCTACAACTCGGCCTATTACGAGCACAGCTTTCTCGCCGACAAGATGGGGGTCGAGCTTGTCGAAGGGCATGATCTGCGGGTGATCGACGGCCGCGTGGCGATGCGCACGACGCGTGGCTACACCCCGATCGACGTGCTGTATCGCCGGGTCGACGACGACTGGATCGACCCGATGAACTTCAACCCCGACAGCGCGCTCGGCGTTCCGGGTTTGATGGATGTCTACCGCGCCGGACGGCTGACGCTGGCCAACGCGCCCGGCACCGGCATCGCCGACGACAAGGCGATCTATTCCTACATGCCCGAGATCGTGGAATTCTATACCGGCGAGAAGGCGATCCTGAAGAACGTGCCGACATGGCGCTGTTCGGAGCCCGAGGCTCTGTCCTACGTGCTCGACAACCTTTCGGATCTCGTCGTCAAGGAGGTGCATGGCTCTGGCGGTTACGGCATGCTGATCGGCCCCACCGCCTCGAAGAAGGAGATCGCGGCCTTCCGCGCCAAGCTCAAGACCCGGCCCGGCAACTACATCGCGCAGCCGACGCTGTCGCTCTCGACCGTGCCGATCTTTACCCGCGCGGGGCTGGCGCCGCGCCATGTCGATCTGCGGCCCTTCGTGCTGGTCTCGCCCGAGGGGGTGTCGATCGCGCCGGGCGGTCTCACGCGGGTCGCGCTCAAGAAGGGATCGCTGGTGGTCAATTCGAGCCAGGGCGGCGGCACCAAGGACACATGGGTGCTTGAGGAATGACGACGCTGGGCAAGACGGCGGGCGGGCTCTACTGGATGTTTCGGAATCTGGAGCGCTCGGAGAACACCGCCCGCATGGTCGAGGTGGGCCAGCGCATCGCGCTCACACGCTCGGCCGATGACGACGAATGGGCCAGCGTGTTGCAGGCCTCGGGCACATATCAGCTATGTCGCCAAGCACGGGATGGTGACGCGCGACGACGCGATCGACTGGATGCTGCGCGACGCCGACAACCCGTCATCGGTGCTGTCGGTGGTCAAGGCGGCGCGCGACAACGCCCGAGTGGGGCGCACCGCGCTCACCCGCGAGGTCTGGGAGGCGGTGAACGAGGCGTGGATGAGCCTCGCCGCCGCGATGAAGCGCCGCGTGGCCGACCGCGACCTGCAGGACGTGCTGCGGATGATCCGGCAGCGCGCGGCCTTCGTGCGCGGCGCGATCCACGGCACGATGCTGCGCAACGACATCTATGACTTCTGCCGCTTGGGCATGTTCTGCGAGCGGGCGGATTACACCGCGCGTATCCTCGACGTGAAGTATTTCGTGCTGCTGCCCGCGGCCTCGGCGGTGGGCTCGCGGCTCGACGACATCCAGTGGGAGACGATCCTGCGATCGGTCTCGGGCGTCGGCGCCTACCAGATGCGCTTTGGCCAGCAGCTGCGCCCGCGCGAGATCGCGCAGTTCATCATCCACGATCGCGCCATGCCGCGCAGCCTCGCCTTCTGCGCCCACAAGCTGCGCGAGAACCTCGGCTATCTGGCGCAGGATTACGGCGAGAGGCTGCCTTCGCACGACATCGCCGACCAGATGAATGAAAAGTTGCTGGCCCGGCCGATCGACGCGATCTTCGAAACCGGGCTGCACGAGTTTCTCGTCGATTTCGAAGGCTGCATCGCGCATCTGAACCGGCAGATCGAAATCGATTACAGGTTCTACCTATGAACCTCTCCCGCCGTCCTTCCCCCAGCGGAGCGCCGCCATGCGCCTGAGCATCAGCCATCGCACGACCTACAGCTATGACGGACCCGTCGATTTCGGGCTGCAGCAGCTTCGGCTGACGCCCAAGTCGAGTGGCGCGCAGCGGGTGCTGTCATGGACCACCACCGTGACCGGGGGGCGGCGCGAGCTTTGCTTCGAGGATCACCACGCCAACACGGTCGAGCTTGTCTCGGTCGAGCCGGGCGCGCGCGAGATCGAGATCCTGTCGCAGGGCGAGCTGGAGATCGAGGACCGCGCGGGCGTGCACGGGGCGCATGCGGGGCACATGCCGCTGTGGCTGTTCGAGCGGCAGACGCCGCTGACCCGGCCCGGCGCGGGCTGCCGCCGCCTCGTGGCGGGTCTGACGCCCAAGATGGGGCCGCTGGAGCGGCTGCACGCGCTGTCGCGGGCGATCCGCGAGGCGGTGGACTATCGCACCGGAAGCTCGGGCGTGCGCAGCACCGCCGAGGACGCGATCGCGGCCGGATCTGGGGTGTGTCAGGACCATGCGCATGTCTTCGTGGGCTGCGCGCGCGCCATGGGCGTGCCGGCGCGATACGTCTCGGGCTACCTGATGATGGACGACCGGGTGGCGCAGGAGGCGACCCATGCCTGGGCCGAGGCGCATCTGCCCGATCTGGGCTGGGTCGGCTTCGACGTGTCGAACGCGATCTCGCCAGATGCGCGCTATGTGCGCGTGGCGACCGGGCTCGACTATGCCGAGGCCGCGCCGGTCAACGGGTTTCGCTATGGCACGGCCAACGAGGATCTGTGTGTCGCGCTCGACGTGCGGCAGGATTGAATGGAGCGATCATGACCTATTGCTGTGCCCTCAGGCTCGACCGGGGGCTGGTCTTCATGTCCGACACCCGCACCAATGCCGGCGTCGACAACATCTCGAGCTGTCGCAAGATGTTCGACTGGTCCGACGAGAACGCGGCCATCACCCTGCTGACGGCGGGCAACCTCGCCACCACGCAGGCGGTGGTGAGCATGATCGACGAGCGGCTGAAATCGCCCGCCGACCGGCACCCCTCGATCCTTGGGCAGAACTCGATGTTCGCGGTGGCGCGGATGGTGGGCGATCTGCTGCGCGACGAGATCGCGCGCGCGGGCGAGGGGCAGATGGGGGCGGATGCGGGCACCTTCGGCGCGACGCTGATCTTGGGCGGTCAGGTGCGCGGCGGCGTGCCGCGATTGTTCCTGATCTATCCCGAGGGCAATTTCATCGAAGCGGGCGACGACATGCCGTGGTTCCAGAGCGGCGAGACCAAGTATGGCCGGCCGATCCTCGTGCGGGTGTTCGACCCTGCAATGAGCTTCGACGCGGCGGTGAAGCTTCTCATGGTGAGCTATGACAGCACCATCAAGGCCAACCTTTCGGTCGGGCTGCCGCTCGATCTGCAGATCTACGAGGCCGACAGCTTCGAGACGGGCCGCACGCTCAGGATCGAGGCCGACGACGCGCAGTATCTTTCGATCTCGAATGGCTGGGGCGACGCGCTCAGGCTCGCTTTCGACGCGCTGCCCGACGTGTCGGTCTGACGCACGGGTCGCGGCGGTGGCGCGGGATGGGGGTCGCCGGGGTCCGTGGCGGATGACACTGCTTCAAATTATTTCTTAGAATTCGAGGGCCGCCGGGAGGGTATGGTTGCGGCAGGAACAGGAGACCCCGATTTGAACCGCTACCCCCGCGACATGATCGGCCATGGCGCCGAAACCCCCGACCCGCAATGGCCGGGCGGCGCGAAGATCGCGCTGCAGATCGTGCTCAACTACGAAGAGGGCGGCGAGAACAACGTGCTGCATGGCGACGCGGCCTCCGAGGCGTTCCTGTCGGAGATCGTCGGTGCGGCGCAATGGCCCGGCCAGCGGCACTGGAACATGGAATCGATCTATGAATACGGCGCGCGGGCCGGGTTCTGGCGGTTGCACCGGATGCTCGAGGATCTGCCCGTCACCGTCTATGGCGTCGCCACGGCGCTGGCGCGCAGCCCCGAACAGGTCGCGGCGATGAAGGAGGCGAACTGGGAGATCGCGTCGCACGGCCTGAAATGGATCGAATACAAGGACGCCGACGAGGCGACCGAGCGCGCCGACATGGAGGAGGCGATCCGGCTCCACACCGAGGTGGTGGGCGAGGCGCCGCGCGGCTGGTACACGGGCCGGTCGTCGGCGAACACGGTGCGTCTGGTGGCCGAGAACGGCACCTTCGCCTATGCCGCCGACGCCTATGACGACGACCTGCCGCACTGGATGCGCTTTGGCGGGCGCGACCAGCTCGTTGTGCCCTACACGCTCGACGTCAACGACATGCGTTTTGCCACGCCGCAGGGCTTCAACTCGGGCGACCAGTTCTTCGGCTATCTCAAGGACAGCTTCGACTGCCTCTACGAAGAGGGCGTCGAGGGCGCGCCCAAGATGATGTCGGTGGGGTTGCACTGCCGCCTCGTGGGGCGGCCGGGGCGGGCGCAGGCGCTCAAGCGCTTTCTCGATTACGCGCGCGGCCATGACGGCGTGTGGTTCGCCACGCGGCTGCAGATCGCCGAGCATTGGGCCGAAACGCATCCGCCCGCGCCGCGCGAGCGGCCCTCCGAGATGGGGCGCGACGCCTTTGTCAACCGCTTCGGCGGCATCTTCGAGCACTCGGCATGGATCGCCGAGCGGGCGCATGGACTGGAGCTTGGCCCCGCGCATGACACCGCGACGGGGCTGCACAACGCGCTCGCCCGCGCCTTTCGCTCGGCCAACACCGAGGAGCGGCTCGGTGTGCTGACCGCGCATCCCGACCTCGCGGGAAAGCTTGCGGCGGCGAAACGCCTGACGGCGGACTCGACCGCCGAGCAGGCCAGCGCCGGGCTCGACGCGCTCACAGATGCCGAGCGCGCGCGTTTCACCGAGCTCAACGACGCCTATGTCGCCAAGTTCGGCTTTCCCTTCATCATCGCGGTGCGCGATCACGACAAGGCGGGCATCCTGTCGGCCTTCGAGACGCGGATCGACAGCAACTGCGACACCGAGTTCCGCGAGGCCTGTCGGCAGGTCGAGCGGATCGCGCTGCACCGGCTGCGCGCGATGCTGCCTCCGGCCGGAGGCCGGGACCGGTCATGAGCGGGGAGATCCGCACCGAGCCGCTGACGCGCGAGGCCTTCGCCCCCTTCGGCGATGTGATCGAGGCGGCGGGCACGCCGGACAAGATCATCAACGAGGGGCTTTGCGGGCGGCACCACGACCTCGCGCGCTTCGATTTCGGCAGCGATGGCCGCGCCGGGATCTCGGTCTTCGACGCCAAACCGCGGGCGCTGCCCTACGAGTTCACTCTGGTCGAGCGGCATCCGGAGGGCAGTCAGGCCTTTCTCCCGCTCAGCCTGGCCTCTTTTCTGGTCATCGTGGCCCCGGACGCGGAAGGCGGGCCCGGCACCCCGCGCGCCTTCGTGACGACGCCCGGTCAGGGCGTCAATCTGCTGCGCAACACGTGGCACGGCGTTCTGACGCCGCTATCGGCGCCGGGGCTTTTCGCGGTGGTCGACCGCATCGGCCCGGGCGCCAACCTCGAAGAACACCGGTTCAAGACGCCCTGGCGCGTCACCGGCTGATCGCGGCACCCGGCGCAAAGACCGGGGTCGCACCACAACAGGGAGACCGAAATGGCCGACGCCTCCATTGGCACGCCCGCGCAGCTGCGCGACCCGAACTACACCCCGCCGATGCACAAGGCGATCCCGCTCGGGATCCAGCACGTGCTGTCGATGTTCGTCTCGAACGTCACGCCGGCGATCATCGTGGCGGGGGCGGCGGGGTTCGGCTTCGGCTCGAACTCGCCCGATTTTCCCGAGCTTTTGTACCTGATCCAGATGTCGATGCTGTTCGCGGGCGTGGCGACGCTCTTGCAGACGGTGACGCTGGGCCGCGTCGGCGCGGCGCTGCCAATCGTGCAGGGCACGAGCTTTGCCTTTTTGCCGATCATGATCCCGCTGGTGGCGGGCAAGGGCGTCGACGGGCTCGCGGCGCTCTATGGCGGCATCGTCGTGGGCGGGCTGTTCCATGCCTGCCTCGGCCTCGTGATCGGGCGCATCCGCTTCGCGCTGCCGCCGCTGGTCACCGGCCTCGTGGTGACGCTGATCGGTCTGGCGCTGGTGCAGGTCGGCATCCAATACGCCGCGGGCGGCGTTCCGGCCAAGGCGGCGGGTGCTGCGGAATACGGCTCCGCGCTCAACTGGTCGGCGGCGGGGGTGGTGATCCTCGTGACGCTGGCGCTCAAGTTCTTCGCGCGCGGCATGCTGGCGGTCTCGGCGGTGCTTTTGGGCCTGCTGGCGGGCTATGCCTATGCGATGGCGGTGGGCATCCTGACGCCCGAGGCGGTGGCGGGGTCGTGGAACAACGCGGCGGCCTTCGCGCTGCCCGACCCGTTCCGCTACGGGATCGACTTCACCGTCGCGGCGATCCTTGGTTTTTGCCTCATGGCCTTCGTCTCGGCGGTCGAAACGGTAGGCGACGTGTCGGGCATCACCAAAGGCGGGGCCGGGCGCGAGGCGACCGACCGCGAGATCGAGGGCGCGACCTATGCCGACGGTCTGGGCACGGCGCTGGCCGGGGTGTTCGGCGGACTGCCCAACACCTCCTTCAGCCAGAATGTCGGCCTGATCGCGATGACCGGGGTGATGAGCCGCCACGTCGTCACCTGCGGCGCGATCTTCCTGATCATCTGCGGGCTGGTGCCCAAGGTCGGCGGCGTGATCCGCACCGTGCCGATCGAGGTGCTGGGCGGTGGTGTCATCGTGATGTTCGGCATGGTGGTCGCGGCGGGCGTCTCGATGCTGGCGGACGTCGATTGGAACCGCCGCAACATGGTGATCTTCGCGGTCTCGCTCAGCCTCGGGCTGGGGCTGCAGCTCGAACCCGAAGCGGTGCAGTACCTGCCCGAGACGGCGCGGGTGCTGCTGACCTCTGGGCTGCTTCCGGCGGCGTTTCTCGCCATCGTGCTGAACCTGCTGCTGCCGCGGACGCTCGCTGACGAGGCGCCGACGCCCACGGCCAAGCCACGGGGCCTGCCGCTGGAGACGCCGCGCCACTGAGCCGCCGCGCCCCGGAAGCCATGACAGGCGGGCCTGCTGCGATTGTGCGGGCCCGCACGCCGCCGCCCGGGCGGCGGAACCGGGCCGACCACCGGCGGTTGTCACGACGAACGTGACTGGAACCCGCAAATGCCTCGACGCCCCGAACCAGGCCAGACCCCTGACGTCGGGGGTGGGTCAGCCATCGACCGAAGCCTCGCCGCGCGACTGGCCGAGGCTGCGTATAGCGATTTCGACGCAAGCATCGACTTGCTGCGGCAATCGGGCCTTCTGGGGGCGATGGATGGGGTCGATGCGGCCCATGCGATGCGGCGGGTCGGCGAGGCCGACCTGTCGCTGGGCCGGCTCTATGAGGGCCATGTGACGCCCGCCATCTCATCGAGACCTATGCCGAGCCCGAGCTTCTGGCCGATTGCCGCGCCGAGATGGAGGCGGGCCGGCTGTTCGGCGTCTGGGGCGCGGATGGCCTTGTCGCGGTCTCGGTCTCGGGCACGCGTTTGTCGGGGGCCAAGCGCTTCGCCTCGGGGCTGGGCCATGTCGACCGGGCTATCGTGTCGGCCAAGAGCCTGAGGGGCAGCGGCTTTTCGTCGTCGATGCGCGCGAGACGGCGCGACACGACCCGCAAGGCTGGAACATGTCCGGGATGCAGCAGAGCCGCTCGGGCGGGTTCGATTGCGACGGGCTGGCGGGGCGGCCCCTCGGCGGGCCGGAGGTCTATACACGCGAGCCGCATTTCCTTGGCGGGACATGGCGCATCGCCGCCGTGACATTGGGCGGCACCACGGGGTTGCTCGACCGCGCCGCCTCCGTGCTGCGCGCGCGGGGGCAGGAGGGGTCCGAGGCGCATCTGCTGCGGCTCGGCCCCGTCGCAGGGCGCGTGCTTGCGCCTGGCCCGCGATCCTGCGCGCGGCGCGGGCGGCCTCGGGCGAGGAGGGGGCGGCGGCACCGCAGGCGGCGGCGGTGCAGTCGCTCTCGGTGCGGCTTCTGAGCGAGGAGATCGGCCAATCCGCGATCGCGGCGGTCGAACGCTCGGTCGGGCTGTCGATGTTCGACGCGGCCGACCCGGTGGGGCGAATGGCGCGCGACCTCGCCTGCTACATGCGGCAGGCGGCGCGCGACGCGTTTTCGGCCAAGGTCGGGCGCGCGCTCCTGATGGAGGACAGGCCGCTCGGGGACTGGCTCGATGACTGATCCCTCGCGCCATGCCGGGTTCGACGACCTGTCGCAGGGCCGTGCGCCGGTCGTGCTCGCGCCGCATCCCGATGACGAGTCGCTGGGCTGCGGTCCTTGCTGGCGGCGGCGTTCGCGGGGCCGGGGGCGCGGGTCATCTGCATGACCGATGGCGGCGCCTCGCATCCGGGGTCGCGCGACTGGCCGCGCCCCAAGCTCGCCGAACTGCGCGCGGCCGAGCTCGACGCGGCGATCGCAGCACTTGGCGGCGCGGCCTCCTGCGTCACCCGGCTCGGCCTGCCCGATGGCGGCATGTTGGGCCTCGCGCCCCGCTACGACGAGATTGCGGCCCAAGTGGCGCAGACCATCCGCGCGGCGGGGGCACGAGTTTTGATCGCGCCCGCCCCGACCGACCCGCATTGCGACCACGAGGCCACCGCCGAGATCGCCCGCCGCGCCGCACGGCGCACAGGCGCGCGGCTGTTGTTCTACCCGGTCTGGTCGGGCTGCACGATCCGGGCTACCGCGCGCGGCTGCCCGAGCATGTCGAACACCGCTTCGATACCGTCCCCGCGCGCGCGGCCAAGTCCCGCGCCATCGCCGCCCATCGCAGCCAGCACGGGCAGGTGATCCGCGACGATCCCGGCGGCTTCGTGCTGCCCGAGGCCTTTCTTGCAAGCTTCACGGGCGACGAGATCTATTTCGAGGTGACGCCGTGAGCGCGGTGAGTTTCGACCATCTGGAGTGGATCTATGCTGCGGGCGACGATCCATGGTCGTTTCGCAGCAGCGATTATGAGCAGTCCAAGTTCCGCGCCACCTGCGCGGCGCTGCCCCGTCGCTACTATCGCTCGGCGCTCGAACTGGGCTGCGGCAATGGTGAGCTGGCGCGTCATGTCGCGCCGCGCTGTGCGGCCTATACCGGGATCGACGCGGTGCAGACCGCGCTCGACGCCGCCCGCCGGGCGGTGCCAAAGGGGCGCTTTCACCGGCTCTTTCTCCCGGCCCCCTTGCCCGAGGGGGATCACGACCTGCTGCTTTTGTCCGAGGTGCTCTATTTCCTCGACGCGCCGGGCCTCGCCGATCTGGCGCGGCAGATCGACGACCGCTGGCCCGCCGCCGACCTCGTCTGCGTCACGTGGCGCGGGCCGAGCGGCAACGCGCTCGAAGGCGAGGAAGCGCTCGGACTTTTTTGCGCCCGTTCGCGCCGCGTGCGCCGCGAGGTCCGCTCGACCGAACGCTACCGGATCGACGTCATGGGGGCCGCGCCATGAGGCTTCGCTGCGAAGTGTTCGAGCTGGAGGCCGTGGCACAGGCCAGCGTGGCGGTGATCATCCCCGCCCGCAACGAGGCCGAGCGGATCGGCCCCTGCCTCGACGCGCTGGCGCAGCAGGACCGTCAGGGCTGTGCCATCCATGTCTGCGTGAACAACACCGACGACGCCACGGCGGAGATCGTGCGCGACCAGGCGCGCCGGCATCGGCTGCCTCTCGTGCTGAGCGAGCTGCGCCTGCCGCGCGGCGGGGTCGGGCGCGCGCGCGTCTGGGGCATCTTTCGGCGATGCGGTTCAGCCCCGGGGCCGCATCGCTGCTGTCCACCGATGCCGACTGCCTTGCCGCGCCGGGCTGGATCGCCGCCATGCGCGCGGCGCTCGAGCGGCACCCGGCGGTGCTGGGGCGCATCGAGGGGCTCGACGATCTGGCGCCCGAGCTTCTCGACAAGGTGCGCCGTGGCGGCCGGGTCGAGGATGACTACATGCGGCTGTCGCTCGAATTCGCGCGCCTCGTCTCGCAGGGCGGCTCGGAGGCGATCGGGCTCAACACCGCGGGCGGGGCCAATCTCGGCATCCGGCGCGAAATCTACCGCGCGGTGGGCGGATTCCGCGCCATGCCCTGCCGCGAGGACCGCGACCTGATCGACCGGGTGATCGCGGCGGGGCATTTGCCCGGCCGCGTCGAAGGGGCGCTGATCCGGGCCTCGATGCGGCCCGAGGGGCGCGCTCCCGGCGGCATGGCCGACAAGATCGCCGAACGCCTCTCGGGCGGGGGCGACGGGCTCGACATGGCGCTGGCCCCAGTCGCGGCCATGCTGTCGCCCGCCTCCGGCGGGGGCGCGCTGTCGCGGGCGCAGGCGGCGCGGGATCTGCCGATCCTCGCCGCGCATGTGGAGGCCCTCAGGCGTCTGAACGGCCATGACGAGCGGCGGCGCTACCTTTCGGCGGCGGGCAACCGGGGCTGAACCGGGCGCCGGGGACCAGAGCGGCGGGCGGGCGGAACAACCAGTCGCGTGACGGGTTCAACGGCATCGCGGGCGCGGTGCCCGTTCATTCCAAGGCTGATCATGAAGACGCTGAACGACGCTTTCGAACACACCCTTCAGGACATCTACTACGCCGAGAACGCGATCGCCAAGGCGATGCCCAAGATGGCCAAAGCCGCCGGTCACGCCGAACTGCAGGACGCTCTCAAGGCGCATCTCACCGAGACCAAGCAGCAGATCAAGCTGCTCGATCAGGTGTTCGAGGCCATCGGCAAGACGCCCGAAGGCGAGAAATGCGACGCCATCGAAGGTCTCATCAAGGAGACGGAAGGCATCATCGAGGAGGCCGAGGGCGCCGCTCTCGACGCCATGCTGATCGGCGCGGCGCAGGCGATCGAGCATTACGAGATCGCGCGTTACGGCACGCTGCGCGAATGGGCGCGTCAGCTCAAGCAGGACGAGGCGCACGACCTGCTGTCGCAGATCCTCGATCAGGAAAAGGCGACCAACGCCAAGCTGACCGCACTCGCGGTGAGCGAGGTGAACGCAGCCAAGGCGCCGCGGGCGAAGGCCAAGGCCTGATCCATTTCAGGGAGGGGCCACGCGGCCCCTCTTCCTTCGAAGCGTCTATCTCTTGCGGGGGGGCATCTGGCTGTGACCCATACGTGTTCGTTGCGAAAGCGAGCTGCCACGACGCATTGAAACGTGCGCTGATACAGCCACCCACATCCTATAAGATATCTTATGTAGCCATAACGGGTGTCGTTGCGATCATAAACTCTCGACCATTCGGTTCAGATATCGCTCAATATGCGTAGGATCGCTTCGCGTCGATCTATCATTGGAATCGAATGCCAAGGGGTTCGAGCCCAGTTCGCGCTCCACGACGTCCGGAATGCCGTCATTGTCATGGTCGGGAGGGGCACGGCTGTCTCTTACGGTGATGTAGCCGCCGACTTCTTCCTGCGAATTGATGATCCGACCAGTGCGGGCCGTCACCGTTTCGACGATGCGGCTGTCTATGGCGTCAAGCTCGGGCTGACGCGCGCCCGCGCGTGCCAGCACATGCGCCTCGACATCCTCCATGGCGTGCACTTGAACACCGCTTTCCCTGAAGACGGGTTCGGCCTGGATACGATGCTGAGGTGTGGCCTCGCCGAAATTATCGGAGAGGTAGTAACGGGCTTCACTCTTCTTGCCGGCGAGCCGTATCGGGGGTTTGTCCGCCGTATCCGGCCCGTCGAGATAGACGTTTCCGAGCAAATGAATGCTACCGCTTTTTGCCTCGAACCCATTCGCCCCCCAATTGTAGACGAGGTTGTTGACGAACTCGACCTGATTGCTCTGACCCTTGATCGTCGGATTGCGATGTCGGTTATGGGCAAAGAGGTTGTCGACGATGGTGATACGCTTGATGTCGCCCCCGCCGATCAGCAGCCCCATGCTGTGATCACCTTTATCATGTCCGGCGGCGTCCAAGGCCTCTGCGATGATGTTGCGTGAAATCGTGACATCGCGCACATCGCCCCAGATCGAGAGATTCTCGTCAATAGCCCAAGTCAGCGAGTTGCTATCTATGACGACCCGGCTGACGGTCTTGTCAGGGGTGCCGATCGAGATGGCATCGCGGGATTGGGCCGAGGCACCGGGCCCGTCGCCGGGACGAATTCGCAAACCGCGCAGAATGACGTTGCTTTCGACCACTCTCAGTCGGCCGCCGGCGATCGTCACACCCGCAGGCGCGCTTTGTCCCGCGACCGTCACGTCACCTTTGATCTCGATCTGCTTGCTCAGCGTGATCACCCCACTGACGTCGAATACCACGATGCGGGGACCCTCGACCTCTTCCAGCGCCCAGCGAAGAGTGCCCTCCCCTGCATCAGCGAGGGATGTGACCTTGAGAATTTGCCCGCCGCGCCCACCGACGGTCTTCGATCCGAAGCCCTCGAGTTCCGGGAACGCGAGAGGCGTGTCACGATCAAACCCTCTGGTCCCGACCAGCAGCACGGCTGCCGTCGTCGCGATCAGCAACAGCGCGGCAAGGCCGATGAAGCGGGCATTCAGATGCATGGCGGAAGTCGGTCGGAACGGTGTAAATGGATGGGCGGGACATTGTATGGCCTACAGCGATGATCGCCGTGCCCAACCGGAGGGAGGGCACCGAAAGACCGTCCATCGTCTCTCACTGGCCGCCTTCTGCGATATCCACTAGCCGACGGCATGGGGCTCAGGCTCCTGGATGATCTCCCTGAAATATGCGATCGTTCGCGAAACGCCTTCGGTCAGATCGACCTTCGGATTCCAGTTCAAATGCTCTCTCGCGAGCCGGATGTCGGGACAGCGCTGTACCGGATCGTCGCTGGGAAGCGCGCGTCGTATGAGCTTGGAACGCGATCCGGTCAGTTCCACGATCAGATCGGCAAGTTCGAGCATCGTTGTTTCATGAGGATTGCCGAGATTGATCGGTCCGACGATCTCGGGAGCCGAGTTCATCATCCGGATCAGCCCGTCGACCAGCTCGTCAACATAGCAAAACGAGCGCGTCTGACTTCCATCGCCGAAGACGGTGATGTCCTCATCGAGAAGGGCCTGTCGAATGAAGTTCGACACCACGCGTCCGTCCTGGGGATGCATGCGCGGTCCATAGGTGTTGAAGATACGAACCACTTTGATCGGTAGTCCATTTTGCCGGTGATAGTCGAAAAACAGCGTCTCAGCGCAGCGTTTTCCCTCGTCATAGCAGGATCTTATGCCGATCGGATTCACGTTGCCCCAGTAGCCTTCGCTCTGGGGCGAGGTCAGGGCGTCACCATAGACCTCGCTGGTGGAGGCCTGCAGGATCGGGCATTTGAGGCGGGTCGCCAGTCCAAGCATGTTGATCGCGCCATGCACCGATGTCTTGGTCGTCTGTACCGGGTCATGCTGGTAATGGATCGGCGAAGCCGGACAGGCGAGATTGTAGATCTCGTCCACCTCGACATAGAGAGGGATGGTGACATCGTGCCGCATGAATTCGAAGCGGGGGTGTCCGAGAAGGTGTTCGATGTTCCTTTTCGTACCTGTGAAAAGGTTGTCCACGCACAGGACCTCGGCGCCGCTGTCGAGCAAGCGATCGCAAAGATGAGAACCGAGAAACCCGGCGCCGCCTGTAACGAGGCTGCGCTTTCTGGTGTTGTAAACCCTTGTCATGCCATGTCCTTTGCAACCCAATCACTCGAATAACCGTGCCTGACGCCGCAACCGGGCATCAGGCGAAGGCCGTGCGGCCCAACAACTCCTTCAATCGGCGTCCGTCTGCGGCATAATGATCGGCGACGGTGTCGACCATCTGGGAAGACAGGCCTACCGGTCCGATCTTTGCCGTGTTCAGGTCGTTCACCTTCTTCATGACCCCGAGGGATTCGCAGCCCAACAACCGCTTTATGGGGCGCGACACTGCCTCCCGAACGGGTTTTCCGCGGGCGATGACATACTGCACGGCGCGAGACCGTGACCGGCTCGCTTCGTTGATGCGGGGAAAATTCTGGCGCCCGTCATCCTCCAGCCCAAGGAAATCCAGCGTCTGGCGATAGACGGCACCGGTATCCGCCTGCATGTCTTCTTGAAACAGGACGAGGCATTGGTCGCGAGGAACCTGCGAAAACAATCGCTCGATCATCTCACCGAAGGCGGCGGTTCTGGTATAGATCAAGGTTTTCGGCGCTCGGCAGCCGGGTGGAATGCACTCGCCGCGCGCCCGCCTGTCGGAAAGGTTCCAGGCGCGCTCGAAATCGGGCTCATCCTCGTCGAGCGCACGAAGCAGTTGCCGGTGCAATGAAGCAAGCATTCGGACCGGATCACGAAGCATGACCACGAAACGCGCATCGGGTCGCACCCTGAGGATCGATGCGATGGCATCCTCGGAATACAGATACCAGACCGATGCTTCCAGCAAGAGACGGCCCCCGGGATCGGAAGCGAAACAGCCGCGATACCCGGCTTCATCCGTGCAGCGCCTCAGGCGGCCCAGATCCGTGGAAAAGTAATGAGGTTCCTTGGGGCGACTGATCGATACAGAAGGATGTTCGGAGAGGTATCTCGCCAGTGCCGTGGTGCCACATTTCGGAGCGCCAATGATATAATGGGCGGGCGGAAATAGCGCGCTTTCGGGCAGAGGCGTACTAACAGGAGCATGTTCGGCGGACGGCACAACTGTCACTCCTCGCGGGCAACGAAAGGCACAACCGGAAGCGAGTTTCCAGTCGTCCTACTGGCATATCACACCTTCAGATAACCGCAGATCATAGTGTTCGCGCAAGCCCCAACTTCCGATCTGTTCGAAATTCAGATTATCGCGGAAAGGACGAGCCCCCCTATCGCGCCTATCGCGGCGGCGACAAGAAACCCAATCGTTCCAATGTCGAAGCCGGTAAAAAAAAGAGATCAATACCGCATAAAATATGGCGGTAGCCGCGCAAGACAACGCAAGGACGATAAGACGCGCCAAGGGTCGGTCGGATCTGGGGGATCTGGTCATCGCCGGATCGGAGCGGCAGTTGCTGCCTGGAATGATGTGATGTTTGATGACGATGCCTCCTTGTGCATGAGAGTATGGTGTCAGATTACAGAAAACTGTGCCGAAATTTTGTTTCCAAAAGCATAACCAAGCCTCTGCGAACAAGAGATTCTCACATGAGGTGACCGAGATGCCATGTCTCTCGGGTTACATCGCGACAGGACACGTCGCTTTGGCAGGCAAAAACCGTGAGATTCTATGTGTAAACTCTGATCCCCAGCTTTTGGATCCGAGCTATGCTTCGGCGTGTGGTCGCATGAGGGCCTTCCCCGAAGTCCTAAAACAGGGCCACCTCACCCCGAGGCGCCATGGATTCGATCGCAAGCTGCACTTGTGGGGACTCCATGCGCCGACCTACGGTGCTAACCTCGACAACCAGGGCCGGGCGCGCCGGATTGCACTTTTAGCGTGTGCATATTGAGTGATGATGTCGCCCTGTAATTGCAGGCTTTAGCTTTGCTCGAAGGTGTGTCCCGATCGGTTTCCCTGAGGGTTACATTCGTTCGAGATGTATTGGCTCACATCTTGGGTATGGCACATGCCATCATAATACATGGAAAGATAATAAGAATCGCGTGTCGGAGGTGGAATACACCTAGCCATTCGGACTAGATAAAAAGAGCTTTAAAGGTTTTAGCCCAAATGAATTCATCGTCTATTCTCATCAAATGACTAAAAAATCGTTGCTCGGATTGGATGAATGTAGCAAGCTGAAGGTGGTAGGAGGTTTTACTCTCAATCTATCGGGAGGCCTGCCTTGGTGGAACCTGGACCTGTCACAACCGATTATCGGGATCACGTTTCGACATATGGGTCGGGCGCGATTTTGACGCGGATCCCTGTTGTTTTTGGTTCTGCCAGCAATCAGTGACGGTCAACCGCCCTCGTATTATCGGTTGCCCGGTTTTATCGAGGGTTTCGGAATGCTTTTTTCCAGCGCTATTCGTGATTTCAAGCCGACTTCAGCGCCCAAGGCCGCGCCTCTACCCCCCCAGCATTGTTTGAACAGCCATGATACGATGGGCCTTGCAGGCCTGAGCGGTATCGGCACCATTTCAGCACCGCGGCCCGATCTCATGCGCCCGCGGCGCAGATCGCGCCTGGCGATCGGTTTCCTGCCGCGGTCGAGGGCCATATACCGCGCCTACAACATGCTGATCGCGCTGGTTCTTCTGCTGCTGATCCTGCCGCTCGGGACGATGATTGCCCTCGCTTTGCTGATCACGCAAGGAAGGCCGATCTTCTTCCGCGGGGCGCGCATCGGCGAAGGCGGCGAAACTTTCGGCATCTTCAAATACCGCACTCTCGATAGCGCCAAGGCCGCCATTCTGACGAGCGACCGGGTCCTGCCCGCGGGGTCGGGGCTAGAGACACCGCTGGGCCTGTTCCTCCGGGAGACTCGGCTGGACGAGTTGCCGCAGCTTTTCAACGTGCTGCGCGGAGACATGAACATGTGCGGGCCTCGTCCCGTCCGGGCCGAGATTGCAGCGATCAATGCGGCCGAGATTCCAGGCTACGAGGCACGATTCAGCGTCAAGCCGGGGATGATCGGTCCCGCGCAAGCTTTCATGAGCCACGGCACGTCGAAAGCCATCCGTTCGCGGCTCAACAACAAGATCTGTCGATCGCCGGTTTCCTATCGCGGCGAGATCTACCTGATCACCATCGTCGCGGCCTGCGTGCTTGCGCGCACCGGCGCGCGCCTGCTGCGCTACGCCAGATCCCTGCGGCGTCGGTCGGAGGAGGAGCGCCTCAGGATCGGCTTGCCCGGCGGGCGCCCGGTGCAGTTCGTCGCCCCCTGCGGCACTGTGCGCGAAGTCGAGTGGATCGACGAGACCGCCCTGCGCCTGCGTGGCAAGGAAAGCCCCCTGCCCCTCAGGAAAGGACGCCTGATCCTCAACCTTCCCAACGGGCAGGCACGGGGCGTCAATGTCTCGCTTTGCGAGGCTTCCGGAAACATGCCGGAGAGTGGGCAGCTACATTCCTATCGGCCCATGAGCGCGTTTGGAGAGCATATACTCAGCCGGTACTTCTTCCAGAAGGTCGTCGTCCCGCACCGGTCAGAGTTTCTGGCGGCCCAATTCGCCCGTCTGCTCCGGGACCACAAGATGCTCCGCTCGTGAGGCGGGTCTCCCCGAGGCCCCGCTCTGGTGCGAAAGCGGCGCGCGACGCAAAGCCGGTATCTGGCCTGCAACATGGTCAGCATTCCCCTTCAGATCACGGATTGAACCAGTGAATTCCATTGCCCCCGCCCCCCCTGCGACAGGCCGTGCCCTGTTCGTTACCCGAGGCAGTTTTTCACATATCAATGCGCAGCTCGAAGCTGCGTTGCGTAGGGTCCGACCGGGGCTCGAGATCACGACCTTCGACACGATGCGGGAGATGAAGGCCGATCCTGTCGCGCAGCTGCGCTGCCTGATCGGGGTTCAGCGCGAATACGGCCTGTCGAGCTGGCGGTCGCGCGATATCGCCCGGTTCAGGCTGGCGCGATCCCGGTCCTATTACCGCGCCGTGCGCGCTGCGCTTCGCCGGCGGGTCGGCGGCCAGCGCTTTGACTTCACGCTGCAGACCCAGTCGCTCTTCAACGCGGCTTTGCCGGGATTTCCGAACTTCGTCTATACCGACCACGTTGCCCGGGCGGCCCTCGGCGGCACGCCAGAGGCTTTGGGCGAACCGAGCGAGGCGTGGTGGGCGTGTGAGCGCGAAATCTACGAAGAAGCGGCGCATGTCTTTACCTTCGGGCCAAAGATCCGCGGCATGCTGGCCAGCCAATATGGCATCGCGGGCACCAAGGCTTCCGCCATTGGGGCGGGCGCGTCGGTGGTGCCACAGCGTCCCGTAGACGTCACCACGGCGCGATACGCGGCGCGTAAGATCGTTTTCGTCGGCGTCGATTGGGAGCGTAAGGGGGGGCCGGAGCTGATCGCGGCGTTCCGCGCATTGCGGCGCCGCCTGCCGGATGCGACGCTGACAATCATTGGCTGCCAACCACAGCTTAACGAGCCGGGCGTGACCGTGCTGGGCCGGTTGCCGCTGGCGGAGGTGGAAGCACATTATCACGAGGCGTCGTGTTTTTGCATGCCATCGCGGCTTGAGCCGTTCGGCATCGTGTTCATCGAAGCGATGCAGTTCGGCCTGCCGGTCGTGGCGACGGATGTGGGCGATATCGGTGCCATCGTGGCCGAGGGGCGAACCGGTCGGACGGCACGGGCGGGGGATGTGGACGCGCTGACCGAAGCGCTGTTCGAAACCTTGCGCGATCCCGATCGCTGCCGGACCATGGGGCAAGCCGCGATCGAACGTGCGAAGCAATTCACCTGGGACGAGGTGGCGCGCCGTATTCTCGCGCATGTTCCCGGACAGCCGATCGACAGTTCTCTCGCGCTGGAGCCAAGCTGGTGAGCCGGCGCATCCTGTATATCATCGACAGCCTGAAGATCGGCGGCGCCGAGATGCTTCTCCTTGGCTTGCTCGACGCCGTCGCGGCGCGTGGCGACGAGGCCCATGTCGCCTACTTCTCTCCCGGACCGCTCGAGGAGGAGGTGCGCGTCCGGGGCGCCGGCCTGACCCGGTTGAGCCGCCGCGGCCTTCGCGATCCCCGCGCCGTGATCCGCGCGCTGCGACTGATCCGGGATTGGCGGGCAGACCTCGTGCACACGCATCTCGTGAAAAGCGATCTCGTCGGGCAGCTCGCCGCTCGGATCGGCCGCCGTCGCCGGATCATCACCCTGCACAACACCGATCCGTGGCGGCGGAACCGTAAACTGAGCCTTGCCTATCGCGCGATCACCCACGGCGCCGATGCCTGCATTGCGGTTTCGGACCGTGTGGCCGAGCATGTCGCAAAGCATGGCGGTTATCGACGCGACGGCATTGCCACCATCGTCAACGGGATCGATCTGGACCGGTTCGACCCGGACGCGGTGCAGCCTCTGGACCTCGCGCGTTACGGCGTCCTACCCGGCGATACAGTCTTTGCCGTCATCGGCAGCCTGACCGAGCAGAAGGATCACGAGACCTTTTTGAAAGCCGCCGCGCTTCACGCCAAGCGAGATCCGCGGGCGCGGTTTCTCATCGTCGGCGAGGGGCCGCTCGATACGCAGATCGCGCAGCGGGCCCGCGCACTCGGCCTTTTGAATGGGCCCGTGGTGCTTACCGGCGCGATCTTCGAGATGCCCGAGCTTCTTGCGGCCATCGATGGGCTCGTCATTTCCTCGGGCTGGGAGGGGCTGCCGATGGTCCTGCTCGAAGCCATGGCCATGCGGCGGCCCATCGTCTCGACGGCGGTCGGCGGCATTCCGGACGTGCTCTGCGACGGGGTGAACGGCCGTCTCGTTCACGCCGCCGACCCCGAGGCGCTCGCGGACGGCATGGCGCGGCTTTGCGCCGATCCCGTTCAGCCGGACGCATGGGCGGGGTGGCCGCGAAACCGTCGCCGCCCGGTTGGCGCCGATGTCATGCGCGCAAAGCTCTGCGACCTCTACGATGCCACGCTGGCGGGAACGCAATTGTCTTCGACGACCCCCGAACCGGCCATTTGAAAAA
>NZ_BATB01000057.1 GCF_000466965.1 Limimaricola cinnabarinus LL-001
CGACCGTCACGCGTATTTCTTCTGGATCTCGTCCGAGATGTTCTGCGGCACCGGCTCGTAATGGTCGAACTGCATCGAGAACTGGGCGCGACCGGAGGTCATGGACCGCAGCGTGTTGATGTAGCCGAACATGTTGGCCAGCGGCACGAAGGCGGTGATCACGTTGGCGTTGCCGCGCGTGTCCTGACCCTGCACCTGCCCCCGACGCGAGGTCAGGTCGCCGATGACACCACCGGTGTACTCCTCGGGCGTCAGCACCTCGACCTTCATCATCGGCTCGAGCAGCTTGGCGCCGGCCTTGCGGAGGCCTTCACGCATGCACATGCGCGAGGCGATCTCGAAGGCGAGAACCGATGAGTCGACGTCGTGGAACTTGCCGTCCAGCAGTTCAACCTTGAAGTCGATCACCGGGAAGCCTGCCAGCGGACCGGAGTCCATCACCGACTTGATGCCCTTTTCGACGCCCGGAACGTATTCCTTGGGCACCGCGCCGCCGACGATCTTGCTGTCGAAGGAGTAGCCTTCGCCCGGCTCGGTCGGCAGGATGTTGAGCTTCACCTCGGCGAACTGGCCCGAACCACCCGACTGCTTCTTGTGGGTGTAGGTATGCTCCACGGCGTGACCGATGGTCTCGCGGTAGGCTACCTGCGGCGCGCCGATGTTCGCTTCGACCTTGAACTCCCGCTTGAGGCGGTCGACCAGGATGTCGAGGTGAAGTTCGCCCATGCCCTTCATGATCGTCTGGCCCGACTCGAGGTCGGTTTCGACGCGGAAGGACGGATCCTCGGCGGCGAGCCGCTGCAGACCGGCGGACATCTTCTCCTGGTCGGCCTTGGTCTTGGGCTCGACGGCGATCTCGATGACCGGATCGGGGAAGGTCATGGTCTCGAGAACGACCTGCTTCTGGGGATCACACAGGGTGTCGCCAGTGGTCGTTTCCTTGAGGCCGGCGAGCGCGATGATGTCGCCCGCGAACGCTTCTTCGATCTCTTCGCGGTTGATGGCGTGCATCATCATCATCCGACCGACGCGCTCGCGCTTGCCCTTGGTCGAGTTCATCATGGTGTCGCCCTTCTTCACCACGCCCGAATAGACGCGGGTGAAGGTCAACGAGCCGACGAAGGGGTCGTTCATGATCTTGAAGGCGAGGCCCGAGAAGGGTTCGCTATCATCGGCATGACGCGCGATGTTGCGCTCTTCGGTCTCGTCGTCCGG
This sequence comes from Limimaricola cinnabarinus LL-001, assembly GCF_000466965.1. GTDB lineage: Bacteria > Pseudomonadota > Alphaproteobacteria > Rhodobacterales > Rhodobacteraceae > Limimaricola > Limimaricola cinnabarinus. The sequence continues at coordinate 1,216 of NZ_BATB01000057.1, forward strand.
CGAGAAGCCCATATAGGCGGGCACGTCGAGCGGCGAGGGCAGGAAGTCGATGACGGCGTTCAGCAGGGGCTGCACGCCCTTGTTCTTGAACGCGGAGCCAGCGGCCACCGGCACGAAGGACAGCGACAGCGTGCCCTTGCGGATCAGGCTGCGCAGGGTCGGCTCGTCGGGCTCCTTGCCTTCGAGATAGTCTTCCATCGCAGCATCGTCCTGCTCGACGGCGTTCTCGATCAGCGTGGCGCGCCATTCGTCGGCGACGTCCTGAAGCTCGGCACGGATCGGCTGACGGACCCAGGACGCGCCAGATCTTCACCCTTCCAGACCCACTCTTCCATCTTGATCAGGTCGATGATGCCCTCGAGGTTGTCCTCGGCACCGATCGGCAGGGCGATCGGAACCGGGGTCGCCCCGGTGCGGTCCTTGATCATCTTCACGCAGTTGAAGAAGTCTGCGCCGATCTTGTCCATCTTGTTGACGAACACGATCCGCGGGACCTTGTAGCGGTCGGCCTGACGCCAGACGGTCTCGGTCTGCGGCTCGACACCGGCGTTGGCGTCGAGAAGGCAGATCGCACCGTCGAGCACCGCCAGCGAACGCTCGACTTCGATGGTGAAGTCCACGTGGCCGGGAGTGTCGATGATGTTGAAGCGGTACTTCGTGTCCGAAGTGCCCTCGGCGGTCGGGTCTTCCTGACGCTGCCAGAAGGTGGTGGTGGCGGCGGAAGTGATCGTGATCCCCCGCTCCTGCTCCTGCTCCATCCAGTCCATGGTCGCGGCGCCGTCATGGACTTCGCCGATCTTGTGGGACTTGCCGGTGTAGAAGAGGATCCGCTCGGTCGTGGTGGTCTTGCCGGCATCGATGTGGGCCATGATGCCGAAGTTGCGATAGCGCTGCAGCTGATAGTCGCGTGCCATGTCTGGACTCCTTCCCGCTTACCAGCGGTAGTGGCTGAACGCCTTGTTGGCGTCGGCCATCTTGTGCGTGTCTTCGCGCTTCTTCACCGCGGTGCCACGGCCGTTCACTGCGTCGAGCAGCTCGCCGGCCAGGCGCTCTTCCATGGTGTTCTCGTTGCGCTTGGCGCTGGCATCGATGAGCCAACGGATCGCCAGCGCTTCGCGGCGCTCGGGGCGGACCTCGACGGGGACCTGGTAGGTCGCACCACCGACGCGGCGCGAACGCACCTCGACCGACGGCTTGATGTTGTCGAGCGCCTCGTGGAACACTTCCACCGGCTCTTTCTTCAGGCGGGTCTCGACCCGCTCGAAGGCGTTGTAGACGATCCGTTCGGCAACGGCTTTCTTGCCGTCGATCATCAGGTTGTTCATGAACTTCGTGACGACCCGGTCGCCGAACTTGGCATCGGGCAGAATCTCACGTTTCTCGGCGGCGTGACGACGCGACATGGCGCTCTCTCTCCTTACTTCGGACGCTTCGCGCCGTACTTCGAGCGGCGCTGCTTGCGGTTCTTGACCCCTTGGGTGTCAAGCACGCCGCGGAGGATGTGGTAGCGGACGCCCGGAAGGTCTTTTACCCGGCCGCCACGGATCAGGACCACCGAGTGCTCCTGAAGGTTGTGGCTTTCGCCCGGAATGTAGCTGATGACTTCGAAGCCGTTGGTCAGACGCACCTTGGCGACTTTCCGCATGGCCGAGTTCGGCTTCTTCGGGGTCGTGGTATACACCCGGGTACACACGCCACGCTTTTGCGGGCAGGACTCGAGGTGCTGCGACTTGGACTTGGTGACTTTCGGCTGCCGCGGTTTGCGGATCAGCTGCTGGATCGTTGGCATTGGGCGTCTTTCCCCGTTTCCTGCACTTGTGTCACGGACCGGACGGCCCGCCGATTTCGATTCCTCGCACTTCACGCGTCCGTAAAGCACAAAAACCCGCGAACGCGCCCCTCTTCCGGACACGATGCGGTGGGTCTCCAGAGGATCGGGGCACCAGGCCCGGATCGTGACCACTTCAGCTCTGATATCAGGGCGGAAAGCGGACTGCCCCCTGCCCAAGTGGTGGCGTATAGGGGGAGTCGCACAGGGTGTCAACTGCACGGGGAACCACCCTGGCCGGCAGGCGGACTGACATCCCCCTCGCGCCGTGATAGGCATGGCCCAGTTACCGTTTCGCAGGACCGAGGGAAAGGCCGCGCCGCAGATGAGTGTCGTTCTGGGAAGACGCCCGGGCCATCCGCACGCGAAGGCCTATGACTGGTGGCCACCGCCCGGTGAGGTCGCGCCCCTTTCCCCGATTTTCCTGACATCACGGAGACATCACCATGACCGATATGGCATGCCTGCGCCTCGAGACGCGGCAACTTCGGCTCGATTGGGCCGATGGCGAAAGCCACGCCTTTCCCTATATCTGGCTGCGCGACACGGATCCCGCCGGGTTTCACCCGCGCACCGGCGAACGGGTCTTCGACCTGACCTCGGTGCCGCTCGACCTCGCGCCACGGGCGGTGCGGGTCGAGGGCGCGATCCTCGTGGTCGACTGGCCGGGCGATGACGCGGCAAGCCGGTTCGACCTTTGCTGGCTGCGCGAGAATCGCCCCGGCGCGCCGCGTCCCGACCCGGCCGGGGTCGAAACCGTAGCGTGGCGCGGCGAACTGGGCGCGGGCGGCGTGCCGCGCGCTCGCGCCGCCGAGGTGCTGCAGGACGACGCGGCGCTGGCGGATTGGCTGTGCCGCGGCAAGGCCTATGGCCTGTCGATCATCGAAGGGCTCGATGACGACGTCGAGGCAGGCTGCGCGGTCGCGCGCCGCATCGGCTTCCTGCGCGAGACCAATTTCGGGCGGACCTTCGAGGTCGTCTCGAAGCCCGATCCGAACAACCTCGCCTACACCTCCGACGCCCTGCCGCTGCACACCGACCTTACCAATCAGGAACTGCCGCCGGGCTGGCAGTTCCTGCATTGCCTCGCCAACGAAGCCGAGGGCGGCGGCTCGGTCTTCTGCGACGGCGTCGCCGTGGCCGAGGATCTCGCTCGCGCGGACCCAACAGCGTTCGAACTTCTGGCCAGCGTCGACATCCCGTTCCGCTTCCACGATGCCGAAACCGACATCCGGGCGCGCAAGACGGTGATCCGGCGCGGATTGGATGGCCGGGTCGATGAGATCTGCTTCAACGCGCATCTCGCCGACATCCTCGACATCGATCCGGCGATCATGCCCGACTACTACGCTGCCTATCGTCGACTGATGCAGATGACCCGCGATTCCGCCTATCTCGTGACGCTCAAGCTCAAGGCCGGGGAGATGGTGGTGTTCGACAATCGCCGGGTTCTGCATGGCCGCGCCGCCTTCGATCCGTCCACGGGATTTCGCCACCTGCGCGGCTGCTACGTGGACCGAGGCGAGTTCGACAGCAGGATGCGGGTGCTGGCGCGCGCCGCCGATCGGGCCGAGGCCGCCTGAGACTTTGGAAGGGCGCCGCGCGTGCCCTTCCGCCCGGGATGGACGGCGGCGGCCATCCGTGCATCATCCGCCCCATGGCCGACCGCTCCGAACGCTTTCTCGTCTTTGCCGGCATGCGCAACGAAGGCGCGTTTCTGGTCGAATGGATCTCGTGGTACCGGATGATGGGGTTCGAGATCCTCATCGGGATCAACGATTGCACCGACCGCTCCGCCGCCCTGCTCGAGACCTTTGCCAAGTCGGGCTGGCTGCAATGGTTCGAACACCGCCCCCCGGCGGGCACACCGCCCAAGCAGTCCGCGCATCGCCACGCGCAGCGCCACCCCGCCACAGGGCAGGCCGACTGGTTGCTGATCTGCGACGTCGACGAGTTCCTCGTGCTGCACCGGGGCGACGGGGGCATCACCTCCTATATCGACGATCTGGGGCGCGACTTTCTCGGCGTCGCCTTCCATTGGCAATGTTTCGGCACCGGCGGCTGGACCCGTTACCAGCCGGGCCTCGTGCATCGCCAGTTCCGCAGGCGCGGCGCCTCCGAGCGCCCCGCCAACGTGATGGTCAAAACCCTGTTCCGTACGCCGCGGCGGTTCGGGCGCTGGTCGGACCACATGCCTTGGGAGTTCGACGGCGCATGGGATCGCGGTCACAACCGCATCGTCGACAGCGAAGGCCGGATCATCGAGGAGCTGCTGACCGGCCCGCATCCGGTGCGTTTCACCGATGTCTCGCAGATCACCCACCGCTATGCGCAAATGAACCATTACGTGCTGCGCTCGGTCGAGCAGTTCGACGCCAAGCGCGGCACACTCTCGGCCACAGCCGCCAAGGATCGCTACACCCAGAAATTCTTCGAGACGCGCGACCGCAACGGGCAGCGCGACCTCGCGGCACTGGCCCATGCCGAGGCCTTCGACCGGGTACATGCCGAAGCGATGGCCCTGCCTGGCGCAGCGCGGCTGCATCACCTGTGCTGCGCCGATCTGGTGGCGCGGCTCTGCGCACATGGAGGGCGCGATCCGCAGGACGATCCGCGCTGGCACGCCGAAATCGAAGCCGCCGAAGCCGCGCGCTGAGACCCAAGAGGTGTCGAGGGTGGTCGCCCCTCGACCACAGGTCCGGCTGTCGGGGAATGTGATCGTCCAACTCCATACGATGGCCGACATCGGACGAACGCCATTGCGTCCGCCCCGAACGGAGAAGGGGCCCCCGGTCATCCGGGGGCCCCTTTCAGGATTTCACAGCGAAGCGCGACGGATCAGTCGCGGCTGTCCTCGTCGCGCGCGGCGATCGTGTCGAACTGATCGTCCGACATCGGCGCCTCGGCCGGAGCGGCCAGCGCCGCGGCCTGCTCGGCCGCCTCGCGCTTCTGCTCGATCACCGAGTGGTCGCGGTCGTGGGCGACCTTGCGCACGCGGGTGGTGGCGCCACCGGTGCCCGCCGGGATCAGGCGGCCGACGATGACGTTCTCCTTGAGGCCCACCAGCTTGTCGCGCTTGCCCTGAACCGAAGCCTCGGTAAGCACGCGGGTGGTTTCCTGGAACGACGCCGCCGAGATGAAGCTGCGGGTCTGCAGCGACGCCTTGGTGATGCCGAGCAACACGGGGCTGCCCTGCGCGGGACGCCCGCCCTTGGAGATGGCCTTCTCGTTGGCCTCGTCGAACTCCGCCTTGTCGACATGCTCGCCCTTGAGAAGCGTGCTCTCGCCCGAGTCAGAGATCTCGATCTTCTGCAGCATCTGGCGAACGATCACCTCGATGTGCTTGTCGTTGATCTTCACGCCCTGCAGTCGATAGACGTCCTGAACCTCGTCGATCATGTAATCGGCAAGGGCCTCGACGCCCATGATGGCGAGGATGTCATGCGGCGCGGGGTTGCCGTCCATGATGTAGTCACCCTTCTGCACGAAGTCGCCTTCCTGCACCGGGATATGCTTGCCCTTGGGCACCATGTACTCGACCTTGTCGCGGCCCTCTTCGGTGGGCTCGATCGCGATGCGGCGCTTGTTCTTGTAGTCCTTGCCAAAGCGCACATAGCCATCGATTTCCGCGATGATCGCGTGATCCTTGGGACGACGGGCCTCGAACAGTTCCGCCACGCGGGGAAGACCCCCGGTGATGTCCTTGGTCTTGGCGCCCTCGCGCGGGATCCGCGCCACGACGTCGCCGGCCTGGATCTGCTGGCCGTCCTCGACCGACAGGATCGCGTCCACCGACATCGGATAGGTTACCGGGTTGCCGCTGTCGGTGCGGACCGGTTCGCCATCCTCGCCCACCACGATGATCTCGGGCTTGAGCTCGTTGCCCTTGGGCACCGAACGCCAATCCGTGACGATCCGCTGGGTCATGCCGGTCGCGTCGTCGGTGTCCTCGCGCACGGCGATGCCGTTCACCAGGTCGACGAAGCGGACCATACCGGCCTTCTCGGCGATGATCGGCAGGGTGTAGGGGTCCCACTCGAACATCTTTTCGCCGCGCGTGACATCCGCGCCTTCCTTGAGGAAGACCTTGGTGCCGTAGCCGATCTTGTGGCTCGCGCGCTCCTCGCCGTCCTCGCCCATGATCGCGATGACCATGTTGCGGCCCATGACGATCTGGTCGCCTGCCGCGTTTTCGAGAAGGTTGGCGTTGCGGAACTCGACCTTGCCCGACTGGCTCGCCTCAAGGAACGACTGCTGGCCACCTTGGGCCACGCCGCCGATGTGGAAGGTCCGCATCGTCAGCTGGGTACCCGGCTCGCCGATCGACTGTGCCGCGATGATGCCCACGGCCTCGCCCTGGTTCACCATGGTGCCGCGCGCGAGGTCACGCCCGTAGCACGCCGCACAGACGCCGTCCTCGGCCTCGCAGGTGAGCGGGCTGCGGATGCGCATCTTCTGCACCGCCGCCTGCTCGATGATGTCGGCGCGACGCTCGTCGATGAGCTCTCCCGCCGCCACCAGCACCTCGTCGGTGCCCGGACGCAGCACGTCGTCAGCCGAGACCCGGCCCAGAACGCGCTCGGACAGCGGCGAGACCACCTCGCCGTCATTGACCGCCGCTTCCGCGGTGATCGCCCGCTCGGTGCCGCAGTCGTGCTCGCGCACGATGCAGTCCTGCGCCACGTCGACGAGGCGACGCGTCAGGTAGCCCGAGTTCGCGGTCTTCAGAGCCGTATCGGACAGACCCTTCCGCGCGCCGTGGGTCGAGTTGAAGTACTCGAGCACGGTCAGGCCTTCTTTGAAGTTCGAGATGATCGGCGTCTCGATGATCTCACCCGAGGGCTTGGCCATCAGGCCGCGCATCCCGCCCAGCTGCTTCATCTGGGTGACCGAGCCACGCGCACCCGAATGGGCCATCATGTAGACCGAGTTGGGCTCGGCCTCGGCGCCGTTCTCGTCGCGCTTGTTGGCCGAGATCGTGGTCATCATCGCTTCGGTGACCTTGTCGTTGCACTTCGACCAGGCGTCCACGACCTTGTTGTACTTCTCGCCCTGAGTGATCAGGCCGTCCATGTACTGCTGCTCGAAATCCTTGACCTGGTCGCGGGTCTCGTCGACCAGCGTCCACTTGGTGTCGGGGATGACCATGTCGTCCTTGCCGAAGGAGATGCCCGCCTTGAAGGCCTCCTTGAAGCCCACGGACATGATCTGGTCGCAGAAGATGACCGACTCCTTCTGACCGCAATAACGGTAGACGGTGTCGATGACCTGCTGGACCTCCTTCTTGCGCAGCAGACGGTTCAGAAGCTCGAACGGCGCCTTGGCGTTGAGCGGCAGCAAACCGCCCAGGCGCAGGCGGCCCGGGGTGGTCTCGAACCGCTTGACGACCTCGTTGCCCTCGTCGTCGATCTGCTTGATCCGCGCGATGATCTTGGCGTGCATGTGCACTTCACCGGCGTTGAGCGCGTGCTCGACCTCGTCGATCGAGTTGAACGACATGCCCTCGCCCTTCATGCCTTCGCGCATGATGGTCGTGTAGTAGAGGCCGAGAACCATGTCCTGCGACGGCACGATGATCGGCGCGCCGTTGGCAGGCGACAGCACGTTGTTGGTCGACATCATCAGCACGCGCGCTTCGAGCTGGGCCTCGAGCGAAAGCGGCACGTGAACGGCCATCTGGTCGCCGTCGAAGTCGGCGTTGAAGGCCGAACAGACGAGCGGGTGCAGCTGGATCGCCTTGCCTTCGATCAGGATCGGCTCGAAGGCCTGAATGCCGAGGCGGTGCAGCGTCGGGGCGCGGTTGAGCATCACGGGATGCTCGCGGATCACCTCGTCGAGGATGTCCCAGACCTCGGGACGCTCCTTCTCGACCAGCTTCTTGGCCTGCTTCACGGTCGAGGAAAGGCCCTTGGCCTCCAGCCGCGAGTAGATGAACGGCTTGAACAGCTCGAGCGCCATCTTCTTGGGCAGGCCGCACTGGTGCAGCTTGAGCTCGGGGCCGGTCACGATGACCGAACGGCCCGAGAAGTCGACCCGCTTGCCCAAAAGGTTCTGGCGGAAACGGCCCTGCTTGCCCTTGAGCATGTCCGACAGCGACTTCAGCGGGCGCTTGTTGGCGCCGGTGATGACGCGGCCGCGGCGGCCGTTGTCGAACAGGGCGTCGACCGATTCCTGCAGCATCCGCTTCTCGTTGCGCACGATGATGTCGGGCGCGCGCAGCTCGATGAGCCGCTTGAGACGGTTGTTGCGGTTGATCACCCGGCGATACAGGTCGTTGAGGTCCGAGGTCGCGAAGCGACCGCCGTCGAGCGGCACCAGCGGGCGCAGCTCGGGCGGGATCACCGGGATCACGGTCAGGACCATCCACTCGGGACGGTTGCCGCTCTCGATGAAGCTCTCGACGATCTTCAGACGCTTGATGATCTTCTTGGGCTTGAGCTCGCCGGTCGCCTCCTTGAGGTCGGCACGCAGCTGCTCGGCCTCGCCCTCGAGGTCGATCTGGGCCAGCATCTCGCGGATCGCCTCGGCGCCGATATTGGCCGAGAACGCGTCGGCGCCGTACTGGTCCTGCGCGTCGAGAAACTGCTCCTCGCTCATCAGCTGGCCGTAGGTGAGGTCGGTGAGACCCGGCTCGATGACAACGTAGTTCTCGAAGTAGAGAATACGCTCGAGATCGCGGAGCGTCATGTCCAGCATGAGGCCGATCCGCGAGGGAAGCGACTTCAGGAACCAGATGTGGGCGACGGGCGCGGCCAGTTCGATATGGCCCATGCGCTCGCGGCGGACTTTCTGCAGGGTCACCTCGACGCCGCATTTCTCGCAGACGACGCCGCGATACTTCATGCGCTTGTACTTGCCGCACAGGCATTCGTAGTCCTTGATCGGACCGAAGATGCGCGCGCAGAACAGGCCGTCACGCTCGGGCTTGAACGTGCGGTAGTTGATGGTTTCGGGCTTCTTGATCTCGCCGAAGGACCACGAGAGGATCCTTTCCGGGGACGCGAGGCTCACCTTGATCTCGTCGAAGGTCTTGGCCGGGGTCAGCGGATTGAACGGGTTGTTCGTGAGTTCCTGGTTCATTTCAAATCCTTGAATCTAGGCAGAGGGCGACGGCGTGCCGCGCACCCCGTTGGGGGCGCGCGGCGGGACGTCGTTACTCGTCCTCCGCGTCCAGGAGTTCCATGTTGAGGCCGAGGCCCCGGACTTCCTTCACGAGGACGTTGAACGATTCCGGCACGCCGGCCTCGAAGTTGTCCTCGCCCTTGACGATGCTCTCGTAGACCTTGGTCCGGCCCGCCACGTCGTCCGACTTCACGGTCAGCATTTCCTGCAGCGTGTAGGCGGCGCCGTAGGCTTCCAGCGCCCAGACCTCCATCTCGCCGAAGCGCTGGCCGCCGAACTGCGCCTTGCCGCCCAGCGGCTGCTGGGTGACGAGGCTGTACGGCCCGGTCGAACGCGCGTGGATCTTGTCGTCCACGAGGTGGTGCAGCTTCAGGAGGTACTTCACGCCCACCGTCACCTTACGCGAGAACTTCTCGCCGGTGCGGCCGTCGAACAGGTCCGACTGGCCCGAAGTGTCGAAGCCCGCGCGACGCAGCGAGTCGTTGACGTCGTTCTCCTTGGCGCCGTCGAACACCGGGGTGGCGATCGGAACGCCGCGCTGCACATTGGCCGCGATCTCGGTGACGCGGTCCTCGTCCATGCCTTCGATGCCCTCTTCGTAGACATCGTCGCCATAGGCGATGCGCAGCGCCTCGCGCACCGGGGTTAGATCACCCGAGCGACGATACTCCTGCAGCGCCTCGTCGACCTGAATGCCGAGGCGCGCGCGGCCCAGCCCATGTGGGTCTCGAGGATCTGACCGACGTTCATGCGCGACGGCACGCCCAGCGGGTTGAGGCAGAAGTCGACCGGCGTACCATCGGCGAGGAACGGCATGTCCTCCATCGGCACAACGCGGGAGATGACGCCCTTGTTGCCGTGACGGCCGGCCATCTTGTCGCCCGGCTGAAGCTTACGCTTCACCGCGACGAAGACCTTGACCATCTTCATCACGCCCGGCGGCAGGTCGTCGCCGCGACGCACCTTCTCGACCTTGTCCTCGAACCGCGCGTCGAGCGTGCGCTTCTGGATTTCGTACTGCTCGTTGAGCGCCTCGACGATGGTGGCGTCGTCCTCGTCCTCGAAGGCGAGCTGCCACCACTGGCCGCGCGACAGCGTGCCCAGCAGTTCGTCGTCGATGATCGCGCCGGCCTTGACGCCGCGCGGGCCCTTCACGGCGGTCTTGCCGGTGATCAGGTCCTTGAGACGCGCATAGATGTTGCGATCAAGGATCGCCAGCTCGTCGTCGCGGTCACGCGCCAGACGATCGACTTCCTCGCGCTCGATCTGCAGCGCGCGCTCGTCCTTCTCAACGCCATGGCGGTTGAACACCCGGACCTCGACGATGGTGCCGTAGTCGCCCGGGGGCAGCCGCAGCGAGGTGTCGCGCACGTCCGAGGCCTTCTCGCCGAAGATGGCGCGAAGCAGCTTCTCCTCGGGGGTCATCGGAGACTCGCCCTTCGGAGTGATCTTGCCCACGAGGATGTCGCCCGGCCCCACTTCGGCGCCGATATAGACGATGCCCGCCTCGTCGAGGTTGCGCAGGGCCTCCTCGCCGACGTTGGGGATGTCGCGGGTGATCTCTTCCGGCCCGAGCTTGGTGTCGCGGGCCGCGACCTCGAATTCCTCGATGTGGATCGAGGTGAAGACGTCGTCGCGCACGATGCGCTCGGAGATCAGGATCGAGTCCTCGTAGTTGTAGCCGTTCCACGGCATGAACGCGACGACCACGTTCTTGCCGAGCGCCAGCTCGCCCATGTCGGTCGAGGGGCCGTCGGCGACGACCTCGCCCTTCTGGACCCGGTCACCCACCTTCACCAGCGGACGCTGGTTGATGCAAGTGTTCTGGTTCGAGCGCTGGAACTTGCGCATCCGGTAGATGTCTACCCCGGCATCGCCGAGCTCGAGATCCTCGGTGGCGCGGATCACGATCCGGGTCGCATCGACCTGGTCGATGATGCCGCCACGGCGCGCCATGATCGCGGCGCCGGAATCGCGGGCCACGACCTCCTCGATGCCGGTGCCGACGAGCGGCGCCTCGGCCTGCAGGAGCGGCACGGCCTGACGCTGCATGTTCGAGCCCATCAGCGCGCGGTTGGCGTCGTCGTTCTCGAGGAACGGGATCAGCGAGGCCGCGACCGAGACGAGCTGCTTCGGAGAGACGTCGATCAGATCGACGCTTTCCGAGGGCGCCAGCATGTAGTCGCCCGACTGGCGGGTGTTCACGAGGTCATTGGTGAACTTGCCGTTCTCGTCGAGGGAGGCGTTGGCCTGCGCCACGGTGTGACGCATTTCCTCGGTGGCCGAGAGGTAGTTCACCTCGTCGGTCACCTGCCCGTCCACCACCTTGCGGTAGGGGGTCTCGATGAAGCCGTACTTGTTCACCCGCGCGAAGGTGGCGAGCGAGTTGATCAGACCGATGTTCGGGCCTTCCGGCGTCTCGATCGGGCACATCCGGCCATAATGCGTCGGGTGCACGTCGCGCACCTCGAAGCCGGCGCGCTCGCGCGTCAGACCGCCCGGCCCGAGCGCCGAGAGACGACGCTTGTGCGTCACTTCCGACAGCGGGTTGGTCTGGTCCATGAACTGCGACAGCTGCGACGAGCCGAAGAATTCGCGCACCGCGGCTGCGGCGGGCTTGGCGTTGATCAGGTCCTGCGGCATCACCGTGTCGATCTCGACCGAGGACATCCGCTCTTTGATCGCGCGCTCCATGCGCAAGAGGCCGACGCGGTACTGGTTCTCCATCAGCTCGCCGACCGAACGCACCCGGCGGTTGCCGAGGTGGTCGATGTCGTCGATCTCACCCTTGCCGTCGCGCAACTCCACCAGCGCCTTGATGCAGGCGATGATGTCCTCATGGCGCAGCGTGCGCTGCGTGTCCTCGGCGTCGAGGTTGAGGCGCATGTTCATCTTCACGCGGCCCACGGCCGACAGGTCGTAACGTTCGCTGTCGAAGAACAGCGTGTCGAACAGCGCCGAGGCGGCATCGACGGTCGGCGGCTCGCCGGGGCGCATGACCTTGTAGATTTCCATGAGCGCCGTTTCACGGTTCCACGCCTTGTTGTCGGCGGCGACCGTGTTGCGGATGTAGGGACCGACATTGACGTTGTCGATGTCGAGCACCGGGATCTCGGTAAAGCCCGCATCCATCAGCTCCTTGAGGGAGCCGCCGGTGACTTCGCCGTTCTTGTCGGTCTCGATGGTCAGCTCGTCGCCGGCCTCGACATAGATCGCGCCGGTGTCCTCGTCGATGATGTCGCGCGCGACGAACTTGCCGAGGATGTTGTTGAACGGCACGAGAAGGTCGGTGACCTTGCCCTCGTCGATCAGCTGCTTGACGGCACGCGGGGTCACCTTCTCACCGGCCTTGGCGATCACTTCGCCGGTGGCGGCGTCCACGAGGTCATAGCTCGGACGGGTGCCGCGCACCCGCTCGGGGAAGAACTTCGTGACCCAGGCCTGTGCCTTCTTGTCGAAGCTGTAATCGACCGTGTTGTAATAGGCGTCCATGATCCGCTCCTGGTCGAGACCAAGGGCGTAGAGGAGCGTGGTGACGGGCAACTTCCGGCGACGGTCGATCCGCGCGAAGACGAGATCCTTGGCGTCGAATTCGAAATCGAGCCAGGAGCCACGATAGGGGATGATCCGGCAGGCGAAGAGAAGCTTGCCCGAGGAGTGGGTCTTGCCTTTGTCATGGTCGAAGAACACGCCCGGCGAACGGTGCATCTGGGACACGATCACCCGCTCGGTCCCGTTGACGATGAAGGTGCCGTTCTGGGTCATCAGGGGCATGTCGCCCATGAAGACGTCCTGCTCCTTGATGTCCTTGACGGATTTGGCGCCAGTGTCCTCATCGACATCAAACACGATCAGGCGCAGCGTCACCTTGAGCGGCGCGCTGTAGGTCATGTCGCGGGCTTGGCATTCCTCGACGTCATATTTCGGCTTCTCAAGCTCGTATTTCACGAATTCGAGCGTCGCCGTCTCGTTGAAGTCCTTGATCGGGAAGACCGACTGGAACACGCCCTTGATGCCTTCGCCGTCGGTCGGCGTGGGCTGGTCACCCGATTTCAGGAACAGGTCGTAGGAGGATTTCTGCACCTCGATGAGGTTCGGCATCTCCAGCACTTCGCGGATCTTGCCGTAATATTTGCGCAAACGCTTCTGGCCGAGGAATGACTGAGCCATGGGTGTCGTCACCTTTCAGGTCTCTGCGGATCACCGGGCCGGCGGGGAAGGCCACGGGGTCCTTGCGAGAGGGGAGTTCCGGTCAATTCACGGCCTTCGTCCCACCGAAGACCTCCCGACCATGGGAACCTGCCCGAGACGGGGGCCGCACGCGGCCCCCTTCCAAGACGGGTTCGGCTGGACCCGCGAAACCGCGGATCCAGCCAATGCATGGGGCGTGGCGCGCGTGGCGCGCCCGCCGAAATCAGGCCAGCTCGACCTTGGCGCCAGCTGCTTCCAGCTTCGCCTTGATCTCTTCGGCTTCTGCCTTCGGAGCGCCTTCCTTGACCTTGCCGCCGGCCTCGACGAGGTCCTTGGCTTCTTTCAGGCCGAGGCCGGTGATGCCGCGGACTTCTTTGATCACGTTGATCTTCTGAGCGCCGGCATCCTTCAGGACGACGTCGAACTCGGTCTTCTCTTCTTCGGCAGCGCCAGCATCGCCTGCCGGGCCAGCCATCATCACGGCGCCGCCGGCGGCGGGCTCGATGCCATACTCGTCCTTGAGGATGGTTTTCAGTTCCTGCGCCTCGAGGAGGGTCAGACCAACGATCTCTTCGGCGAGTTTCTTCAGATCAGCCATTTTATCTTCCGTTCGTTCAATTGTGTTCCAACGCGAGGGCTTTCAAGCCCCCGAGGGGTACGGGATGCCTTAGGCAGCCTTCTCTTCGATGGTCGAGAGAATGCTTGCGATGTTGCTTGCGGGCGCGCCAATGGCACCGGCGATGTTGCTGGCCGGGGCACCGATGCAGCCGACGATCGAAGCGATGAGCTCCTCACGCGACGGCATCTGGGCCACGGCTTTCACACCGGCGACGTCCAGAGCCGAATCTCCCATCGCACCGCCGAGGATGACCAGCTTGTCGTTGGTCTTCGCATAGGCGTCGACCACCTTGGCAGCTGCCACGGGGTCTTCGGAATAGGAGAGAACGGTCATGCCCGTGAGGTGGTTGGCGATGCTTGCGCAGGGCTTTCCCTCAAGGGCGATCTTGGCGAGCTTGTTCTTGGCAACACGCACGGACCCGCCCGCTTCACGCATTTTCGCGCGCAGGTCCTGCATCTGGGCAACCGTCATGCCTTCGTAGTGGGCAACCACCACGACGCCAGAGCTTTCAAAGATCTGACCGAGTTCCTCGACCACTTTCTCTTTCTGGGCTCTATCCACGGTTTACTCCAAGTTTGGGGGTTTCCCCCCGGCTCTGTGTGACCCCCTGATGGTCCGGGGGCCGTTCGGGTCCGCTTCAGGGTCCCGAGGCCATGATCGCCCGAAGGAAAGCTCGCGCTTCCGAACGGAAATCCAAAGTCTCGTTTCCCATCTCGGGAAGGCCTTAGCGGGGGTTCCCCCCCTGCCCTCCGTCTCGGACAGGACGGGGCGCGAACGCCCCGCCATTCGCCCCCGACCGAGGTCGGGAGGAAATCTCTTAGGCCGTGCCGGTGGCCGAGGCCAGATCGACGGTGACGCCGGGGCCCATGGTCGAGGACAGCGCCACCTTCTTGAGGTAGGTGCCCTTGGCGCCTGCGGGCTTCGCTTTGGAGACCGCATCCACGAAGGCGCGGATGTTCTCTTCGAGCTTGGCTTCGTCGAACGAGGCCTTGCCGACGCCGGCATGGATCACGCCCGCTTTTTCGACACGGAACTGCACCTGGCCGCCCTTGGCCGCGTTCACGGCTTCGGTCACGTCCATGGTGACGGTGCCGATCTTGGGGTTCGGCATCAGGTTGCGCGGGCCGAGGATCTTGCCGAGGCGGCCGACGATCGGCATCATGTCCGGCGTCGCGATGCAACGGTCGAACTCGATCTTGCCGGACTGCACGGTCTCCATCAGGTCCTCGGCACCGACGATGTCGGCCCCGGCCTTCTTGGCCTCTTCCGCCTTCTCGCCACGGGCGAAGACGGCGACGCGCACGGTCTTGCCGGTGCCGTTGGGCAGGGTGACCGAGCCACGGACCATCTGGTCGGCGTGGCGCGGATCGACGCCGAGGTTCATCGCGATCTCGACGGTCTCGTCGAACTTCGCGTTGGCGTTGGACTTGATCAGCGAGACGGCCTCGGAGAGCTGGACGTTCTCCTTGCCCGAGAATGCCTCGCGGGCGGCGCGGGTGCGTTTACCGAGTTTTGCCATGATCTTAGCCTTTCACCTCGATACCCATCGACTTGGCGGAGCCAAGGACGGTCTGCATCGCACCCTCGACGCTCGTGGCGTTGAGGTCCTTCATCTTCGCTTCGGCGATCTCGCGCACCTGCGCGAGCGTCACGGTGCCGGCGGTCTCCTTGCCGGGCTGCACGGCGCCCTTGGGGCGGTTGCGCTTGCCGACGGGCTTGAGACCGGCCGCCTTCTTGAGGAAGAACGACGCCGGCGGCGACTTGATCTCCATCGTGAAGGACTTGTCCTGATAGTAGGTGATCACGGTCGGGCACGGAGCGCCCTTTTCCAGATCCGCGGTCTTCGCATTGAAGGCCTTGCAGAACTCCATGATGTTGATGCCGCGCTGACCCAGCGCCGGGCCCACCGGCGGGGACGGGTTGGCTTCGCCTGCCTTCACCTGGAGCTTCAGCTGCCCCATCACTTTCTTGGCCATCGGGCCTCTCCTTATCGCAACACCGCTCGGACGCGTCCGGGCGGCCATCGGTTGGCGCGGTGCGGATCGAGGGGCGCGCCCCTCTTGCCTCCCGCATGCAGCGCGAATCGTCTCCGATCCGGTCGCCACCAAGGGTCCGGCCCACGGGCCGGCGCAATGGAAGGTCGTCGCATAGACCCCTCGGGGGGTGCCGTCAAGCCCGGCAGGCGGCGTTCGGCCCAAGCCGGGCCTCGGCCCGCGTCGGATGCGCGGCGCTGGGATAATGCGCGGCCCAGGATGCCGCCACCGCGTCCCAGCCGAATCGAGCCTCGGCGATGGCGCGGGCTCGACGCGACAGCGCCTCGGCCACATGCGGCTCGCGGATCAGCCGGTCCATGCCCGCCGCCAGCGCCTCGACCACTGCCGTCTCGCTCGACGGCTCGATATAGATCGCCGACCCGTCATCGGCCAGCATCGCCGGACCGCCCCAGCGCAGCGCCAGCACCGGCACCCCCAGCATCATCGCCTCCTGCATCACGATGCCATTGGCTTCGGCCAGTGAGGGAAACAGGTAACCTCGCGCGGCGGCAATGCCGTCGAGCACCTCGCCATGCGGCAGCCATCCGGCGAATCGCACTCGGTCCCCGACGCCCAGATCGTGCACCAGCGCTTCGAGGGCGGGCCGTGACGGTCCATCGCCATAGACATTGAGCCGCGCGCCTTCATGGCTCACTGCGATGGCGCGGATCGCCAGATCCGTGCCTTTGTGATCGACCTGCCGCCCCGAACAGGCAAAGGTCTCGATCCGGCCTTGATGCGTCGCACGCGGCCGCGCCGCGATGGCCTCTGCCACGCCCGAATCGACCACATCCGTCATCCGCGACTGCGGCACCCCGGCCCAGCCCAGTGATTCCCGCGTGCGGTCATAGCCTGAGACGAGCACATGGGAGGCGCGGCGCTTGTCGGGGGCCACCATGGACAGCAGCCGCTGTGCCGAACGGTGCAGCCGCGCGCCGAGCCTGCGACGCGGCGCCTCGCGGGTGGCAAAGGCCGAAGGATAATGGATGTTGCCGGTGAAAGGGCCCATCAAGGTCTCGAAACCTTGCGGCGGAAACCGCGGCTCCACCGGCGAGACGGGGCACAGGTAATGGACGAGCGTTTGTGCGGGATCGAAACGGGCGCGGATCAGCCGGGCCGCCAGCAGATGAAAGCAGGTCGAGACCAGCGGTCCGCCGATCCGGCTGCGCCACAGCATCCGCTGCGCCGCGTCATCTTCGACGAAGACCAACCGCTCGGCAGGAAAGTCGCGCAGGAGCCCGTCCCGGCCCCGCGCATGTGTCACCAGCACCGCGTCGAAGCCCTGCCGCAGCAAGTATCCGAAATACTGGTGCGCCTTGATCGCCTCGCCGCCCATGTTGGTGCTGGCATTCGAGGAAACGAGGACGATCTTCATGGGGCAGGCTCCGGGGCGCGTCAGGGCCCCGGCAGCGTGGCCGCAGCGGCAGGGCCGGTCAAGCGTCGGCTCAGCCCTGTTTCGCCACCTGAGTGAATTCGAGCTCCACCGGGGTCGCACGACCGAAAATGGAAACGGTGACCTTGAGGCGCTGGTTGTCTTCGTCGACCTCCTCGACCATGCCGTCGAAATCCTCGAAGGGGCCGTCCTTGACCTTGACCTTCTCGCCGATCTCGAAGCGGATCAGGGTGCGCGGGCTTTCCTCGCCCTCCTGGACGCGGCCCAGGATCGCCTCGACCTCGGCGTCGCGCATCGGCATCGGCCGACCTTGCGGGCCGAGAAAGCCGGTGACCCGGTTGATCGAGGTGACGAGGTGATAGCCCTTGTCGGACATCTCCATGTGCACGAGCACGTAGCCGGGCATGAAGCGGCGCTCGGTCGAGACCTTTTTGCCGCGGCGGACCTCGATCACTTCCTCCGTGGGGACCAGCACTTCGTCGATGACGTCTTCGAGCTGCTGCTCGGCGACCTTGGTCCTGATCTGCTCGGCGATCTTCTTCTCGAAGTTCGAGAGCACGGAAACCGAATACCAGCGTTTCGCCATGTTGCCCGACACCTTCCGTCGCGACCGGCGCAGCGCCGGTGCCTCGTTGAATTTCTCCGACCCGTGTTGCGGGGCCGCTCAAACGGCAAAGCGGCGCGCATCGCGCGCCGTTTGCCCAAGTCCGCCGGTCAGTAGCGCCCGGCGCGGCGCAGATCAAGCCCCACGGGTCCGGATCAGCCCGCGAGGCCCTCCAGCACCGCCTGAAGCCCCGAGCGGATGCCGAGATCCACGAGGCTGAAGAACAGCGCCGCGACGGCGGCGAGGATGAAGATCATCACCGTGGTCAGCAGCACTTCGCGACGGGTCGGCCAGACCACCTTGGCGATCTCGGCGCGGGTCTGCTGCGCGAACTGGACGGGGTTGGTTCTGGCCATCATCTTCACCTTTCGAGGGATCGATGCGGGACATACGGGGACGTCGCGCGATCTGCAAGCGGGCGCGCCGCGGTGGTCCTGGCAGGGGCAGGGGGACTCGAACCCACGACCCTCGGTTTTGGAGACCGATGCTCTACCAACTGAGCTATACCCCTAGGACCGCCCTCCGATTAGTCGCAATCCACGCCGGGATCAAGGGCTCCCGGAGTGCAATCGAGGGGCAATCTCGCGCCCCCTGCCCTTGCCCTCGCGCCAGTCGCTTGCAAGATGCCCCGCGCGACCGGACCCACCCCGGAGGAGAGCCGCATGTCACTGGGCAAGAGACTGGCCAAGAGCCCCGCCGTGATCCGCGGCGTCGGCGGCATGGCTCATGCCTGGCTGGCCCGGTGCCAACGCCGCACCGACTGGCAGGTGCGGGGCGAGGAGGATCTGCGTGCGGCGCTGGCCCGGGGGCCGGTGCTGCTGGTGCTGCGTCACTCGCGGCTGATGCTGGGGCCGTTCCACTGGCCGCGCGACGCCGCCGATCTGTCGAGCCTGCACGACACCTCCCCCATCGCGCGAATCGCCGGCGACACGCATCGCCGCTGCGGCCTCACGCCGGTCGCCATGTCGGCGCGGCTGTCGAATCTCGCCATGTCGCGGATGGTGATGGACCGGATGCGCGCGGGTGCCAGCATCGGCATCACCGCCGACGGCCCTCTGGGCCCGGCGGGCGAGATCAACGACCCGCCGCTCGACTGGGCACGGATCACCGGTGCGCCGGTTTTCTTCTATGCCTATTCCACCGAGAAACAGTCGCGCGCGAAGAGCTGGGACAAGCTGCTGCTGCCGCGTCCGGGCGGGCGCGGCGCGGTGGTGTTCCGCGCATGGGAGGAGACGATGCCGCGCCGGGCGGACGCGGCCGCCCGCGAGGCAGCGCGCGCTTCCCTGAAGGCCGGGCTCGACGCGACCACCGCCGAGGCCGATGCCCTGCTCGGCCTGCCGCCCGGCCCCTGAGCCGCCCGCTTCACGCAAAAGGGCCGCCCCGGGGGCGGCCCTTTCACATCGAAGGACCCGGACGGCGAGGCCGCCCGGGGTTTTCATCGTTACTCGACGATTTTCGACACCACGCCGGCGCCGACGGTGCGGCCGCCTTCACGGATGGCGAAGCGCAGGCCGTCTTCCATCGCGATGGGGGCGATCAGCTCGACGTTGAACTTCAGGTTGTCGCCCGGCATCACCATCTCGGTGCCCTCGGGGAGGACGACCGTGCCGGTGACGTCGGTGGTGCGGAAGTAGAACTGCGGACGGTAGTTCGCGAAGAACGGGGTGTGGCGGCCGCCCTCTTCCTTGGTGAGGATGTAGGCCTCGGCCTCGAACTTGGTGTGCGGCAGAACCGACTTGGGCTTGCACAGCACCTGGCCGCGCTCGACGCCCTCGCGGTCGATGCCGCGCAGCAGGATGCCGACGTTGTCGCCCGCTTCACCGCGGTCGAGCAGCTTGCGGAACATCTCGACGCCGGTGCAGGTCGACTTCTTGGTGTCGCGGATGCCGACGATCTCGATCTCGTCGCCGACGTTGATCACGCCACGCTCGACGCGACCGGTCACGACCGTGCCACGGCCGGAGATCGAGAACACGTCCTCGATCGGCATCAGGAACGGCAGGTCCACGGCGCGGGCCGGGGTCGGGATGTACTCGTCCACGGCCTTCAGCAGCTCGCGGATCGAGTTCTCGCCGATCGTCTCGTCACGGCCTTCCATGGCGGCGAGCGCCGAGCCCTTGATGATCGGGATGTCGTCGCCCGGGTAGTCGTAGGACGACAGCAGCTCGCGGATTTCCATCTCGACGAGCTCCAGGAGCTCCTCGTCATCCACCTGGTCGACCTTGTTCATGTAGACGACCATGTAGGGGATGCCCACCTGGCGGCCGAGCAGGATGTGCTCGCGCGTCTGCGGCATCGGGCCGTCGGCGGCGTTCACCACGAGGATCGCGCCGTCCATCTGGGCGGCACCGGTGATCATGTTCTTGACGTAGTCGGCGTGGCCGGGGCAATCGACATGCGCGTAGTGACGGCTCTCGGTCTCGTACTCGACGTGCGCGGTCGAGATGGTGATGCCGCGGGCCTTCTCTTCGGGCGCGCCGTCGATCTGGTC
>NZ_BATB01000056.1 GCF_000466965.1 Limimaricola cinnabarinus LL-001
CTGCCGGTCGAGCCGCCCCATGAAGCCGTTGAGCGCGCCGAGCATGGGCGCGATCTCGGACGGCATCGGCAGGGTGATCGGCGTGAGATCGGTCGGATCGCGGCGCGCCAGCGCCCGGCCCAGCCGCTGCAGCGGCCTGAGCGCCGAGAGCGTCGCAAGCCAGGCGAACAGGCCGATGACGAGCCCGGCGGCGGCGAGCACCGCCAAGGCCCCGCCCGCGATGTCGCGCGCCAGCGCCCGGCGCGCGCGCAGCGTCTGGCCCACCGTGACCCGCACCGGCCCCGAGAAGCTGCGTTCGGCAAAGCGACGGACAAGCGCCACGTAGCGGCCCGGCTCGCCCCCGAGATCGCCGTCGTAGAACACCGGTCCCGAGGCTTCGCGGCGCGGCGGGGCAGGGGCCGCGTCCGAGCCGGTGAGCGTCGCTCCGTCCGGCCCGGTGACGCGGTAGCGGATGCGGTCCTCGGGGGCCAGCGCCAGCATCTGGAAGGCCGAGGCCGGCATGTCGACCACCGCAGCACCGTCGCGGATCTTGATCGAGGCGGCTATGTCGCTGGCCGCGCCCAAAAGGAGCCGGTCATAAGCCTCCTGCGCCGCCCGCCCGCCATAGGCGAGCGCCACCGACAGCACCACGACGCCGCCCAGAAGCAGCACCGCCCCCACCGCCAGCGCCACGCGCGACTTCAGCGACCAAGTGCGCGTCTCAGCCATCGAGATCGAGCCGGTAGCCAAGGCCCCGATGGGTTTCGATCGCGACGCCCGATCCCATGAGCTTCTTGCGCAGCCGGGCTACGTAAAGCTCGATGGTGTTTGTGCCGACATCGGCGTTCTCGAAGCCGAACAGCCCGTCGAACAGCCGGTCCTTGGACATGATCCGGCCCCGGTTGGCGATGAGCAGGTTCAGGAGCGCCAGCTCGCGGCGCGTCGCGGTGACGGCGGCGCCGCCGACCCGCAGGCTCTGCGCGCTCGCGTCGAAATCGAGACCGGCCAGCACCACCCGGTTCTCGGCGCGGCCCGCCTCGCGGCGGGTGAGCGCGCGCAGCCGCGCCTCCAGCTCGCGCAGGTCGAAGGGTTTGACAAGATAATCATCGGCCCCCTCGTCGAGCGCGCCGACCCGATCCTCGACCGAGAACTGCGCGGTGAGCACCAGCACCGGGGTCCGGTCTCCCGCGCGGCGGCGGTCGCGCAGAAAATCTCGGCCCGAGCCATCGGGTAGGTTGAGGTCGAGCACGATGGCCGCATAGCCGGTGACGTCGGCGCAGGCGCGCGCATCGGCCAGCGTCGGTGCGATGTCGCAGGCAAAGCCCGCGCGGCCGAGGCTCGCGCTCGCGGCTTCGGCGACATCCGTGGTGTCTTCGACGATCAGTATCCGCATCCATCCTCCGGCGGCCCACCATAGGGGCGGGGTGGCGCGGAAAGAAGCCCGATCGGCGCGGATGACAGCTTGATGACAGCTTTGCCGGTCACAAGGGCGGACGAGGCCGCCCCGGGGGAGTTCCGGACGGCCCTGACCTTTGGGAGGACAGACATGA
The DNA here is from genome assembly GCF_000466965.1 of Limimaricola cinnabarinus LL-001. Taxonomy (GTDB): domain Bacteria; phylum Pseudomonadota; class Alphaproteobacteria; order Rhodobacterales; family Rhodobacteraceae; genus Limimaricola; species Limimaricola cinnabarinus. The sequence goes on from NZ_BATB01000056.1 coordinate 1,530, forward strand.
CCATCACGTTCCGCCGCGGCCTGATCGCGGCCGCGCTTCTGGGCACCGCACCCGCCGCGCTCATGGCGCAGGGCTTCACGCCCGAGAACCCCGAATGCATCGCCCCCGCGAACCCGGGCGGCGGCTGGGACTTCACCTGCCGTCAGGCCGGAAAGACGCTGCAGGATCTCGACCTGATCCCCTCGACCATGCAGGTGGTGAACCTCGCCGGCGGCGGCGGCGGCGTGGCCTTCGCCGAGGTCGTCAACAAGCGCACGGACGAGGGCGACCTGATCGTCGCTGCCTCATCGGCGACCGCGACCCGGCTGGCCCAGAACGCCTATCCGGGCAACACCATGGACCAGGTGCGCTGGATCGGGGCGCTGGGTGCGGATTACGGCGTCATCGCCGTGGCCGCCGACAGCGAGGTGAAGGACCTGCCGGGCCTGATGGAGATGATCAAGAACGACCCGACCTCGGTGTCGATCGGGGGCGGTTCGGCCGTGGGTGGCTGGGATCACCTCAAGGTGCTGATTGCGGCGCAGGAAGCGGGCATCGAAGAGGTCCGCGCGGTCAAGTACATCGCCTTCGACGGCGGCGGCGAGGCGGTCACGCAGCTCTTGGGCGGTTCGCTGCAGGCCTTTACCGGCGATCTGTCCGAATCCACCGGCTTCATCGAGTCGGGCGACATCCGCGTGCTCGCGGTGCTGGCGCCCGAGCGGCTCGAGGGCGAGTTCTCGGAGATCCCGACCGCCAAGGAGCAGGGCATCGACGCGGTCGGCGCCAACTGGCGCGGCTTTTACGGGCCGGGCGAGATGTCGGACGAGGCCTATGACTACTGGGTTTCGGCGATCGACCAACTCTATGCCTCCGACGAGTGGCAGGCGGTGATGGAGTCCAACGGTCTCGCGCCGCTCGACCTGCAGGGCGAGGAGTTCCAGAGCTTCGTGCAGGACTCGGTGAACGAGATCACCGATCTGTCGAAAGAAATCGGCATCATCCAGTAAACGGCCCCACGCGGTCGGGTGGGGCGTGCCAAGGCGCGCCCCACCTTCAATATCAGGGAGGATCGCATGAGCGATCGCATCTTCGGTGGCATCGGTCTGATGCTCGCGCTGCTCTATGTGTGGCGCGCCACGATCATCCCCGACAGCTTCATGTCCGACGCCGTCGGCCCGCGCGCCTTTCCCTATGGGATCGCCGCCGTCATGGCACTGAGCTCGCTGTGGTTCCTGTTCAAGCCCGATCCCGAGCCCGAATGGCCCCGCGCGGGGCGTCTGGCTGAAATCGGCCTCGCCGCGCTCGTCATGATCGCCTACGCGCAGCTGCTGCCGGAGATCGGCTTCGTCATCGCGACCGCCTTTGCCGCGGCCTATCTCACATGGCGGCTCGGCTCGACCCTGCTGCAAAGCGCGATCATCGGCGTGTCCACCTCGCTGGGCATCTATGTCATCTTCCACCTCGTCCTCGGGCTCAGCCTTGCCCGCGGGCCCTTGGGCATCTGAGGAGCGCGCCATGGACACACTCGCATCCCTTGCCGACGGCTTTGCCGTCGCTCTCACCTGGCAGAACATCGCGCTGGCGCTGATGGGCTGTTTTCTGGGCACCATCATGGGCGCGCTGCCGGGCCTTGGCCCGTCGAACGGCGTCGCGATCCTGATCCCGCTCGCCTTCACGCTGGGACTGGGGGCCACGCCCTCGCTGATCCTGCTCACGAGCGTCTATTACGGCGCGATGTATGGCGGGCGGATCTCATCGATCCTTTTGAACATTCCCGGCGACGAGCGGCGATGATGACCTGTCTCGACGGATATCCGATGGCCCGGCAGGGCCGGGCGGGCGAGGCGCTGGCGCTGTCGGGCGTCGCCTCTTTCGTGGGCGCCTTCTTCGCCACGTGGGGTCTGGTGCTGCTGGCGCCGCAGCTCGTCAAGGTGGCGCTGCTGTTCGGCCCGGCGGAATACTTCGCGCTCTTCGCGCTGGCCTTCATGACGCTGGGCGGCGTCTCCTCGACCAATCAGGCGAAATCGGCCTTCGCCGCGGCCCTCGGCCTCGGCCTTGCCATGGTCGGGGTCGACACCCAGACCGGCGTGCCGCGCTTCACCTTCGGCGAGGTGCATCTTTATGACGGCATCGACTTCCTCGTCGCCATCGTCGGGCTGTTCGCGCTCTCCGAGGTGTTCATCTTCCTCGAGCATCGCGGCACCGACAAGGACGCCTCCACCGCCCCCAAGCTGGACATCGGCCGCATCACCCCCTCCTTCGCCATGCTGAAATACTGCACGCCGACGATGCTGCGCACGACCGTGCTGGGCTTTGTCGCGGGCGTGCTGCCGGGGGCGGGCGCGTCGCTCGGCTCCTTCATCAGCTACTCGATGGAAAAGAAGCTGGTCGACAAGAACAACACCTTCGGCACCGGCGATCCGCGCGGTGTCGCCGCCCCCGAGGCGGGCAACAACGCAGCCGCCGGTGGCGCGCTGGTGCCGATGCTGGCGCTGGGCGTTCCGGGATCGGGCACCACGGCGGTGCTGCTGGCGGTGCTCTTGTCGCTCAACATCACGCCCGGCCCGCTCCTGTTCACCCAGAACCCCGACGTGGTCTGGGGCCTGATCGCGGCGCTGTTCATCGGCAACTTCATGCTTTTGGCGATGAACATCCCGATGGTGGGGCTGTTCGTGCGGGTGCTGATGGTGCCGCCGCGCATCCTGATGCCGGTCGTCGCGATGGTCTCCTTCGTCGGCATCTACGGCATCTCCGGCTCCAGCTTCGACCTGATGGTGATGGTGGCCTTCGGCGTCGCGGGCTGGCTGCTCAGGAAGCTCGACGTACCCTTGGTGCCGGTGATCCTCGGCACGCTTCTGGCAACGCCATGGAGGTGAACATGCGCCGCGCCGTGACCATCGCCGATGGCGACTACTCGGTGCTGTTCGGCTCGTGGCTGACTCTGGCGCTCTGGGCCGTGGCGATCATCGGCTTCGTGCTGCCGATCTTCGTGGGCGGTGTGGTCAAGGCACGGATGCGCGGCGCAGCCGAGCGTGAGGCATCGATCACCGACTGAGGCTCGCACCATTTGCCTTGAGCGGGGGCGGCGAAAGCCGTCCCCGCGTCTCGTTCAGCTCAAGGTCGTGCCGCCACCGTTTCGGAACACCGCCTGCAGCAGGGCCTCCTGACCGAAAGGCTTGGTCAGCACCCGCGCCCCGGGGATCGCCTCCGAGCCGGGCACGCGTTCGCGCCCGGTGGCGAAGATCACCTGCAGATCCGGCCGCAGCGCCACCGCGTCGCGCGCCACGTCGAGGCCCGAGCGATCGGGCAAGCCCACATCGATGACCAGGCGGTCAGCGGGGGCCTCCTCGATCAGCGCCAGCGCCTGCGCGCCGGTCGCGGCCTCGCGCACCTCGGCCCCGGCGGCCAGCAGCATCTCGACCAAGTCGAGCCGGATGAAGGTGTCGTCCTCGCACACGACGATCCGGAGCCCGGCGGTCTTGTCCAGCTCGGGGGAGGGAGGATCGGAGGCGGGGGCCATGGGGCTGGGGGCGGGATCGGTCACGAGCCCCGTTCTAGCCGGCTCGGCCGCATCGGGTCCAGCCTTGGCGAGGGACAGGGGATCGAGCAACTCGCGCAGCCGTCGTGCGAGGGTTTCTCGGCGGTAGGGCTTGGGCAGAAGCTGGATGCCTTCGTCGAGGCGGCCATCATGCACGATGGCGTCACGCGAATACCCCGAGGCGAAGAGCACCGGCAGCCCCGGTCGCAGGTCCTGCGCGCGCGAGGCCATCGCGCGGCTGCTGATCCGTCCGGGCATCACGACGTCGGTGAGCAGCAGATCGAATCTCCGATCACTCTCGATCATCTCGAGCCCGGCATCGGCGTCCTCGGCCTCAATCACCTCGTAGCCCAGATCGCGCAGCATCTCGGCGCCGACACGGCGCACATCCGTGTCGTCCTCGACCAGAAGCACCGTCTCGGTTCCGCCCGTCACTGGCCCGGAGGCGCGGGGCGGCACCGGCTTTTCGGTGCGCAGCGACCGCGGCAGATAGAGCCGCACCGTCGTTCCGACACCCGGCGCGCTCTCAATGGCGACATGGCCGCCCGACTGTTTCACGAAGCCATAGACCATCGCCATGCCAAGGCCGGTGCCGCGGCCCTCAGGCTTGGTGGTGAAGAACGGTTCGAAGATCTTTTCGATCACCTCGGGGCCCATGCCGCTGCCCTCGTCGGTGATCGCGAGGCGCACGTATTCTCCCGGCACCACGTCGGTGAGCGCGCGCGCCGTCTCGGTGTCGATCTCGCAATTGTCGAGCTCGATGCGCAGGCGGCCCCGGCCTTCCATCGCGTCGCGGGCATTGACCACGAGATTGATCAGCGCGTTTTCGAGATTGGTGATGTCGACCAACGTGTTCCACAACCCGCGCGCGGTGACTGTCTCGATCCGCACGCCTTCTCCCACCGCCGAATGCAGGATCGGGCCGATCTCGCGTAGCATCCGCCCCAGATCGACGGCGCGCGGCTCGAGCGGCTGGCGCCGTCCGAAGGCCAGCAGCTGCGCCGAGAGCGTCGCGCCGCGTTCAACCGCCCCCATCGCCTGATCGAGACGGGTCGGCGTCAGCCGCCCCTGCGACAGCTCGCGCTGGGCCAGCTGCAGGCTGCCGGTGATCGCCTGCAGCAGGTTGTTGAAGTCATGCGCGATGCCGCCTGCAAGGTTGCCGATGGCTCCATCTTCTGGCTCTGCCGCAAGGTGGCGTTGACCTGTTCGAGCGTCTGGTTGCGCTGCGCCACCCTCTGTTCGAGCGTGGCGTTCAGATCGGCCAGCGCGGCTTCGGTAATCTTGCGATCCTCGATGTCGGTGTTGGTGCCGATCCAGCGCGTGATCCGGTCTTCGGCATCGCGCACCGGCACCGCCCGCACCAGAAACCAGCGATATCGGCCATCAGCGGCATGCAGCCGGAATTCGGTCTCATAGGGCATACCGGACGCGAGCGAGGCCTGCCAGATCGAGGCCACGCGGTCGACGTCGTCGGGATGGATCACCTCGGCCCAGCGATCGCCCAGGATTTCGTCCGGACCGCGCCCGGTGAACTCGTAGACCCGGTCGCTGGCCCAGTCGAGCCGCCCGTCGGGCAGGGCGGTCCAGACATGCGACGGCATGTTCTGCGCCATCAGGCGAAACCGCTCCTCGGTCTCGCGCAATTCGCGCTCGGCGCGCTTCTGGGCGGTCACGTCGTGGCCCTGGACCAGGATGCCGACGGTTTCGCCGGCGGGGTTCGACAGCGGTTGGTAGACGAAATCGACGAAGACCTCGCTCGGGGGGGCGTTCTCCCTCTCGACGAAGGCCCGCACCCCGTGACGGGTGATCGCCTCGCCGCTTCGGTACACCCGATCGAGAAGGTCGATGAAGCCCTGTTCGCGCATCTCCGGCATCGCCATCGCGGCGGGTTGGCCGATCAGGTCACGATGCATGCCGACGATCCGCCGGTATTCGCGGTTGGCGAGTCGGTAGACGTGATCGGGCTCGGAATGGATGGCGATGATGCTCGGGGCCTGATCGAACACCGTCTCGAAGAAGCGCGTCGCGAGACCAAGTTCGAAATTCTCCTGCGCGACGATTTCGGCCCGCAGCAGCAGATCGGTCCCACGTGTCCCGGCATCGGCGGCGAAGCCGTCCTCCTTGGCGGCGTGGGCCTCATTGTAGAGGGCGGTCACGTCATGCGTGTTCTGCAGCAGGAACTCGACCTCGCCGGACGCGTCGAGGATCGGGGTATGGGTGGCGCTCCAGTAGCGATGCTCGACCCGGCCCTGCGCATCCGCGATCGGGTAGGGGATCAGCGGCAGGTGGTCCAATTCCGCCGAGGCGAACACGCGGTCGAAGGAGCCGCGCAGCATGGCGTCGGCCTCGCCCTCGGCAGGAAAGACATCGCTGTAGAGCCGCCCGATCAGATCTTCCGGCGACCGCCCCGTCACTGCATAATAGGCGCGGTTCGCCCAGATATAGCGCAACTCCCGGTCGAGCAGCATGTAGGCCGTGGAGGCCGATTCGAAGACCGCGCTGATGTCGACGCCCATGCGGCTGTCCTCCGGAGGTGCAAGCCTGCCAGATATATCCGAGAGGGGCGGCGGAACAAGCCGTAGCCGACATCGCAAAGTGGTCAACAAAAATTACCAGTTGCCTTTGCGGGGCCAAACCAAGATGATCGCGGCAGCCATGCGGGGGAGTGCGTGGCACAGTGAGAATATCTGGGAGGAGTTCATGACAGTTACCCCTAAGAAGACGGCACAGGTCTCGCGGCGTTCGTTCCTGCGCAAGGGTGCGCTCGGCGCGGGCGTCACCGCCGCCGGTGGCCTCGCCGCCCCCGCCGTGCTCGCGCAGAGCCCGATCGTGGTCAAGCTGCAGACTTCCTGGCCGGCTTCGGATATCTGGCAGGAGATGGCGCAGGCCTATGCCGACCGCGTCGAGGCGATGTCCGGCGGCCGTCTCAAGGTCGATGTGCTGCCCGCGGGCGCCGTGGTCGCGGCGTTCCAGGTGATGGACGCGGTGAGCGACGGCCTGATCGACATGGCGCATTCGGTGCCGGTCTACTGGTACGGCAAGAACAAGGCCGCCTCGCTGTTCGGCACCGGCCCCGTCTTTGGCGGATCGGCCGACACCATGCTGGGCTGGTTCTATGCCGGCGGCGGCGAGGAGTTCTACGCCGAGCTGATGGAAACGATGGGCCTCGACGTGGTGGGCCTGCTCGGCTTCCCGATGCCGGCGCAGCCCTTCGGCTGGTTCAAGAACGAGGTCACCGGCGTCTCCGACATCAAGGGCCTGAAGTACCGCACCGTCGGTCTCGCGGCCGACCTGATGCAGTCGATGGGCATGTCGGTCGCCCAGCTTCCGGGTGGCGAGATCGTCCCCGCCATGGAGCGCGGCGTGATCGACGCTTCGAGTTCAACAACCCGACCTCCGACAGCCGCTTCGGCGCGCAGGACGTGGCCAAGAACTACTACCTCTCGTCCTATCACCAGGCTTCCGAGAGCTTCGAGTTCCTGTTCTCCAAGAGCTTCCTCGAAGGGCTCGACCCGGATCTGCAGGCGATCCTGCGCCATTCGGTCGAGGCGGCGTCAACCGCGAACAGCGCCCAGGCGCTCGACCAGTATTCGCGCGATCTGCAGAAGCTCTCCGAGAGCGGCGTCACGGTGCGCCGGACTCCGCAGGAGATCCTCGCGGCACAGCTCGACGCCTGGGACGCGCTGATCCCCGAGCTCGAGCAGGACGACTTCATGAAGCGCGTGCTCGACAGCCAGCGCGAATGGGTCGAGCGCGTGACCTACTACACGCTGATGAACTCGCCGGACTACCAGCTCGCCTACGAGCACTACTACCCCGGCAAGCTCGCGCTCTGAGCCTGACCTGACCGCCCGGCGACGCGAGCGCGTCGCCGGGCCCTCATCCATACGGGACGCGAATGCTCGGATATATCAAATTCGCCGATGCCCTTTCCGCCGCTTTCGGCAAGGTCTTCGGCTGGCTCATCGTGCTGATGACCTTCGGGGTCAGCTACGAAGTCTTCGTGCGCTACGTGCTGGGTTCGCCCACGCCTTGGGCGCTCGACGTCTCCTTCATCATGTACGGCACGTTGTTCATGCTCGGCGGCGCCTACACGCTGTCGCGCGGCGGCCATGTGCGCGGCGACTTCCTCTACCGGCTCTGGCCGGTCAGGGTGCAAGCGGCGGTCGATGGCTTTCTCTACATCATCTTCTTCTTCCCCGGCGTGCTCGCCTCATCTTCGCGGGCTGGAAGTATGCCGAGAAGTCCTGGCGCTTCGGCGAGGTCTCGGTGAATAGCCCCGCGGGCGTGCCGATCTACCAGTTCAAATCGGTGATCGTCGTCGCGGGCGTGCTGCTGGCTGTCCAAGGGCTGGCCCAGCTGTTCCGCTGCATCCTCGCGATGCGCGACGGGGTCTGGCTCGAGGCCGCCGAGGACGTCGAGGAGACCGAGGCGCTGCTGATGAAGCAGATGACCGCCGCCTCCGATCACCCGGACATGAAATGACGCGCGGCTTCCGCGTTAACCCGATACGGAGCGCACGCACGTGACCGAACCGCAAATCGCCCTGATGATGCTGGGCGTCTTCATCTGCCTCGTCTTTCTGGGCTTTCCCATCGCCTTCACGTTGATGGCGCTCGGCATCGGCTTTGGCTATTTCGCCTATTTCGACGCCGGCCGCATGTGGCGCGACTACGACCGGCTCGATCCCGAGATTGCGAGTTGGTGGGAGAGCACCTCGACCTGGATCGACGGCTTTCTCAACAACCGCGTCTTCGACCTCTTCATCAACCAGACCTATACGGTGATGTCGAACGAGGTGCTGACGGCGGTGCCGCTGTTTCTCTTCATGGGCTACATCGTCGAGCGCGCCAACATCGTCGACCGGCTGTTCACCACGCTCAACATCGCGTCCAAGAACGTGCCCGGCTCGATGGGCGTCGCTGCTCTCATCACCTGCGCGCTCTTCGCCACGGCCACCGGCATCGTCGGCGCGGTGGTGACGCTGATGGGCCTTCTGGCGCTGCCCGCCATGCTCAAGGCGCGCTACGACACCTCCTTCGCCACCGGCATCATCTGCGCGGGCGGCACGTTGGGCATCCTGATCCCGCCCTCGATCATGCTGATCGTCTATGCGGCGGCCTCTGGCGTGTCGATCGTGCGGCTCTATGCAGGGGCGCTGCTGCCGGGCCTCGTGCTCGTGGGTCTCTACCTGACCTACGTGATCGGCCGTTCGATCCTGCAGCCTTCGGTCGCACCGCGCCCGACCAAGGAAGAAGTGCCGGACGTGCCCATCGGCAAGCTGCTGTGGATGCTCTTCACCTCCTTCTTCCCGCTGGCGGTGCTGATCCTGTCGGTGCTGGGCTCGATCCTGTTCGGCCTCGCCACCCCCACCGAAGCGGCCGCGATCGGCGCTCTGGGCGGCATGGTGCTGGCGGTGCTCTACCGCGCGATGACCTTCGAGCGGCTGCGCGAAAGCGTCTATCTCACGGTGCGGACCACGGCGATGGTGTGCTGGCTCTTCGTCGGCTCCTACATCTTCAGTTCGGTCTTTTCCTATCTGGGCGGCGAGCATCTGATTTCGGAATGGGTTTCGGGTCTCGACTTGACGCCGATCCAGTTCCTGATCCTCGCGCAGCTGATCATCTTCCTGCTCGGCTGGCCGCTGGAATGGTCGGAGATCATCATCATCTTCGTGCCGATTTTCCTGCCGCTGCTGGAGATCTTCGGGGTCGATCCGCTGTTCTTCGGCATCCTCGTGGCGCTGAACCTGCAGACCTCGTTCCTGACGCCGCCGATGGCGATGTCGGCCTACTACCTCAAGGGCATCGCCCCGCCGGAAGTGCGGCTGACGCAGATCTTCAAGGGGATCCTGCCGTTCCTCGCCATGGTGATGGTGTCGATGGTGCTGGTCTACATCTTCCCGCAGCTGGTCTTCGGCCTGCCGGAGCTGTTCTATGGCCGGTGAGCTGAAGAAGGCCGCGATGCCCAAGGGCCATGTGCCCATGCTCGACCTCTCGGCGCGCGAGCTGCGCGACCGGATGGCGGCAGGCGCGCTTCAGGCCACCGACTTGGTTGGGGCCTGCCTCGAGCGGATCGCGGCGCTCGAACCCGAGGTGCAGGCTTGGGCCTGGCTCGATGGTGGCCATGCGCTGAAGCAGGCCGAGGCGCTCGACGCGCAGCGGCGTTCGGGGCGGCCCACCGGGCCGCTGCACGGGCTGCCCGTCGCGCTCAAGGACGTGATCGACACCGCCCGGATGCCGACGCAGAACGGCACGCCTCTCGATGAGGGGCGCGTGCCCGAGGCCGATGCCGCGCTCGTCACCCGGCTGCGCGCGGCTGGGGCCATTGTCATCGGCAAGACCGTGACGGCGGAGCTGGCGTTCCTGCATCCCGGCAAGACCCGCAACCCGCATGACGCCGCCCGCACGCCGGGCGGCTCCTCCTCGGGGTCGGCCGCAGCCGTCGCGGCGGGCATGGTGCCCCTCGCGGTCGGTACCCAGACCGGCGGCTCGGTGATCCGACCTGCCGCTTTCTGTGGCACGGTCGGGTTCAAGCCGAGTTTCGGCGCGATCCCCCGCACAGGGGTTCTGAACCAATCTCCCTCGCTCGACACCATCGGCGTCTTCGCCCGCAACATTGAGGACGCGGCGCTTCTGGCCGAGGTTCTCTTTGGCTTTGACGCGAACGACCGCGCCACCGTCCTCGCGCCACCGCCGCGCCTGCACGCCACCGCGATGACCGCGCCGCCGGTGCGCCCAACGCTGGCCTTCCTGCGCCCGCCGGGCTGGGACCGGGCCGATGCCGACACCAAGGCCGCGCTGGAAGAGCTGGTCGAGGCGCTGGGAGAGCGGTGCTTCGAGACGGCGCTGCCGGGGATCTTCGATGAGGCCGCCGAGATCCGCGAGAGGATCAACCTCGCAGAGATGGCCAAGTCCTATTACAGCTATGAAAAGCGGGGCAGGGACCGGCTCTCGGAGGAGATGCGCGGCGCGCTCGACCGTGGCAAGGACATTCCCGCGCGCGACTACATCTCGGCGCTTGACTGGCCGGATGTGCTCTATGCCGGTCTCGACGAAATCTTCGAGAGGTGCGACGCCATCCTCGCCCCCGCAGCACTCGGCCCGGCCCCCGAGGGGCATGCCAGCACCGGTGATGCGATCTTCAACGGGCTCTGGACGCTGTGCGGCACCCCCGCCGTGACCGTGCCGATCCTGCAATCCGAAACCGGCCTGCCGATAGGCGCGCAGCTGATCGGCAGGCGTAGTGACGACGCCCGGCTCCTGCGCACCGCGCGCTGGCTCGAAGGCTCATCTCCGAGGAGACCGACCTATGATCAGGCGTATCATGACCTACGTGGCGCTGGCCTTTTTCTTGGGCTTTCTGGGGATCATGCTGTGGCATATCCCGCGTCTCGATCTGGGCGCCGTGCTCGCAGTGACTGTGGCGCTGGTGCTGTGGGACGTGTTCTCCACCTCGTTCGACACCTGATCCGCGCATGAAAACGCTGGGTCCCTGATAGGGCGACCCGGCGTTCCCGATGTGACGCCGCCCGCCGTTACAGGCGTGCGGCGTCGCCGTGTCAGGGCCTCAGACGCCGTGACCGTGCCACGGTCCATGGCTGTCATCCACGTCGTCGGTGCGCTCGAAGCCATGCTCGCCGAAATAGTCGCGCTGCGCCTGGATCATGTTGGCGGTGCCGCGCGCGGTGCGCATCGTGTCGAAATAGCTCAGCCCTGAGGAGAGCGCCGGCATCGGGTGCCCGAAGCGCGCGCCAATGGCAACCAGTTCACGCAGCGCCACATGTCCTTCGCGCAGATGCCGCGCGAAGACCGGGGCCAGCATCAGGTTGCGATCCTCGTCCTCGGAGAGGGCGGCGGCCATGTCGTCGAGCATCGCCGAGCGGATGATGCAGCCATCGCGCCAGACCCGCGCGATGGCCGGAAGCGGCAGCGCCCAGCCGAACTGCTCCGAGGCGGCGGCGATCATGTCGAATCCCTGCGCATAGCACAGCACCTTGCCCGCGATCAGCGCCCGCTCCAGCATTTCGTCGGAAACCGCGCCCTCGGGGATCTTCGTGGGCGCCGCGCCGAACAGATCCTCGCCCTCGTGGCGCGCCGCGACCCGGCTCGACAGGTTGCGCGCCACCACGGCGGCCTCGATCGCGGGGATCGGGGCGGCGAGATGCTGCGCCTCGATCGCGGTCCAGCGACCGGTGCCCTTCTGGCCCGCCTTGTCGAGGATGAGGTCGATCATCGGCTGGCCGGTGTGCTTGTCGGCGGCCTTGGCCACGATCGAGGAAATCTCGATCAGATAGGATTGCAGCGCGCCCTCGTTGAAGCGCGCAAAGCTGTCGCCGATGGCGGTGGCGTCCATGCCGAGCCCGTCGCGCATCACGCCGTAGACTTCGGCGATCATCTGCATGTCGGCGTATTCGATGCCGTTATGCACCGCCTTGACGAAGTGGCCCGCGCCTTCGCGGCCCATCCAGTCGGCGCAGGGCTCGCCCTTGAACTTGGCGGCGATGGCGGTGAGGATCGGCTCGACCCGGTCCCAATGCTCCTTTTCGCCACCGCCCATGATCGCAGGCCCGTGACGCGCGCCGGCCTCGCCGCCCGACACGCCGATGCCGAGATACGGCTTGCCATCCGCCTCGCGCGCGCGGCGGTTGGTGTCGTGGAAATTGGCGTTGCCCGCGTCGATGATCATGTCGTCATCGTCGAGCAGCGGCCTGAGTGCCGCGATCTGCTCGTCCACCGGATCGCCCGCAGGCACCATGAGGATGATCGCGCGCGGCTTGGCGATGGCAGCGACGAGTTCCTCGTAGCTCTCGGTCGGGATCACCCGGTCGGCCAGCTCTCCGGCTTCGGCGTGGAAGGCGCGGGTGACGTCGGCGCGGCGGTTCCAGACCGCGATGGGAAAGCCCTTTTCGGCGATGTTGAGCGCCAGCGCGCTGCCCATTGTGCCAAGGCCGATCAGGCCGATCTTCGCTTTGTCCTCTTGTGCCACGGCGGCCTCCCTGTCTGGTATACCGCGCCAGCTTTATCCTCGCCCGCTCATGGGAACAACCAAGCACGCGCTATCAATGCGGGCCTTGGCGCAAGGGCAGGGTGCGGATCGAAGGGAGGATGCGAGGCGTCGTGGCAGCCCGTAGGGGAATCGAACCCCTCTTTCCAGGTTGAAAACCTGGCGTCCTAACCGATAGACGAACGGGCCACGCTGACGACGGAACCGGTTTCCCGAGGGGACCTTGATCCGTACACCGATGGCAGCCCGTAGGGGAATCGAACCCCTCTTTCCAGGTTGAAAACCTGGCGTCCTAACCGATAGACGAACGGGCCGCTCGTCGGTGAGGCGGTGTTTAGGCAAAGCGCTCCGGCCTCGCAAGGGGAAAATCGCCGATCCGTGAAATTGCCGTGGGGGCAAAAACCCACCTGTAGTCAGCCCGCCGGTGCGGCGTCGTCGAGCCTGAGCTGAACCGAACGGCGGCCCTTCCAGATGTTGAGATCGAGCTTGCCCGCCAGGTGGAACCGCGCGCCGCAATGACGCGCCAGCGCCGAGCCCATCGGTCCGTCCATCGCGCCGAAGGCGATGCCGTCGATCCGGGCACCGAAGCCGTCACCGAAAGAGATCTTGAGATGGCCCTGACCCACCTCGCGCACATCGTGCAGCATCACGTCCGGAAAGGCGAAGCGCGGTGCCGGCGCGGCGGCGCCGAAAGGGCCCGCCGTCTCGATCCGCTCAATCAGATCGACCGTCGCCGCCCCCGGCATCAACACCGAATCGAGCCGCAGGTCGCGCGGTCCGCCCGCCCCGGCGCCCTGCTTCTCGAGAAGCTCCGAGAGCCGGGTCATCGCGGCTTCGATCTTGCCTTCCTCGACGGTGAGACCCGCCGCCATCTTGTGACCGCCGCCGCGCAGCAAGAGCCCTTCGGCGGCGACCCGGTGGATCGCCGCGCCCAGATCGATGCCGGGCACCGAGCGGGCCGAGCCCTTGCCGATGCCGTCCTCGATGCCGATCACCACGGCGGGGCGGTTGGTGGCCTCCTTCATGCGGGCCGCCGCGATGCCGACGACGCCGGGGTGCCAGCCCGGGCCCGCGGCCCAAGCGAGCGGGCCCTCGGTACCGCGCGCCTCGGCCTGCTCCATGGCAGCATCGCGCACCCGCGCCTCGATCTCGCGGCGCTCGCGGTTGAGATGGTCGAGCTTTTCGGCGAGCGCCGCGGCCTCGTGTGGATCATCGGTCGCCAGAAGCCGCGCCCCGAGGTCGGATTTGCCGATGCGTCCGCCCGCGTTGACGCGCGGCCCCAAGAGGTAGCCCAGATGATAGGCGGTCGGCGGCACGTCGAGGCCCGCCACATCGGCCAACGCCACGACGCCCGCGCGCTGGCGCTTGGCCATGACCTGAAGCCCGGTGCGCACCAGCGCCCGGTTGACGCCGATGAGCGGAGCCACGTCGGCCACGGTAGCCAGCGCCACGAGATCGAGCATCGACATCAGGTCGGGCCCGCGCTTGCCCGCCTCGCGCAGCCGCCGGTTCATCTCCACCAGCAGCAGGAACACCACCGCGGCGGCGCACAGATGCGCCAGATCGCCGCTTTCGTCCTGCCGGTTGGGGTTCACCACGGCCACGGCATTCGGCAACGTCTCGCCGCCCAGATGGTGGTCGAGCACGACGACATCCGCGCCCTTGGCGGCAGCGATCGGCTCGTGGCTGAGGGTGCCGCAGTCGACGCAGAGGATCAGGTCGTGATCGCGGGCGAGCCGTTCCATCGCGGGGGTGTTGGGGCCGTAGCCCTCCTCGATCCGGTCGGGGATGTAGAGCGTGGCGCGCAGCCCCATCTGCCGCAGCCAGACCAGCAGCAGCGCGGCGGAAGAGCCGCCATCCACGTCGTAATCGGCAAAGATCGCGATGCGCTCGCGCCGCTCCACCGCCCGCATCACCCGCTCGGCCGCGACCTCCATGTCGCGCAGGCTCAGCGGATCGGGCAGCAGGTCGCGCAATGTGGGGGCAAGAAAGCTCGCCATCTCCCCGGCGGCGACGCCGCGCCCCACGAGGGCATGGCACAGCGGCAGCGGCAGATCGCAGCCCTGGGCCATGGCTTGGGCGAGGCGGTCGGCCTCTGCGGCGGGACCCACCCAGCGGCGGCCGGTGAGCGAGGTCGAGACATTGAGAAAATCGGGCATGGGCAGGGTGTCGCGCGAAACCGGCTCTCAAGGCAAGCCCGGACGCGACGCCGCCTTGGTGATCCGCGGTCACGCGCGCGCGAGGCCCGGGCGACGTTGCTCTTGCAATACTCCGAAGGGGCAGGGGAGCGCGCTCCCCTGCCTCGGGCCAGGTTCAGCGTCCCGGCTGGCTGCGCTCGATCGGGTTGCGGTAGCTCATGCGGCGCATCGAGCCGGTCTTGGAGCGCATCAGCACCGTCTCGGCGGTCAGGTAACCGCCGTCGCGGCGGATGCCCGGCACGAGGTTGCCGTCGGTGACGCCGGTGGCGGCAAAGATCACGTCGCCGGTGACAAGCTCGTCACGCGCATAGATCCGGTCGAGATCCTCGATTCCGGCTTTGCGAGCGCGGCCCACCTCGTCATCGTTGCGAAACAGCAGCCGGCCAAAGATCTGCCCGCCCATGCATTTGAGCGCCGCCGCCGCGAGCACGCCCTCGGGCGCACCGCCGGAGCCCATGTACATGTCGATGCCGGTCTTGGACGGCTCGGCGCAGTGCATGACGCCCGCGACGTCGCCATCGGTGATGAGCCGGATCGCGGCGCCGGTGGCGCGCAGCTCGGCGATCATCTCCTCGTGGCGCGGCCGCTCGAGCACGCAGACGGTGATGTCGCCCGCGCTCGTGCCCTTGACCTTTGCCAGCGCCGCGACCCGCTCGGAGGGGCTCATGTCGAGCGTCACCACGCCCGGCGCGAAGCCCGGCCCGATGGCAAGCTTGTCCATGTAGACGTCGGGCGCGTGCAGCATAGAGCCGCGCGGCCCCATCGCGATCACGGTGAGCGCGTTGGGCATGTCCTTTGCGGTCAGCGTCGTGCCCTCGAGCGGGTCGAGGGCGATGTCCACGGCGGGGCCTTCGCCGGTGCCGACCTCCTCGCCGATATAGAGCATCGGCGCCTCGTCACGCTCGCCCTCCCCGATCACCACGGTGCCTGCAATGTCGAGCATGTTGAGCTGGGTGCGCATGGCGTTGACGGCGGCCTGATCGGCGGCCTTCTCGTCGCCGCGCCCGATCAGCGGCGCGCAGGCGATGGCCGCGGCCTCCGACACCCGGGCGAGGCCGAGCGACAGCATGCGATCATGAAATTCGGGGGCTTGGGGCATCGGGGGTGTCCTTGGGTCATCATGAAGCGTTGCCTCGACCTAACCGGGCCACCATCGCGCTGACAAGCGCGCGCGCCGATGTTTGCGCAAACGGTGCGCACAGGGATGGCGCGCCTCCGGCCATTGCCTCGGAAAGCCACGAGATCGGATGGGGCAGGCGCCCCTGCCGTCAGACCTGCTCTATGCGGATCGCCACCGGGTCGCCCTGCACCACGCCGGTGACCTCGAAGCCCGACAGCGCCTCTTCGAGCGCCGAGCGCGTGGTCTTGTGGGTCACGATCAGCACCGGAGCCGAGACATCCTCGTGGTCGTATTGGCGCATCCGGTCGATCGAGATGCCGGCCTCGCCCAGCACCTTGGCCACCTTGGCGAGCGCGCCGGGTTTGTCGAGCAGGCGCATGCGCAGGTAGTAGGGCGCGGGCACGGCGGCCTGCGCCGCGCGGGCGGCGCGCAGGCCGGTGGCGGGCTGGCCGAATACCGGCAGCCGAAGCCCACGGGCGAGGTCCATGACATCGCCCATCACCGCGCTCGCGGTCGGGCCCGCGCCTGCGCCGGGACCGCGCAGCACCACCTGGCCGATCGCGTCGCCTTCGAGCACCACCATGTTAGTGCCACCCTCAAGCTGGCCCAACGGCGAGGAGGCGGGCACGAGGCAGGGCGACATGCGCTGCTCCAGCCCGCGACCGGTCATCTGCGCCACGCCCAGAAGCTTGATGCGGAAGCCCATGTCGGCGGCGTGAGTGATGTCCTCGATGGTGATCGCGCCGATGCCTTCGAGTTCGACGCCCGAAAAATCGACGCGCGTGCCGAAGGCGATCGCGGCCAGCAGCGCCAGCTTGTGACCAGCATCGATGCCACCCACATCGAGCTGCGGATCAGCTTCGAGATAGCCCAGATCGGCGGCCTCCTGAAACACCGCGTCATAGGGCAGGCCGGCGCTCTGCATCCGGGTCAGGATGTAATTGCAGGTGCCGTTCATCACGCCCATCACGCGGGTCATCTCGTTGCCCGCCAGCGATTCGGTAAGCGCCTTGATCACCGGGATGCCGCCCGCGACCGCGGCCTCGAAACGGATCACCCGACCCTGCGCCTCGGCCCGTTCGGCCAGCGCCTGACCGTGATGGGCGAGCAGCGCCTTGTTGGCGGTGACCACGTCCTTGCCGTGATCGAGCGCGATCTCGACGACCGACTTGGCGATGCCGTCATGACCGCCCATCAACTCCAGCACCACGTCGACATCGTCGCGCACGGCGAGCGTGGCCGCGTCGTCCTCCCAAGCATAGGCCGAAAGATCGACGCCACGGTCGCGGGTCCGGTCTCGCGCCGAGACGGCGGTGATCTCCACCGCGCGGCCGGCGCGGGCGGCGAGCAGTTCGGGGTGCTCCTGCACGATGCGCACGACCCCTGCGCCGACGGTTCCGAGACCGGCGATTCCGAGGCGAAGGGGAGAGGTCATGGGAAGGCTCCGGTCTGTCTTGCGTGCGAATTGATGCGCGCGACTGTTAGCCCGTGAAGGGCCTCACTGCAACGCGGCAGGCAGGGTCACGCCCGCATCCATCCGTGCGCGCGTGTCCTGCGCGATCACCGCGCCCTCGCGCAGCGCCTCGGCCCGGGCCGAAAGCGCGGCCAGCCGGGCGGCGGCATCGGGCGTCCGGGCCGTCGCCGTCGGGACGGGGCGCTCGGAAAGCGTGGCCGCGCGCGCCTCGAGCACAGCCCCCGCTTCGGGCGAGACCCGGCTTTGCAGCGTGGCCGCGTCGGCGCGGGCCAGAAGCGGCGCCAGCGGGATGAGGCGGGGCGGCGGCGCATTGCGCTCGGCCTCGGGGACACGGGCGTCGATTTCGGGAAATTGCGTGCATCCCGCCACGAGCAGGGCGAGGGCGACGGATGGCAGGAAGCGGGGCATCTGGGGTCCGGGTCTGGGTGGCGCAGTCTAGTCCGCGCCGGGGGAGGGGAACAAGCGCACCTCACCCTGCCCGTTTCGAAAGGGTCGTCCGAGGCATGACAGGGGGGGTGACGGGGAAACGGGGCCGGGCTATGCCCGCGGAAAGACAGCGGAGACGGGGCGGATGGAGATCGAATTGCAGGCGGCACCTGCGCGCCGGGCGATGGCGGTGGGGGTGCTCTATGGCTTTGGCGGCGTGGCGCTCTATTCGGCGCTGTCCGACACGCCCGGCCTTGCCTGGTCGGCGGCGCTGCTGGCGCTGGGCCTGTGCGGCATGGCGGCGGGAGAGACCCTGCGCCGCGCCACCCGGCACGCGCTGCGGCTCGACGAGACCGGCCTCGTCGACAGCACGGGCGTCGTGCTCGCGCGGTGGGAGGACATCATCGGCGTCGAGCGCGGCAGTTTCTCGCTCAAGCCCTCGAACGGCTTCACGCTGCGGTTGGCGCGCGCCGGGGCGCGGGCCTGGAAGCCGGGCATGTGGTGGCGGCTGGGCCACCGGCTCGGCGTGGGTGGCGTGACCTCTGCGGCGGCGGCCAAGGCGATGGCCGAGGCGATCGAGATGCGCCTTGGCGACCGCGCCGCGCCGATCCCCTAGCAGAGCGCGTCGAGCGGCAGCCCGGCGAGACTGGCGTTGAAGCACAGCTGCCCGGCAAAGCGCGGCCGGGTCACGGCCACCTCCTCGAAGGTGAAGGGGTCGAGGCCCACGTCGAACAGCGGCGTGTAGTCGATCCAGCTCTCGACCATCGTGGCGATCTCGCCATCCGGCATCACCGGCAGCTGGTCGCGCATCTGCTCGAGCTTGAAATCATCGAGCACCGCGAGATCGATGCCGGACAGGTCGCCGCCCACGGGAAGCGACCAACGCACGGTGTAGCTGTCGCGCGCGGCGTCATAGCTGAACACGCTGACCCGAAGCCGGGTCGGGCGGCCGTCGACGAGGAGATCCTGCAGCGCCTTGAAGCTGGTGAGATAGACCGGGGTGACATAACCCGTCTCGCGGGAGAGCGCGTCGCCGATCATGTAGGCCGCGCGTTCGTTGACCGCCTTGGTGCGGTAGGCGTCGAAGAACACCCATGACCCGGCAAAGCACCACAGCAGCAGCGGCAGCATGATTACGAGCTCGACGATCATCGCCCCGTCCTCGCGGCGGCGCAGCCGGGCCATCAGGTTGCGAAGCGCGCTCATGGTTCGATCACGAAAGCCGAGGCCGACACCAGCGCATAGGTGCCGCCCGCCTGATCCGACAGCTGCGCGCCAAAGCCGCTGGTGGGAAAATACGGATCAAAGAGCGAGCAGGCGCGCAGCAGCATCAGCTCGTTCTGGACCCCGGCGGTGAAACGGCGCAGCGGCACCGACGCGTCGGCCCGATCGACGCAATCGGCCGTGCCGGGCGGCGCGATCCAGGCGCGCGGGTCGAGCGGTATCATCTCGAGGCGCAGGTTGGTCAGGCAATCGGGCAGAATCAGCGCGTGGTCGCAAATCGACGCGCCCACGGTCTCATGCGTCACCGGCACGATCGCCCCGAGCCGAATGTCGCGCACCGTCAGGTCGAGGCCCCGGTCGAGCATCACCTGCCGCATCGTCACCATGCCCAGTTCGAAGCTGCTGGTGATCATCATCAGCAGCACCGGCACGATCATCACGAACTCGATCCCGACCGATCCGTCGCGGGTACGGATCAGGCGGGACAGGGCATGCAGAACACGTGTCATTGGACCAACCTCAGCGCCTTGATCTGGCTCGCGATGGAGGTGAAGGCGGAGCTGATCTGCAGCCCCTCGACCCGGTAGAAATGCGAGGGCGACGAGGCGCAGTCGGCCATGGCCGTCACCGC
Source organism: Limimaricola cinnabarinus LL-001 (assembly GCF_000466965.1). GTDB lineage: Bacteria > Pseudomonadota > Alphaproteobacteria > Rhodobacterales > Rhodobacteraceae > Limimaricola > Limimaricola cinnabarinus. Next base: position 21,126 of record NZ_BATB01000056.1, read on the forward strand.
GCCGGGCTCATCCGCTTCGAAGCCGATGGTGAAGATCACCACCCCCTGCGCGCGGGCGGCGGCGCAGATCCGGCTCAGCCTCGCGTTCTTTTCGGCGGCGTCCGAATGCTCGACGATGGAGGTCCACTTGGTCCATTCCGCCTGCCTCTCGGCCGAGTTCGAATACTGCTGGACACGCAAGTGGTAGGCGTGTTCGCGGATGCTCATCCGGTCGAACAGCTCGGGCCATCGAAGCCGCGTGCCGCCGCTGGGCAGCGCGCTCGCAAAGCTTTGGTTCTTGGCGCGGAAATACCGGGAATTGCTGACCTTCACGACATATTCGTCGGTGCCGTAGAGCCAGACATCCGAAAGATCGTTCCTGCTGTAGGGCGATTTGAGCCGGAAATCATAGGTGTTGGCGCCATCGGTCATCACCACCAGCACCTTCATGGCCTCGGTGCCTAGGAAACCGCGTGGCCAGCCTGCCAATGTCGGCGAGACCTTTCCGCGCGAGATCATCGACGTCAGAGCGCCGCGCGCCACCGGGTCGAGCAGCGCCAGGCCCCAGTTCACCCCCATCTCGATCGAGGTCCAGCCATCGGCGGTCAGCCCGGTGATGCGGTTCCTGAGGGTCTGACGGGTGTTGGACCAGGGCAGCACCTCGAAGCTGCTGCCGGTGCGACAGTTCAGGGTGTTCGCGTTCGTGTTGCCATAGGAGGCGATCGACGAAGTCGAGGCTTGGGGGCTATAGCCGGACATGTCGAAATGCCCCGCCTGCACCAGCGCCACGGGCGACGGCCAGCTCGTGTCATAGGCGGTGTTCGGCAGGTCGACGCAGTAGCTGTAGCCATGCGTGGTCGCCACGCTGGCGGCGGAGGCGAGATCGGCGCCGATGTTGACCTGCGTGGAATAGGGGACCAGCGAAATCGAGAGATTTTCGGGCGCGATGCTGTCGAACATCGTGTCGATGAATTCATGCCCTGCCGTCTTGAGGCGGGGCAGGCGGTTGTTGGAGTTCATCGAGCCGGAGACGTCCAGCACAAGGCTGATTTCCACGTCCGATACCGATTCCGTGGCCGAGCCGACGGCAGGGGCATTGAAGCTGTCGATGCCGATGATCCGCAGGAAGGTGGTCGAGACAGGCAGGGCGGCGCTGGCGCGCACGGTGCGCGAGTTCAGGCCCTGCACCACCTGTACGTTCGGCAGGTCCGCCGGAAAGCCCGCCTTGACGAAATAGTCGCGCACCACGGCCTCGGGGTCGCGGGTCTGTTGCAGGTCCGCGGCGGCGAGCACGGCGCGGTCGAGGGTGGATTGCAGCTCCGTCCGCGCCGTTTCGGTGCGCATCGTGTCGACCCCGAGCCCGCCCAGAGCCATCATGATCACGAAGACGAAAAGCGAGAAGATGATGATCGAGCCGTTTTCGTCGCGCCGGAAGGCGCGCAGAAC
>NZ_BATB01000055.1 GCF_000466965.1 Limimaricola cinnabarinus LL-001
ATGTCCGATAATCTTGGTTTATCGGACATAATAATGATATGCTGCTCAGCATGACCGGATCAGCTGAAAACCCCGATACGCCGATCGCCCTGCCCGACCATGTCGCCGGCTCTGGCAGCCTCGACCGGCTCGTCGAGACTGCCCGTGGCTACGCGCAGCAGGCTGTCTCCGAAAACACCCGCATCGCCTACGGGCGTGACTGGGCCGCTTTTGCGCGCTGGTGCCGGCTGCGCGGCGCGATCCCCTGCCCCCGTCGCCGGAGCTGATCGGGCTCTACATCACCGATCTTGCCGCGCCTTCGAAGGCGCGTGCGCTCTCGGTGGCCTCGATCGAGCGCGGCTGGCCGGACTATGCTGGGGCTACGCGCAGCGGGGGCTGCGGTTTGAGCGCCGCGATCGGCACATTGTCAGCGTTCTCGCCGGTATCCGTCGTCGTCACGCGCGGCCGCCGATGCAGAAGGAAGCGATCGGGCCCGAGGACTTGCGCGCCATGCTCGCGACGCTGCCGCACGATCTGCGTGGGCTGCGCGACCGGGCGATGCTGCTGATCGGTTTCGCCGGGGCTCTGCGCCGGTCCGAAATTACCGGGCTCGACCACGGTAAGGACGACACCATGGACGGCACCGGCTGGGTCGAGATCTTCGAGGCCGGCGTGCTGGTCACGCTGCGCGGCAAGACCGGTTGGCGCGAGGTCGAGATCGCGCGGGGCTCGAGCGACGCCACCTGCCCGGTCCGGGCGCTGGAGCGCTGGCGGGCGTTTTCGAAGACCAACTTCGGGTCGCTGTTCACCGCCGTCAGCCGGGACGGCAGCCGCGCGCTCGAGCGCCGCCTGAACGACCGCCACGTGGCGCGGTTGGTGCAGCGCACGGCACTGGCCGCCGGATTGCGGCCCGAGTTGCCGGAGGCCGAGCGCCGCGCCCTCTTCGCCGGCCATTCGCTGCGCGCGGGGCTGGCGTCGTCGGCCGAGATCGATGAGCGTCATGTCCAAAAGCAGCTCGGTCACGCCTCGGCCGAGATGACCCGACGCTACCAGCGCAGTCGAGACCGTTTCCGGGTGAACCTGACCAAGGCAGCGGGACTATAGGATACTCTGGAGCGCTCTTCCTTTCATTGAGCCTTTGGGTCTGATGCGGTGAGCGCATCCTCTCGGCTTAGCAGAGCTACCACGCCATGAAGGCGAGTGAGAGACAACTTCAAATCTATTCTTTTGGCTCCTTCGGCTCGCCCTTTGCGCAGGTGCGTACAGCATCGGGCCAATATATTTGGCTGGCATGAAAACCGTATCTCCCGATCTGTTTGGCGCTGCCCCTTGGACTTGGCTCCTGGTGCCGCTCTTCTGCCTGCTGCTGGTCCGCATCTTGGATCGGGATAGCAAAATGCGTGCGTCTGGGCTGGGCCTCATTACCACCTCTTTGATGATTTTTAGCGCCGTGGCCCTGTCCGGCTGGCAACATTTTATCTGAGCTGACGCTTCTATCGCGAGCCCATTGCGGACTTTACTACTATTCACTGCGCTTGCTTGTTTTCTGCTGCGCCGGCGCGCCCGCACAGGGACGCGGGCAGCAACTGTATTGAGCTCTCGAAAGCCGACATATTTTGATCTTCAAAGACCGCCGCCTGCGCCCTTGTGTTCTATTGTAGGTCGCACGGTGCTCGACGAATAGCACATGCGCTCCCGGGGCTGAACTTGTCCGGTCAAGTTTCAGCTGACTCTCGACCGTTGCGACCCTCGTTCGTCCAAGCCTTTGTCCGAAGCACCTCACAGGTCGCTCCGAGAACCGCAGGGTAGGAAAACGAGTTCAGCGACCGGGTCGACACGAGACGTCTTGTTCGATCAGCGTGGCTCACGACCTCTTGGCTGATACCTCCCAGTGAGTATGATGTTGCGTAGTGGCCGCGCATGCCGTGTAGGTTCGTTTAATGAACACACGAGCGATCAGTCGACTTGCCGGCCAGATGAGCCGCCGTTTCGCGGGCGATGCGCGGAACCTTAAGCTCGGCTTGGCGGTCGCGATTGCGACGCTACTGATGGCTTCGATCTGGATCGTGCTGGACGCGAGGCGCGCTGAGCAGGCCGACGTCCGAATCGAGGCGGCGAACATTGCCGCACTACTTGCGCAGCAAGGCAGGACCGCGCTGGATTCGACTGACTTGGCACTGCGTGCGATCGCCGCGCGACTCGAACGCGAGGATCTGCCACAAGATGACCCGGAATTTCGCACGTTCATTCGCGGTCTCGACGAACGCCTTGAGACAGTGCGTGCGCTCTTCGTTATTGGAGCGGACGGCTACATAAGCCACGACACCGACTACCCGGAAACGCCGCGTGTCTCACTCTCCGACAGGCGGTATTTCAGCGTCCTGCGCGACGACCCCGACCGGGATTTTTTCGTCGGCCGCCCGATCCTCAGCCGGTCGGTTCTCCGCTGGTTCGTTCCTGTCGCGCGTCGTCTGGAGACCGCGGATGGCCAATTCGCCGGGGTCGTGGTCGCGGCGCTTGAGCCAATCTTCATCGAGCGAACCTACGGCCGCCTCGAGCTCAAGCCGCGCGACGTGGTAGCCCTGTTTCATGCGGACGGGACGCTTGTTGCGAGCATTCCCTCACTGCCCAACAACTACGGAAAACAGGTCAAAGACATCCAGCTGTTCTCGCCCGACCTGGCCGAGACATCGAGCGGAGTTTACCAGACCATCAACCCGCTCACCGAGCGCCCGGCCATGGTTGGGTTCGAGCGCTTCGGTGAGTTCCCTCTGGTAGTCGCCGTCGCGCTTGACCACAGCGACGCGCTGGTCGATTGGCGCCGGACCCTCTGGATCGTCGTTCTCGCCGACGTCGTCACGATCACGTTGATACTGCTGCTCTACTCTGCATTGGCGCGCCGGCGGCTCGAGCAACAGGTCGAGCGCCAGAAGGCGGTGATGCAGCAGAAACTCGAGACCATCGGCTTCATGACGAGTGGAGTGGCGCACGATTTCAAGAACATCCTCGCGGTGATCGACTCCGCAGTGCGCATGCTGCGTCGGGGAGACCCCAACGAGGCCCTGCTTCGAGGAATTGAGGAGGCCAAGGATCGCGGCGTCGGGCTTACCTCCGACCTCCTCCGGTTCGCCAAGGATCAGGAGGTGCGCACGAGCACGTTCAGCCCGGATGCGCAGATCCGCTCCCTCAAGGCCCTGCTACGCCGCAGCACCGGGCCGGGCGTTACGCTGTCTCTTGATCTCGAGGCCGGCGAAGCAAGCGTGGAAACGAGCCGCGCGCTCTTCGACGCTGCTCTCATGAATCTCGCAGTCAACGCCTCACAGGCCATGCCCGAAGGTGGCGAGCTCGTCGTTTCGACGAGGGTGGTCGAACTCGACGAACATCCCTGGCTTCTCCCCGGGCGCTACGCGTCCATTCAGGTCGAGGACACCGGACAGGGCATTTCGGAGGAAACATTGTCCAGCCTGTTCCAGCCGTTTACGACCACGAAAGGTGCGCAAGGCACCGGCCTCGGCCTCTATCAGACCCGACGTTTCGCGCGGGAGGTTGGTGGAGATATCGTCGTCACCAGCGAACTCGACCACGGAACGCGGGTGCAGATATTATTGCCCGTCATAGACACCACTTTGTCCTGAAGATCGGCAGAATTCTCCTCCCGGACGCGATCGCGCAAGCTGGTGTTGATCACCCATGCCGCGCTCCGGCTCGACGGCCTTCCGGCAATGCTGATCGCCACGGCCGGTCTCGTCTATCTGCTCGGCTGCTTCGCCGTCACGGTGGTTTTCAACGTGCCAATGAACGAGGCGCTGGCCGGGATGGACCTGGCAGAGGCGTCCACCCAGAGCTACTGGACCGGCACCTACCTGCCGCGCTGGACTTTCTGGAACACGGTCCGGACAATCGCCTGCGGTCTGTCGGCGGCGCTTCTGCTCTTCGGATTGACGACGCTGTCCCAGTCGCAACCTGCATAACGCAACAGGGGACCAGACATGGCCGAGCAAACGACCCTTCACCTGCTCTGCGGTCGGATCGCTTCAGGCAAGTCCACGCTCGCCACCGAACTCGGCCGCCGCCCCGGGACCGTGGTCATCCGCGAGGACCACTGGCTCTCGGGCCTCTACCGCAAGGAATTGAGGTCGATCGACGATTACGTCCGCTGCGCCGGCCTGTTGCGCGGTATCGTCGGCCCGCATGTCACGGACCTTTTGAACGCGGGAGTCTCGGTGGTCCTTGATTTCCAGGCGAACACCATCGAAGCGCGATCCTGGATGCGCGGCCTTCTCGACGGAACGGAGGCTGCGCATGTGCTCCACCTGCTTGACGTGCCCGAGGAGGTCTGCCTCGCGCGGCTGAGGGCCCGGAACGACGCGGGCCTGCATCCCTTCGCCGTGACCGAGGCGCAGTTCCGGCAGATCTCACGCCATTTCGTGCCACCTGCGCCGGACGAGGGGTTCGCAGTTCAGGTCCACCCGGTAGCGACCTGATGACCAGCCCTGCCGTTTGACAGTAAAGGCGGGTTCCCCGGCTCAGCGAAGGCTGGAGATACGGCCGCAAGCGAAGGTCAGGGTCCGAAGCGATGTCATGCGCTGACCCCCTTCACGAACGTCGTTCGGCCGCCCCTCAGAAGCACGATACCTACGGCAACGAACCACGCGATGGCGCCAAGGCCAAAGACAGCGCCGGCGGTCTCTCCGAGCGGCGGCAGGATGGTCACGAGCCCGGCGAAGCCGCTGATTGCGCCGATCCCGGCTGTGACGCGGCCGAGGAGACCGCTCGCAATCCCGGCGAGGCTGACCGCCAGGATCCATGCGCCGCCGGCGATCTCGTTGCCGCCGCCGAGGCCCAGTTCGACCGCGTGCAGCGTCTGCCAGAGGGAGGCCGCGGCCGCCGGATCGGCGGCAAGCGCATGTGTCCGTTCGACGGCGACATTTGCGATCATGCCGGCCCCGAGGACGAGGGTGGCCCAGATCAGCCCGATCGCCCCGGTCAGGGCGGCGGCGTCGGGCCGCGAACTGGCGATCTGCCGGCAGAGCGCCACGACGAGAACCGCGAGCGCAAGCGCGTTCACGACGTAGATCAGGGTGTTCCAGGCGATCAGCACGCCCGGCCGTTCGGCGATGAAGGCCACGACGGCAGCGACGTCGATCTCGTCCGAACCGAAGCCCAACGGGGCGAGCACGGTGACAAGCATAGCGAAGCCAAAGAGGTAGGTTGCGGCGCAGATCAGGGCGGCGAGGCCGCCGGCTATGCGGAGGGTCATGAGCGGAGTCCTTTCGGTTGGCGAGCCGCTTCTGCGGCGAGGGTTTCAAAGTGTTCGGTGAGGCGCCGCGTCCCGAAGCGGGGCGCGACCATGTCCATTCCGAGCGCGGTCAGGAAGAAGCGCGCGGGGCCGCTCACGTGGCGCGGCAGGAGCGGCAGGACGGCGAGCCCGGTCCGGCGCAGGCGTCCGGCAGATAGGTGATGCGCGGCTTGATCCCGAGGGCGGCGAAGGCGGCGCAGGCGATCTCGCCTTGGGTCATCACGTCGGGGCCGCCGATCTCGGCCCAGCCCCTCCCGGCGTCGGTCGCGTCGGCGATGGCCACCGCCAGATCGGCGCCATGAATGGGGTTGAGGCGATGCGCCCCGCCCCCAAACAGCCAGACGCGGCCATTGCGCGCCATCGTCAGGATCTCGCCCATATCCGAGAAGTAGCCGGTGGGCGCGATCACGGTCGCGGGCATGTCGGAGGCATGGAGCGCGTCCACGAAGGCGCTCTTGGCATCGACAAGCGGCACGTCCGTCATGGCATCGGCGTTCAGCACATGGACGTAGGCAAAGCGTCCGACGCCCGCGGCCTCGGCCTCGCGCAGCAGGTTCAGGTTGGCCTGGAAGTCGACCTCCCGGTAGCCGAGCCCGTCGGCCTGCCGGGTGATGCCAAGCGACGAGACGATGAGATCCACGCCATCCATAATCCCTTCGAGCGTCTCGGGCCGGGTGGCCTCGGCCTCGACCGAGAGATCGGCCAAGCTCCCGGCCTGCGCGGCGTCGCGGACCAGCGCGGTGACATGGTGGCCGCGCCGCGCGTATTCGGCGCACAGAAAGCGCCCGAGATAGCCGGTCGCGCCGGCAACGAGAACGTTCATGGATCGTCTCCGGTGTTCATGACAGGCCGACGCCAAGCGCGGCGGCGGCCATGAGGAAGAGGACCGGCGTCCAGAGCAGGCGCTCCGGGCGCGACGGGCTGGCGGCGTTCGCAGCGAGCGACAGCAGTGTGAGCGCGAGGGCGGGCCAGAACAGAGGCGCCAGCGGCGCCGCGCCGATGCCGGCCCTGGCGAGCACCGCCCCGGCCATGGTTGCGAGCAGCGCGGCCTGGACCAGCGCCAGCGCCCGCCAAGCCGACGACAGGCGGCCGGGAAAGCGGCCGCCGACCGTCAGGCGGCCGAGCGGGGCACCGGCGGCGACGCCCAGGTGCATCAGCATGGGCAGTGCGGTCAGCCCGGCATAGGCAAAGGCGAGGATCTGGCTCATGGACCGGTCTCTCACCACCGCAGCAGGCGCGCCGGACGGGATCGCCGCGAGCTGTGCGGCCTCCCCTCGGGTAGGCCGAGATCGCCCCACAGGTGCCGGGGCGGAGACGCGCGCCGCTCTGTCGGGTGGACCGTCCCCCCGGTCAGCAGGTGGTGCAGGCCCTCCATGCGGGTGCGGACATCATGCATGGCTTCCTCCCTCAGTTCACGACCGCATGGCCGCGGCCGCGCAGGCAATTCAGAACGATATCCTCGCGGGTGTCGCTTGCCGCGGACGCGCCCGCCGCGGCGCCCGCCAGCGCGCCGACGACGGCCCCGCCCAGTGCGTCGCCCTCGTCGTCGATCTCGCCCAGCACGCCGCCCATTCCTGCCCCGATGGCAGCTGCGGCCATCGTCTCGTGGTCCAGCTGTGACTGGCTTCGGGCAAGGCTTCGGCAGGCAGCGAGGTCGCTCTGGAACTGCGCGCGCGGCGCGCCGTCCAGGATCGGGTCCACATCCGCACCCATGTCGGCGCAGGCCGCCAGCAAGGCGGTCAGGCACAGGGGAGCGATCAGCATCGGTTTCATGTCGTGTCTCCTTCGACGACCAAGGGTGTCGAAAGAGAAATTATCTGTCCGCGCCGCTCGACGGCATGACCGCAGGGATCAGCGGTTTGACCTGCGGCATCAATCGCCGCACCACGCGGTGGGGCTGGCGCCGGTCCAGCGCCGGAACGCCCGCACGAAGGCCGAGGCTTCCGAAAAGCCCAGAAGGTAGGCCGTTTCCCCGACCGACACCTTGCCTGCGCTCAGGTAATCCATCGCCATTCGGCGGCGCAGGTCGTCATGGACCTGCGCGAAGGTGACGCCTTCGTCCTTCAGTCGGCGGTAGAGCGTCTGCCGGCTCATGCCGAGATCGCGCGCGATGCGGTCCATCGACAGCGTGCCCTCGTGCAGCTCCGCAAGCATCCGTGTCTCGACGGCAGAGCGCACGGTATCATGCGTCGCAAGCTCGTCCAGTAGCGCGTCCGCATGGCGCGTGAAAATGCCGAAGACGTAGTCCTTGCCGCCGTCGAACGCCGCGTCGAGCCAGACCGGATTGATCCGGAGCGCGTTGCGCGCCGCGTGGAACGTGACTGGCACCCTGAAGAGTTGCGGGTAGCGGTTGGCATGCGGCGGTGGGGCGTAAGTCACCTCCAGCGCCCGCTCGAACGGGTGTTCCGGCGCGGATCGACGGAACTCGGAGATGAACCGCGCGAAGCTCGCCTCCGTGGCCATCCAGCTGCCGTCGCAGGGGCGGTGGTCCACCAGCCAGACCGCGTCCGCGTCCCGCACCAGTTCGAACCGGTCCCGTCCCCCGGGGATCGGCACGTCGGTCATGAGGCGCGAATAGCGGTTCAACTGGTCCAGGCTGTGCGGGAAGGAGGAGGAGGCATGCACGATCTGGCCGACGATCGACATCGTCTCGAGCCGGGTTTCAAGGACGTGGCGCAATAGCAGCGACGTGTCCCCTGTCGTCTCGACCCCCGCGGCGATGAGCGTCTGGTAGGAGGCGACCGGGATGCGTGTGTCCTGATCGGCCAGATCCTCCGCCGTCAGCCCCGACGCCGCCAGCAAGCTGTCTCGAGGCACCCCTTCGGCCACCGCATAATCGAGGAACGCGGCCGCGAAACCGGCGGCCATGGTCTGATCGGACATGCGGCAGTCTCCTCGGGTCAGGATCTCGATGCGCCCGGTCATGTCGTCGCCGAACCGGCGCTGGCAGATTGTCTTGAGACATGACGCCGGGACAACCCCTATGCTGCGCCCCATGACTGCACCGATCGCCGCCCTCCACGGTCTCTCCGCCTTGGCCTTTGCCACTCTCCTGTGGATCACGCGGGGGTCCCCGGAGGTGCCGGCCACCGTGACCGGCGATCCCTCCCCGTCACGTCTCGAAGGTGAGGGTGTCGTGCTGCATGGCCGCGTCGCCGTCCCGAAAAGTGCGCCGCTTTTCGTCGTTCTGCATGGCGGGCCCGGCGGCGATCATCGCTCGCTGCTGGCACTGAAGGGGCTGAATGAGACGCACCGTGTCCTGTTCTACGACCAGCGCGGTGCGGGCTTGTCGGAGCGGGTGGCGCCGGATCGTTTGGGCGTGAGCGATCATCTCGCCGACCTTGACGCACTGATCGCGGCGCATGGCCAAGGCCCTGTCGGTGCTGATCGGCCATTCCTGGGGCGATGCTGGCGACAGCCTATCTTGGCCACCGACCAGAGGCGGTCTCCCGCGCCGTTCTGATCAAGCCCAGCTTCCTTGATACGGAAGGACTTGCCGACTTAAAGATCCAGCGCGCTGCGCTCTTCCGCAGCCCGCGCGGGAGCAGCACAGTGAAGGAATCTCTGCCCGGACAGTATTCGCCCGCCCGAACAACCTTGATCTCGCGCTGCGGACCTAAACAGGCAGCGCTTCCCGTTTCCGCGCCATGACGGCTTTAAGTGCCGGACGATCGGCACAGCGCCTGATCCAGGCCCGGAGGGTGGGCTGTTCCGGCATCGCGTTGGGAATCCACTGGAATGGGCTCGACAGCAGCAGGTCGACCGCCGAGTAATCCTCTCCAAGAAGATAGGGCTGGCTGTCCAGCGCATGGGCCAGCCGGGCGAAGACGGCGTCCAGATCGCGGAAGGTCGCGTGCAGGGCGGGATGGTCGATCTTCGCCCAGTCGAGAACCAGCACGGGCTCCATCACGCCTTGGTAATAAAACAGCCAACTCAGGAACGCCCCGCGCTGCGGATGACCGACAGGGCGACCGAGCCCCGCCTCGGGAAACCTGTCCGTCAGATAGGCGACGATGGCCCCGCGCTCGCGCACATGATCCTCGCCGTCGGTCAGATAGGGCACTTTGCCCTCCGGATGCGGATTGCGCGGGTCTGGGCCACCGCTGCCATCCTGACGCGCGACCGAGACGTCGATCACGTCGATATGCTCTGCGATGCCCATCTCCTCGATCAGCACGAGCATGGAGGTCGAGCGGGACTGCGGGGCGTGATAAAGGGTCGGCATGGGAGGCTCCTGACTGGATGTGATGCCTTGTCATATGCCCCGCCTGCTGACAGTTTGTGTCAGCATGGCCCGGACCGACCGCCTCATGCGTTTGATGGACGCGCTGCGCCGCTTGCCTGTCCCGGTCACCGCCATGCGGCTGGCGGCGGAAACGGGCGTGTCGCCGCGACAGCTCTACCGCGACATCGCCACGCTGCGCGCGGGCGGCGCCCTCATTGATGGCGAGGCCGGGGTCGGCTACCGGCTGACCGAGGACCCTGCCCTGCCGCCGCAAAGCTTTTCGCGGCTGGAGATCGAGGCGCTGGTCCTTGCCGTGGGAGAGCTGCGCCAGACGGGCGACGCGGCACTGGAGGACGCGGGCCGTTCGGCGCTTGCCCGGATCATCGCGACGCTGGCCGACGATCAATCGCGCCAAGCCATGCACACCGTCCTGCGCAGCTTTCGTTCGCCACCTGCGCGCGTGGAGCCGCCCGTGGACATGGCGCTTCTGCGACGCGCCTGCTGGGAGGAGCTGGCGCTCGACGTCTCGTATCGCGACCTCAAGGGCTGGGTCACCGAGCGCGAGGTCTGGCCCCTCGGGATCAGCTATTCGGACGGCACGCTGATGGTGCTGGTCTGGTGCTGCCTGCGGCAGGACTGGCGCGTCTTTCACGCCAAGGGGATCGAGAACGCCCGCCTCAGCGGGCGAAGCTTCAGGCCCCGGCGCGTGGCCTTGCTGCGCGACTACGCGGCGCGGCGGGCCGCCTCGGGGCCCCCTGCGAAAGCTTGAGCGCGACCCTGCCGTTCTCTTCGCGCCGCCATTCGCAACAGCACCGAAGAGACGATGGCGGCGACAGGGCCCTCCACCGTCTCACCGGTGTTCAACAAGGGGCTCCGCCTCAGTGTACCGACGGCAAAACCCCGGCGGCAGCGGACCCACCTGCCCGAACCGAGGCACCGTTGCACCCGGTGATGGCGGGGGCCTCGCGGATCAGCGCCGGATCGGTCAGCGCCGCCACCATGAAAAGCGCGAAATCGGTGCGCCGTGTCAGGTTACTCGCAAGGCGCGGATCGCCTACACGCCGGGCCCAGATCGGCAGACCCTCGCTCGGCCCCTCCTCGAGATCCGAGCCGCGCACCACCGTCCAGTCGCGGTTCGAGGCAAAAATGAGATCCGTCGCGCGGACCTGATCGTCGATATCGACAAGGCGCAGCGCCCTGAGGATCGGCGTGCCGAAGCTGACGATCGCGCGGATCTTCCAGCCGTAGCGATCCTTGCCGTCGCGGCTGATATGCCAGCCGCAGGAGAAGACCAGACGGACATGGGGCGGGGCGAGGTCGAGCACGGCGCGCGCCGTGCCCGAAGCGTAGTCCTGCACGCCCCAAGGCGCGAGGACCACCAGCACGCCGTCGCAGCCCTGCGTGGCCTTGGCGATCACCGCGCGGTCGTCGGTGCGGCCGGGATGCACGGTGATGCGGCCCTTGAACCGCTCAAGCTTGCCGGCGCTCTTGGGGCGGCAGACGCCGGTGACCTCGTAGCCGAGGGCCAGCGCGTGTTCGGTCATGTACTGCCCGAGCTTGCCGGAAATGCCGACGATGCAGATGCGTTTCATGGGGGGTCTCCTTTCGATATGGGTCAGGCCGAGATGGGATGCGACGCACGGGCGCGCGGGCCGCGCAACAGCAGCCACAGCGCAAAGCCGATCTCGGCCAGCGTCACGACGAGCAAGAGCGCGATCTTGACCGCCTCCAGCGTCGCGGCGCCGGGCAGGGCGAACATCTGCACGCTGTCGACGAGATAGCCCGTGCCGCCGACGATCAGCCCAAAGCCCAAGGCTCGTGGATAGAGCTCCGAGCGCAAAACCAGCGTGCCCAGAAGGATCAGGTGCAGGCAGAAGAAGACCTGCCAGATCCAGACGCCCGCGTCGTGGACATGGCGCAGCAGGCCGGCCAGCTCGATGCGTTGCGCTGTGCTGAAGCTGTCAAGCGGCAGCCGGCCATCGGCCAGCGCCAGCGATCCGGCATGGAAGAACAGCATCGCCGCCATGACAGCCACCATCATCAGCCGCGCATAGGACGCGGCAAGCGACAGCGTCGCGTTCACCGGGCGAAACATGAAGTAGAGCATGACCGAGACGAATACCTCGGCGGTCATCATCACCACGTCGCCCACGAGGCCCGCGTGAAACAGGCCGCGCCTCTCGGCGATGTTGGCGAAGGTCGCCGCCGGATCGCCCGCGACGTTCAGCGCGCCCGGCACGTAGAGGATCGAAAAGCCCCCTGCAAAGGCGATGACGAGGTAAATCGCCCCGGTCAGGCGGGCGTAGGCGCGGGAGGATGGATCGTGAAAAGAGAGCATGAGAGCACCTCCTGGCGATAGCTGCGGACTGCTCCCATCCTACGCCCACCTGCCCTTGCAGAGAATTGACCGGTCTTGTCGAGCTGATATGCAGATCCGTATGGATTGGCGCAGCGTCACCTTCGACTGGAACCGGGCCCGGGCCTTTCTCGTCACGGCCGAGGAAGGCTCGCTCTCCGCCGCCGCCCGCGCGCTGAAGCTGGCGCAGCCGACGCTGGGCCGTCAGGTCGAGGCGCTGGAGGCCGAGCTTGGCGTTGCGCTGTTCGAGCGGTCCGGCCGGGGCCTGCGCCTGACGCCGTCGGGACACGAGCTTCTCGAGCACGCCCGGCTCATGGGGGAAGGCGCGCGTGCCCTGTCTCTGGCCGCATGGGGTCAGACTGAGGCGCTGGAGGGCGAGGTGGCGATCTCGGCCTCGGACGCCTATGCCAGCTACCTGCTGCCACCGATCCTCAAACGGCTGCACGCCGCCGAGCCGAGGATCCGCATCGAGATCGTCGTCTCGAACGACCTGTCGGACCTGTCGCGCCGCGAGGCCGACATCGCGGTGCGCAACGTCAGACCTACCGAACCCGACCTCATCGCGCGCAAGGTCCGCGACGCGATGGCGCGGCTCTACGCGACGCCTGCCTATCTCGACAGGCTCGGGCGGCCCGGCTTGGCGGCGGGATACAATGCCGCCGATTTCATCGAGATCGACGCGAACAACAGCCTCATGCGCCTGCTCAACACGCAAGGCTTCTCGCTCGATCAGGCCAACTTTCCCTATCGCTGCCGCAACTTCACAGTGATGTGGGAGATGGTGCGCAAGGGGATGGGGGTCGGCATCCTCGACGATCGCATCGGCGATGCCGACGAGACGGTCGAGCGCGCCGTGCCGGGGTTCGAGCCGATCGCATTCCCGATCTGGCTCGTCGCACACCGCGATATCGCGCGGTCGCGCCGCCTGCGGGTGGTCTTCGATGCGCTGGCGGACGGCTTCAGCGCCTGAGGCTGGCTGTCAGGTATCGCTCCGAGCCGTGCAGCCGGATCTCGATCTCCCGCGCGAAGTCGGCGCGACGAAGTGGTCAGCATTCTGCCGGAACTGCGCGTCCGAGACAGTGGAGGGATGATCGCCTCGCACATCGCGGTCGCGCAGTCGCGCGAGGCAGAACGCATCGTGGACATCGAGCAGGTGCAGCATGTGGGAAGCTCATGTTTTATTGAGGATTTCGCGCGTTCAGCCGCGCGCCCCGACCGTATTGACCTCAAAGTTCAGCAAAACGGAAGGACCGGCTTTGGGCAGGGACGCGATATGCGGGCCCATGATCTCTCTCAGCTTTGACGAGTAGCGATCGTAGTCAGCGATACTGTGCGATTTCACCGGTCAAAAGCAAATACGCCTTTGCGAATGTCGGCTTGGAAGGTTGTTTCCGCAATCGCGATGACGCAGCCCAGCATGTCTGCTTTCTGCCCTCTATCCTGAGGGGCTTCGCAGCCGCAGCGCAAATCGAGTACTCGCGGCGAACGGCAGGAAGGTCCGCACTGCGGACCTCGGCCCGGACTGCGGCGAATGGCTGCTATCCGTCCTCTTTCCCAAGTGCTTCGCAGCCGCAGCGCAAATCGAGCTCTCGCAGCGAACGGCCGGATGGTCCGCACAGCAGACCGATCGTGTCCCCCGACGTGGTGTAGCTCTTGGTGGCCCAACGGGCTTCGGCGGGCCGAGCTGATCAGTCCGTCTGCGCGGCAGGCAGGCTGACGATGGGATCGTCGCAGACTGGCGCGAGCGTTTCCAAATGTCGTCATGGGGCGGCCAAGACCGGATAGGCTGGCGCTTACACATCCCAGAGGAGGACGGCATGAAGACCTTCATCGGCATTGATGTTTCGTTCGCAAGCTCCTTAGTCTGCATGCTCGACGAGCATGGGCAGGTCATAAAGCGGGGACAGATCGTCAGCGAGCCTGAGGCGTTCATCGCGTTCCTGCGGGACCTGCCGTGGCCCGTCGAGGCGATCGGGCTTGAGGCTGGCCCGCTGTCGCAATCGAGGAGGTTACAGTCTCGGACCTCCAACATCACCTTGTCATCGACCGCGCGTTGGCGCTGCGGCCCGAGATTCAGGCATTCCGAGACTGGATCATCACGGAAGCCAGCGAAAGCTAAGGACCTGTCGCGCCTGCGTCGGATCTCTGGCTCAGCCTGAAACAGACTCAGATTCCGGCGCTATGGATTCGATCAATCGCGGCGACATGAAATCCCACAGGGTCCTCTCCAAGCGGGCCCAATCCGTGAATTCGTGCTCTTCCTCATTCGGATCGTAGTCGCGTCCGCGCAACACGACGTGCCGCACCACCTGCCGCGCAAAGTAGTCGTATTTCCTGGTGCGGACGGCGCCCGCGACCAGTGCTCGATAGCTCGGCGTGAAGCGTGTGCGCATCATCATTTCCACCAGGTAATCCTCTGCCTCTTCGAGACCTTCGGGGAAAGCGGCGCTGAGACTGACGGAGATCAGCAGCGTCGGATGCGTCTCCAAGGCGTGCCGATGCGCGGCAAGAAAGACCTCGAGCGCCATGGGATGGCGTCTTTCGTGGACCGACCCGGCGAGAATGATCCTGTCGGCGTTTTCGAGATCGATACTGACCGTCTTGTCCGCGACATCGAACAAGGCGACCTCGTGGCCCGCTTTGCGCAGCATGTCCTGCGCGAAATGTGCGATCTTTCGAGTTTGCCCTTCAAGGCTTGCAAAGAGAATGACGACCTTCATTGCGGATCTCCTGTTGCGGGCACGGGCCGTTCATGACCGGTGTCGGCATCATGCGCTCGCCGGGTTTGCCCCGCCTTGTTCGAGATCAAACCATGCGCGGTTCGCGCCCTCCTGTGGACGGGACGCCCACAGAAGGGATTGGCGGGCTCAGGCCGGTCGGATGAACATCCGTTCAGCTTCGCCTGCCTGCCGATCATCGGCGCGGATCGCGCGGTAGGCATGCCACGTGGCATGACCCAAGACCGGGAATACGACGATCAGCCCCGCGAAGGCCGTCAGGACGCTTGCTGCAAAAAGCGCAAACACGATCGCCCCCCAGACCAGCATCACGACCATATTGTTCCAGACCATCGCCATACTGATCCCAAGCGCCGAAAGCGCGTCGGTCTTTTCCTGTAGCAACATCGGTACGCCGAACACGCTGATCGCAAAAGCGAACGCGGCGAAGAGCGCGCCCACCGCGCCACCGACCAGTAGCAGCGCCCAGCCCGTCGGTGTCAGCAGCAGCATCGGAACGATATCTTCAATCCCGGGAAACGGGGAGATGCCGAAGAACAGCGCATAGATCAGCACCGCCGCGCGCATCCACAACAGGAACAAGCCGAGAAGCAGGACCCCCATGAACAGCGCTTGATGACCCGACCGGGGCCACATGAAGATCATTCTGACCAGAGTCGTCCGTTGCCCCTGTTCGAGCCGGCGGCTTTTTTCGTATAGGCCGTTGGCGACAAGCGGACCGACCACCATGAAACCTGCCAGCGCCGGAAACAGCGCATAATCGAGCCCCAGCCCAAGCAGCAGCCAGACGACCGCGACCGACAACACGAAGACCCCGCCCCCGTAGGCGAGGCTTGGTGCGGGATCGGCGCGCAGATCGTCCCAACCTGCGCGCAACCAGCCGAACGCGGTGCGTGCGGGCAAGCTGCGGGCGCGGGGGTTCGGGGTCGGCAAGGGCGGCACGACCTTGGGAATGGCGCCCCCGGCATGCGGGTTGTCGGGCGGCGGCGGATCGGTGCGGTTGCTCAGCATGCGGGTTTCGCCGCGCGGAACGCGGCGCCTTCCTGATTGGTGGACAAGACACAGTCGGGCTGAGAGGCAAAGGAAACGGCGATCAGGTGAGCGTTGGCCGCGGCAAAGACGGCGATCACCGCGAGACCCAGCGCGACACCGACAAGGCGTGTCCGTGACAGCGATCCAGCGAATACGGTCATGGCGCGCCCTCCCCGGCCAACTCTTGCAGGTAGACCGTCAGCATCTTGCGATCCGCATGGCTCAGGCGCTCCTCCCAGCTCGGCATCACGCCCTGTCGCCCGTCCCAGATCGTGCGGTAGATCGACGCTGCGTCACCGCCATAGATCCAGAAGTCATCCGTTAGGTTCGGCGCCCCGAGGTCCGTGTTGCCTCGTCCATCGGCGCCGTGACAACTGGCGCAGTTGTCGGCGAAGACCGTCGTCCCGGTCTCGAGGACCTCCGGGGCAACCTCGGCACCAGAGAGCGACTGCACGTAGCCTGCAACGCTGCGGATTTCGCCGCGCGACAGGATCCCGTCCCGTCCGAAAGCCAGCATCTGGGCCCAACGCGTGTCGGGATGCTGCGCGTTGATGCCGACGCGCAGCGTCTCCATCACGGTTTCGGCGTCACCGCCCCAGAGCCACGCCGCGTCCACGAGGCTCGGAAAGCCCGGCCCGCCGGTCGCTGCCGCGCCGTGGCAGGCGCGCAGTTGTCGCCGAACAGCGCCGGGGCCGTGCCCGCGATCCGCGACATCAATTCGGGATCGGCGCGGATTTCCTCGATCGGCATCTCGTCAATCGCGGAAAGCCAGTCGCTCCTTGCAAGGCCGGCACGCAGGATGTCCTGCTCGACCTCTTCCTGCTGATCGATCCCCAGGACACCCTTGGTATAGCTCGACACCAGCGGCCAGGCGGGCAGGAAGATCCAGACGGCAAGCGCCCAGACATGGGTGACGATGATGGCGATCCAAACGATGCGGGGCACGCGGGTGTTCAACTCGGTGATCCCGTCCCACTCGTGCCCGGTGGTCTGATGACCCGTCAGCGGGTCGCGGTCCTTTACCGACATGGTCCGTCCTCATCGTCCAGAATGCTCTTCGCCGCCTTGTCGAACCGGCCCCCAAGGGACGGCCAGAAGGCGTAGAGCGTGATGCCGACCGACAGCGCGATCAGGTAGAAAAGCCCGAAGGACTTCGAGAAGCCCACGAACAGCTCGTGCGAGATTTCCATGCTCATCCCTCCGGTACGGGCTGGATTTGCGCAGGCAGATCGGTGAGCCGCCCGAGGACCTGCAGGTAGGCCACCAGCGCATCCATCTCGCTCACCCTGTCGGCGCTGCCGTCGAACAGGCGCACGGCGGTCTCCTCGCCGTAGCGGTCGAACACCCCGTCGGCACGGTCTGTGTCGGGCAGCGCCTGTCCGATCGCGTCGGCCGAGGCCGACGCGATCATTTCGTCGCTGTAGGGCACACCGACCGCGCGCAACGCCGCCAATCTGTCGGGCAGGCTTTCAACATCCAGCCCCGCGTCGAGCAGGAAGGCGTAGTGCGGCATCACCGATTCCGGCACCAGCGCGCGTGGATCGACGAGGTGACGCACGTGCCAGTCATCGGAATACTTCTCACCCAGCCGGGCGAGATCCGGCCCGGTGCGCTTTGAGCCCCAAAGCATAGGGTGATCGTATTGCGACTCTGCGGCCAGCGAATAGGGACCGTAGCGCTCGACCTCATCACGCAGGGCGCGGATCATTTGGCTGTGGCAGGCGTAGCAGCCTTCGCGGATATAGATGTCGCGTCCGGCCTGTTCGAGCGGCGTGTAAAGCCGCATGTCGGGTGCCGCCTCGACCGTCTCGTCGATGGTGAAGAGCGGCGCGATCTCGATGAAGCCGCCGATGCCGGCCGCGACGATGATCGCTGCGGTGAGGCCGAGCGAATGCCGCTCGAGCCGGTAATGCGCCTTGGCGTGGCCCTCGAAGAAGGCGGCGAAGGGTTTCAGCAGGGGTTTGAGAAATGTCTTCATCGGATCACTCCGCGGCCGGCAGCGCCGGCTCCATGGTCTCGGACGTGGTGGGATGGTCGCGCTCTGGCACCTGCCGCGGCACGTGGCGGATCGTCATCACCACGTTCCATGCGCCGATGATCGCGCCGGTCACGAACAGCAGGCCGCCAAAGGCGCGGGCCACGTAATAGGGATGCATCGCCACGAGGCTGTCGGTGAAGGAGTAGCGCAGCGTGCCGCTTTCACCGTAGGTGCGCCACATCAGCCCTTGGATGATGCCGCTGTTCCACATCGCGAAGACGTAGATGACGGTCCCCGCAAGGGCGATCCAGAAGTGCCACTCGACCGCCTTCCAAGAGTACATCGTCTCGCGCCGCCACAGGCCCGGCACCAGAGCGTAGATCGAGCCGAAAGTGATCAGTGCCACCCAGCCCATCGCGCCCGCATGGACGTGCCCGATGGTCCATTCGGTGTAATGCGACAGCCCGTTGACCGGACGGATCGCCATGAACGACCCCTCGAAGGTCGACAGGCCGTAGAACACTGCCGCCACCATCATGAAGCGCAGCGTCGCATCGTCGCGCACCTTGTGCCAAGCGCCGTTGAGCGTCATCAGCGCGTTCCCGGCGCTGGCCCAGGACGGCACCAGCAGCATCACCGAGAAGGTCATCCCCAGCGTCTGCACCCAGTGCGGCAGCGCGGTGTAGTGCAGGTGGTGCGAGCCCGCCCAGATGTAGAAGAAGGTGATCCCCCAGAACGACAGGATCGACAGCCGGTAGGAATAGATCGGCCGCTCGGCGCGCTTGGGCAGGAAGTAATAGAGCATGCCCAGAAAGCCCGAGGTCAGAAAGAACGCGACCGCGTTGTGCCCGTACCACCACTGGGTCATCGCGTCTTGCACGCCCGAGAAGGCCGAGTAGCTCTTGGCCCCGGTCCACGAGGCGGGCACCGCGAGATTGTTGACGATATGCAGCACCGCCACGACAAGGATAAAGGCGAGATAATACCAGTTGGCGACGTAGATATGCGGCTCGCGGCGGCGCGCCAGCGTGCGGATGTAGAGGGTGAAGTAGACCACCCAGACAACCACCAGCCAGATGTCGGCATACCATTCGGGCTCGGCGTATTCCTTGGACTGGGTAACACCCATCAGGTAGCCGCTCGCCGCGATGAGGCAGAACAGGTTGAAGCCGAAAAGCACGAACCACGGCGCAACCTGACCAGGCATCCGCGCGCGAGAGGTGCGCTGCATGATGTGAAACGAGGTGGCGATCAGCGCATTGCCGCCAAAGCCGAAGATCACGCCCGAAGTGTGCACCGGGCGCAGCCGCCCGAAGCCCGACCATGCCGCGTCGAAGCGCAGATCCGGCCAGGCCAGCTGCGCCGCGACCCACACCCCCATGCCCATCGCGATCACTGCCCATGCGAGCGACAGCAGGATGCCGACCTTGGTCGGGTCGTCGTAATAGGCAAGGCTGCGGTCCTCGAGCTCGTCGGACCCGTAAGCGGCACGGGCCAAGAGACCGAAGAACAAGGCGAAGAAAAGCAAGACGATCCAGCCATGCGCGCCCATCGGGTCGCCCTGCCCCGCCGCGGCCATGGCGAGGCCCGCCACCATGCCGGCCAGCGTGATCAGCATCGCCGCCCCGCGTTCCGCTTGGGTCAAGCTCGATATCATTTCGTCGTCTCCTTCGAAGTCGTGTCGCGGCGCGAAGAGGTGCGCGGCGGTGTCAGCGGTGTGTCGTCAGCGTCGAACAGGATGCGCTCGGCGTCGCCAGTCAGGTCCTCGTATTGGCCGCTGCGCAGGCTCCAGAAGAAGGCCGCGAGGCCGAGGGCGCCCATGACGAGCGTGACAGGGATCAGGAAAGCCAGAACGCTCATGCCGGCATCATCAGGGCTTGCGGCTCGGGCCGGGGCGTGGGGCGCGCGATGCGGCCGTTCAACCGCAGTGCGTTGCCGATGACGAGAATCGAGGAGCCCGACATCGCCAGCGCGGCGATCAATGGCGTCACCAGCCCCGCTATGGCGAGCGGAATGGCGATGCAGTTGTAGGCTATGGCGAGCGCGAAGTTCTGCCGCACGATCCGCGCCGTGGCCCGTGCCACGAGAACCGTCGCCGGAACCGCGTCGAGCCGATCGCGCAGGATCACGAAATCCGCGGCGGTCCGGCCCGCCTCCGAAGCGCTCGCCGGGGCCATCGAGACATGTGCCGCCGCCAGCGCCGCGGCGTCATTCAGCCCGTCGCCGACCATCAACGGGCGGTGGCCCGCATCGCGCAGTCCTTCGAGCAGCGTCACCTTGTCGGCGGGCGTCGCGTCGTGATGCACCTCGCAATCCCGATCTCGGCCGCGACCCGTGCGACACGCGCCTCCCCATCGCCTGACAGGAGCGCGACTGGCAAACCCGCGGCCTCAAGATCCGCCACCGCCTCGCGGGCTGCCAAGCGTAGCGTCTCATCGAGTTCGAACCCGCTGGCTTTCTGGCCCTCGACGGCGAAGGCCGGGCCGGTTTCGGGCATCAAGCCGGCTGCGATCTCGGCAACCCATGACAGGCGACCCAGACGCACACGGCGGCCCAACACGACACCTTCGACGCCAAGGCGGGGTACTCGCTCACCTTTTCCGCCTTCACCGGCGCCGCGTCGATCTGCGTTGCGATGGCGCGGGCCGCCGGGTGGCGCGACCGTTCCGCGAGGGCCCGAACAATGGCCCGCTCCTCAAGACTTTCAGGACCCGCGCCCACCCTCGGCAGGCCGGTGGTCAATGTGCCGGTCTTGTCGAACACCACGCGGTCGATTTCGGCCAGCCGCTCCAGCGCCGCGCCGTCCTTCATCAGCACACCGTCGCGCATCAGGCGCCCGCCGCCACGACATGCGCCACCGGCACCGCGAGGCCGAGTGCGCAAGGACAGGTGATGATCAGCACGCTGATCGCGACAAAGGCCGAAGCCTGCCAGTCGCGCGTGACCCAGAGCCAGCCTGCGAAGGTCACGAGCGCCAGGAGATGCACGACCGGCGCATAGAGCCGCGCCGCACGGTCGGCGATGCGCACATAGCCGCCGCGCCCGCTCTCTGCGGCGCCCAGCATGCGCATCATCTCGGCCAGGAACGACGTCGCGGCGGGGCGCAGCACCTCGACCTCGATCTCGCCGGTGAGATTCAGCGTTCCGGCCTCGAGATCGCAGCCTGGCCCGGCGGCGACTGGCATCGACTCGCCGGTGACGATCGAGCGGTCGAGATCGGTCGCCCCTTGCCGGATCCGCGCGTCGACCGCCAATCGCTCACCTGCGGCAACGACCAGCATCATGCCTGGCACGATTTCCTCGACGGGCCGCCAGACCTGTCCGCCATCGGGGGTCCGCAGCATCGCCCCCTTGGACGCGAGTTTGGCAAATCCGGTCACGGCGCTCCGGGCGCGGTCGCGCATCAGCTGGTCGAGATAGCGGCCGGTGAGCAGGAAAAAGAGCAGCGTCACGGCGGCGTCGAAGAATACCTCTTCGCCGCCCCGCGCCGTTTCGAACAGGCTCAGTGCCAGTGCCAGAACCACCGCCAGCGCGATCGGCACGTCCATGTTGAGACGGCGGGCCCGCAATGCCCCGAGCGCCGATGAAAAGAACGGCTGGCCCGCATAGGCCACCACCGGGAGCGCGATCAGCGCCGAAATCATGTGGAAGGTGTCGCGCAGGGTCCCGCTTGCGCCCGACCACACCGCAACCGACAGCAGCATGATATTCATCGCGCCGAAGCCCGCCACTGCGATGGCCCGCAGAAGCCGCGCGCTCGACGCCTCTTGCGTCAGCGCGGGCCGATCGAGATCGAGGAGCTGCGCGTCGTGGCCGAGCGTGGCAAGCGCGTCGAGCACCGGTGCCGGGTCGTCTGTCGCCCCCGCCAGCGTCACGCGCAGTTGCTTCAGCGTCAGGTTGGCCCGTGCCGAGACGACGTCGGGCAATGCGCCCACCGTGTGTTCGACTTTCGCCACGCAGCCACCGCAGCGCAGTCCGGGGAGCGATAGGAGACAGACCCCCTGCCCTTCGAGGGTCGGGCGGACCACTGCCTGCCGCTCAGCGCGCGCCCGCTCATCGGCCGCCGGCGTATGTTGGTCGAAGTTCAGATTCATCGCGGTCTTTCGGATCCTTACACGCCAGCCGAAGCTGGGAGTTGCGGCCCGTACTTCGGCCGAGATGCACGCGCACCCATGGGCACCCGTATTCTCGGGGTGTGGCATCGATCGACCGGAGGTAATTTGATCCAGATCAAACTGGCAGTCGGTTTTCGCTTTGCGGCAGAAGAACCTGGAGATCCATGTCATGCGGCGCACACGAGTTGATCGACATCAAAGTGTCCGTCCGTCGGATGCGTTTACATCGCGGCTGTCACTTCAAGGAAAGACTGCCATGCCCCATGGAACCGTCGCCGTGCTCGCCACCGACTCCACCCTCGATCACGGCGCAATCCTCACCGGGCTCGCCATGAGCGATACGGAGGACACGCATCTCGATATCCATTGCATCGGCTTCGAAAGCCCTGCCCCCGATGCCTTTGCCATGGGATCGGTCGTACCGATCAGCTGGCCGGACGATGGCGCCGCCCTTGCCCGCGCCGAAGCACTCGAGGCCGAACTACGACCGATCGTTCCGAAACACCGCTGCAATGTCGCCTTCTGTCGGCAGACACTTCGCGAAGGGTCGGTCGGCAGCGAACTGCCCCCGGTGATACGGTTTGCCGACTGGATCGTCGCCGCAGCGCCTCATGATACGCAGGATCGGTCATCGCAGGTCGCAGTTTTGGAAGCCGCGCTCTTCGTGGGTGGGTTGCCGGTGATCGTGGTGCCGAAGGAAGGTGTCGAAATCGCCCGCGCTCCAACCCGCATCGCGGTGGCTTGGGATGGCAGCCGAGAGGCGTTGGCGGCTGTGCGCAGCACCTTGCCAATGCTCCGGCGTGCGCAACTCGTCGATGTGGTCGTTGTCGATCCTGATATCCGCCACGGCGATCGTTCGGACCCGGGCGGAGATCTTGCGCTCTTTCTGGCTCGGAACGGCGTGCATGTAGAAATCAATGTTCTTTCGCGCAGCCGGCCGCGCATCTCCGACATCTTGTCCCGTCATGGGTTCGAGACAGGCGCAGAGGCGATGGTCATGGGCGCATTCGGCCATTCGCGACTGCGCGAGGCGCTGTTCGGCGGCACCACCCGCGACATGCTACGCGTGCCGCAGATCCCGCTGATCCTGGCCCGGTAGGGATCAGGCCCGCATCGAGCCATCCCCGGTTTCGGCGTCGAGACGAGCGAGATCGGGGATATGGACCCGTCTCTTGCCGTCCAGTTCGATCACGCCATCCCGGTTGAGTTGGTTGATCTGTCGACTCACCGTTTCGAGCGTCAATCCGAGATACTCCGACATCGCCTCCCGCGTCAGCGGCAGCTCAAGCCGGATGTCGTGGGTCTTGGGTGCCATGTCGAAGCTGGCCTCGCGTCGGGCAACCGAAGCCAGCAGGCTGGCTATGCGCTCGCGTGCGGTCTTGCGGCCGAGCACCAGCATCCAGTCACGCGCAGCATCCAGCTCATCGAGGGTCATCTCCAAAAGCCGCTCTGCGACATGTGGCGTATCGCGGAGTAGCCGCTCGAACGGCGCACGGCGAAAGCAACACAAGGTGACGGCGCTCGCCGCCGTAACGTCGTAGATCGTACTGTCACGACCGGGCCGGCCAATGAAATCCGAGGGCAACAGCAGACCGACCATCTGGATACGACCATCCTCCATGGTCTGCGACAGCGTGGCGACGCCAGAGACGACCGAGCCGACGAAGCTCATGGGATCGCCAGCCCAGGCAATCTTCTGTCCGGCTTCGTAGCGCCTGTAGACCTTGATCTGTTCCAGTTGAGCCAGTTCGGTCTCGTCGCAGCGCGCACAGACCGCGCGGTGACGGATGCCACAATCGGTGCAGCGAAGGTTCAATCTGTGCGGCATGAAGGTCTTTCTTCAAGTCGAGGTATTGGTAGTTTTCGAAGCGGGCTGATCACGGTTCAATTTGTATGGCACTGCGCTGGATCAAGTGCGTGTTGCGATGGCGCGGCGGAAGTGGGGATGTCGAACAGGGCGCGCAGCATATGGCTTCGGCTTGCAACATCGCTCAGCCGATAGCCGTCGAGCACCGCAAGGAACGCTTGCATCGCCTCGGCCAAAACACTGGGTAGGCCGCAAGCAGGCGCGATCAGGCAACCTGTGCAGTCCACCAGACCGTTTTCGCCCTCAGTATGGCGCACCAGGGCCCCGAGGCTTATCTCGCTGGCCGGGCGCGCCAGCCGCAATCCACCATGTCGTCCTCGAACCGTCTCGATAAACCCCGCACGGCCAAGGCCTTGTACGATCTTCATCAGGTGGTTGTGCGAGATGCCGTAGGTCTGGGCGATGTGACGGATCGAAACCAACTCGTCACCGGACGTGGCAAGCTGGATCATGGTGCGCAGCGCATAATCGGAATGATGGCTGAGTTTCATGATGCATCATTAGATGCATTTCATATGAATGTATAGAAGGCCTTAAAACGATTTCAAAGACGAACGGGCGTCGTTCTGCACCACACGCTGCTTCGAACGCCTAGGCTCAGGACTTCGGTAACGGGGTGAACTGGCCCCCGTTTCGACCGGACACTCAGGCATAACCATGGAGGCTTAGGCATATGCCTAAGGGTCGTGTCGCGAAGTTGG
>NZ_BATB01000054.1 GCF_000466965.1 Limimaricola cinnabarinus LL-001
CTCCCGCGCGGCGGTGGATTCAGGCTATGCGCCGAACGACTGGCAGGTCGGGCAGACCGGCAAGGTGGTGGCACCCGCGCTCTACGTCGCGGTCGGCATCTCGGGCGCGATCCAGCACCTCGCGGGCATGAAGGACAGCAAGGTCATCGTCGCCATCAACAAGGACGAGGAGGCGCCGATCTTCCAGGTCGCCGATTACGGCCTCGTCGGCGATCTGTTCGAGGTGCTGCCGGAGCTGACCGAGAAGCTGTGAAGCCGCAGGCCCGGCGCGGGAGGTTTCCGTGCCGGGCCGGACCTCGGCCACTTCATTCTTCAAATACTCATCTTTCTTTCACGCCGCTTCTGCCTGCTCCGGCTCGGCCCGCCGCATGCCTGGCGCCGAGAGCCTCATCCGCGCCCTGATCCAACCAGACAGCGTGTCGATCCCGAGCGTCAGCATCGCCGCGACCATGAGCAGCAGCACCGCGCGATCGGTGCGCAACTCCTGCACGGCGGCATCGACATAAAAGCCCAGCGTGGCAATGCCCAGAAGCCCGAGAATGGCGCTGTCGCGCACGATGATCTCCCAGCGATAAAGGCACAGCGCGAAGAAGTTGCCCGACAGGCGCGGCAACAGCTCCCACGCCGCCAGCCGCAGCCCGCGCGGTGCGTCAGGCCTGAGCTTTGGCACCAGCGCGTCGCCCTGCCGCCCCATCAAATGCGCGATGATCGCGCCGTTGTGCAGGCCAAGCGCGAGGATGGCGGGGATCATCGAGGGGCCGGTCACCTGCAGGATCAGGAAGGCCAGCATGTAATCGGGGATGGAGCGCGACAGCACCAATGCCAGATGCCCGAGAAGCGCGCCCATGCGCCCCGCGACACGGCGCACGATCAGCGGAAAGCCGATGACGGCCACGGCGGCGGCCAGCGCCAGCGCCAGCTGCGACAGGATCAGCGTGGCGATCACCCCGGGCAGTGCCTGATCGCCGAGCAGCTTGCCCAGCCACGGCCAGAGCCCGGCCCAATCGCCCGACCGGATCGGCGCGGGCACCGCGTCATTCATGAACCGCCACAGCGCTCCGTCGCCCATCGGCGGCGTGGGATGGCGCGACAGCAGCCAGACCGAAATGCCGAGCCATAGGGGCACGAGGCGCAGCCGCATCCAGTAGCGGATCGGCAGGATCAGCGCGAGATAGACCCCGAGCGTGGCCGCCGCTGCCCCGTAATTGGCCTGACGGAAGTCGGTCTCGAGCAGATAGCCCAGCGTCGGCAGCCCGACGAAGCCCAGAACGGCCGAGGAGCGCAGGCCGCATTCGAGACGATAGAGCGTGTAGGCCCCAAGCTCTGGCAGGGCCAGCGGCAGGCGGCTCCACAAAAGGCGTGACAGGGGCGGCGTGCGGCGCGGCAGGGCCCGGCCCGCCGCCGGGTCTGCCTCGGCAAGGTATTCGGCGAAGACTTTGGCAAAGATGCCCGCATAGGGCAGGGCGATGGCCAGCACGCCGGTGAGCGGCCCGAGGCCGGTGATGCCCAGCAGCAGGAGCGCCCAGAACAGCTCGTGCACCGAACGCACGAGGATGCACAGCCCCCGGATTGGGCGCAGCCGGTAGCCGAAGCTCAGGCCGAAGCCCGCCAGCGCGCCCGCGAAGACGCCGCAGACCGCGAAGGCGACGGTGAGGGCGGCGGCCCGCGCCAAGGCCGCGGGATCGCCGATCTGAGGCGCGACGAGCCCCCCGCCGATGCGGCGCAGGGTCAGCCACGGGTCGGGGCGCGCGAGGTCGAGATCCGCCAGCAGCAGCGCCACGAGAGTGGCCAGCCCGAAGCCCGCCAGCACGCGAGAGGCCGCCAGACGGCGCGGCGCGGCCATCTCAGCCTTCGTAGAGCGCATAAAGCTCGGGCAGCGTCAGCCCCTGTGTAGGGCGGTCGAGCACGATGCGCCCGGCGCGGATGCCGATGATCCGGGTGCCGATGGAGAGCGCCCGTGCCGGATCGTGCAGCGCCAGCACCATGGTATGGAAGCGTTCGGCCAAAGCGTCGAGCAGGTCGCCCGACTGGCGCGGATCGACGGCCGAGACAGGCTCGTCCGCGATCAGGGCGTCGCCGCCGCGCGTCAGGCGCGCGCCAGCGCGGTGCGCTGCTTCTGCCCGCCTGAAAGCGAGCCGATGCGCCGCCGCTCGAACCCCGCGAGCCCGACACGGGCGATCGCGGGGGCGGCGCGCGCCCTCTCGCGCCCCGGCGGGCGCAGCAGAACCCGCAGCCCGTAGGCGGCGGAGTGGTCGTCGAGCAGCCCCATCCAAACGTTGTGGAACACCGAAAGCTGCGGCACCAGCCCCGGATCTTGCGGCACGAGGGCCAGACGCGGCGCCGAGGCCTGCGCCTCAAGCTTGAGCCGGATCGCGTTCAGCAGCGTGCTCTTGCCCGAACCCGAGCGCCCCAGAAGCACCAGCCGCTCGCCGCGCGACAGCGACAGCGAGACACGGTCGAGCACGGCCGTGTCGTCCCACGACAGCGTCTCGCCCTCAAAGCGCAGGAGCGGCGGCAACGTCATCAGTCGATCAGATCGAGCTCTCGGGCCGTATCCTCGATCGGGGCATAGAGCGCGTCGCTCGCCTCGATGAAGGCCGAGCGCGGGAAGCTTTCGAGGATCTCCGCGTCGTCGAGCGCGATCAGCGCCGCCTGCACCCGATCGGCAAAGCCCTCGCCCCAGCGCGTGTCCACGTCGCCGCGAATGGTCCAGTTGTAATCGGGATAGGGCGGCGTGCGCCAGATCACGGTGGCGGTCTCGACCTCGGGCGCCCCTTCGGTCAGGGCCTGCTCATAGACGCTGTAGTTCAGCGCGCCGACATCATAGGCCCCCGAGGCCACGAGGCGCAGCGTCTGGCCGTGGTCGCCCGAAAAGCCGACATCGGAGAAGAAGTCCTGCGGCGCCTGTCCGGTGATCTCGCGCAGGTGGTATTCGGGCATCAAGCGCCCCGAGGTCGAGCCCTGCGCCCCGAAGGTGAAGCTCAGACCTTCGAGGCCTTCGGGGAAGGTGCCGTCCTCGGGCTCGGTCAGGCCGGTGTCGGTGTTGGCGATAAAATAGGTGACGAAGCTCTCGTCCTCGGCGCCTTGGGCGATGGCCCGGCTGCCCGGCACCATGCGGCGGGCCTGCACGCCCGACAGGCCGCCGAACCAGGCAAGCTGGATCTGGTCGTTGCGAAATGCGGTGACCGAGGCGGCATAATCCTTGACCGGCACATATGCCACCGGCACGCCCAAGGTCTCTTCGAGGTAGTCCGCGACCTTGCCGAACCGCTCCTGCAGGCGTGTCTCGTCGTCATCGGGGATGGCCGAGAAGTAGAGCGTGGCCGGGTCCTGGGCGGCAGCGGGCAGCGCCGCGAAGAGCAGGGCGGCCAGCGGCAGGGCGCGGCGGTTGAGGCGGATGGGCATGGATCTGGCTCCGTCTGGTGTCCATGGCCCTTCTAGGCCCTCATGCGCGCAAGGCAAGCGATCAGCTTCTCCTCGGAGGAAGGTCGGCCTTCGGGATGATACGCGGCGCGGTGAATCACCTGCCGCGTTGGCGGATCGCATGACAAAGGCCCGCCCGCGATGCGCGGACGAGCCCGTTCAGGCGATGCCTGCCGGATCAGGCGTCGACGAGCTTCAGAAGCTCACGCGCGGCCTCTTCCGACGACGCCGGGTTCTGACCGGTGACGAGTTTGCCGTCGACCAGCACGTAGGGCGCCCAATCCTCGCCCTTGGAGTAGTCCGCACCATGTCCCTTGAGCATGTCCTCGAGCAGGAACGGCACGACATCGGTGAGGCCGACGCCTTCTTCCTCGCCATTGGTGAAGCCGGTGACCTTGCGGCCCTCGACCAGCGGCTTGCCGTCCTCGGTCTGGGTGTGGCGGAAGATGGCCGGGGCGTGACAGACCGCGCCGAGCGGGCGGTCGTTGTTCACGAAGGCCTCGATGATGCGGCGGCTGTCGGCGTTCTCGGCGAGATCCCACATCGGGCCGTGGCCGCCCGGATAGAACACCGCGTCGTATTGCGTGGGATAGATTTCGTCCAGACGCTCGGTCGAGGCCAGCTGCTCCTGCGCTTCCTTGTCGTCCTTGAAACGACGGGTGGCGTCGGTCTGGAAGTCCTCCTCGTCGCTCTTGGGATCGAGCGGCGGCTGACCGCCCTGCGGCGAGGCCAGCGTCACCTCGGCGCCCGCGTCCTTGAAGACGTAGTAGGGGGCCGCGAACTCCTCGAGCCAGAAGCCGGTCTTCTCGCCGGTGTCGCCGAGGCGGTCATGCGAGGTGAGGATCATCAGAATCTTGGTCATATGGTCTTTCCTTGAATACCGGGTGCGGTGCCGTTCAGGCGACGCGGATCACGCGTTTGCCGAAGCTTCGCCGCGCAGCAGGCCAACGAAGGCGGCGGGCGCCTGTTCCAGCCCGTCGATCATCTCCTCGCGGTAGGTGATCTTTCCTTCCGCGACCCAAGCACCCATTTCCTTGGCGAACTCCGGATAGAGATGGCCGAAATCGTCGAAGATGATGAAGCCGCGCATGGTGATCCGCTTGCGCAGCATCTGTCCCATGAGCCAGTTCATCCGGTCCGGGCCATCAGGAAGCGACGTTGCGTTGTATTGCGAGATCAGGCCGCAAAGCGGGATGCGCGCGGCGGTGTTGAGCTGCGGCAGCACCGCATCGAACACCGCGCCGCCGACGTTTTCCCAATAGACGTCGATGCCGTCCGGCGTCTCGCGCGCCAGATCCTCGGCAAAGCTCGGGGCCTTGTAATCGACGCAGGCGTCGAAGCCCAAGTTCTCGACCGCGTGGCGGCACTTCTCGGGGCCACCCGCGACGCCCACGGCGCGCAGGCCCTTGAGCTTGGCGATCTGGCCCACGGTCGAGCCCACCGGCCCGGTTGCGCCGCCGACCACCAGCGTCTCGCCCGCCTCGGGCCTGCCAATCTCGCGCAGGCCCGCCCATGCGGTGAAGCCCGGCATGCCCAGCACGCCCAGCGCCCATGAGGGATGCGCCATGTCGGCGGGCAGTTTGTTGAGGCCGGTGCCGTCGGCGACGGCGAAGTCCTGCCAGCCCGAGAAGCTCACCACCCGGTCGCCCGTCGCAAAGTTCGGGTTGTTGGACGTCACCACGCGGGCCACTGTGCCGCCGACCATCGGCTGGCCGATCTCGACCGGCGCGGCGTATGAGGGCGCATCGCTCATCCGGCCCCGCATGTAGGGATCGAGCGACAGAAACTCGGTCGCCAACAGAACCTCGCCATCCTTGGGTGTGGGCACCGAAGCGGTCTCGAGCCGCAGCGTGTCATCGTCCGGCTCGCCCTTGGGGCGTTCGGCAAGGACCCAGCGGCGGTTGGTGTCGGGGGATTGGGGCATCAGGTGTTTCCTTTGTTGTCGATAAGCGCCGCCGTCGCGGTCAGGGCGCCGTCATAGGGGAGGGTATCGCGCGACAGCGCGCCCATCAGGCTCGCGCCGAGCCAGATCTGGTAGAGCGTGGTGGCGAGCATCTGCGGATCGGGATGTGCGGGCAGGGAGCCGTCGGTTGCGCCTTCGCGGACCACCGCCGCAAGGCGGGCAACGATGGCCGAGACGCCGTGGTTCAGCACCTCGCGCATGCCGGGCGACAATTCGGCCACCTCGGCCGAAAGCTTCACTACCAGACAATGCGCCTCGTAGGCATCGCCCGACTGGCGCATGCGCCAGCCTTCGAAATAGGCCAAGAGCCGGGCACGCGCGGGTTTGTCCGGTGCGCCGAGCGTTGCAGTCAGATCCTCGGCATAGCCCTCGACGAAGCTGTCGAGCAAGGCGCAGCCAAAGGCCTCCTTGGAGCGGAAGAAATGGTAGAAGCTGCCCTTGGGCACCCCGGCCTCGCGCAGAAGCTCGGAGAGCCCGACGCCGGTATAGCCGTGCCGCGCCACAAGGGCGCGTCCGGTGGCGAGGATATGCTGTCGCGTGTCGGTCATGACTGGCAAATGGGGTCCACTAGACCGGTCGTCTAGTGGCGCCGCGCCGATGCATTGGGTGACTTGAGGTCAGGAAGATGCCGGGGCGGCGCGGCGCCGCCCCGAACCATGGGTCACTGAGCCGCGAAGCGGCCCTTGCGCGCCAGAACCTCGATCTCGTAGCCATCGGGGTCCGCCACGAAGAAGAACCGCGCGACGGTGTCGCCATCGGGCGCGAAATCCTTGATGTCGCGTGGCGAGTGACCGGCCTCGACGAGCCGCCTGTGCATCGTTTCCAGATCGTCCTCGAGAAAGGCGAGATGGCCGTAGCCATTTCCGAGGTCGTAAGCCGTGTCGCCCTTGTTCACCGTCAGCTCCAGTTCGAAGCCGCTCTCGGGGTTGCTCAGATAGATCAGCGAGAAGCTCTCGAAATCGAGCCGCTCGGTGATGGAGAGGCCGAACAGGTCGTAGAAGGCCAGTGAGCGGGCCTCGTCGCGTACGCGGATCATCGAATGGATCATCTTGGCCATAAAGCGTCCTTTCCTCGGATGGTTCGCTGGCCGAATGCCGAAACCGGGCTTCGGGGTCCAGCCCCTCTCGACACGCGCACCGCGCCGGGGGAGTGTCGCGGCAATGACGAGGGGCGGCATGACGAGACGACGAACAAGCTCCGGCGGAAACGGAACGAATATGGGCATTTGGTTCTGCGGAGTAGATTTGAGAAGCCATTTCATGAGGATCGCATGACCACCGGTTCGGCGGGAGGGCAATGGCGCGCTCTGGCGCTGATCTGCGCGGCGTGGTTTGCGCGATGACGAGCTGGTTCTCGGCCACGGCGATCTTGCCGGATCTCGTGCGTGACTGGTCCTTGAGCGCGGGGGCGCAAGCGTGGCTCACCAACGCCGTGCAACTGGGCTTCGTCGCAGGCGCAGTTGGGGCGAGCCTCGTCAACCTGCCCGACATCGTGGCGCTGCCGCGACTGATGGCGGTCTCGGCGCTGGTCGCGGCGCTGGCCAACGCGGTGCTGCTCTTGGAGCCAGGAGCCGGGGCGGCGATCGCGGCGCGCGCACTCACCGGGGCGGCGCTGGCGGGGGTCTATCCGCCCGCGATCAAGCTGATGGCGACGTGGTTCACGCGCGGGCGCGGACTGGCGTTGGGCTTTCTCATCGGAGCGCTGACGCTCGGCTCATCGATGCCACATCTGCTGCGCGCGCTGACCGAAGGGCTGGATTGGCGCGCCGTGGTGATCGGCACGACGCTGGTCACCGGGCTTGCCGCCGCGCTGTTCGGTCTGGGGCTGGCCGAGGGGCCGCATGGCTTTGGCCGCGCCACTTTCGACCCGCACCAGAGCCTCGCCGCGTTGCGCAATCGCGGCGTCATGCTCGCCAATCTCGGCTATTTCGGCCATATGTGGGAGCTTTACGCAATGTGGGCGTGGTTCCTTGCCTTCGCCACGGCGGCAGAGGCGGAAATACTCACTTTTCCAATGGGTTCCGCGTCGATGCTTACCTTCCTTGTCGTGGCGTCCGGAGCGCTGGGCTGCGTGCTGGCGGGGGCTTTGTCGGACCGGATCGGCCGCTGCGCCACCACGGCGCTGATGATGGGGCTGTCGGGGGCCTCGGCGCTCGTCATCGGCTTTGCCTTCGACGGGCCGGGCTGGCTCTTGGCGCTGGTGGCGGTGATCTGGGGCGTGACGATCGTGGCCGACAGCGCCCAATTCTCGGCCGCCGTGACCGAGCTGGCCGAGCCACGTTTCGTCGGCACCGCCGTGACGCTGCAACTCGGGATCGGCTTTGCGCTGACGGTGGTGGCGATCCAGATCATGCCGTGGGTGGCAGGTCTGATGGGCGGCTGGCGCTGGGCGTTCTTGGTGCTCGTTCCGGGGCCGGTGATCGGCGCGGTAGCGATGTTAATGCTGCGCCGCCTGCCCGAGGCGGCGCAGTTGGCAGGCGGGCGGCGCTAGGGCCGCCCGGTCCCGTCAGTAGAGCTTTTCGTCGGTGCCGTCGCGGCGCACCCAGGTGCCGAGGCCGATCTGGCCCAGCACCTTGAGGAAGGGCTTGGGGTCCATTTCCTCGACATTGCGCATCTCTCGCGCGTCCCATTCGCCGGTGGCGATGAGCATCGCGGCGGCCACGGGCGGCACGCCCGCGGTGTAGGAGATGCCCTGGCTGCCCACTTCCTCGTAGGCGTCCTTGTGGTCGGCCACGTTGTAGACGAAGACCTCGACCTCCTCGCCGCCCTTCAGGCCCTTTACCAGATCGCCGATGCAGGTCTTGCCCGTGTAGTCGGGCGCGAGGCTCGACGGGTCGGGCAGACAGGCCTTCACCACCTTGAGCGGCACGACCTCCTGACCTTCGGCCAGCGTCACCGGCTGCTCGGACAGAAGCCCGATGTTCTTCAATACTGTGAAGACGTTGATGTAATGCTCACCGAAGCCCATCCAGAACCGCACATCGGCATGGGGGTAGTTGGTGGCGAGCGAATGCACCTCGTCATGGCCCGACATGTAGGCGCGCTGCGTGCCGACAACCGGAAGATCCCAGTCCCGGCCCACTTCGAACATCTCGTTCTCCTGCCACGCCCCGTCCTGCCACGAATAGACCGTGCCGGTGAATTCGCGGAAGTTGATCTCCGGATCGAAGTTCGTGGCGAAGTACTTGCCGTGGGAGCCGGCGTTGATGTCGACGATGTCGATGGACTTCACCTCGTCCATGTATTCGTCGATGGCAAAACGGGCATAGGCGTTGACGACGCCGGGATCGAAGCCCGCGCCGAGGATCGCGGTGACGCCCTTCTCGGCGCAACGTTCCTGCCGCTTCCACTCGTAATTGCCGTACCACGGCGGCGTTTCGCAGATCTTGTCGGGCTCCTCGTGGATCGCGGTGTCGATATAGGCGACGCCGGTCTCGATGCAGGCGTCGAGCACGTGCATGTTCACGAAGGCCGAAGCCACGTTGATGACGATCTGCGCGCCGGTCTTCTCGATCAGCGCGGCGACGGCCATGCTGTCGGTCGCATCCACGGCATGGACCGCGAGGATGCCGTCGGTCTTGTGGGCCCCCTTTTCACGGACGCTGGCGAGGATCGCCTCGCATTTCGCCTCTGTGCGCGAGGCGATGTGGATGTCTCCGAGCAGGTCGGCGTTCTGCGCGCATTTGTGCGCCACGACCTGGGCGACGCCACCGGCGCCGATGATGAGGACGTTCTTCTTCAAGACCCTCGAGCCTCCTTTCATGTGTTGCCGCGCCTCAGGACAGGGCGGCTTCGAAGTCACCATAACCGAATTCGCGCACGGACCTAACCGTGCCGTCGAGTTCGCGCACCGCGATGGCGGGCATGCGCACGCCATTGAACCAGTTCTTCTTGACCATCGTGTAACCCGCGGCGTCGCGGATCGAGACGCGGTCGCCGGGCTTCAGCGGTTCCTCAAAGCGGAATTCACCGAAGATGTCGCCCGCAAGGCAGGAATTGCCGCAGACCATCCACTCGTGTTCGCCGGTGTCGGGGCTGACCTTCGCGCTCTCGCGGTAGATCAGCAGATCGAGCATATGCGCCTCGATCGAGCTGTCGACGATG
This sequence comes from Limimaricola cinnabarinus LL-001, assembly GCF_000466965.1. Lineage (GTDB taxonomy): Bacteria > Pseudomonadota > Alphaproteobacteria > Rhodobacterales > Rhodobacteraceae > Limimaricola > Limimaricola cinnabarinus. Next base: position 9,490 of record NZ_BATB01000054.1, read on the forward strand.
GCGAGGTTCTTGCCGTTGTCGAGCGTGTCGAGCACCGTCAGTTCCAGCGTGGTGGAGTTGGTGATCGCGGCCTCGCCCGGCTCCAGATAGACCTGCACGCCATGGGTTTCGGAGAACCGCTTGAGCCGCTCGGCCAACTTTTCCAGCGGGTAGCCCGCGCCGGTGAAATGGATGCCGCCGCCGAGGCTGATCCACTCCATGCGGGAGATGAGATGACCGAAGCGGTCCTCGATCTGGCCCAGCATCGCGTCGAAGCGGTCGAAATCGGCGTTCTCGCAATTGTTGTGGAACATGAAGCCGGTGACCTGATCGCAGACCGTCTCGATCCGCGCTGGATCATGCTCGCCCAGCCGCGAGAAGGGGCGGGCGGGATCGGCGATGTCGAAGGACGACGAACTGATGCCGGGATTCACCCGCAGGCCCCGCACGTGGTTCCTGGCCGCCTCGCCAAAGCGTTCAAGCTGGCCGATGGTGTTGAAAATGATCTTGTCGGAGTTGGCGAGCACCTCCGGGATGTCGGCTTCGTCCCACGCCACCGAATAGGCGTGGGTCTCGCCGGGGAAATGCTTGCGCCCGAGCTGCACCTCGAAGGGCGACGACGAGGTGGTGCCATCCATGTATTCGCTCATCAGGTCGAACACCGACCACGAGGCGAAACATTTCAGCGCCAGCAGCGACTTGGCGCCCGAAAGCTCGCGCAGCTTCGCGATTTTTTCGAGATTGGGCAGCAGCGCCTGCTTGTCGATGAGATAATAGGGGGTTCGCAGCGTCATCGGGGCTCCCTCGCGTGTCGGGCCACGGGCGGGTGGCGCGAGGGGCATATAGACATGCGCCGCGGCAGGCTCAACAGGAGCCGTGGGGGTCAGCCCTCGCGGCCCCAGCGCAGCAGCACCACCTCGTCGGTCTCCGCGGCCTCGCGTGCGACGCGGTTGCGGGCGGCGCGCAACCTCGCGCGGGCGGCGACGGTGGCGACGGTCTTCATCTCGCGAAAGCTCTCGCGCATCGCATCCTCGAGCTTTGCCGCCTGCGGCTCGAGGTCGGAGCGTGCGCGATCGAGCGCGCCGATCTGGGCGCGGGCGTCGCGGATATAGGCCCCGACATAAGGCGCGGATTCGATCGACACGATGTGCCCGTCGCGGGCCAGCGCCTCGGCCGTCTCGGCGCTGCGACGCTCCAGATCGGCCATGCGGTCGCGCAGCGTATTCAGCTCGACGGCGCGGGCCTCGATCTCGACCCGGTGCAGCCGCTCGATCAGCCCCAAGGCCCGGTCACGCCTAGTTGCCATCGCGCGCGGTCTCCAGCGCCACGAGAGCGGCGCGCATCCGCGCGAGGATCTCGGGCGGAAAGGCGTTGACCTGCTCGGGCGGCAGCAGCGCGTAGGGGGCGGGCGGCATCCCGGCGGCAGGTGTTTCGGCCTCCTCCTTGCCCTCGTCGGGTTCGGTCGACCCCGCGCCAAGGGCGGGACCGGCTAGAAGGGTGCAGGCGAGGAGGACTGCCCGGATCATGCCGCCGGAAGTTCCTTCTGCGCGGCCTCGACACGGTAGAAGTCGGGCTGCTTGGAGGTCGGGATGTTGCCGCGGCCGATCTCGACGCAGATGTTCGGCGGGTGGTTGGCGACCATTGCGACGAAGATGTCGCGGATGATCAGGTAGAAGGCCCCGTCCTCGTCCTCGATCTGCTTCAATCGTCCCGAAACCGGTTGGACCATGCAATAGGCGAGGAACACGCCGAGGAATGTGCCCACCAACGCGCCGCCGATCATCTTGCCCAGAATTTCGGGCGGCTGATCGATCGAGGACATGGTCTTGATCACGCCGAGCACGGCCGCGACGATGCCAATCGCGGGCAGCCCGTCGGCCATTGTCTGGATCGCTCCTGCGGCACCCAGCGCCTCGTGGTGATGCTTCTTGATCTTGCGGTTGATCACGTCCTCGGTCTGGTACTTGTCGTCGAACTGCATCGCCAGCATGCGGAAGCTGTCGGTGATCAGCTCGGTGGCGAAGTGGTCCTTGAGGATCGTCGGATACCGCTGAAAGATCGAGCTGTCCTTGGGCGTCTCGATATGCTCGTCGAGAGCGAGGATGCCCTTTTGCTTGTAGAGGCGGCTCAGCTCGTACATCAGGTTGAGCAGTGCCTCATAATCGGCGGCCTTCCATTTCGGCCCCTTCAGCACCTTGCCGACGCCCTTGAGCGCGCTCTTGATGACGGTCATCGAGTTGGCGATGACGAAAGCGCCGAGAGCCGCGCCGCCGATCATCATGCCCTCGTAGGGCAGGGCGTAGAGCACGATGTCCATGTTGCCGCCCGACAGCATGAATCCACCGAAGACCAGCCCGAAAACCATGACAAGTCCGAGGATTAGGGTCATCGCAGCTCTCCGAAACCTTGCGTCCGCGACACAGCATCGCGTCTTTCCGCCTAAATCCGATAAGGATAATTGACACCAATTCAAGCATAATCAAGGATAGTTTCCAAGTTTGCCGCAGTGGTGTTTGAAATGAGCAGCGTCGAGACCCTCGCCTATTTCCTCGAAGAGGACAGCCTGCGCGGCGTGATGCGCGACTGGCCGGAGGCCATGCAACTGATGGTCCGGCTCGACGGGGCGGGGCGCTGCGAGCTTCTGGTGCATCACCGCGACGAGGCGGGCCGCGTGCTCGAAACCCTGCGCGAGGCGCTGGGCGAGGAGGCCGAGACGCTGGCGGTCGTGCCGCAGGTCGAGGGCTTCGCCACCCGCCGGGTGCGTTTCTCCGAAGAACAGCAGCTTCTGGCGCTCGCCGCCTCGACCGAAGGGTTGAGCGAGAGCGCTCAGGATTACGCGATCAACTATCGCTTCGCCTGCGAGGAGGGGCTCGACCCCGAGGCGGTGATCGGACAGCGGGCCCGGCCCTTCGCGGACGAATTCGAAAGCGATCTGCCGCAGGTCAGCGAACGGCGCGCGGTCCGGCGTGCGGCCCCCGCGCCAGAGCCGCGTCTTTTCCCCGAAGGCTACGAGGCCGCGAGCGACCCCGCGCGGCGCGAATGCACGCTCGTTTCCGCCCAGCTTCACGGGCAGGGTGCAAGGGTGCGCCTGACGCTCGACCCCGAGACGTCGCAGGGCAACGAGATGCCGGTCACCGTCGGCAATGTCGGCCACAGCGCGGATTTCGGCTGCTTCGTGCTGCCACGTGGGGCACTTGCCGACTGGCAGGCAGGGGTTGCTCTGGTCATCGACATGCCGCAAGAGCAGTTTCCCGAAGCCTGGGCCGCGCGGTTTCGCAAGCAGACCCACCATGCCCAGGTGTCGATCACCGCGACCGGCATCTTCGTGCGCCCGATGCTGCCTGAAACCGTCGCCCCGCCCGAGGCGCCGATGGTCGAGGTCGAGGAGGGCTGGAGCCTCAGGCGGCCCTTGCGCGCGGCGCTGGTGGTAATAGGCATGGTACTGCTCGGCGGGTCGCTGGCGATCGGCTGGAGCCCCTTCGCCATCGCCGAGGACGGGGCCGGATCGCTCGTCCCCGCGCGCACCGGTCTTGCCGCGCTCGCCGGCGCGGAGGCGGTGCGGTGAGCGCGGATGCGGGGCCGGCCCCCGAGGCACGGCGTCCCGCCGTTCCGATCGAGACCAGCGTGACGCCTGATTACATCATCTGCCTCGAAACCGGGCGCAAGCTGGTGCTGATGCGCCGCCATCTGCGCGAAACCCTGCATCTTACACCCGAACAGTACCGCGCGCGTTGGAACCTTCCGCCCGAATATCCGATGGCTGCGCCGAACTATCTGCGCAGACGGGCGGAATTCAGCGTATGAGCCGAACCTGAGCAAAGGATTGGTTGCGCGTGGCAACAATACATGCAAGAATAAATCATTGCCGTCGAAGAATTCGACTAGATGCCGTCAACTGTCGCATCGGTCCACCTCTCTCGGGCTGTCGATGCCGCCGGGTGCCGCGCTCTCCCTGGATGAAAGGGCAGACATGACCAAACCGGATTCCAAGACCGAACTTCTCAGCACGATCGTCGCATCCTATGCCGCACGGCCCGATGTCGATTCCGACGATATCGTCGCGTTGGTCGCCAAGCTCAGCCGCGAATTGAAGATCGAAGAGGGCGCGCCGACCGATGCGCTTATTGCCCCGGTATCGGGCACGATGACCCCGGCGATCCCGCTGTCGCGCGCCGTGACGGAGGACAAGGTGTTCTGTCTGTGCTGCGGCAAGGGGTTCAAGATGCTCAAGCGGCATCTGGGCGCAGAGCACGGCATGACCGAGGCCGAATACCGCGCCGCCTTCGGCCTGCCCGAAGAGATGCCGTTGGTCGCCCCGAGCTATTCGCGGCGCAAGGCCAACTACGCCCGCAAGGTGGGCTTCGGCCGCTACAGCCGCGAAACCGTGCGCCGCGACGACGAGATCGTCGGCTGATCCTTCGGGATCGGCCGGGCTGATCCGAGGCAGGCCAGAACAATTCATCACGCAGATTCCGCGGCGCCGATCCGGCCCGGCGGATTGACAGGCGCGCCGGTCGGCGCGGGCAGGGGAGCAGGCCATGGCCGTCGGTCAGACCATCATCATCAAGAAGATCGAGGACGACGGTCATCACGAGCATCACGGCGGCGGCTGGAAGGTGGCCTATGCCGACTTCATGACCGCGATGATGGCGTTCTTCCTGCTGCTATGGATTCTCGCGGCGAGTGACGAGGAAAAGCTCGAAGGTCTCGCCGAGTATTTCACGCCCTCGATGAGCATGCTGCGGGGTGGCGGCTCCGACGGGGTGCTGCGCGGCCAGATCGTCGACATCGCGGGCGACATGCAGGCTTCGGAGGGCACGCCGCCGGTCGATGTGCCGGACCTGCCCGATTTCGGCACGAATGATCCGCTCAAAGCCTTCGACAGCCGGTTGCGCGACACGCCGCCTGAGGTGGTGGTCGAATACCTGCCCGCCGATGCCGCCCCGCCCAGCGCCGAAGAGTTGCGCGACCGAGAACTGGCGGCCGCCGCGGTACGGATGCAGGCTGCGCTCGACCGCCGCGAGGCCGAACTCGACGCCATCGAGGACGAGATCGCCGATCGCATCGCCGCGACGCCGGAGCTGGCCGATATCGGTGACAACCTGCGTCTCGACCGCACGCCCGAGGGGCTGCTCATGCAGATCCTCGACGAGGATGAGCGCCCGATGTTCGCTACCGGCAGCGCCCGCATCGTGCCGCAGACCCGCATGCTCATCGAGATCGTCGGCGAGACGATTCGCGACATGACGCAGGACCTCGCTATTTCGGGCCACACGGATTCGCTGCCGTTTGCACGGCAGAACGACTATGGCAATTGGGAGCTGTCGTCGGACCGGGCCAACGCCACGCGACGGGCGCTGATCAATGCGGGTCTCCCGGCCCAGAGGATCAGCCGGGTCAGCGGGTTGGCCGATACCGAACCCCTCTTTGCCGACCGCCCCGAAGCCCCGCAGAACAGGCGGATCGGGCTGCTGCTGGAATATCCCGAACCGGGCCACGGCACGGACGGGGAGCAGCGTTGATCCCCGGCCCCCGGCGGGTTCGGTTGATGCAGATCTGCCACGATGACCGTCACGGCGGCGATTTAGGATAGGGTCTGCCCCATTTCGGCCTCATTTGCTCTGCTATCTGAACAGGCCTCATACGGACACCGCGGACAGGCCCGCGGCGGGGTACCGAAAGCCGGCGACACGAACCGCAAAAGCGGCGTGTCGCGGGAGACCAAACCAGACCCGAAAACAGGGCGGATCGATGCAGAGCAGTAACCTTCTCGAAGCCATCTGGCGCGGCGATATCGCATGCGTCGAGAACAGCGACACCGGCGTCCGTTTCGGACGTCTACTCGACGCGCTGATGCCGATGCGGCGGATCGGACTGATGCGCGGGGATCGCGTGGGCGGGCAGATCCTGCCCGAGCAGACCGAACTGATGCCGGCGCTGGCGCTGGGCGATGTGATCGAGGAAGAGCTGTCGCTGGCGACCCCGCAAGGGGCGCTGGTGGTGATCCTGGACCGGGCCGCGATGCGGCCCGGTGCCGGGGATGCCGCGCGATCGCAGCTTGCCGGCCGTCTGGTCGGTGAGCTGCTGATCGACGCGGTGCAGCGCGGCGTGTTTTCCGCCCAGCAGGAAACCACCGCGCTCTATCTTTTGGCACAGGGCTACGACGCCCTGTCGCGCAGCCCCGAGCTGGCGCGGCTCGGCCTTGTGCCGGCGCCGTTCCGCGCCGGCCTGGCGGCGGTGCTCGCGGGTCTTTGGACCGGTCCCGTGGTGCGCGGATCGGACCCGGACGAGCTGATCTGCGGGCCGCTGTTCCTCGACAGCCCGCGGCTTCGCGCCTACCTCGAAACGCTCGATGCCAGCTTCGAGGCCCCTGCCGCCGGTCTCGCCACGGTCGGCCTCGTGCGCTTTGACGCCACCGGGCGGTCCCACGATGCCTGGCTGCGCGCCATCGGCCGCCGGGTCGACGACCTGCTGCGCCAGTCCTGCACGGCACAGGGCGAAACCGCCGGCGAAGGCTGAGGGCCGATGGTGGCACCCCTCCTTGCCTCCCAGACCGGGCGCGCCATGGCAGCACCAGCTGCCGCAGCGCGCCCGTCCGGCGTTGACGGTGCGGCGTTCGCGGCACTGCTGGCCGCGCGGGAGGGGGGCGCGACAGATACCGCTGCCGCGGCACCCGCCAAGGCCACCGCGCCGGGCGGGCCGCCCGTGCTCGAGGCGTTGCTAGAGGATCTGGAGGATATCGCCCGGAACGGTCTGGCGCAGCTCGTGGCGGCCGGAACCGACACTGCCGCACAGGCCGACGCCGTCTCCAGCATGGATACCGCGCTGCGTGGCGCCATTTCGGAGTTCGACGCGGCGCAGGATACCGACCTGACGGCGCTCCTCACTCTTCCCGGCGCGGCGCCGCCGTCCGGGGCGACGGTCACGAGCGCGACATTCGCGGTCGCGCCGGTCGCGGCGGCGGCGCAGGACGCGGTACAGGCGATAGCGCCGGACGCGGCCCCGGTCGGGGTCACCGCGACCCTGACGAGGATTTCCGACCTGCTCGACATGGCGGCGCAGGCTCAAGACCACGGCCCGAGCCGGGCTTCGGCACGCGCCGCACTTGTGGCGCAGCCCGTCACGCGGGGATTGTCGGCCGTACCGGGGGAACCTTCGGCTGACGGTCCGCCCCCGGTTTCGAGTTCGGCTTCGGCCATCTCTCAGGCGACGCAGACGGCGCGCCCACCGCAAGCAACGGCCCTCCGGGATGGGGAACAGGCCGCTCCGAGGGCGCAGGCCGGCTCGACACCACAGGATGGAGAGCAGGCCGATTTGGCAACGCAAGCCGGGTCGGTCCCACAAGCTGGCGGGCAGGCCGCTCCGACGGCGCAGACCGGTTCGACCCCGCTGCAGGGAGAGCAGGCCGGTTTGGAAGCGCGGACCGGACTGGCTCAGCAGGCTGGCGGGCAGGCGGCTCTGCCGGTGCAGACCGGTTCGCCCCTCCAGAATGGCGAGGGGGCTGTTCTGGCAGCGCAGACCGGATCGACGACGCCAGCCAAGGCAATCGCGATGCCCGCCACCCCGGGCGCTTCGGTGGCTACGGCCACGCGGGCGGACGCCTCCCCCATCTTGCCGAATGCCGCGGCGGTGCCGACAGCGGCGCAGGCCGGAGCGGCCCATATGGGCCCGTTGACCGCGCCATCCCCACCCGGCGCGGGTGAGGTCGCAGCGGCCCCGCCCGTTACAGCCGCTCCTCAAGCCCCGAGCGCAGCGGCGGTAGACGTGGCCTCACCCCTAGCCGCGCCCATGGCGCCGGCCGGTGAGGCCGAGACCCGCACCCCGCTGAGCTTTGCCGCCCTTTTGTCCGAGGCGGCGCGGCAGGGCGATGTCGGGGCCGATGCGGCCAGCCCGGAGCTGCCCGTGCACGAGGTTCCCGCCTCCGAACCCGGAGCCGCGCCGCCGCGCGCGACCGAAGCCGCAGCCCAGCCTCGGATTGCTCCGGCCTCGCCGCCGCCACCACCGATGCCCAGCGGCTTTTCCCGCGCCCTGACAGCCCAGATTCGCGAAACCTCGGTGGTCGAGGGGCGGACCCGGATCGCGCTCACCCCCGGCGGGCTGGGCGAGGTCGAAATCGAGCTGAGCCGCGACGCAGGCCAGCTCAAGGTAGTGATCCGGGCCGAGAACCAGACCGTCCTGCAAGCGCTGCGGGGCGACCGCGACGGCCTGATGGCGATGCTCGGCAACAGCGGCTCGGACGTGGCGGAGGGGCAGCTCAGCTTCGAATCCTTCGACCGGGGCCAGCGCGACGGCTCCGCGCAGGACCGGCGTGGCACGGGGCGCACCGGCGCTGGGACCGCCACCGCTGCCGACACGGATATGGCCCCCGCCACCGATGCCCCGGCCTCGCCGACCGGCAACGGTCAACTCGACATCCTCACCTGAGCCAATCGGAGCCTTCCTGAGATGGAATCCATTTCTTCTACGAGCACCGCCGCCGCGACGGCCGCCACGACCAGCGCCGCGAGCGCCAGCCGCGACAAGCTCGACGCCGACTACCAGAGCTTTCTCAAGCTGCTGATCGCGCAGGTCTCGAACCAGGACCCGCTGGAGCCGATGGATTCGACCACCTTCGTGTCGCAGCTCGCGCAGCTGACGCAGGTGGAGCAGTCGATCGCCACCAACGACACGCTCGAGAAGATCGAGGCGCGGCTCGGCGCGGCCAACGCGCGCGAGGACGCGATGCTGATCGGGCGCGAGGTGCTGGTGCCGACCGACAAGATCGCGCTTGCCGGCGGCACGGCGGGCTTTTCCTATGCGCTGAACGGGACGGCCGCCTCGGTCTCGGCGCGCATCTTGGGCGATGACGGCACCGAGTTGCGGCGCATCGACGGGCTTCCGGGCGGCTCCGAGGGCCGACACGAGGTGATCTGGGACGGGCTCGACCGCGACGGTCTGCGGGTGCCGGATGGTAGCTTTCGGGTCGAGGTCGAGGCGCTCGATGCCGACGACGAGCCGGTGTTCCTCTCGACCTATGCCGAAGGGCAGGTCGAGCGGGTGGCGTTCCGGGACGGCACCCCGGTGCTGCAATTGGCGTCGGGGGCCGAGGTGTCGCCCGACAGCATCGTCGGCATCCGCTGACCCCCGATCCTCAGTGCGTCAGCGCGTCGGGCTCCGGCTCCGGCGCGGCGACCGCCGCCGCCGGTGTGGCAGCGGGACTGCGGGATGTCCTGACGGGCCACGTCCTGCTTGAACAGGTTCGGAAACAGCACCTCTTCGATCGGCATGCCCATCGCCTTGAGATCGGCCAGCACCCGCCCCGAGAGCATCTCCGTGTCGATCGCGGGGCCGGTCATGGCCGGGGTGGTCGCCGCTTCGCTGAGCGAGGTCAGCACCGCGTCGCGCATCCGCATCAGGGTTTCGGGGGTGTCGCGGACCTGCGCCACCAGTGCTGCGTCAGGCATCGCAAGGGCGATGTCGGCCACCACATAGGTGATGCTGCGCGGCTTGAGCACCGGCACGGTCAGCCGTCCGATGCTCAGCAGAAAGGCGGTCTGGTCCTGCCCCGTTGCCTCCGCGTCGCCGTAATCCGAGGGGGCGGCCTTCTCAGAGGCGCTTGCCTCACCATGCGCCTCGGGGTCGACGGGGGCGGGCGGAATGCCGAGCGCCGCGCGGTCGCCGGGTTGGCCCGGCTCCGCATCGGTCAGCGTCGCAGGTTCGGCCATCGCCACCTGCTGTTCGCTGGCCGGGACGAGGAACATCCCCGCCGCGTAGCCGCCGGCGAGACAGGCCAGAGGCAGGGAGATCATCAGGATCATGGATTTCATCGGACCATCGCGTGTTGTGCGTTCGGTCCATCATGCCGATGCTTCGTGGCGGTAATTTCGTGTCAGTAGGGCAGAATGATGTCCATTGCATCCTCGCCATAGCCGCGCTCCTGCGTGCGCGACAGCTGGCCCCGCCCACCATAGGTGATCCGTGCCTCGGCGATCTTCTCGTAGGGGATGGTGTTGTTCATCTGGATGTCCTCGGGCCGGATGATCCCCGCCACGCGCAGCTCGCGCAGCTCCTGGTTCACCTTGACCTCCTGCCGTCCGGCGATGACGAGATTGCCGTTGGGCAGCATCTGCACCACCAGCGCCGCGACCTTGAGCTCGATCGATTCGTTGCGGGTGATCGAACCCGAGCCCGACACGTCGGTAGAGGAGCCGATATCGACGATGTCGCCCTGCGGCAGGTCGCCGGGGCCGACGCCGGGCAGGATCTTGTCAATCTGGGTGCCATAGCCGAACAGGGTGGGGAAGGCGACGCTGCTCTGGCCGTCGCGCGACCGCTGGCCCGCGTTCCTGAGCTGCGCGCGGTCGTCGATCTCGATGTCGACGGTCAGGATGTCGCCCACCTGCGAGGCGCGCTGGTCGGCGAAGAACCCGCCCGAACCGCCGCGCTCCCACAAGGAGGCCGCCTCGGCGCGCTGATAGACCCGCGGCGGCGCGGGGGGCGGCATCGGCACCGAGACGGCGGCCGCCTCGGGGACCGTCACCGGGTTCACGGCAATGGCCGAGGTCTGCGGATCGCGGTCGAACTTGTCGCGCACCCCGCCGCAGCCGGAGACGAGCGCCGCTCCAAGCAGAAGAACGGGAAGGGGGCGCAGATGGGTGCGGCTCAACGGGAGACCTCCACGATGCCCTCGGCGACGGCGGTGCCGGTGAGGGTGGTGTTGCTGGATGTGTTGACGATGCGGACGTCCTGGCCGCGATGCGCGTCCGACAGCGCCCGACCCGGCGCCGACAGGCGCATCGCCCCGTCCGAAAATGTGATGGTAACCTCGTCGCCGCGGTCGATGACCAAGGGCTGCATCACCGATTGCACCATGACCGGGCGCCCCTCTGGGAGCATCCTTCGCACCTGCATGCCGATCACGGCCTCGGGCTCGACCACCGCATAGGGGCCGAGGCGCGCCTGCGGCAGCCGCATCTCGGTCAGATCCTCCGCCGCAACGATGTCGCCGGGCATCAGCCGCCGGTTCGGCACCGGCAGCGGCACCATCACGGCGGCGAGGCCGCTGACCCGGTGCAACCCGCCGGTATCGTCGATCGCATTGGCGACAAAACGCCCCGAGGCCGGGTCCATCCAGAACTCGGCAATGAAGGCGGCCTCATTCGGCGGCTGGCCCGCGAAACCGATCTCGAACTCGGCCCGGCCCGGCAGCGACGGGCGAGATGGTCGCGCGCGCGCTCCTCCACCAGCACCGGCAGCGGTGCCGCGATGCCGGTCGCGGGACAGGCGATAGGGGCGGCGAGCGCCACGAGGAGGGCCAGCGCGCGCATCACTTGATCTGGTTGGCGGCGGTCATCATCTGGTCCGCTGTCTCGAGCGACTTGGAGTTCATCTCGTAGGCGCGCTGCGCGGAGATCAGGTCGGTGATCTGCTGGATGATGTTGACGTTGGAGTTTTCGAGGTAGCCCTGCCGCAGGATGCCGATCCCTTCGTCGCCCGGATTGGCCGGCACGGCGTCGCCCGAAGCGGTGGTGGCCTCGAGCAGGTTCGAGCCGAGCTGGCGCATCCCGGCCTCGTTGGTGAAGGTCGCCATGGTGAGACGGCCAAGCTCCACCGGGGTCGGATCGCCGCCGACATAGGCCATCACGACGCCCTGTTCGGAGATTTCGACCTGCGTGGTGTTGTCGGGCACCACGATACCGGGATCGAGCTCGTAGCCCTGAAGCGTGACGATCTGGCCCTCGGCCGAGAGCTGAAACGCGCCGTCACGGGTGAAGGCCTGCCCGCCATCGGGCAGGTTCACCGCGAAGAAGCCGCGCCCGTCGATGGCCAGATCGAGCTGGTTCTCGGTCGACATCAGCCCGCCTTGGGTATTGAGCCGCACCGTGCCCGCCGTCTCGACGCCAAAGCCGATATCGACGCCGGTGGGCCGGGCCGTGCCCGCCTCGGAGGTGAGCGATCCCTCGCGGCGCACAGTTTCGTAGATCAGGTCCTGGAACGCCGCGCGGCTCGACTTGAAACCGGTGGTGTTGGCGTTGGCGATGTTGTTGGAGATGACGTCCACGTTGGTCTGTTGCGCCAGCATGCCGGTCGCGGCGATTCCGAGGGCTTTCATGTGGGGGCTCCTGTGCCGGGTCCGGGGATTGGGGTCAGCCGACGCTGCCGATGCGGCGCAGCATGTCGCGCGTCAGGTCGTCTTCGCTGCCCACGAGCTTGAGCGCGCGCTCATAGGCCTGCTGGATCGCCATCAGCCGGGTCATCTCGACCACCGGCTGGACGTTGCTCGATTCGATCATGCCTTGCATGACGCGGGTGCCGCCGGTGGCGGGGCGGGCGGTGTCGACGCCCTCGGGGGGCACGAACATGCCCGCGCCGATGCGCTCGAAGGATTGCAGGTCGGGCAGGTCGAACAAGCCGACCCGCCCGATCACGCCGCCGGTCAGGGTCGAGATCGTGCCGTCCTGCGAGATCGAGACATCGCCGCCGAGATCGGGCGGCAGGGAGATCGGCGCGCCGCCCGCGTCGAGCACCTTGGCGCCCGAGAGCGTTACCAGCGCGCCGTTGGGGTCGAGCGCGAAGCGCCCGTCGCGGCCATAGGCGGTGCGCCCGTCGCCGGTCTCGTAGCCGAACCAGCCGTCGCCCTGCAGCGCGAGGTCGAGCGGGTTGCCGCTGCGCGACATCGCGCCCTGCTCGGGGTTCATGTAGGAGCCCTGATCGATCAGGAATTCGGTGTCGCGCGTCTCGTCGACGCCGGTTTCGCGGTGCAGGTAGCTGTCGAATACCACCCGTTCGCCCTTGAAGCCGGCGGTGTTGGCATTGGCGATGTTGTTGGCCGTCACGTCGAGCGCGTTGCGCATCGCCGTGGCGAGGGACAGCGAAACATAGGTGCTGTTGTCCATCGCGTCCTGTCTCCCGATTCCCACGATTCTCGACGCTTGCACGTCGTTATTGACGCTGTTGTTGCTTTGATACGGGATTCGATCAAGGATAGGCATAATCAATTCATGGGTTCGTGGCGGATTTGCCAAGATTACTGAGCATATGTCTGGGGGTGGCCTTGCTGGCGGCCCCGGTGGCCGCAGAGGCGCCGGAGGACGTGGGGCCGCGCCTCGCGTTTGCGCCCGAACAGACCACTATGGTGCCCCCGGCATCCGGATATCTGGAACGGCGCGCGCCCTGATCGAGGCATTGTCGGAAGCCCCCGGCGGCTCTGACAGGTCGCGGCTTCTGCTCGACCTCGCCGCCCTGTCGGTGGGCGTGGCCCTCGCGCCCGAGGCGCGGTCCTTCCTGTCGGGCTTGCCTGAGGCGGGACCGGAAGGGCTCGATCCCACGCAGTCGCAGCGCCGCGACCGCCTCGCCCTCGCGATCTGGGGCGTCGATGGGGGCACCGCGCCGCCGCCGCTGCCGGCGCGGCTGCAGATCGAGACGGAGAGCGGCTGGCCCGAGGCACCGGTCTGGCGGGCGCTGGCCCGGGCCCGTGAAGGCGATGCGGCTGCGGCCGCCACCGATCTGCCGCAGGTGGGGCCCTTGCTCGACGCCATGCCGCCGGCCCTCGCCGCGACGCTGCTGCCCGAGCTCCTGGAGGCGGCGATCGACGCGCGGCTCTGGGACGATGCGCATGGCCTTGCACAGAGGTTCGATGCCCACGCCGAGCTGCGCGGCGGCAGCGCCTACCGATTTCTTCTGGGCCGCGCGGCGCAGGCCGGGGGCAACCCGGTGATGGCCTTCGACAGCTATGCCATGGCCGCGGGCGGCGCCGATGCCTGGGCCCAAAGGGCGCGGCTGGCGCTGATCGACCTGGGCCGCGCCACCGGCACGCTGACGCCAGAGGACGGCGCGGCGCTGCTGCGGCAGAGCTGGCGGCTGTGGCGTGGCGATGCGCTGGAGATCGCCACGCTGGAGCGGCTGGCCGAGGTCGAGCACGGGCGCGGCGAGACCGAGGCCGCGATCGCCGCGATGACCGAGATCCAGCGCCGCCATGCCTTGAGCGACGCCGCGCTGGGATCGGCCGCGCGGCTCGATGAGATGGTGGCGGAGCTTTATGCGCGCGGCGCCTCCGGGGCGCTGCCGATCGGCGCCTTCGTGGCGGCGCATCGCAGGCTCTCGCCCGACCTGATGTTCCGGCCCGGTTTCGCCGCGCAGGCCGAGAAGCTGGCGGCGCGCCTGCTCGAAATCGGCGCGACGGACGCGGCGGCACGCGAATACGCGACGCTGCGCGACCAGCTTGCCGTGATGCGCGATCTGGGCCTCGAAGAGGTCCCGGCGCTGCGTCTCGACATGCTGCGGCTGGCGCAGGCCGAGGCGCTCTTGCGCGGCGGCCAGACCACGGCTGCGGCGCAGGCGCTCGGGGCGACGGCGTCGTCGGCGCCCGAGTTGCGCGACCGCATGGAGATGCTGCGCGCCCGGCTGTCGAGCGCCCAAGGCGACGGGGCGGGCGTGATCGCGACCCGCATGGAAACCCCGTCCGAGGGCTATCGACGGCTGCGCGCGGCGGCGCTGTTCGACCGGGGCGATTGGGAAGCGGCACGTGACGGTTATGCCGCGCTCTGGCGCGACCCCGAGACGCCGCTCGGGGCGGGGGAGGCGATCCGCCTGCTGCTGGCGGCGCATCGCTCTGGCGACACGGCTCTCGTCGCCGAGCTTCTCGATGGCCTGCCGCAGCTGGCGCGAAGCCCCGAACTGGCCGAAGTCGCCCGCTCGCTGGCGCCGGTGGCGCCACTGGCGCTGCCCATCGGTCAAAAATCCGCCACGGATCGGATGCAGGATGCCGATGCTGCCCTGCAACGTCTCGAACGCGTCGCGGGCGACGGCTGATGACCGTCTCCGCCTCTCACCACTGGCCTTGGCCGGTACCACCCACCGGCCAAGGCGTCGAAAGCCACGGCGACACAACAAACGAAGGACAGGCAGGATGAGCATTTCCTACGCCATGCAGACCGGCGTCAGCGGTCTCAAGGCCAACTCCACGGCCGTGGGCCGGATCTCCGAGAACATCGCCAACGCCAACACCGACGGCTATCGGCGCAGCTTCGTGCAGATGGTGACGACCTCTACGCTGAGCGACAATGCGGGCATTTCTCCCTCGGGCGTGCGTGCGTTCCAAGGTGCTGATGTCAGCACCGAGGGCGCGGTGCGCGCCACCAACAACTCCACGGATCTCGCGATCGGCGGTGC
>NZ_BATB01000053.1 GCF_000466965.1 Limimaricola cinnabarinus LL-001
TGCTTGGCAGCCAGACCGACCATAATCTGGGCAAAGATGCCTTTCTCGCTCCAACGCTTCCATCGGCTGTACAGCGTCTTGTGCGGACCATATTCCTGCGGCGCATCCCGCCAGCGCAACCCATTGCGATTGATGAAGATAATCCCGCTCAACACCCGTCTGTCATCGACCCGTGGCTTGCCGTGCGACTTCGGGAAGAAAGGGGCAAGTTTGGCCATCTGCTCGTCGGTCAGCCAGTAAAGGTCGCTCATGTCACCGCTCCGTTTTCCGAGCCGTGAATCACGCAGCGCGTTGAAAATCAATGCATCCTGACCCTAGATGAGCGAGAGGCATAGCTCACAGCTAAATGGGGGAAGGCGAAGAGCTTGCAGCCGGAATGTCCGATCGAGGTCGATTGGCTGGGATTACTTGTATCAAGCCAACATCAGCGTTCTGCAGTCACCTAATGATGCCCCTCGCCAGCCCTGCATGGCTATGCACTCGAGGTGTTTGATCCGAAATTTTACGGTGTGATCCTTTCAATCCAGCTATGGATCTGGCCGTGAGGGAGCACGAACTGCCCTCCCGGCAGCTTCGGGAAGTGACAAACTCGATTGGGCCGTTAAGATCTTTTCCAAGCGCTTGCGCACCTCTAGGTGGACCGGCACCGCACGCTCGGGAACAGCATCCACGTGTATTAGCATCTGTTCCGCGGTTGCCACTGGGGTGTCGGCACCACCTGATATGTGTAGAGTATGGAAAACGTGCAGCCGCTTGGCGTCGACGTGCAAGATCTGTGTGGCGCAGGTGAGGTCTTCTCCCGCGCGAGCTTGGCCCAGATGGCGGAGATGAGTCTCAACCGTGTAGTAGCTATGGCCCGCCCCTACATAGTCGGCATCTACGCCAACACGAGCGAGAAGGGAATCGGTGGTCTCGCTGAACACCTGCAGGTAACGGTGCTCGGTCATGTGACCATTGTAATCGATCCAGTCCGCGGCTACCTGCGTGCGCACCAACGGCAGCGGTCGGTCGGTGGGGATGGCCGTTTCGGGCGTGTGGGCGCTGACGTCGAGGTTGGGCATGAAAATCTCCTGACCTTTGGCTGGTCTGAGTTGTTGTCCTATCAGAGGATATACTTGCAACCGGCAGACAATCGGTTGGCCTGAACAACTTGTAGGACCCTGTTCCTATGAGAGATGCGGCGCTCTTGGATCGGCGAACGGACTCTCGACATCTTCACGTTGTGAAAATGCGGCCCTGATCCGCTTGCCCCTGCGCTGCAGTCAATCACGCGCTTCATCGATACCAGGTTACCTTCATCTGCCTTTCTCCTCACCGCTGCTGTCTCCCGGCTCTCCCGGCGACATGCTTTCATTCAAAAACTCCGCCACGGCTCTGGCAACGGTATCAGCTTCCTCCCGGTGCGGCTCGTGCCCCAACCCTGCGAGCCGCATCTCTCGGCTCCGCCCAGCGACCGTCCGGGTAGTCGCATCGAGTTGCGCGTAGCTACCAAAGGCATCCTGCCCTCCTTGCACGAGCAGCAGCGGAGCATGGCAAGTCGACAGCTCATTGATGACAGACCATTCTGCACCGTTCTCGGAGAGCCAGAAATCCCGCCAAGCGTCGTAGGCAGCCGACGGATCGCGATGCCGCCGAGCAAGGTTTTGGCGCCAGACTGCACCGCCGTTTCGGGAATCGAAGTCTCGCACTCCCTGTATAGTCACCTGCTCAGCGAAGATATGCGGCGCAATTGCGACCACACGACCCACGCGCTTCGGCATTGCTGCGGCACAGAGCAGCGCGATCGTGGCTCCGTCGCTATGGCCCACGAGGTCAGCTCGCTCTATGCTCAGGCGTCGAGAAGTGCCGGAAGAACATGGTGCGCCTCGTCGCGCAGGTAATCGGCCTCCGCGCGGGCCAAGCGTGCGGGGCTATCGCCGCAGCCGGTCCGCGAATAGCATACGATCTGCCGTACCGAGGTCTGGCGCGCCACGCGCTTCGCCAGGTCGGTGAGCGAATGCCAGTTCCCGAACCCATGATGGAGGTACACCGTCGGACGTCCCTCAGGACGGCCCATAAGCGCCACCTCCACTGGGCCGCAGCGAGTCTCGACCAGATCAGGGCTCATACGGTAAAGCCCTTAGCCTCTTGGATAGAGCCGCTCTATGTCGAGCGTTCCGGAAAGTATGCGCAGGGATTCCAGCAGGAAGTAGTCCCCCCAGATCAGTTCTGCTTCAGTCGCTTCCTCGCGCGTCTTGTCAAAACAACCTCGGGTGAGGATACCGGGCGGCCGCGTGTCCCCTTGCTCCGTCGGCGTTACTTCGGCGCAGAGTGCATGGACTGTCCTTTCGGCGAAATCGCGGTAGCTTCGAGCTCTGCTTTCGTCGGGGTGCGCGTGGGCAAGCCGGAGCAGAGATGCGGCCGCGATGGCAGTGCCAGAGGTGTCGCGTGGCGTCGACGGCTGCTCGGGCGCATCGAAGTCCCACAACGCGATCAGGTCAGAGGGCACGTGGGCAATCCACCAGTCACTCACACGCTCGGCCATCCTCAACAGGCGCGGGTTCTCTCGGTCGATGCCAGCGAGGTAGGAATAGCCCAGCATTGCCCATCCCTGCGCCCGGGTCCAGGTGGAGGCGTCGCTGTAGCCCTTGTGGGTATAGTTGCGGATTAGCTTGCCGGTTTCGCCGTCGAAGCTTGCTGACTGGCAAACCGAATCATCGTCACGCACGCAGTAGTCGCCCGAGCGTAGAGCGTGGTCCACAGCCGTCTGCAGCAGTACTGTGTCGCCAGTACGGACACCGGCCCAAGCCATGACTAAACTGGCGGATAGCCCATCAATATTCGTATCGTTATCACCAACAGTATGCGCTTCCTCGGCCTCTTTTCCGAGAGGAATGAGCCCGATGGAAGGGTGGAACGCGCGTTGCAGGCTTTGTGCGGCGGCTAAGGCAAGCTCCCGGGCCTTCGGATCTCCGGCAAGCATGTCACCTGTCGCCCCGGCGAAGTGGAAGAGAAATCCTTTAAATACAGATCGTGACTCAGTGCGTGCGCTGAGACGTTCGGTCCAACGCGCAGCAGAGTCGCGGAGTGCGGAGTCTCCTGTTTGGTCAAACGCGTGCCAGAGAACGCCAGGCCAAAAACCACCCGTCCAGAACCCGTCCGGAGTCGTTGTCCATTCGCCGGTGGTCGTGTCGGCGTAATGGGGGAACCCGTTTAGCCCCATGGCGTCGGTGGCACGGATCCGCTTGATCATACGCTCGGTGATTGCGGTGAAATCAGCAGTCTGACTCATGTTTTGGCCCTCTCGTCTCTTTGGTAGATTACGGCGTTGTCGCGCAAGGCCTGGATTTCGTCAGCGGTGTACCCGAACTCGCTCAGCACCTTTTCGGAATCCGCGCCTAGTCCCACGGGGGGGCGCGTATCCTCAAGATTGTGCCGGCCGAGACGGACCGGGGTACCGGCCAGCTTGCGGCGTCCGTGACCAGGTACCTCCACCTCCCAGATGGCCCGATTAAGGTGCGTCTGTTCGTGCGCTATGGCCTCTTCCAGATCGAGCACCGGCGCGGCTAAGATATCCGTATCGCGCAAGCGTTCGAGGCAGTCGTCGGTGCTAAATTTTGCGATGATTGGCCCGAAACGATCTTGGATTAGAGCGGCGTTCTCGCGCTGCAATGACGCATTAGCGAGCTTTGGATCGATACTCATATCCTCGACGCCGAAGGCGCGGCAGAGTAGCTGGAGCGGGTTTGGGCGGAATAGCGTGAGGACCGTGATCCAACCATCGGCCGTTGGGAAGATCATGGCGTAATCGGTCCAGCTAGTCCGATAGCCGTAGACTGAGCGGCTAGCGATCTCGAGGACCTGTGATGCGAGCGCGACATCGAAAAGCGAAGTCGAGACGACATCACCTAGCCCCGAGCGTTCACGTTCAAAGAGGGCCGCGAGGATGCCTTGCGTGAGATGCACAGCGGCCGCGTAGTCGATGACAGGTACGCTGGTCAGGCGGGGTTTCTCGCCCTCACCAATCCCAGCCATGGCAAACCCGCTCAGAGATTGGGCCAGCATGTCCTGTCCAGGCATTCCAGCGAGGGGTCCTTCGGGACCGAAGGACGTCGACACCGCATAGATCATGCGTGGGTTGATTTCGCGAACCCGATCCGGACCGAAGCCGATACGCTCCATCACACCAGGACGGAAGTTGTGGATCAGCACGTCACATTCGCGCACGAGCCGGGTGAGCACTTCGCGCCCCTGAACACTTTTGATGTCTATGCATATGTCTTTCCGACCGCGTCCGACCGCAGCGTAGTAGCAGCTCATCTCATCGCGCGCCGTTCCGACCTCATCAAGGTCGCGGATGATGTCCCCGCGCGGCGGCCGCTCTACTTTGATGACTTCCGCGCCGTAGTCGGCCAGCATTTGGGCTGCAAGAGGCACCTGCATGACCATGCCGAGTTCCAGAACCTTAACTCCAGCAAGAGGTTTCATCGGCCACCCGTTGTTGCGCTTACTTACTGACTGTATAGTATGTGTGAAGAATAAAGTGCAAGAGCTGGTAGCAGGAAGTTGCGAGGCGCGCAGACGCCATCACGCTTCAAGCTGCTTTAACTTCAGGAGAAGAAGCTGTGGATGACACAGAAGGCTATGGAAAGTATCCTGCATGGACCGTACCCGGAATCCTGCGTCGCACCGCTCGGACGCATCCCGACAAGACTTTCGTGGAAGACCCCGAGGGACGACGAGAAAGCTATGGAGAATTCCTGCGGCACTCGACGTCGTTCTCGGACCACCTTACCGCTCTGGGCATGTCACCTGGCGACAAGATAGCCATTCTCGCTCCGAGCGGTCTGCCGGCATTGCACGGCTGGATGGCAGCGCAGCTCGGCGGTTTTGTTGATGCGACACTAAACCCTGCTCAGAAGGGGCAACCGCTACAGCACGCGCTTTCCCTTGCCAATCCCACAGTGCTCCTTGTCACTGCCGAGCAATTGGAGGCTGTCGCCGCGCTCAAACTCGTGGAGACGAAGCTGCGGCACGTAATTGTCATCGGCGAAGCATCATCCGAGGTGCCTTCGCAAATGCCACACGAACTTCAGTGGCACGCCTACGCTTCTATGCTAGAGAGTGGCGAGACACAGGCGCGTACGGAGCCGCGTCTCTCAGACATAGCCTCGATCATCTTTACATCCGGCACGACCGGCCCGGCGAAGGCCGTGCTGATGCCTCATGCGCAGGTTGCACTTCTTGCATGGATCACACTTGAGCAATGCGAGATGACCACGGACGATCGCTTTTACATGGTGCATCCACTCTTCCATATCGCCGGTAAGTTCATGGGTGTGCTTGCCACAATGGCAGCCGGCGGTACGGTGTGTATGGATGCTCGCTTCGACGAAACCAGGTGGCTCAACCGGGTTCGCGAATCGGGAGCCACCCTGACCATCGCACATGGCCCCATGATCGAAATGGTTCATGCACAGCCTGCCAGTAAGCGTGACCGGGATCATGCCATGCACCGGATGATGTGCTGTCCACTTCCTAAAGGCGTCGGCCCGACTTTACTGCTCGATTTGACATCCGCCTATCGAGATGTGGGGCATGACAGAGATCGGCTGCCCGTGTTGGACATCACTCCAGTCGAAGTTACTGTCAGGCTCCTGCGGAACATTGTTAGAGGAGTGGTACGAGATGAAGGTGATCGATCCCGAAACCGACATGCCGCTTCCCGCCGGGGAGCCGGGCGAATTTGCTGTCCGGCCGCGCTATCCCTGGACCGCAATGCAGGGCTACGTGGAACAATGGGAAGCGCATGCCTTAGCCTGGCGGAACCAGTTCTTCCACACAGGCGATTTTGGATTCGTTGATGACAAGGGCAACTATTACTTTCTTGACCGAATGGGGGACCGCATCCGCCGGCGGGCCGAGAACATTTCCTCATTCGACATCGAAACTGCGGCCAATCTTCATCCACAAGTCGCCGAGAGCGCGGCAGTCGGGGTTCCATCGGGCTATGAAGGGGATGATGATATCATGCTGGTCATTGTCCCCGAAGGAGAAGAGGTACCTGACCCTGTTGAGCTCCTGACGTTCATGTTGCAGCGCCTGCCGCACAACATGGTTCCGCGTTATGTCCGGACGGTCGGCGCTCTGCCACGAACACCAACGAACAAGATACGGAAACAGCACCTGCGCGAACAGGGAACCGGGGCCCAAGGTACATGGGACCGGAGGGAAGTCGGCGTGGCCTTGAGGGCCCTGTCACACGACCCGAACGCCTGAACCCGATCTCTTTACCCGTTGAGTCCCGAGAGCACCATCTTGCGAACGTTTTTCACGAGCTCGGGCCCGTCGATTTCTCCTTGGCGCAGGTTATACTGCAGCATCATGCCGTCGTGGACAGCGACGACCATCGAGGACACCGCTTGCGGCGTCGCTTTAAACGACGTGGTTCCGTCGCGCAGACCCTGCTCGTAAGCAGCCTCAATCGATGCGTAGAGCCCGCTGTACAGTTTTCGGATCCCCTCTGCGAGTGGCGTATCCTGAAACCCGAACTCGATACTCATCTGGATCATGAAGAGCAGCTTGTGCGGCCGATGGACGCCAGCGTTAGAACCGACATGAATATACGCCACAACTTTGTCGACAAAGCTCCCTCGCGTCTGCTCGATTGCCTCAACCTGCGGACAGACAATCTCATCATGAATTATGTTAAATAGGTGCAGTGCCAACTTTTCCTTACTTCCGAAGTAAAAGTAGACTGAACCCTTTGTGAGATTTGCCTCTTGCGCAATCGCATCGAGGCTCGTCGCATGGTAGCCTCGCTCGATAAACATGCGGAAGGCCGCGTCAGTGATCTGCGTTTTGCTTCGTTCGCGGGATATTTGGTTTTTATTCATGCCTTACGTATCCGCGCCAAGGCTGGTCATTGGCTGTCAAAAGATCTGTCATCCGAACTTGTGCTCCCCGCTGATTACCATTTCGGCCCCGATAGAACCCCCGGGAACCAAAGCGCAATCTGCGGAAATGCCAGTATAAGCGCCAACGTAAGAAGCTGCACAGCGATAAATGGCAGTACCCCGACGTACATGTCTCCGAGACGGATTTCCGGCGGAGCGATGGCCCTCAAATAGAAGATCGAGGGTGCCATCGGCGGCGTTAGATAGCTCGTCTGCAGTACTACCAGGAAGGCAATGCAGAACCACACGGGATCGTATCCGAAGAGAAGCACGATCGGCATGGCGATTGGAATGATGATCAAGATTACCGAGATCAGGTCCATCATGAAGCCCAATACGAAGGCCAGTCCCAATATGATGCACAGCGCCTGCCAACCCTCGAGCCCGCTTGAGCTCAGCATCGATTGGATTGCCATCATGCCCCCCGCGGCGAAGAAGACGCCTGCAAACATACTTCCACCCAGCACGATGAGCAGTATCATCGCAGTGATCCCAGCGGAATGGCTCATGGCGGTCCAAAGCACGCCAATCGAAATCCGTCTATAGATCGCCGCGAGAATGATGGTCCCGAGCGCGCCGCAGGCTGCAGCTTCCGTTGGCGTGGCGAGCCCCATGAGAATCGTGCCGAGAACGGTAAAAATCAGAAGGATCGGTGGAATCAGCGCGATGGCAGTGATCTTCAGCTTTTCCAATAGATTCGGTTCATCCGGTGCTGGCGGTTCGCGTGGTGCGAGCGAGGGGTTTAGAGTTGCAATGGTCATGACATACGCGACAAAGAGTAGGGCCATTATCAGACCGGGCGCGAGCAGGCCCGCGAAAAGATCCCCTACGGAGACGCTGGCCACGGGGCCAAGAACTATGACGGTTATCGAGGGCGGAATTACTGTGCCGAGGGAGCCGCCCGCGCAGATAGTTCCCGACAGAAGGCGCTTGTCGTAATTGTGGCGCATCATTACTGGAATCGCAAGCATGCCTATCACAGTCTCGGTAGCCCCGACCACACCGCTGGCTGCGGCGAAGATCGTTCCCAGTCCGATGGCGCCGACAGCGAGGCCTCCCGGAAGGCGGCGGGTCCAGAGATGAACGGCTTCGAAAAGCCTGTCGGCGATGCCCGAGCGCTCCAGCATCACTCCCATGAAGATGAAGAGCGGGACGGCTGCGAGGACGGAATTCGTGGCGGTGTCTTCTATTTTTGATAACAGCTGCACGATGACGCCATCACCCAACGTGTAGAGCCCGAAGGCAAAGGCAACGGAGATGAGTGAAAATGCGACCGGAAAGCCCGCGAGAATGACGAGGAGAAGGACCGGTAGCATTATGAATGAGGCTGCTTCGTTCATGCCTTTTGATCCCGGGGAATAAGTATACCAAGGCTGCGCAAAATCTCTGCGAAAACCTGTAGCGCGAAAACGATCATGCTGATGAACCAGACTACCTTGATCGGCCAGATTACCGGGTTCCAAGCGGATTTTCCGGAGACCTCCCCACGGTTGTAGGACTCTAGTGTCGTGTCGAAGAGCCCCACGCACGTCCAGACCAGCACGACAAAGAAGACGCAGTATCCGACAAGGTCGACGAAGGCTTTGAGCCGTATCGGCATAACCGAACTAATGAGACCGACCTCGACGTGGAGGCGCGCCTGCAAGGCGTAGGCGAGCGACAACATGAAGATAGCGCCCATCAACATGTAGCTCATCTCGTAGGACCACATAGTCGGAGCGGCCAGAACATACCGACTAAGAACCTCGTATACGAGGGCCGCGATAAGCGGCGCCACGAGAATTGCACCGGCCCACCCGGCCGTTCGGGATATTCCCTCAATGGCTGCGATGATCGTCTTCATCCTCAGGCCCTTTTATTCGCAAGGATCGGAGCGCGGTCTTTCCGCGCTCCGAGCGATTAATTGGCTGCGGCTTCGCCAGGCACGACGGCGGCTTCACCCTGAACCGGTAGCCGGTACTTGCCCCAGACCTGAAGCTCGGACTTGAATTCGTCGATTGAGCCTTGGACCCGCGCGAACCATTCGTTCTCGGCGGCCACTTCATTGCTCCATGCTTCTGTCTCTTCAGCAACCGCGTCGATGAAGCTCTGATCGAGTTCTATGATCTCGTTCTCGCCCGCTTCGAGTTCAGCGAAAGCGCTTAAGTCCTGCCTTGAGCTCTGCAGCCAGCTTTCAAATACCGTTAGCTTTGCTGCGGCGCGGATCGCTTCCTGGTCATCGGATGAGATCTTGCTCCAGACTTCTGTGTTGAACTGACACTCTAAGAAGCCGCCGGGCTGATGGATTCCGGGTACGACCACGTATTGCGCGATGTCTTGCAGGCCAGTCGGCCGGTTGATTTCGGGACTCCCCCACTCCGTCGCATCGATCACGCCGCGTTCGAGTGCGTCATAAACCTCACCTCCCGGCATAATTACAGTAGAAGCTCCGAGCCGCGAGGCGATCTCGGCCCATGCTCCCGAGGTGCGAAGCTTTAGGCCGGCAAAGTCCTCAAGTGTTCTAACCGGCTTTTTCGAATGCAGAAATATTTCTGTGGCGAGAATAGAACAAGGGAAAGCTATTACGCCAAATACCTCCTCACGGTAATCCTGCCAGAGTTCGAGTCCGCCTGCTTCGTACAGCCAGAGCATATAAGCCTCGGGCGTGAGGCTTCCTGAAAATCCGGAGAAGGGCACGGTGGCTTTATCGATGCCCCAGTCATAGGCCATATAGTTGTGACCGACGTCGGCTACCCCCTCGCGCACCGCCTCAGTGACCTTCAACGGGCTATAGAGCGTGCCTCCGGGGAAAACGTCTATCGTCACCCTTTCGTCGGTTAGTTCAGCTACCCGGTCCGCAAATCCTTGGGCGTCGCGCTCGAGCCAAGGCCCGCCGGCCCAAGGGGTAGTCATCTTCAGGCTCTGCTGCGCGATGGCAGCTGGCGCTGCGATTGCCAGCGCCAAGGACGCTGCGGTAATCTTCAGAAATAGGGCGTTCATGAACTTTTTCCTCCGTTGGATTCCGGGATGATTTTTCACTCACGTACCGGCGGCCAAGCGATCCCTTGGCCCCCCGCGCTCTTGCCACCTGTCGCGGCGGCAATTTCTTTCCGGCCCAGCCCGAGCCCCTCCAGCAGACGGTCTGAGATATCCTTTGGGGCTTCCTCATTGCCCCGCCCCGCAGCCTGTGAGGCCCACGGGAGGACCGGAACACTTTCCGGACTGGCCTCGGGATGTCGGGACGCGTTGTGAGGATGGTCGAATACCTCCTCGGGACTGAGGACCGGCGTTACACAAGCGTCTTTTCCGGCGAAATGCTGTGCCCATTCGTCCCGCGTTCGCGCGACAAAAGCCCGCTCAAACTCCTCCGCAATCTCAGGCCAAGTGGCGCGGCTCATGTGGTCCGGCGGCGGCCCCCCCAATCCTAGGCCTTGCCAAAGGTTGCCGAAGAACGTGGGCTCCAGCGCCCCGACCGCGACGAACCTACCATCTGAACAGCGGTGGCAGCGATAGAATGGCGCTTCACCGGTGAGTAGACCCTGGCCGCGCGCGGGGAGCACTGGCTTGCCCCAGTCGGCATAGTGCATCGCCATAAGAGAGATGCAGCCATCGACCATGGCGACGTCTAGGTACTTCCCTCTGCCGGAACGCTCCCGTTCATAAAGCGCCGAAACGATAGCGAGAGCGGCGTGCATTCCGCCGCCTGCGAAATCCGCCACAAGGTTGAGCGGCAGCACGGGCGCGGCATCCGAGGGCCCCATCGCTCCTAGCATGCCAGACATCCCGACGTAGTTGATGTCGTGCCCAGCCTCCTGTGCTAGCGGCCCATCCTGTCCGTAGCCAGTGACCGAGCAATAGATCAGCCGACTATTGATCGATCGCAGGTCCTCATAGCCTATACCGAGCCGGTCGGCGACGCCGGGGCGATAACCCTCTATGAGAACGTCTGCGGTCGCGGCGAGCTTGTGAAAGGCGGAGCGTCCTTCTTCCGACTTGAGATTAAGAGTGACAACAGATTTCCCGCGGCCGTAGGCGTTGATCGGGAGGCTACCGCGGCCGCCGGCGACGATAATAATTTCTGCCCCCATGTCTCCCAAAAGCATGGAACCATAGGGACCGGGGGCAAGTCGGCTGAGATCTAAGACGCGCACGCTCTCAAGAATGGTCGCCGGAGCATTCATCAGTTCGGCCTCACATTGTTTCTCGCAGCATGGCGGCGAAATCCTCTGGCAGCGCTGCCCGAGGATTTGTCGCAGTTGAGTGGTCTTCATAGGACCACTGTGCCGCGTCTGGGATCACCGCGTCGTCAACGCCCATTGCTGCGAGAGTGGCCGGTAGCCCAAGCATACGGTTAAAACCCGCGAAAGTCTCGGCGAGGTCGGCGTCCTCCGATACGCCAATGGCGTTCCGGATGCGCCCGTATTTTTCTACGCATTCGGGGGCGTTGAAACGCAGCACAGTGGGCAGTAGAACCGCGTTCAGAGTTCCGTGGTGCAAACGATGGCCTTTCATGCCTCCGAGCGCATGCGACATTGAGTGGATAGCGCCTAGACCTTTTTGAAAGGCCAGCGCACCTTGAAGCGCCGCCATCATCATCTCGTTTCGTGCCTCAAGATTGGCGCCGTTTTCATATGCGCGAGGCAGCCAGGCCCATGCGCGCGTCAAGCCATCGAGGGCGATAGCCTCAGCCACCGGGTTTTTCTTAGGGCTGAGGAAGGTTTCGATACAATGTGAGATGGCATCTAGGCCAGTGGCCGCAGTCAGGCCCGAGGGCAGCTTAACTGTCAACTCTGGATCGCAGATAGCCACTTTGGGGATGAGGTGCGGTGAGAGGAAACCGAGTTTACGGCCGTTGCGCAGCGTGATGAGCGTAGCTCGACCCACTTCACTCCCGGTGCCAGCGGTCGTGGGAACCGCGACCAGCGGCGCAAGATCCATGCCTACCTTCGCGACGCCACCGTAAATAGCAGCGTATTGCTCCAGCGGTGCCTCGTGGGTCGTCAGGAGGCATAGTCCCTTTGCGAGATCTATGCTCGACCCACCCCCGAGAGCGATGATTCCGTCTGCCTCCGCCGCTCTATATTGCTCCAGCGCCGCTTCCGCCGCTTCCTCCGTTGGGTTCTCCGGGGTCTCCGAGAACACTGCTACGTTCTCCGGCAGTCCCGCCTTGCGGATTACCTCATCGAGAAGCCCAACCGCTATTAGGCCGGCATCCGTAACGACAAGAGGCTTGCGAATACCAAGCGATTCTAGTTCCTCCCGCAAGTCAAGGATTGCACCCGCACCAAAACGTATTTTTGTGAGGTAGCTTATAATCTCTGGCATCTGGGACCTCAGTTCGCTAAGATGGACTTGGCGATTATCAGTTTCTGAATCTCGCTCGTTCCTTCATAGATTTGAGTAATCTTAGCGTCGCGCATCATGCGCTCGGCCGGGTAGTCGCGGACGTATCCCGCTCCGCCGTGAAGTTGAACGGCCTCGACTGTTGTCTCCATCGCGACGTTGCTGCAGGTAAGCTTCGCCATGGAAGCCAGCATGCGGGCATTGCCCTCCCCGTTTTCGACGGCCTCGCAAGCGCGGTAGAGGAGCTGTCTGGCCGCTTCAATCTTGGTCGCGAGCTCGGCGATCGTTCCCTTCGTCATTTGATAGGAGGAGACCGGCTTACCAAAAATTTCACGTTCATTCGTATAAGAGACAGCTCCTTCTAAAGCGCCCTGCGCAATGCCAAGCGCCTGAGCCGCTATCATTGGTCGAGCGCGCGTGAGAGAACTCGTGATGTAGTCGTATCCCTTCTCGGGATCCCCGACGGCCCGGTGTCCTGGAATGCGACAGTTCTCGAAGTTTACGTCTGCCGTGGGGCTGCCGCGCATGCCCATTTTCTTCTCGAGCCTCCCGAAAGAGAGGCCCGGATCATCCTTATGAACCACGAAGACACCGAAGGTCGTTTCGCCAGTGCGGCAGAGCACAGTGTACCAGTCCGACCGGGTAGCATTCGAAATCCAGCTTTTTTTGCCATTGATAATCCACTCATCGCCGTCCCGTCGAGCCGTGGTCTTTGCGCCCCACATGTCGGAGCCGCCATGGGCTTCGGTCAGGCAGATGGAGACGACGACGTCGCCCCGCACCGCCGGAGCGATCACTTCATCGGCGAGCTTGTCGCCGCCCCAGATGTTGATCGGGTTGAGGCCCGACCAGATGACCATCAGCGTGAGCGAAGAAGTTGCGCAAACACGGGCGACTTCCTCGAGACAGATGGCCTGCACGAGCACATCAGCAGCGTTTCCTCCATGGCTCTCGCGCAGCGGCAGCCCAACGATGTCGAGCTCTTTGAAGGCCTCAAGGGTCTCTTCTGGAAATCTGCTTTCTTCGTCGTAAGACGCAGCATGCGGGGCAATCTTGTCCTCTGCCAATCTGCGAACGCTGGATCTGAAAGCTTCGTAGTCTTCACGGTCGAGCACTGCATCCTCCCCAAACAAACTTACTGACTGTATAGTAAGTATGTCTGGAGCGTGTCAATTGCGAAGCGCGCGGCTTTCACAGTTTGCCGAAGTATGAGGCCTTCCCGGGGTTTTCTCCTCCTTTTGGGGGCTCTCCGCGATGCTCAGCAGCCGGTACTGTACCCAACGTCGAGACCCGCGAGCGCATCGGAGCCGAGCTGCGCACCGTGTGGAATGCCAGCACGCTCGCCAAGGCTGAAACGGCCCTGGCAGAGCTGGTTGCCAGCTATCGCACCTCTGCGCCGAAGCTGGCTGCATGGCTCGAGGAAAACGCACCCGAGGGGCTCGCGATCTTCACGCTGCCCGAGCACCATCGCCGCCTCCGCACTTCAAACCCGATGGAGCGCTCCGTCCAGCAGGAGGCGGGCCGGAACGGTGGTAAGCCCCCTGCCCTCCAAGCAGCAGCGCGACGAGATGCATGGTCTCACGCGATGAAGAAGGCAGGCGGACCGCGGAAATCGTCCGCTTGTTTAACGTCAGCTCGAATACGGTTCGTCGGGCTGTGAGTTCAATGCTGGTTGCGACACAGGTTCAGGACCGGTCGAGCTGACGGAGTTCTTCGGCGAAGGCCTCGGCCGGTGTCCGGTAGCCGAGGCAGCGCCTTGGTGTGGCGTTCAGCTGGGCGCTGATCTCAGCCATCGCGTGGTCTGACAGTGCGGCGATAGCCGTATCACGCGGCAGGTAGCGGCGGGCGCGCTTGTTCAGGTTCTCGACCGAGCCTTTCTGCCAAGGCGCCTGCGGGTCGCAAAACCACGCCTCGGTGCCCATTCCTGTTCTCAGATCACGCCAGCGGTTGAACTCGAACCCCCGGTCGAAGGTGATCGAGCGCCGTGCGAACAAGGGCAAGGGCGACAACAGGGTGATCAGACGGTTCATCAGCTGCTTTGAGCTGCGGTCGTTGTTGCGGAACAGGACGGCATAGCGGGTCTTGCGCTCAACAAGAGAGGCAACATTGGCCTTGCCCAACTCCTTGCGAAAGATCATCAAATCACCCTCCCAGTCGCCGAACCCACTACGGTCGTTGACGTGATCCGGCCGGTTCTGGATCGCGCGTTCCAATGGGAAGACGAGACTTCGGGGTCGACGGGCATAACGGGGTTTGCGCTGGCGGCGACGCTCGGGCAGGTGTCGCGCCAAGTCCTGGCTCTGACCGTCCTGCGAATAGACGAAGGCGTAGATCGTCTCATGGCAGATGGTGCTGCGGTGGCCTTCGAAGCGCAGCCGCCCGGCGATCTGTTCTGGCGACCAACCGGCTTTCAGGCGGTCGATGACGGCCTCGCGCAGCGCCGTCATCCGGATCAGTTTGCGACGCCTGTGGCGGCGCTCGGCGGCCTGCTTCTGGGCCAGCATGCCGTAGTAGCCGCTGAGCTGGGGCAGCTCGCTGTCTTCGAACCGATTGCGCCGGATCTCGCGGTAGATCGTCGAACGATGCCGAGACAGCCGCGCCGCAATATTTGCGACGGACATCTTCGCCTGTAGAAGGTCTTCAACCAGACGCTGAATAGCCCCGTGTCTTGTGGACGCCTTCTTCGCTAATTTTGAGGCAAGGAGGCCATGATGAGCAGCAGCAAGTTCAGCGAGGAGTTCAAGCGGGACGCGGTCGCACAGATCACCGAGCGGGGCTACCCGGTCAGGGAGGTGTCGGAGCGGCTCGGGGTCAGCCCGTATTCGCTCTACGCCTGGAAGAGGAAGTTCGCGAAGGCGTCATGTGGAGAGGCGGAGAAGGACACCGAGATCCGGCGCCTGAAGAAGGAGCTGGCGCGGGTGTCGGAGGAGCGTGACATCCTAAAAAAGGCCACCGCGTATTTCGCCAGGGATGCAAAGTGAGATACGCGTTCGTGGCCAAGCATCGCGGGCAGTTCTCCGTCCGGGCGATGTGCCGGTGCCTGCGCATCCAGCCGAGCGGCTTTTATGCGTGGCTGAAGGCGCCGTTGAGCAAGCGGGCCCAAGAAGACCGCCGCCAGACCGAGTTGCTGAAGGAGGCCTGGGTTGAAAGCGGCAAGGTCTATGGGCACCGCAAGCTTCACGACGACCTTCTCGAGCAGGGCGAGAGTGTCTGTTTGAACCGCGTCTCCCGCCTGACCAAGCTGGCCGGCATCAAGGCACAGATCGGCTACAAGCGCCGCCCCGGCAAGTATGGCGGCAAGCCGTCGGTCGTGGTCGACAACACCCTGGATCGGCAGTTCGACGTGGAAGCTCCAGACCGGGTTTGGGTGACCGACATCACCTATATCCGAACGCAGGAAGGCTTCGCCTACCTGGCCGTTGTCATTGATCTCTTTTCACGCCGCGTGGTCGGCTGGTCGATGCAGAACCGCCAAACGACCGACGTCGTCTTGCAGGCATTGCTGATGGCTATCTGGCGCCGGAAGCCAAAGGCCGAAGTGCTGGTCCACTCGGATCAAGGTAGCCAATTCACCAGCATGGACTGGGCCGCTTTCCTGAAGGCCCACGATCTCGAGCATTCCATGAGGCGGCGAGGCAACTGCCATGACAATGCCGTGGCTGAGAGCTTCTTCAACCTGCTCAAGCGCGAACGGATCAGGCGCCGCACCTATCGCACGCGCGAGGAAGCCCGACGGGACGTGTTCGACTACATCGAGATGTTCTACAACCCGAAGCGCAAGCACGCGCGAAACGGAATGCTGTCGCCCCTCGAGTTCGAGCGGCAGCAGAAACTGAGGCACGAGGGCGTCTAAGAAACGCGGGGCTATTCATAGGTCCGGACAGGCTCCTCCCACAGCGGTGACACTATAGCGCCCTCGGAGTCGCAAGTTTCAAGCGCGCCGCCACAACAAATTTACAATCAAGCCCCTGATATTTCTGAGAAATACAATTAAAGGATAGCGGTGCCAGCCAACCTTGCGCTGGGGATATCGGATTATACCGATCGGTATAATCAGTTAGCCATCTTGGTATCGCTGAATGAGATCCAACAGCTCTCGCTCGAAGTCCTCTTGCTTCACGGGTGGGATGGAGACGCCCTTAGCGGTGAGGCTGACCTTCTTACCGCTCCGCTCCAGCTTATATGTCCCCCCACCTGGGATCGTCTTCTGGGCGCGTTTCGCGGCGGTCCCCCTGCCCTTCTCTCTCTTCTCGGCCAGCGCCACTTTCGCTTCAGCAAGCGTTTCCCTCTTGTCGAGAAATGGCGCGAGATCCCGGATCATGTCCATGCTCGCCTTCGGGCCGAACCAGTCGAGCGCCTTATCGGCGTTCTGGGCACACTTCACACCGACAGATACGAGCGGCTGCGCAACACCCAAGCGCTCTGCGATGTGCGCTTGGGTCGCATCCTCTTCGTGCTTCAGCCTGACCGCGATCTGCCCGATCGACAGGATGCGTTCAAACGGCGTAAGGTCTTGCCTAATGGCGTTCTCGGAGTAGCGCTCCTCGAGGTCCGAGATGGTGAGGTCTTCGTGCCCATCCAGCGCACTCTTCATGTCAGGCGCGATGATGGCTTGCACCTCATCCACACCCAATTCCTGCAGCGCCCGGAGGCGACGCCGACCGGACAGAAGAAGGAACTGCGCAGCTCCGTCGATGACGGTCGGGTTCTTGCGGTTAGGGCGCCAGTCCGGATTCATCGGGCGAACACGGATTGGCTGGGTCTGCCCGCGCGCAGCGATGTTCTCCTTGAGCAGCCTGAACTCCGAGTCCTCTACCCAGTTGCCTTTGCGGTCGCTGCCGAGGGTGTCCTCGATCTGCGAGGTCTTCATGACCACCGAGACCCTTCCGTCCATCACCTTCTTGAGGATGTCGTTGGTGGCATGGCCCATTTGGTGGCCAACCAGCCCGCCGCGCGGCTCCTCGTAGCTTTCGAAGGTTTGCGCCGTCTCTTGCGGCACTCCCCTCTCCTCGTCCGTCATCGGTGCCGAGTTCAGCTTCCTCTTCGCCATCACACCCACCTCTCAGCGATGAATTTCTCGGCGTGGCCGCGCGATGGAAGCGCCCCACCCCACACCAGTTTGGCCAGTGCATCGTTCACTGCGTTCGCATTCTGAATGAATGCCTTCGCAGAAGGTCGTCTGCTTCGCGGAGGATCGTACTCGTAGATGGACTTGTATTCTTCAGCCGCGTTGGCGACGGCATCTGATCTCGAATACCAGACCTGAGACACGAGGCCCGGGTGGCGCCTATGAATGTCGACGATCTGATCGACGTCCTTCTCGTTGGCCTCCTGAATGATGGTCGGGAGCACGATGTGGTTCCCGCCACCAATCACTCGATCCTTGATCGCCATCTCGGAGAGGTAGACCTGCACGTTGTCGGCGTAGGTGCTGAGCGTCTTGAGGTCGAAACCTTTCATGGTCTGCGGCACGATCAGGTTGGTCGCGGCAACCAAGCCGTTGAGCTGCACAAGCGTGAAGGATGGCTGCTGGTCGATTACGATCACATCGACCGTCTCGTGAAGGGCTTCCTGATACTTCTCGACATCGAAGCTTCCATCGGGCTTGCGAAGCTCGGACCCTAGGGTCTTCGGGCCATACGCGGCATCCCAGCGAGCAATGGCATCCTTGAGGGCCGCATGCACGGGAGCGGTGCCGCCGGACTTCTGCGACAGCATGAGGAGCGCGAGATCAGCGTCCTGAATGTTTGCGCCGCCAGGAATGAGCCGGGTGCCCGGCCACTGGGTGGTCTGCCACATCCCATTCAGATCCTCGGCCGACTTCTCCACGATCTGGTGCGCATTGAACTGGTCGAGGTCGAGCCCCATGAACGATGCCACGGTATTGCGGTTTCGCTCGAAGAGCTTGGTCTGCTTGTCAGCGAAATAGAGCGACACAGTAGCCTGCGGATCGCAGTCGAGAATGCCCACGCGCAGACCGTAGTTCATGGCTACATACTGCGCGAAATGAGCAGCAGACAGGCTCTTCCCTGTCCCGCCCTTCTGGGCGGAGAAGCTCACAACGGGGAGTGGATCACCCGGCTTGCGCCAGTGCAAGTACTCGTGCTTTCGGTGCGTGCGAGATTGAAGGTAGGCCCGCATCATCATGATCTCGGAGATTGAGTAGTGGGCCGTATGTCCACTTTGCCCGACGGTCTTCCGCCCCACAGGGAAACTGTCATCGTCGCTTGTTGCTTGGTTGAGCACACGGATGGTATAGGCATTCCCCAGCCCGAGAAGCTCTCCGACTTCGCGTGTGCTGAATGTCTTCTCAACACGCTTCTTCATCGTGTCGTCCTGACGAACCTGCCCGGCGATATCCCTCATGCCGTGGGCGAGGCGCCTGATGAAGTCGATCATCTGCGGCTTCGATGCGTCATTATACCGGTCGGTATAATCGGTCGTTTGCTTGTCTGCCTGCACTTTGCAGTCTCCTCGTTCTCTGCTCTCCGGCTCCCAGGCGGGATTATACCGATCGGTATAATCGGCTCCGTGGCCGTCTTGGTTTGTCTTACTCGGTAGGCTGACGGTCACCGGTGGCAGTCTTCATCGCGGTCAGTTCGGTGTATTTCTTCAGGTGGTGTCTTAGCACCTTGAGCGTCGACGCCATAGTTGCAGGAGCTGCCGCACACGCCTCAGCGAGGTAGTTTCGGAAGAAGTGTGGCTCTGGCATCTTCCTCCAGAAGCCGACCCGCCATTTTCTCTTGATAGCCGCTGATAGGGCAGGGAGAACCGCTGCTGGCGCCGGGTTCTGGGACACTAACTCAACCTGCTCTTGCAGAGCCTCTCCGTTCTCCCTCACACCCAACGACCGCCAGATGCTCCGGAGCCTTCGCTCTATGTCCACATCGCTGATTGCTGTGTCTGCCTGAACCGGCGCGTAGTCGGCAAGGAGCTTCTCGGTCTTAGCAACCAGATCCCGCGAGGGCATGGAGTTGAAATGCGTGCTCCATGACGCACCACGGGTCAGCTCGACCCATCTCTCCCGCAATTCTTCCACCACTGCACTGACGCAAGGATCCGGTCGCAGGGCAGGGGCCTCGTTCATCTCGACCAGCTGTGGCAGAGGCTGCGGTGCAGTAGTGTGGTTAGAATGGATATGGTTATTATATTCGCGTTCGGAGGACTGAACGCCGCATTCAGCTTCCTGAACGTCCGCAACCTGTTCATCGACCTTCTTCTGGCGCCGTTCGGTTCCTGCCTTACGCAGAGCAGTGCGCCATTCTTTCCAGAAGGTCACGTTGTGACGCTGGTATCCATTGCCACCGAACAAGCCTCTCTTCGAGAACGAGGCAACCAGTCCCAGGGCGCGAAGCTCCTTGAGGTAGGCAGTGATGCTCGGCTTCGATTTCCCCATACGGGAGGCCAGTTCCTCGTGGGGAGTGTGGCAGTCACCGGTCTTATGGTTCGCATACGAGCATAGGAGGGTGAGTAGGCGGAACGCACCGCTGCTCATCTTGAGATCCATGATCTCGTTGGGCAGGGCAACGAAGCCTCTCCCCGGATTCATTGGGAAAGTCATTCTCAGGCACACTTTTCATGATCCCGCACGCCGAAGGGGCTTGCGGGAGGTGGGAAATGCCTGCTAGGAAGAGGGTGAATATAGGGTCTGTTTTCCTAGCAGACCGGGCGACTAAAGGGCTCAGAGAGGCGGCAACCTTTCTGGGCTCTCGTCTTGTTTGGGGGTTAGCTACTCATCTGTGGCCTCTTCGTGTGTGCATTTTCGGCCATCAATGCACAAGCACCTACCGAGACGCAACAACTAATCGAGAGCACCCCCGATCGAGGTGTAAATTGCACTTCGCAAAGAAGCTATTTTTCAGGGGCTTCGGCCTGATTTCGGCCCTGAACTTTTTTCGAGAGCCTTCTTAGAGCCCACGCTGAACGGGCAGTGGGCAGCACTAGTATGCACGCATTGCATGAAACTGAGTGGATTTATTGAAGTACTTTCAAAGGGCTTACCCTCTGGTAGCCATTGTTGGTACGCGTGCCACGAGAATCAGGTGGCCTCCGATTTGATCAGGGCAGCCTACCGAGGCTCAGAGCAGCCGATCAATCGACACGAAGATCTGCACGAGGACGAAGTGCGCCCTTTGCCTTGGACACGTCAGGCCGGCTGGTTTTACCAGGCTTGGGCACCGAACTTGATCTTTGCGAACTCCAGCCACCTCTTCAGGGCTTGGACCGGGCAGGTCTGATCGCTGGAGCCGCGGGCGATCTCGATCTCGCGCCCGCCGGTCTTGCCGCGCAGCGTGACAAGAACGCCGGCCTCGAGAATCTCGGCCCAGCCGCTGCCATCAATGGTGTCGTCTTGGCCATGAGCCAGCCCGACGGTTCCGAGCGCCGCAGCACCCCGGCAAAGCCGATCAGCAGCATCGCTCGGTCGCGCAGACCCCGCAGGTCGTGGCTGAGCGTCGCGAGCATGGCCAGAAGGTCGTCCGGCCTGATCGCCTCCATCTGTTCCGGCGGTCGGGCATGGCGGCGGCAGATGCCGACGAGAACGCTCGAGATGTGCCGATCGCGCCGGTCGAGCCGAAAGTCGCGCTGCGCGTAGCCCCAAAACAGTCCGGCAAGACGGCGATCGATTTAGGCCACCGACAGCGGGCATGCCTTATCCGAAGGCGCGGCGAGATCGGTGATGTAGAGCCCGGCCAGTTCGGGCGAGGGGGGGCAGGGGGTTGGCGCCCTTCATTCGACACCAACGCGCGAAGGCCGCCCAGTTGCGCGTGTAGGCGGTTCGGGTGTTCTCGGCAATGGCGTGGTCGGCATAGCCCTAGGCGCTGTCGACGAGACGGTCGAGGCTGCCGGAGCTTGCAATATCGGCGAGCAGAACGAGCGACGTCACCGGGTTTCAGGTGATCCAGTCATGTCGAGCAGCGTATCATCGTCCTGTCCGATAAACCAATATTACCGGACATCTATGACCGCACAGGGTGGCGGTTTGTCGGCCCTACAAGGGACGCTAGCGCCCTCGGTACAGCAGCCCGATCGACACCTTTCTTAAATGTGCAACCAAGGGTCTTCACATAGCGTAGCAACCGTTCAGCCGCCGCAACTTGACCTCACAGCTTCGATGAAGTTTCGGCAGAGGCAGTGACGTAGCTGTGGCTGCATAGGGGGCTGGCGGCCGGAGGGATCATTTTGACCTGAACGGCTCACGCGTCGTCTCGCCTGGTTGCCTTTGAAGGCCGCGGAGCCTTATCGGTGCAGCCGGGGATCAAGTGCGAAACGCTCCTGCTGCACATCATCGAAATAACCAGCTGCTCGATCCGCATCGAAGATCAGGTTCCAGCTGTGTCGGGAAACGGTCGATGGTACCAAGCAGAACAGGTGATCCTGCAAGAGCTGATCACCGAAAGCCTGCTGACCGGGGCCGTGAGATCCTGGAATAAGCCAGTTGGCATTCGGAATATCTTCGGCAAGGACAACATGGACCGCGGACATGTCGATGATGCGAGCGCTTGTCAGCACATGAGGGGATGTGTCGAGCATCTTGAAACCCTTATGAACCGCAACCTCCATGATGGCGGTCGCAGGGTCGACGGAGGTATATACGGTACGGACACCCCTTGAATTCCAGCGGCCACCGACGCGATACGATCCTTCGCCTGTGTCCCAACTGCTCGCATGCCGTTCTTGATCTAGACGCCAGAACCGGAGCTCACCCATACCGAGCGGCGGCGGCAATGGCGTCACGAATAGACCCCATATTCGATGCGCGTCAGGTAGTCGTCGACCGCCTCCACCCCCGCAGTTGAGGTCAGCAGATCAATCGGTCGCCGATTGTCGAGACCGATCGCAGGTTCGAGAAGCCATGCCTCCGCCGCAGCTTGCGTTCCAAGGACGTCTGTTGCTTTGGCAATGATCTCGGCGAACCTCCATGCGCGGCTGCTCTGTTCGGTCGAAAGCACCTTCTGCTTCACCTCAGACCTGCGACGCTGCAGCGTTCGTATGCTGATCCCGATTGCCTTGGTCAGCACGTCGCCCGTCGATAGGACCTGAACCCCGTCAACCAGGTGAAACAGCGATCTCGAAGGGATCCCTTGAACGATCAGGTCGTGCGCATCGAGCGCGCTACGGACATCTCGCTTCATGATCTTGCCACCCCCCAAAAGGCGGTAGGCGCGGATCGCATCATTCTCGACTGCGGCTGGCGTGCCGCGTCTGCCAGGCTCGTTGGTAATCGTCATAGCCGACATGAGATGGTCCCCCGACATGTGTCGCTAGAAAGATGACACCTGTCGTGCCCTTGTTCAAGTACCACCCCGCTCCGGAATGGGCTCGCCGATGGCTGTGGGCTGTTTGCAATCTGTAGGCGGAACGCGACATCGGGTCACGCCGCGTACCGCGAGGCGATTTTCGTGTTATGAATTTTGTCCCGGGTGCCAGCGAGCCCCCGGGCACGCAAAGCAACGACAACAGGACATGCGCATGCTGATGGACCCGATCTTCACTCACTGGACCGCCGTCTACCGTTCTCCCGGCGAAGATGAACCGACCGCCACCACGGCCGATTTTCGTGATATGGGTGAGGGCGATCAGGTCGACGCGCGGGCAGCGAAGGCCCATTTCCGGACGGTCCTCGGCCGCGGCGCTGAGCTGCTCGAGGTCTATCCGGTCCGCAATCCGGACGAGGCGCTCGAAACTTACCGGGCGACCAAGGGCCGCACTGAGCTCTGCTTCGCCTGAGCTAGACGGCCTTGGGGACAGATCCTCGGGGCCGACCATCCCACGGTGATGCGGCGCCGGTCAGATCAGGGCGGCGTAGAGCTCGCCTAGCATCATGCGCCTATCACGCATATCGACCTGCTCAATCTTGCGGGCGCTCGCGTTGAAGCGAGTCTTCAGGAAGCGCAGGAACACCGATGGCACGATGGCGTCCGGCGATACCACGAAACGGATCTCGGTCGTGGGTTCGTAACTGCCGGACCGCCTAGCGGCGATGACCTTGAGACTGCGCATGATCTCGGGGAGAGGCGGGGGCGTCGTGGGCTGTTCATGGCCCGCAGCATGCTGAAGCGACCAGCAGAAGGCCATGCCTGACGATGTGAGCGGCCTCGGTACCCGAGGCGAACCCCTCGTGGATATCGGTGCAGCCCGCCGCCTTCAGCTCACGCCTATGTGCGGCGGTGTCCTGCAGGTCGGTCGAGACACGGGCGTAGCCAATCAATGCCGCAGTACGTCCTATTCCAATTCAATAATGCGAGGAGATACGGTCGTTTGAAAACACCGGTAAAGAACGAAGTGCTCTAGCCGAGTCAGCAGGGGAGGGGAGACGGCTTGTCCCGATTGCTTCGCCCATACAGACGCGGAACGAAATTAAGGCTTCCATATCGGCTGTAGGACGTCATCGGATTGGATGGGATCCTTCCTTCAGGACCGTTCTTCAGAAGACCGAGTGAAGCACCATCACGATCCACCGAGACAATTGAAAATTAAGCTCTCCATCCTCAAGTAAGACGGAAATTATATTTCATAGTCGATGCTTAGCTGATGGCCTTTGACCACGCTGAGATAGCGCGAAACGCCGTATCGACCTTCATGGAGGCCGAGGTCTTGGCCGCGTGCCTGATTGCGGGGTGGGAGAGAGGAGCGTGCCTTCGGATCCCGCCAATGATCTCCGGGATCTCCGCAAAGACATCATCCGCCAGATCGGCTTGGCGCTCTGCGAGAGCGCGGCGCCAGGTGGCCTCGGCTTTGTCCAGCAGTTTCAGCGCCTGTCGAATGCTGCTTTGAGCGCCTTGGCATAGCGCGAACTGTCTGGCCCCGCTCTGTGTGGTGCTGGCAAGCGTGCCAGCCGCTCGAAGAAGGTATCGAGCGATTGCTCAGAAAGCATGGGCTCTATCAGCGCATAGAAGTCCTGCACACGAGCGATCTCACGATCCACAGCAGAGGCGTCGAACGATGTCTCAAGGAGCCGGCGTAGCCACTTCATTTCGAACTCCGGGGCGTCGGAGCCGATCCTGCGTCCTCTCGTATTCGACAGGAACCACTTGGCCGCGTTGGCGGCCTCTACGCCTTCTGTTTCGAGAACTTGGTAAGAGATGCTATGGAGGTCTTCGCTTTGCGTGGACCAGGCTTCCATCGACCAATTCGGATGTCGGCGGATGAGCCTGGCGTGGCTCTCGATCTCGCCTGTGTCGGTGAGCCAAGAAAGACCAATCTCGACGGGCCAACTGTCCGGCGCGAGCGACGATGCTTCGAAGTCGAGGAAAACGAGATCATTCGTGTAGTCGTTGGTCATGGGTCGCCTCTTTGAGCGGGATCTTCGCCTGCTATGGAACGGGAGCCCATGCAGGTGCGCATCGTCCAATGACGGCCCGTCTAGTGTTAGATGTAGACGCAGTATTTGATACAACGTCGATAATCTTCGATGAGTAAGCCGGGACGTTGCGCCTCCTAATCGGCGCTGACTCTGAGAGCAAACGGTCAGGAGGCTCGGATATTCGATGGGTAGGGCCGGTATAGGCGAGCCTATCCGGAGTGGTGAGAATCGAGCGTCTAGTCTTGACCACCTGACCGTAGGTTCCCGAACATGAGTGGGCGGTCCAGCCGCGGTGTCAGGTGGGGAGCGAAATTCTCGCAGTCCTAATGGGGTTCACACGTAAGACGTGGGACAAGCGAAAAGTCCGGCGGGAGTGTCCTGAACTTTGTGTATCCGGGCCGGCCCATGCGGTTTGGGATACTCAAGCGTCGAAGCGCTCGCCGAACATTATGGCGAACTGATTTCGGGCTGCAAACCATTCCCGAACATTTCGCCCGTCCTTCTCGAAGTTGCGGATGGCGAGGTAGATCAGCTTGGTCGCGGCCTCATCCGTTGGGAAGGACCCACGCGTCTTGATCGATTTCCGGATCACGCGGTTCAGACTTTCGATGGCGTTGGTGGTGTAGATGATCTTGCGGATCGCCGGATCGAAGGCAAAGAACGGGATCACTTCCTGCCATGCCCGACGCCAGGCCGGCGCGATGGACGCGTATTTCCC
>NZ_BATB01000052.1 GCF_000466965.1 Limimaricola cinnabarinus LL-001
CGGAGAGCCCCGAGGCCTCGGCCCCCGCCCGCGCCAGATCGAGCGCCGGGCCGAGCCGTCGACCGCGAGAGCCGAGGCCGCGCCCTGCGCCAGCGCCGCGAGGCCGAAGCCGCCGACATGGCTGAACACGTCGAGCACGCGGGCGTCCTTCGACAGCGAGGCGGCAAAGGCGTGGTTCGGGCGCTGGTCATAGAACAGCCCCGTCTTCTGACCGCCCATCAGGTCGGCCATGTAGGTGGCACCGTTCATCGGCACCGGCAGCGGCCCCTCGGGCGCATCGCCGCGCAGCATCCGCAGCTCCTCGCCAAGTCCCTCCAGCCCCCGCGCCCGGCCCGAGCCGTTGAGCACGACGCGGCGGATGCCGGTCGCGGCCAGAAGCGCGTCGGCGATGGTCTCGGCCCCGGCATCGGCCCAAGCGGCGTTGGGCTGCAGCACGGCAATGTCGCCAAAGCGGTCGATCACCACGCCGGGCAGCCCGTCGGCCTCGGCATGCACCAGCCGGTAGAACGGCTGATCATAAAGCGCCTCGCGGTGGCGCAGCGCAGCGGCGAGCCTCAATGCGATCCAGTCGCCGTCGATCACGGCCTCCGGGTCGCGGTCGAGTACGCGCGCCGCGATCTTGGATCCGGGGTTGACCGTGACGACGGCCATGGGCCGCCGTTCGGCATCCGCGAGGATCGCGAGGGCGCCGGGGGCGAGCGCTTGGTGCGGCGGTCGAGGACCATCTCGTTGACGAAGACCCAAGGAAAGCCGTGGCGGATCGCGCGGGCATCGGCCTTGGGCATCAGCCGGACGGTGGGATAGGGCGGGAGGTGCGGGAACGGTGTCATGCGCCCTCCTACCCTGCCCCGCGCGCCACGAAAAGCCGCGACGCACGAAACCCTGCCCCGGATCGGCGGGTTCTGACGCAGGGGCGCGTTTTGCGGCCCCGCCCCCCGGCGTGGTGGTTGTTAGCGCTAACGAACCATGGTAACGCCGGGCCGACCCCGATCTTTCGACAGGAGCTGCCAGATGGCCCTTAACCGCACGCTCGAAGCCGTCACCGACCGCATCCGCGCCCGCAGCGAGGGCCCGCGTCGGATTTATCTCGACCGCATGAACGCCGCCGCCGCCGAAGGCCCGCGCCGTGCGCATCTGACCTGCGGCAATCAGGCCCACGCCTATGCCGCGACCGGTGAAGACAAGGACGCGCTCGCCACCGGCCGCGCCCCCAATATTGGCATCATCACCGCCTATAACGACATGCTCTCGGCGCATCAGCCGTTCGAGACCTATCCCGCGCTGATCCGCGAGGCGGCGCGCGCCGCGGGCGCCACGGCACAGGTCGCGGGAGGGGTTCCGGCGATGTGCGACGGCGTCACCCAAGGCCAGACCGGGATGGAGCTGTCGCTGTTCTCGCGCGACGTGATCGCGCTCTCGGCCGCCGTGGGCCTGTCGCACAACGTGTTCGACGCCTCGGTCTATCTGGGCGTCTGCGACAAGATCGTGCCGGGCCTCGTGATGGCCGCCGCGACCTTTGGCTATATCCCGGCGGTGTTCCTGCCCGCGGGCCCGATGACCTCCGGCCTGCCCAATGACGAAAAGGCCCGCGTGCGCCAGCAATTCGCCAGCGGCGAGGTCGGCCGCGACGCGCTGATGGCCGCCGAGATGGCCTCCTATCACGGGCCGGGCACCTGCACCTTCTACGGCACCGCCAACTCCAACCAGATGCTGATGGAGTTCATGGGTCTGCACCTGCCGGGGGCGAGCTTCGTCAACCCGAACACGCCGCTGCGCGACGCGCTGACCGTCGCGGGCACCGAACGCGCTGCCCAGATCACCGCCCTTGGCAACGAGTTCACCCCCACCTCCGACGTGCTCGACGAGCGCGCCTTCGTGAACGGCATGGTCGGCCTGATGGCGACGGGCGGCTCGACCAACCTCGTGCTGCACCTGCCCGCCATGGCGCGCGCGGCGGGGGTGATCCTCGACCTCGAGGATTTCGCGGAGCTGTCGGCGGTCACGCCGCTGATGGCCAAGGTCTATCCCAACGGTCTGGCCGACGTGAACCACTTTCACGCCGCCGGTGGCCTCGGCTACATGATCGGCGAGCTTCTGAACGCCGGGCTGCTGCATCCCGACACCCGCACCGTCGCGGGCGAAGGTCTCGAGCTTTATACCCAGGAGCCGAAGCTGGCCGAGGGCCGCGTCACCTATGCGCCCGGCACGCGCGAGACGCTCAACGACAAGATCCTGCGCCCGGCCTCGGACCCG
Source organism: Limimaricola cinnabarinus LL-001 (assembly GCF_000466965.1). GTDB lineage: Bacteria > Pseudomonadota > Alphaproteobacteria > Rhodobacterales > Rhodobacteraceae > Limimaricola > Limimaricola cinnabarinus. The sequence goes on from NZ_BATB01000052.1 coordinate 2,254, forward strand.
TTCCAGAAGACCGGCGGTCTGCGCCAGCTTTCGGGCAATATCGGCCGTGCCGTGATCAAGACCTCGGCCGTGGCGCCCGAGCGCCACGTGATAGAGGCCAAGGCGCGGGTGTTCCACGATCAGGAATCGGTCAAGACCGCGTTCCGCAACGACGAGTTCAAGGACGACACCATCGTCATCGTCCGCTACCAGGGACCGAAATCGAACGGCATGCCCGAGCTGCACAACCTGACGCCGACGCTCGCGGTGCTGCAGGACCGGGGCCTCAAGGTCGCGCTGGTCACCGATGGCCGCATGTCGGGCGCCTCGGGCAAGGTGCCGGCGGCGATCCACGTCACGCCCGAGGCCGCCGATGGCGGCACCATCGCGCTGGTGCAGGACGGCGATCTGGTGCGGCTCGACGCGACCGCGGGCACGCTCGAGGTGCTGACCAGCTTGGAGGGCCGCGAGCCTGCCCCCGCCGATCTGTCGGGCAACGGCAACGGCGTGGGCCGCGAACTGTTCGAGGTATTCCGCCAGAATGTCGGCGGCGGGGCCTACGGCGCGGCCGTGGTCGTCTGATCACTCGGTGGTCGCGTGGAACTGCCCCGCCAGGACATGCGGCTGATCGGTGAAGGGCGCGGTGAGGATCGTGCCCGTCACCGGCCCGGCCAGCGCCCGGCCCCCGGCGCCGCGCAGCGGGCTGTCGATGGCGATGTCGAGGCGGCGGGTTTCGCCCGCAAGCGGCAGCTCCGCGCCGAAGCCCGCCTCGAGAATGCCGCTGCGGCGGTCGCCGTCCTGCGTCAGGACCAAGCGGCCATTGCCCGGTACCAGCGGCAGCGCGTTGATGGCGACCGCCGCGCCCAGGAACTCCCCGGTGATGTCGTGAAGCCGCCCCTCGACGGGCTGCGTCGTGCTGCCGGGGGCAAAGTCGAGGCCGAGCGTCAGCCCGCCCTCGATCCGCCCGGTGGGCGTCACGTCCGCCTGCCGCATATCGGCGACGAAACCGCCTTCGTAGCTGGCGCTGCCGCGTTGCGGCACGCTGCTGGAGGCAGGGCGCGCGGTGAGTACCCCGAAGGCCGCGCGGTCGAAATACGTCGGCGGCAAGGCCGCCTCCTGCCCGCCGCCGCCGCATCCGGCAAGACCGATGGCACAGGCAAGGACCCTAGAACCGCCATGCGCCATTGCCTTCCTCCTCCAGCCCCCTCAGGTTGGGCCAGAAGTCTTAACCACACGTTAACGGCGACTGATCCGTTACGTTTTCTTCTCAAAGTCGACAGGATCTCAACATGACTCCCGAACACGCCTCCGAACTGACCGCCAAGGTCTGCGCCCTCGCCCCCGTCATTCCGGTGCTGGTGGTCGAGGATGCCGCCCATGCTGCGGATCTCGCGCGCGCGCTGGTCAAGGGCGGCCTGCCCGCGCTCGAAGTGACGCTGCGCACCCCGTCGGCGCTCGACGTCATCCGCGAGATGGCGCGCGTCGAGGGCGGCGTCGTCGGCGCCGGCACGCTGCTCACCCCCAAGGATGTCGAGGCCGCCAAGGAGGCGGGCGCCGCCTTCGGCGTCTGCCCCGGCGCCACCGACCGCATCCTCGACGCGTGCGAGGCCAACGACCTGCCGCTGCTGCCCGCCGCCGCGACCACCTCCGAGGTGCTGCGCCTCTATGAGCGCGGCTATACCGTGCAGAAGTTCTTTCCGGCCGAGGTCAATGGCGGCGTGCCCGCGCTCAAGGCGATCGGCGCGCCGATCCCGCAGGTGAAGTTCTGCCCCACCGGCGGCGTCAGCCTTCAGAACGCGCCCGACTACCTCGCGCTGCCCAACACGCTGTGCGTCGGCGGCAGCTGGGTCGCGCCGGGCGCGATGGTCGCGTCGGGCGACTGGGACGGGATCACCCGCCTCGCCGCCGAAGCCGCGCGTCTCACGCGCTGAGGCGCGCGCGTGGCGGGTCTCAGCTCGCCACGCGCCCCGCGCGCCCGCCGCGCCGCCGCGCCGTCATGCCCGTCTCCAGACCCTCGGTCAGCACCTGCGTCATCGGATGCCCCTCGGGCATCGTGGCGTGCCGCTCCAGAAGCCGCCGGATCGCCTTGGCGCTCTGGGTGCCGTCGGGCAGCGACAGCGCCCAGTCGAGAAAGATCGAGCGGCATTCGCCGAGGCTGATGCCGTCGATCCTATAGGCCTCTCGCACCAGACCCTTGGGGTCGATCTCGTCGCTCATCGCGCCTCTCCCGGCTCCACGCCCCGCAGCCTTCGCGATCACCCCCTCTGCCCGTGCCGCCGCCGCGTCAAGGGCCCGCCGCAGATCGTCGAGGGTCTCGCAACCGCCCTCGCGCAGCAGGAGCCGCGCGCCGCCCTCGGCCGGCGTCTCGGGCAGCGGCCCGCCCCCCGTCAGGAGCCGCGCCACGCATTGCACCCGGCGCATCAGGTCCGCCGTCTCGCTCAGCACCGCTGCGCCCTCCTCGTCGATCAGCCCCGCCGCCTGCCCGGCCGCGATCTGCGCGGGCACCTCGCGGGCGGGCGATCCCGCGCGCAGCGCGAGGCTCTGGGCGAACAGTTCGACATCCTGCAACCGCCCCGGCCCGTCGCGCAGGTTCCAGCCGCCCGAGGCGGGCCGCGCCTCGGACAATCGCGCGCGCATCGCCGCGAGATCGGCGGGCACCGTGTCGCCCGCCGCCTTCTGCGCGATCAACGCGCGCCGGAACGCCTCGATCTCCTCGCCCAGACCGGGCTCACCGGCGATCGCCCGCGCCCGGGTGAGCGCGAGATGCTCCCATGTCCACGCCTCGTCCTGCTGATAGGCGCGAAAGGCGGGCAGCGCGGTCGCCACCGGCCCCTGCCGCCCCGAGGGGCGCAGCCGCATGTCGACCTCGTAGAGCCGCCCGTCGGGCATCGGTGCCGTGAGCGCGGTGATCAGCCCTTGGGTAAAGCGCGCGTACCATGTGCGCGCGGGCAAGGGGCGACGCCCGTCCGAGGCCTCGACCCCGTCCGCGTCGTAGATCACGATGAGGTCGAGATCCGAGGAGGAGCTCAGCCGTCCCGCGCCGAGCGAGCCCATCGCCAGCACCGACAGCCCGCGACCGGGGGGCGGGCCGTGGCGGCGCGCCATGTCGTCGATCACCACCGGCACCAGCGCCGCGACCACGGCCTCGGCCAGCTCGGCGTATTCCTGACCCGCCTTCCCGGCGTCGATCAGCCCGCGCAGGTGATGCACGCCGATCCTGAAATGGATTTCCTTGGCCCAGACCCGCGCCGCCCCGAGCCGCGCCTCGTGGTCGGGCTGGCGCGCCAGACGGTCGGAGAGGTCCGAGCGCAGCGCCTCGATGCCGGGCCAGTCGGCGAAGAAGCCGCCGCCGATCACCGCGTCGAGCACGCCAGAATTGCGCGAAAGATACTGCGCGAGACCCGGGGCCGTGGCGCAGATATCCACCAGAAGGCGGGTGAGCTGCGGGTTGGCCTCGAACAGCGAGAAAAGCTGAACCCCCGCCGGAAGCCCCGCGAGAAACGCGTCGAACTGCGCCAGCGCCTCTTCGGGGCGCGCGGCCTCGGACAGGGTCTTAAGGATTTCGGGGCGCAGCCTGTCGAAGATCTCGACCGCCCGGTCCGAGCGCAGCGCCGGATAGCCGGGCCAGCGCGCCGTCACCTCCCGGCCGAAATCGGGAGCGTCGGTCGCGGCATGTCCGGGGGCGAAGAAATCCTCGGTGAGCGCGTGGACTTGCTCCAGCCGCTCGGTCAGATCGGACTTCAGATCATCGAGATCGCGATCCATGAAGGCCGCGAGCCGCGCGAAGCCCTCCTCCGACGAGGGCAGCATATGCGTCTGCTGGTCGCCGATCATCTGCACCCGGTGCTCGACCTCGCGATGCGCGCGGTAGTGACGGGTCAGCTCCCCGGCCACCTCCGTCTCGATCCAGCCCGCCTGCGCCAGCCGGTCGAGCCCCTCGACGGTGCCGCGCACCCGCAGGCTCGCGTCGCGACCGCCGGAGATGAGCTGACGGGTCTGGGTGAAGAACTCGATCTCGCGGATGCCGCCACGGCCGAGCTTCATGTCGTGGCCCGGCAGGCTCAGCGCGCCGCCAAGCCCCTTGTGATCGCGGATCTTGAGCCGCATGTCATGCGCGTCGCGGATCGCGTGGAAATCGAGATGCCGGCGCCAGACGAAGGGGCGCAGCGTCTCGACAAAGCCCGCCCCGGCGGCGAGATCGCCCGCGCAGGGCCGCGCCTTGATCCAGGCCGCGCGCTCCCATGTGCGCCCGACGCTCTCGTAATACTGCTCGGCCGCGGCCATCGACAGGCAGACCGGCGTGACGGCGGCGTCGGGGCGCAGCCGCAGATCGGTGCGAAACACATAGCCCTCGCCGGTGATGTCGCCGATCAGCCCGGCGAGCTTGCGGGTGACCCGCACGAGAACGGCGCGCGCCTCGTGCTGGTCGATGCCCTCGTAGCGGCTTTCGTCATAGAGACAGATGAGGTCGATATCGGACGAATAGTTCAGCTCGAACGCGCCCATCTTGCCCATCGCGAAGAGCACCATGCCCGCGCCGCTCTCGATGTCGGCCCCGCCCATGCCCGGCAGTTTGCCACGCGCGATCTCGGGTGCGATCAGCGTCTCGAGCCCGGCCTGCAGCGCGGCGTCGGCAAGCCGGGTGAGGCTGCCCGTCACCTCCTCGAGCGGCCAGGCCCCGCCCAGATCGGCCAGCGCCGCGATCAGCGCCACGCGCCGCTTGGCCTGCCGCAGCCGCGGGCCGAGCGCCGCGATGTCGTGGCCCCTGAGATCCGCAAGCTCGGCCGCGACGGCCGCTTCGGGATCGGCGCAGGCCCCTTCGAGCCAATCGCGCTCGCGGCCGATGAGACCGGCGAGATAGGGGCTGCACCCAGCGGTGCCGCCGATCAGCTCGGCGGTCGCGGGATCGGCCCAGTCGCAGAAGTCGCGGGCTTCGGCGGCCTTGTCGGCATCAAGGGGGCGCGGGGCGCGGCGCAGGCGCGAGGCGATATCGGTCATGACCGAACCGTGGCGCGGCGCGCGAGGAGCGTCAATCGCCGCCGGACGGGCTTTGGCCCGAAAAATGTTAAACCCATTCACATGACCCCTTGAAGCCGCGCCCCGGCTTTCCCATCTGCTGTAATGTGAAAGACATTCACATAACCCACCGGCCCGACAGACGGGCCCCTTCCGCGAAGGAGTTCCTCGATGTCCACGACCGATATGTCCCTGTCCCACCGTTTCGAGCGGTCGGGGATCAAGGAGTGGTTCGGCCGCGCCGAAGCATGGCTCGACGCGCGCGGCCGCCCGGCCTGGATCGCCGCGATGGTGCTAGGCTTCATCTTCGTCTGGCCGCTCGGCCTCGCCATTCTCGCCTACATGATCTGGAGCAAACGCATGTTCAGCAAATCCTGCCGCAACCGATCCGCCCGCGTCTCGCCCTTCGCGACGATGCGCTCCTCGGGCAACACCGCCTTCGACGCCTACAAGACCGAGACCCTGCGTCGGCTCGAAGACGAACAGCGCGCCTTCGAGAGCTTCCTCGAGCGGCTGCGCGAGGCCAAGGACAAGGCCGAGTTCGACCAGTTCATGGATGACCGCGCCGCCAAGGCCCGCGCGACCGGCGCCACGGACGACGACAACGGCAGCGATGGCGCCAATGGCGACAAGGACGCGGCCTGATCCCGTCCGACACCGCACGCATCACCTGCACGGCCCCCGGCGGGGGCCGTCACGCTAGCGTCCCACCCGCCCTGCATGAGAGGATCGCGACATGACCGCCGCTCCGACATTCGCCGCCCGCCTGCGCGGCCTGCCAGACCCCGAGACCAGCCCCGCCTGCTATGAGGGGGTCGCGCTCAAGCGCGCCGTCGCGTGGCTCGTCGATGTCACCGTGATCGCGGTGATCTGCGCGCTTCTGGTGCCGCTGACCGCCTTCGTGGGGCTGTTCTTCTTTCCGGTGATGATGATGGTGGTCGGGTTCTTCTACCGCGTCGCCACCATCGCCTCGGGCTCGGCCACGTGGGGCATGCGCCTCATGGCGATCGAGCTGCGCGACGGCGACGACCGACCGCTCGACACCACGCAGGCCTTCCTGCACACCGCCGGCTACGCGGTTTCGATGATGATGTTTCCGCTGCAACTCGTCTCCATGGCGATGATGCTGCTGACCCCGCACGGGCAGGGCCTGACCGACAGCGTCCTCGCCACCACGGCGCTGCGCCGCCGCCGCTGAGGGTCTCGGTCCGGGCGGTTGCTACGCCACGACCTTTCGCAGGGGTCTTGGCAGCCGCCCGGTCGAGCGCTAGCTTTCCTCGGATCACGAGCCCGAGTGGACAGCCATGCGCCATACACTGCCCTTCGCGCCGCAATTCTATGTGACGGCCCCCCAGCCCTGCCCGTATCTCGCGGACAGGATGGAACGGAAATTGTTCACCGCTCTGCAAGGCGATCAGGCCGAGCGGCTCAACGACTCGCTTTCCAAGCAGGGGTTCCGGCGCAGCCAGAACGTGCTCTATCGCCCCTCCTGCGCCGAATGCACCGCCTGCCTCTCGGCTCGGATCGACGTGAACCGCTTTGCCCCCTCGCGCAGCCAGAGCCGCGTGCTGAAGCGCAACCGCGACCTTGCGCGGCGCGCCACCTCGCCTTGGGCGACCGAGGAGCAGTACGCGCTGTTTCGCGACTACCTCGACAGCCGCCACGCGGCGGGCGGCATGGCCGACATGGACATGTTCGAATTCGCCGCCATGGTCGAGGAGACGCCGGTGCGCTCGCGCCTCGTCGAATACACCGACCCGAACGAGACGCATGACGCGCGCCACGGCCTGCGCGCGGTCTGCCTGACCGACATCCTCGATGACGGGCTGTCGATGGTCTATTCCTTCTTCGACCCGGCCGAGGACCGCCGCTCGCTCGGCACCCACGTGATCCTTGACCATGTGTGCATCGCCCAGGAGATGGGCCTGCCTTACGTCTACTTGGGCTACTGGGTCCCCGGCAGCCCCAAGATGGATTACAAGGCGCGCTTCGCGGCGCTGGAGCTCTATCGTGCCGGCCGCTGGCAGCCGATGGGCGACCGCGACGATTACGCCGCCGAGACGCATCCGCTCTCAGTCGCGCCGATCTCCGAGCAGGTGGCGCGCATCAGCCTGCCCGACACGCGCCCCGTCGGCACCGGTTGACTGCGAGGCGTCAGGCCCGCTCTCCGTCGATCCGGAACCAGCGGTAGCCGTAACCCGGCAGCGCGATTTCGTCGCCCGGCGCGAGGGGCTCGGCCGCCGCCTGATCGGGCCCGCCGAGAAGCGCCACCAGATGGCTCGCCCCCTCGACATCCGGCGCGCAGGTCACCTCGTCATCCGACAGGTTGTGCAGCGTCAGCACCCGCGCGCCGCGCCAGGACGACACCAGCCCCAGCACCGCCTCGGGCAGGCCCTCGATCACCTGTGTCTCGCCCCAGCCGATCTCGGGACAGGCGCGGCGGCAGCGGACAAGCTGCTGCACGCGGGTGAGCAGGCTGTCAGGGCGGCCGCGCTGCGCCGCGACGCTGGTTTCGTGAAACCCGAGCGGACCGTCCTCGACCACCGGGCGCACCGGCTCCGCCTTGCCGCGCGTGAATCCCCCCTGCGGCTCGTCGGCCCATTGCATCGGCGTGCGCACGGCGTTGCGCTCCGAAAGCGACAGATCCTCGCCTTGCCCGATCTCGTCGCCATACCACATCACCGGCGTGCCGGGCAGCGCGAACAAAAGCGACTGCGCCAGCGCCACCCGGTCGGTGTCGCCCAGCATCGGCGCGAGACGGCGGCGCAGCCCCCGGTCGTAAAGCTGCATGTCCTTGTCTGGGCCGAAGGCGTCGAACACCTCCTTTCGCTCGTCGTCCGACAGCTTGTCGAGCGACAGCTCGTCATGGTTACGCAGGAAGGTGGCCCATTGCGCCTGGTCGGGCGCGTCGTCGGGCCGCGAGGCCAGCGCTTGGGCGATCGGCGCCGCCTGCGACCGGGCCAGCGCGAGAAACAGCGCCTGGTTCAGCGGGAAATCGAGGATCAGGTGCATCCGTTCGTCGGCGCCGAACTCGCGGCCGCCGAAATAGTCGGGCGCCTTCTCGCGGGGAATGTTGGCCTCGGCCAGCATGATGGCGCCCGCGCGCCGCCATGACAGGAAATCGCGCATCTCCGACAACAGCAGCAGCGGGTCGCGGTCGGGCTCCTCGTCGAGGCCCTTGTACTCGATCAGGAACGGCACCGCGTCGATCCGGAAGCCCCAGACCCCCAGCTCGAGCCAGTAACCCATGATCTTGAGGATCTCCTCGCGCACCGCCGGATTGGCGATGTTGAAATCGGCCTGATGCGCATAGAAGCGGTGCATGTACCACGCGCCCGCCTGCTCGTCCCAGGTCCAGACCGCCTCCTGCACGCCGGGAAAGATGACGCCCTCGGTGATGTCCTCGGGCTTGTCCTTCGACCAGACGAACCAGTCGCGATAGGGGCTGTCGGGGTCGGATCGGGCCGATTGGAACCATGGGTGATCGATCGAGCAGTGGTTCACCACCAGATCGACGATCACCTTGAGCCCACGATCGGCGGCAGCGCGCGCAAAGCTCACGAAGTCGCCCGCATTGCCCGATCGCGGATCGATGCCGTAGAAATCGGTGATGTCATAGCCGTTGTCGCGGTTCGGCGTCGGATAAAACGGGTTGAGCCAGACCGCCGTGGCGCCCAACCCCTCGATATGATCGAGCCGGTCGGTCAGCCCCCTGAAATCGCCGACGCCATCGCCATTGGCATCCATGAAGGTCTCGACGTCGAGACAGTAGATCACGGCGTTCTTGTACCACAGGTCAATCATCGCGGGCTCCCTTTCCACGCCAGTTAGGCCGCGCGTCCGGCATGGCGAGACCGCGCGCCAAAAGGGCGGCCCGGATCGCTCCGGGCCGCCCCTTCAGGCCGATCGGCGGATCGATCAGCCGATCACGGCGCCGTCGGTGCGGCGGATCGCGACGATCGAGGAGCGCGGCAGCGCCTCCGGATCGGGGAAGTTCATCGGGTGCTGGATGCCCACGAACATGGTCTTCTTGTCCGACGAGAAGGTCGCGCCGGTGACCTCCGAGCCGCCCGGCCCGGTCATGAAGCGCGCGATCTCGCCGGTCTCGGGGTCGCCCACCAGCATCTGGTTGTTGCCCATGCCGGCAAAGTCGCCCTCGTTGCTGTCATCGCCGTCGGTCTGGATCCAGAGCATGCCCTGGCTGTCGAATTTCATCCCGTCGGGCGAGTTGAACATGTTGCCCGGCGTGACGTTGTCCGACCCCGCATAGGCGCCGTCCTGCACCTCCGGGTTGCCCGCCATCACATAGAGATCCCAAGCGAAGCCCTCGGCGGCGTGATCCTCGCCTTCCGGCCGCCAGCGCACGATCTGGCCGTAATTGTTCTCGGCGCGCGGGTTCGGCCCGCCCACCGGCGTCTCGTCGCCACCGGCGTTGGGCTTCACCGCGCGGTTCTTGTTGTTGGTGAGGGCGCAGTAGGCTTCGACCCGGAGCGGGTTCACCGCGACCCATTCGGGCCGATCCATCGTGGTGGCCCCCACCGCCGAGGCGGCCTGACGGGTGTGGATGTGGATCATCGCGCGGTCCATGCCGGTGGCCTCGGGCGTCAGCGCCAGCCATTCGCCGCTGCCGTCCTCGTTGAACTTCGCCACATAGAGCTGACCCGCATCGAGCAGACCCGAGGTGTCGCCGCCCTCGACATAGGCGTCGTCCGAGACATAGCGGTAGAGGAACTCGCCACGCTCATCATCGCCCAGATAGACCACGACGCGGTTGTCGGCGGCGAGGGTGACTTCGGCGTTCTCGTGCTTGAAGCGGCCCAGCGCGGTGCGCTTCACCGGGGTCGAGGACGCGTCGGAGGGGTCGATCTCGACCACGTAGCCCGCGCGGTTCGGCTCGTTCGGGGTTTTCGAGATATCGAAGCGCGGGTCGAACTTCTCGTAATCATAGCCCGATTCCAGCTCGATCCCGTAGCGGTCGAAGCCCTCGGGGCGCTCGAATTCGGCATCGGTCGAGCCGAAGTAGCCGTTGAAGTTCTCTTCGCAGGTCAGGCAGGTGCCCCACGGCGTGCGACCGGCGCCGCAATTGTTGAAGGTGCCCAGAGCCTCGGTGCCCGAGGGATCGGCCTCAGTCTTCAGCAGGTCGTGACCGGCGGCGGGCCCGGTAAGGCGCATCGGCGTGTTGTGGGTGATGCGGCGGTTATAGGGGCTGTCGACCACGATCTCCCAGCCATTCTCGCCTTCGGCCACCTCGAACACGGCCACGCCCTGCGCATCCTGGATCTTGCGCACATCGGCCTCGGAAACCGGCGCGCCCTCGTCGTTCTGCGGCAGGTTGATGTCGAGATTGGCGTATTCGTGGTTCACCGCGATCACCTCGCGGCCGTCGATCGAAAATAGCTCCATGCCGTCGGTGTTCTCGCCGAAGCGCGGGCCTGCCCCTCGACCGTGGTGCCGGTCTGCGGGTCGAAGGCGGGCGCGTCGGAGAACAGCGGATCGCCCCAGCTCGCCACGGTCTTCCACTCATAGCCTTCGGGGACGTGGACGGTGAAATCGGTCTGCGCGGCGATCGGGCTGAAGGCGAAGCGCGAGGCGTCCTGGGCCAGCGCGGTGGAGCCCTTGAGCATGCCCGAGCCCATCACGGCGGCACCCGAGCCGAAAGCCACGAGACCCGACAAAAAGCCACGACGCGACACGGCGGCCTCGACCACGCGGTCGAAATCGGTGGTCTCGGGGGTCGGGCGGCGCAGCTCGTCGAGTTCGTCCCAGCTGATCTTGTTGATGTTGAAACGCTTCATGGCATGTCCCTTTCCTCGGGGCGTCCCGGCCCCGTTCGCGGCCCTGCTAGACCGCCCGCGTGAATGCGACGCGACGGTTTTGTAAGAGTTTTGTCACAGCTGCCGATCGACGGGGTTCCGGGGGAACGAGGGCCGCGTTTTCACGTTGACGTGTCCAAGGACATCAGCGGAGGCCCCCGATGGCGCATGCGAAACCCTCAAACGCCCATCCCGGCGACATCAACAAGCCCGGCTGGTTCGCCACGCTCAAACGCGTCTATTCCGAGATCGGCGACGATCATGTCAGCCTGATCGCGGCGGGCGTGGCCTTCTACGGGCTGCTGGCGATCTTTCCGGGCATCGTCGCGGCCATGGCCATCGCGGGGCTGTTCTTCGACCCTTCGGCGGTGGTCGATCAACTGCAATCGCTCTCGGCCTTCCTGCCGCAGGATGCCGCCGACATCGTGCTGGGTCAGGCCAAGGAGGTCGCGGGCTCCGAGGAGGGCGGGCTCGGCCTTGCCGCGATCTTCGGCGTCCTCGTCGCGATCTACTCGGCCTCCAAGGGCGTGCAATCGCTCGTCGAAGGGCTCAACGTCGCCTTCGAGGCCGAGGAAAGCCGCGGCCTCGTCTCCTATTACCTGCAGGTGCTCGCGCTGACGCTGGGCATGATCGCGGGCTTTTTGCTGATCGTCGCCGTCGCAGCCGGACTGCCGCTGGTGCTCGGCGTGCTTCCGCTTGGCAACTCGACCGAGATGCTGATCAACCTCGTGCGCTGGCCCGTGCTCCTCATCCTCGTGGCGCTGGGCCTCGCCATCCTCTACCGCTATGGCCCCGACCGGGCCGAGCGTAAGTGGCGCTGGATCACGCCGGGCGCCGGTCTGGCCTGCCTGCTGTGGCTCGTGGGTTCGCTCGGCTTTGCGTACTACGTGCGCACCTTCGGCGGCTACAACGAGACCTTCGGCGCGCTGGGCGGCGTGATCGTGCTGCTGATGTGGCTGTGGCTCTCGGCCTTCATCGTGCTCATGGGGGCCGAATTCGACAGCGAGATGGAGCGTCAGGCCAAGCACGACCCGCAGCCCGAGGACGCCAAGAACGACCCTTTGATGGACGACGCCAAGGCCGAGGCCGGCGGTCCGCCCGCCAGCTAGGCTTTGCGTATCGACCGCGCCGTGCCCCGTTGGTGATAATAAAGTTACCCGGAACGACGGAGGTGCGACATTTTCTCCGCCGAATGCGGTTGACGCCCCCGCCCGCCCGTGCATATCTGCGCGGGCGGAATGCAAAGGACCGGGGAAGATGGATCTCATTCTTGTAAACGGTGGAACGGGGCGCGTGGGCCGGTAACGGCAAGGACCATGACGGTCGACCATGCGCCCCCGGATCACCGGGGGCTTTTTTGTGCGCGCGGCGCGACAGATAGACAGACAGACAGGATACGGCACGATGACAGGGCAGACGCAAACGCCGCCGACCGGCGGGCAGATGACGGGCGCGAAGATGGTCGTGCAGGCGCTCAGGGATCAGGGCGTCGACACGGTGTTCGGCTATCCCGGCGGCGCGGTGCTGCCGATCTATGACGAGCTGTTTCAGCAAAACGACATCCGCCACGTGCTGGTGCGCCACGAACAGGGCGCGATCCACGCCGCCGAAGGCTATGCCCGCTCCACCGGCAAGCCCGGCGTCGCCATCGTCACCTCCGGCCCCGGCGCCACCAACGCCGTCACCGGCCTGACCGACGCGCTCTTGGACTCGATCCCGATCGTCGTGCTGTCGGGTCAGGTCCCGACCTTCATGATCGGATCGGACGCGTTCCAGGAGGCCGACACCGTCGGCATCACCCGCCCCTGCACCAAGCATAACTGGCTGGTGAAGGAGACCGACGCGCTCGGACAGACCCTGCACGAGGCGTTCCACGTCGCCACCGCAGGCCGCCCCGGCCCGGTGCTCGTCGACATCCCCAAGGACGTGCAGTTCGCCACCGGCCAATATGGCGGCAAGGAAACCCGCTCGACCCGCTACAACCCGCCCGTGAAGGGCGACGCGGCGGCGATTGCGGCGCTGGCGCAGGCGATGGAGACCGCCAAGCGCCCGGTGTTCTACACCGGCGGCGGCGTCATCAACTCCGGCCCCGAGGCCTCGAAGCTCTTGCGCGATCTGGTCGCGGCGACGGGCTTTCCGATCACCTCGACGCTGATGGGCCTCGGCGCCTACCCCGCCTCCGGCGAACAGTGGCTCGGCATGCTCGGGATGCACGGCCTTTATGAAGCCAACATGGCGATGCATGGCTGCGACCTGATGATCTGCATCGGCGCGCGCTTCGACGACCGGATCACCGGCCGCATCGACGCCTTTTCCCCGAACTCGATCCGCGCGCATATCGACATCGACCCCTCCTCGCTCAACAAGGTGATCCGCACCGATATCCCGATCATCGGCGATGTGGCGAGCGTCCTGGGCGACCTGATGGAAGCGTGGTCGGCGCGCGGCCGCAAAACCGACCGCGAGGCGCTGTCGCAATGGCAGGCGCGGATCGGCGAATGGCGGGCCAAGGACTGCCTGTCATTCCGCAACTCGGAGACGGTCATCAAACCGCAATACGCGCTGCAGCGGCTCGAGGCGCTGACCAAGGATCGCGACCGTTACATCACCACCGAGGTGGGCCAGCACCAGATGTGGGCGGCGCAGTATCTCGGCTTCGAGGCCCCGAACCGCTGGATGACCTCCGGCGGCTTGGGCACCATGGGCTACGGCTTTCCCGCCTCGATCGGCGTGCAGATGGCGCATCCGGGCAGCCTCGTGATCAACGTCGCGGGCGAGGCGTCTTGGCTGATGAACATGCAGGAGATGGGCACCGCGGCGCAGTACCGCCTGCCGGTCAAGCAGTTCATCCTCAACAACGAGCGTCTGGGCATGGTGCGCCAGTGGCAGGAGCTGCTGCATGGCGAGCGCTATTCGCAGAGCTGGTCCGAGGCCCTGCCCGATTTCGTCAAGCTGGCCGAAGCCTTCGGCGCCAAGGGCATCCGCTGCTCGGACCCCGCGCAGCTCGACGACGCGATCATGGAGATGCTGGATTACGACGGCCCGGTGATCTTCGACTGCCTCGTGGAAAAGCACGAGAACTGCTTCCCGATGATCCCGAGCGGCAAGGCGCATAACGAGATGCTGATGGGCGAGGTCTCGACCGCCCACGCGATCGAGGCCGGCGGCGCGGTGCTGGTGTGACCGGATCGCGCAGCAGAGATCCGCAGGACATTTCGACATGTCTCGGCCCCCGGCCCGAGGAAAGGACGACCCAATGCTGAACATCAAGGAAGGCTCGACCAGCCACTCCGCCTACAACCTGCGCTCCACCTTCTCCGACGTGGAGGAGCGCCACACCCTCGCGGTGATCGTCGAGAACGAGCCCGGCGTTCTGGCCCGCGTGATCGGCCTGTTTTCGGGGCGCGGCTACAACATCGAAAGCCTCACCGTGGCCGAGATCGACCATACCGGGCACATGTCGCGCATCACCCTCGTCACCTCCGGCACGCCGCAGGTGATCGAGCAGATCAAGGCGCAGCTGGGCCGCATCATCCCCGTGCACGAGGTCCACGACCTCACCGTCGAAGGCCCGACGGTCGAGCGCGAGCTGGCCCTCTTCAAGGTGCGCGGCGAGGGCGACGCGCGGGTCGAGGCGCTGCGGCTCGCGGACATCTTCCGCGCCAACGTGGTCGACTCGACGCTCGAAAGCTTCGTCTTCGAGATCACCGGCACCCCGGACAAGATCGACGCCTTTGCCGAGCTGATGCGTCCGCTCGGCCTGACCGAGCTTGCGCGCACCGGCGTCGCCGCCCTGTCGCGCGGCCCCGAGGCCCGAATCTGACACCGGATCCGACACCGGCGCGGACACGCTGACGCCGCGCGAGGCTTGCCCCCGCGCGGCGTTCCTGCCTTCCTGTGCTCCTGAAAAGGAGGGCCGGACATGGGCGCGCAGAAGATCATCATCGACACCGATCCCGGTCAGGACGACGCCGTCGCCATCCTCTTGGCGCTGGCCTCGCCCGAGATCGAGGTGCTGGGCCTCACCGCCGTCGCCGGCAACGTGCCGCTCGACCTCACGCAGCGCAACGCAAGGCAGGTGGTCGAGCTTGCGGGCCGCGACACGCCGGTTTTCGCGGGCTGCGACCGGCCGTTGGGGCGGCCCCTCGTCACCGCCGAGCACGTCCACGGCAAGACCGGGCTCGATGGCATCGTCCTGCCCGACCCCACGCATCCGCTGCAGGACCAGCACGGCGTCGATTTCATCATCGACACGCTGCGCCGCGAGCCCGAGAACACCGTCACGCTCTGCCCGCTCGGCCCGCTCACCAACATCGCCACGGCGTTCGAACGCGCGCCCGATATCGTGGACCGGGTGCAGCGCATCGTGCTGATGGGCGGCGGCTTCTTCGAGGGCGGCAACATCACCCCCGTGGCCGAGTTCAACATCTATGTCGATCCCGAGGCCGCGAAGATCGTCTTCGGCTGCGGCCGCCCCATCACCGTGCTGCCTCTCGACGCGACGCACAAGGCGCTCACCTCGAAGGCTGGATCGCCGAGATGCGCGCCATGGGCCGGGTCGGCGAGGTGGTGGCGAGCTGGACCGATTTCTTCGAGCGCTTCGACACCGAGAAATACGGCTCCGAGGGCGCGCCGCTGCACGATCCCTGCGTCATCGCGTGGCTGCTGCGCCCCGACCTCTTCTCGGGCCGCGAGATCAACGTCGAGATCGAAACCGGCTCCGAGCTGACGCTCGGCATGACCGTGGCCGACTGGTGGGGCGTCACCGACCGTCCCGCCAACGCGCTCTTCATCGGGGATGTCGACCGTGACGGGTTCTTTTCGCTGCTGAGCGAGCGGATCGGACGGCTCTGACCGGCGGGCGGCGCGTGTTTTCGGAACGAAGTGGCCGAGGGGACGCAATATCGTTGACCGGCCGCTTGGCTTGAACGCACGATGGCATAGATGCAGGGCATGACCCTGCAGATCCCCTTCGACAACTCCTATGCCCGCCTGCCTGAGCGTCTGTTCACCCGGCAGGCGCCCGTCCCCGTCGCGGCCCCCGGCTGGATCGCCTTCACGCGGGCCTCGCGCGCGAGCTGGGCCTCGACCCCGATGCCTTGCAGACCGACGAGGGCCTGCAGGTCTTTGCGGGCAACGCGCTGCCGGAAGGCTCCACGCCGATCGCGCAGCTCTATGCCGGGCACCAGTTCGGCGGCTGGAACCCGCAGCTCGGCGACGGACGGCAGGTGCTCTTGGGCGAGGTGGTGGACCCGCTGGGGATGCGGCACGACGTCGCGCTCAAGGGGTCGGGGCGCACGCCCTACTCGCGCATGGGCGACGGCCGCGCCTGGCTCGGGCCGGTGATCCGCGAATACATCATGAGCGAGGCGATGCATGCCTTGGGCGTGCCGACGACCCGCGCGCTTGCCGCCGTCAGCACCGGCGAGGAGGTGATCCGCGAGACCGCCCTGCCCGGTGCCATCCTGACCCGCGTGGCGCAAAGCCATATCCGCGTCGGCACCTTTCAGGTTCTGGCCGCGCGCGGCGATCAAGACGGGCTGCGCGCGCTGGCCGATCACACGATGGTGCGGCATTATCCCACCGCCGGGTCGGTGCCCGAACTGCTGGCGCAGATGGTCGCGCGTCAGGCCGAACTGATCGCGCAATGGATGAGCATCGGCTTTATCCACGGCGTGATGAACACCGACAACTGCTCGGTCGCGGGCGAGACCATCGATTACGGCCCCTGCGCCTTCATGGACGACTACCACCCGGGCCGCGTGTTTTCCTCGATCGACGCGCATGGGCGCTATGCCTACGGCGCGCAGCCGCAGGTGGCGCTTTGGAACATCGCGCAGTTCGCCACCGCCCTCGTGCCGCTGATGCCCGATCAGCAGCGCGCGGTCGACGACTTCACCGCGATCATCAACCGCTTTGCCGATCTCTACCAATCGGCGTGGCTGACCCGGTTCGGGGCCAAGCTCGGCCTTGCCGATCCCTGCCCCGAGGATCGCGGCCTGATCGAGGCGCTGCTCACGGCCATGACCGAAGGCGGGGTGGATTTCACCAACGGGTTCCGGGCCTTGGCCGAGGACGCGCCGGAGCGTGGCGGCGCAGGTCCCGACTGGATCGCCGCGTGGCGCGCGCGCGGCCCGGACCTTGAGATCGCGGCGGCGGCAAACCCCGTGGTGGTGCCCCGGCTGCACCGCATCGAGGCGGTGATCGCCGCCGCCGTGGCGGGCAATTTCGCGCCGATGCACGAGATGTTCGCCGTCGTCACCCGGCCGTACGATCCCGAACCTAGCCTAATGGACGGGTACATCATGCCGCCGGAAGGTCACGAAAAAGTCGACAAAACCTTCTGCGGCACTTAGAAACGTCAGAACCGTTCGACCTTCCCCACAAGAGCGGCCCGCCGGGCCGAGTTGAGAGTGTGCCTGTGAGAGATGTCATCGACGACACGACCGAAGGTCGGTCCGAAGCGATCCGCTCGCTCGGCATCATGGACAGCGAGGACGAGGCGGATTTCGACGAGATCACCGCCTATGCCGCCGAAATCTGCGATGCGCCGATCTCTCTGGTCACGTTGGTCAACACCGACCGCCAATGGGCGAAATCGGCTTTCGGCACCGAGCAGCGTGATTACAGCATGGATCAGTCGATCTGCGCGCATGGGCTGTCGGGGCCCGATTTCCTTGAAATCGAGGACACGGCCCTCGATCCGCGCACCCGCGACAACCCGCTGGTCACCGGCCCCGACGCGATCCGCTATTACGGGGGCGCGATCCTCAAGCTCGGCGATGCCCTGCCGATCGGGGCGCTGTGCATCCTCGACCGCAAACCACGTCGTCTGCCGGACGGGACCAAGCGCCTCCTGATGATCCTCGCGCGGCAAGTGGTGCGGCGCATGGAGTTGCGCCGCGCGCTCATCGCGCAGGAGACGCTGGCCAACGAGGTCGATCACCGGGTCAAGAATTCGCTGCAGATGGTCACCGCCCTCGTGCGGATTCAAAAATCGCAGGCGCGCAGCGAGGAGACGCGCGAGGCGCTCTCCGAAACCATCGCGCGCCTCTCGGCGATCGCCCTGCTGCATGCCGAATTGCACAAGGTTTCGGCCCGCAACGAAATCGCGCTGCACCAGTTCCTGCCCGACGTGATCCGCCATCTCGACGTGACCCTGCCGGCCAACGTGGTGATCTCGCACCGCATGATCCCGATGCTGGTGCGCTCCGAGGTCGCGACCTCGCTGGCGCTTCTGGTGAACGAGGCGATCACCAACGCCGCCAAGCATGCCTTTCCGGACGGTCGCGCGGGCCGGATCACGGTGGCGCTGGGGCTGAGCGGAACCGAAGGGCGGCTCTCGGTCGTCGATGACGGCGTCGGCAGTGACAGGCTCACCGCCGACCGCGCCGATGGCAGCGGTCTCGGACGGCAGATCATCGACGCCTCTGTCGCGCGCATCAATGGTGAAATCCACCGCAACAGCGGCCCCGACGGCACCACGATCGAGGTGCAGTTCCCCGCGCCACGGCTCTAGCCCGGCGCGGCAGGGACGGGCCCCGGCCCGGGGACACCCGGGCCGGGACACGGCACGTCACTCGGTGACGCGCACCTCGCTCATCACGTCGGGCGCGCCGACCACGGCGCCGTTGGGCCCCTCGCCCCGCTTAATCGCGTCGAGCACGTCGAGACCTTCGGTCACCTGCCCCACGACCGTGTACTGGCCATTGAGGAAGTCACCCGGCGCGAACATGATGAAGAACTGGCTGTTGGCCGAATTCGGATCCTGGCTGCGCGCCATGCCGACGGTGCCGCGCTCGAACGGAATGTCCGAGAACTCCGCGTCGAGATCGTCGCGCTCCGAGCCGCCCATGCCGGCCATCGAGACGTCGCCGCCCTCGCGGCCGAACTCCACGTCGCCCGTCTGCGCCATGAAGCCGTCGATCACGCGGTGGAACACCACGCCGTCATAGGCCCCCTCGCGCGCCAGCGCGGTGATCTGCTCGACATGGCCGGGCGCCACATCCTCGAGAAGGTCGATCCGGATCGTGCCGTTGGACTGGCCCGCGACGTCGATCTCGAGGCCGGTGGCGGCGGCGGGGCTGGCGACGAGCGCCAGCAAAGCTGCGAGTTTACGCATCTGCGGCCACCTTGACGCTGATCATCCGGTCGGGGTTTGCCGGCGGCTCGCCCTTGGTGATGGCGTCGACATGCTCCATCCCCTCGATCACGCGACCATAGACGGTGTATTGGCCGTTGAGGAAATGGTTGTCCTTGAAGTTGATGAAGA
Source organism: Limimaricola cinnabarinus LL-001 (assembly GCF_000466965.1). GTDB lineage: Bacteria > Pseudomonadota > Alphaproteobacteria > Rhodobacterales > Rhodobacteraceae > Limimaricola > Limimaricola cinnabarinus. The sequence continues at coordinate 21,334 of NZ_BATB01000052.1, forward strand.
ACTGGCTGTTGGCCGAGTTCGGGTTGGCCGACCGCGCGGCGCCCAGCGTGCCGCGGTCATGCGGCAGCTTCGAGAACTCGGCCGGAAGGTCGGGCTTGTCCGAGCCGCCGGTGCCGGCGCGGCGCGGGTTGTAGTCCTTTTCCATGTTGGCGTGCTCCACATCGCCGGTCTGCGCCATGAAGCCGTCGATCACGCGGTGGAAGGCCACGTTGTCATAGGCGCCGGCGCGGGCCAGCTCCTTCATGCGCTCGGCATGCTTGGGCGCCACGTCGGCCAGAAGCTCGATCACCACCGCGCCGTCCTTCAGCTCGATGATGATGGTGTTCTCGGGGTCCTTGATCTCGGCCATTGCCGATCCTCCTTCTGCTTTGTTCCCGACATAAGGCCAGCTTGCGCGTAAGCCAATGGCTTGAGCGCCGCGTCCCCGGGCGCTACCTATCTGCCAACTCGAAACGGAAAGGACGGCTCATGGGCTGGAAGACGATCGACGAGATGGATCTCGCGGGCAAGCGGGTCCTGGTGCGGGTGGACGTGAACGTGCCTATCGAAGCGGGCCGCGTCACCGACGCGACCCGCATCGAGCGCATCGTGCCCACCGTCGATGACATCGCGAACAAGGGCGGGCGGGTGATCCTGCTGGCGCATTTCGACCGGCCCAAGGGCAAGGTCGTCCCGGAAATGTCGCTCAAGCAGATCGTGCCGACCCTCGAAGAAAAGCTCGGCCGCAAGGTCGCCTTCGCCGAGGATTGCGTGGGCGACACGGCGCAGGCCGCCGTCGACGCGCTGGGCGATGGTGAGGTGCTGCTCCTCGAGAACACCCGCTTCCACGCGGGCGAGGAAAAGAACGACCCCGATTTCGCCCAGAGCCTCGCGCATCTGGGTGACGCCTATGTGAACGACGCCTTCTCGGCGGCGCACCGCGCGCATGCCTCGACCGAGGCTCTGGCCCGGCTCCTGCCCGCCTGCGCCGGTCGGCTGATGGCCGAGGAGCTGTCGGCGCTCGACAAGGCACTGGGCAACCCCGAGCGGCCCGTCGTCGCCGTGGTCGGCGGCGCCAAGGTCTCGACCAAGCTCGACCTGTTGTCGAACCTCGTCGAAAAGGTCGACACGCTGGTGATCGGCGGCGGCATGGCCAACACCTTCCTCGCGGCCCAAGGGCTCGATGTCGGCAAGTCGCTATGCGAACACGACCTCGCCGACACCGCCCGCGAGATCGCCCAGAAGGCCGCCGACAAGGGCTGCACCATCCTGCTGCCGCGCGACGTCGTCGTGGCGCGCGAATTCAAGGCCGGGGCCGAGAGCGAGGTCGTGATGGCCGAGAACACGCCCTCGGACGCGATGATCCTCGATGCCGGTCCAGACAGCGTGGCCCATGTCGAGATGGCGCTCGAAAACGCCAGGACGCTGGTCTGGAACGGCCCTCTCGGCGCCTTCGAGATCGAGCCGTTCGACCGCGGCACCATGACGGCGGCAAGGAAGGCCGCCGAGCTGACGCGGGCGGGCAAGCTCGTCTCGGTCGCGGGCGGTGGCGACACCGTGGCCGCGCTCAACGCGGCCGGGGTGTCGGGCGACTTCACATATGTCTCGACGGCGGGCGGGGCGTTTCTGGAATGGATGGAAGGCAAGGTGCTTCCGGGCGTGAAGGCGCTGGGCGCATGAGCGGCAACACGCAGATCCGCAAGGGCCATGGCGACCTCGTCCCGCAAAGCCGCGGCTGGACCCTGATCACCGGGGCCTCCTCCGGGCTTGGCGCGGAGTTCGCCCGCATCGCCGCGCGCGGCGGCCGCCGCCTGATCCTCTCGGCCCGCTCCGAGGACAAGCTCGAGGCGCTCGCCGCCGAGCTGAGCGGGCGCGTCGAGGTCGTCGTGATCCCCGCCGATCTCTCCCGCCCCGGCGCGGCCGAACGGCTGTGGCGCGAGGCCTCCGAAGGCCGCCGCATCGAGATCCTCGTCAACAATGCGGGCCTCGGGCTGCAGCGCCGCTTCGGCGACGGCGGCACCGAGGAGGTCGAGACCCTCGTCGCGGTCAACGTCTCGGCGGCGACGATCCTGATGCAGGCGGCCGTGGCGCATATGCGCCGCGAGGGTGCGGGCCACATCATGAACGTGGCCTCGGTCGCGGCCTTCATCCCCGGTCCCGGCATGGCTGTCTATCACGCGACCAAGGCCTATCTGCTGTCGCTGTCGGACGCGGTGTCGAGCGAGCTTTCGGCAGAAGAGAGCGACGTCACCGTCACGGCGCTGTGCCCCGGCCCGGTCGATACCGGCTTCTTCGAGGCGGCTGGCATGGAGGCGAGCGGCCCCTCGGGCCCGATGCGCCCGGCCCGCGCCCGTGACGTGGCGCAGGCCGGCTGGGAGGCGATGCTGGCGGGCCGCAAGACCGTGGTGCCCGGCGGCATGACCCGGATCGCGGCCCTTGCCGGGCGGGTTCTGCCGCGCGGTCTGACCGCGCGGATCGCGGGCCGGGCCTACGGCCGGGCCTGATCCCAAATCCCCGAACGAACACGGGGGCTTGGTGGCGCTAACAGTGCCGCCCGGTGGCGCTAACAGGATTGTGAGCCACCGGGCGGCAGCCTAACGTTTGCCGCAACCGCAAACGAAAGGCTTCCCATGCAGACCACCGACACCGTCCGCGACATCCTTCGCAACTACGAGGGCGAGACCCCCGGCGTGAAGGCGAACCTCGCCCGGATGCTGATGGCGGGCCGTCTGGGCGGCACCGGCAAGATGATCATCCTGCCCGTCGACCAGGGCTTCGAGCACGGCCCCGCTCGCAGCTTCGCGCCCAACCCCGAGGCTACGACCCGCATTACCACTACCAGCTTGCCATCGACGCGGGCCTCAACGCCTATGCCGCGCCCTTGGGGATGATCGAGGCGGGCGCCGACACCTTCGCGGGCCAGATCCCGACCATCCTCAAATGCAACAGCGCCAACTCGCTGATGTCGGGCACCGCCGGCAAGAACCAGGCCGTGACCGCATCGGTGGACGACGCGCTGCGGCTGGGCTGCTCGGCCATCGGTTTCACGATCTACCCCGCCTCGGACTGCGCGATCGACATGTTCGAAGAGATCGTCGAGATGCGCAAGGAAGCCGCCGCCAAAGGCGTGGCGACCGTGATCTGGTCCTATCCGCGCGGCGAGGCGCTCGACAAGGACGGCGAGACGGCGATCGACATCGCGGCCTATGCGGCGCAGATCGCGGCGCTGATCGGCGCGCATGTGATCAAGATCAAGCTTTCGACCGACCACCTGTCGCTGCCCGAGGCCAAGAAGGTCTACGAGGCCGAAGGCATCGACGTCTCGACCCAGGCCGCGCGCGTGAAGCATTGCGTGCAGTCGGCCTTTGCCGGACGCCGGATCATGGTGTTTTCGGGCGGCGCCAAGAAAGGCGCGGATTCGGTCTATGACGACGCCCGCGCGATCCGCGACGGCGGCGGCAACGGCTCGATCATCGGCCGCAACTCGTTCCAGCGCCCGCGCGAAGAGGCGCTCGAGATGCTTGGCAAGCTTCAGGACATCTATCTCGGCAAGGGTTGATCGCGAAAAGGCGCGGCGGGATCGCCCAAAGCGGCATTCGGGCCACGCCGATCGGCAATAAGTCGCAGGGGCGGTGAAAACATGGTGTTTTCACCGCCCCTTTCGTGTCATTCTATCCACAGCCGCCCGGTTCAAGAGGTGGCATACGAGGCACGGCAGAATGAAACGCACCCCTTCTTTGGGCCCCGCCCTCTATCTGATCGGCATGCTGCTGATCGGTCTCTACTTCACCTTTGCCGCCGTTCAGGGCGATTACGGCGTGTTCCGCCGTGCAGAGGTCGAAGCCGAGGCGCGGGGCCTGGAGAAGGAACTCGCCTCCCTGCGCACCGACGTGGCGCGGATGGAGAATCTCACCCGTCGCCTGTCGGACAAATATCTCGATCTCGACCTGCTCGATGCCCGCGCGCGCGAAGTGCTCGGCATGATCCGCGCGGACGAAATCGTCATCCGCTGACCTTGGGTCATCCTCACCCGCCTTATTTTGCTGCGCCGCGCCGATTTTTCGTGCGCGGCGCTCGTCATTTCGCCCATCGGCAGATTGCCCTGTTGCATCCCGCGCAAGTTCTGTAAGTGATAGTTCAAGGCTAAACTATCCGTCACAGCGCGAAGGGAGACGCCATGGCGACCCGGAAGACCTCCGACACAGGCCCCGCCAAGGGTTCCAATCCTGCCCCCAAGGGCTCCAACATTCCAGCGGACGAGCTCAAGCATTACTACCGCGAGATGCTGCTGATCCGGCGTTTCGAGGAGAAGGCCGGCCAGCTCTACGGCATGGGCCTGATCGGCGGCTTCTGCCACCTCTATATCGGCCAGGAGGC
>NZ_BATB01000051.1 GCF_000466965.1 Limimaricola cinnabarinus LL-001
AAAAACGACAGCGCCCTAACTCGCGGCGCCCCGCCTCGTCCCCTTCGGAATTTCCCACCGACGCTGCATCTCTGCGCCGCCGGTAAGGGGCTATCTAGGGAAAGGTTCCGACGCCCGCAAGCGGTTTTTTCGACTTTTTCATCTCATCGTCACAAATGGCAGAATATTATGCGATGGCAGGGTCTTGGGGACGTCATCATATCCGGGGGTGCCTTCGCCCGGCAATATCCTGAACACCCCTGTTCGATCGACCTATCAGGTCCCGACGACGTCGCGCCGCTTGAATGTCTTCCAGCGAATCCGGATTGCCAGAAGCCCGAGGATCAGACCGAGATAGACCAGTGGTTCGATCTGAAACCCCTTGGAAAGCCAGATAAAGTGCACGGCGCCCAGAATCGCGATGCCATAGACGAGTTGGTGAAGGCGACGCCAGTTGCGGCCCAGCTTCCGGATCGAAAGGTTGTTCGAGGTCAGCGCCAGCGGGATCAGCCCGACGAAGGCGATCATGCCTACGGTGACATAGGGCCGCTTGAGGATGTCGGCCCAGACCCGGCCAAAGCTCTGGACGTCGAGCAGGGCCCAGACCGAGAAATGAGCCAGTACGAAAAAGAAGGTCAGAAGACCGATCGCACGGCGAAACTTCAGCAGGCTGACGCGGGTGTATTTCAGTAGCGGCGTCACCGCGAGGCCCGCCACCAGAAGCTTGAGCGCCGTATCACCGTATTCGCGCTCGAGCGCGTTGATCGGCTCAACGCCCAACCGTCCCGTCAGCGCCTGCCAGAAGAGGAAGGCTGCCCAAAGCGCCCCAAGCACATAGAGCGACCATGTGGGCACGCGGCGCAGCACGCCATTGATCTTCTGAGCGGTGGTGAGCGGCCGCGCCATCAGAACTGCGCCTTGAGATCCATGCCATTATAGAGCGCCGCAACCTCATCATACCCGTTATACATCAACGTGTCCTGACGCGCCGAGAACAGGCCGCCGCCGATGCGCCGCTCGGAGGATTGGCTCCAGCGGGGATGGTCCACAGTGGGGTTCACATTGGCATAAAAGCCGTATTCCGAGGGCGCGAGGCGGTTCCAGGTGGTCGGCGGCTCATCCTCGACGAGGGAGATGCGGGTGATCGACTTGATCGATTTGAAGCCGTATTTCCACGGCACCACGAGGCGAATCGGCGCGCCGTTCTGGTTCGGCATCGGCTTGTCATAGAGGCCGGTCGCCAGAATCGTCAACGGATGCATCGCCTCGTCGAGACGCAACCCCTCCACATAGGGGAAATCGAGCACACCGCGGCGTACGCCAGGCATGTTGTCGGGCTGCACGGCGGTCTCGAAGGCGACGTAGCGCGCGCTGGACTGCACCCCCGCCCGGTCGAGGATGTCCTTCAGCTCGATCCCCTGCCACGGCACGACCATCGACCACGCCTCAACGCAGCGCAGGCGGTAGATCCGCTCCTCGACCGTAAGGCCGGCGAGAAGCTCCGAGAGCGGGAAAGTCCCCGGATTGTCAACGAGGCCATCGACAGTGACCGTCCAATCGGAGGTGTCGAGCGCAGCGGCGTTCTTGGCTGGATCGGTCTTGCCGGTGCCGAACTCGTAGTAATTGTTGTAGGAGGTGATCTCCTCGAAGCTGTTCGGCTCCAGCGCCGCTTGGGCGCCCGCTCCCCCCGCGAGGCCCGACAGGCCCAGCGCCCCGGCCCCGGCCATGATCTGGCGGCGGTTCAGGAACATACCGCGCGGTGTCGCGTCGGCGCGGGTCAGGTCGTTCATCCAGCGATGGGCCATTCGGGGTCTCCTCTGCGTCTTCGAATTATCTAGGCACGTTACCCGAGAGCGCCATGTTGCAGGCGTCACGATGCGTTGACGCCGTGTAATGTACAAAGACCCCGGCGGATCGCTCCGCCGGGGCCGCCGCGCCAATAAGGCGCAATCTGTGTCAGTGCAGCACCGCACCCTCGGGCTTGGGCCGGGCCGTACCGGAGACCCGGTCACCGACGATCAGCCCGTCGGCCCCGGCACTTACCTGCACCGACTGGCGTCCCGGATATCCCCCGCGAGGATCATCTCCGCGAGCTGGTCCTGCAGCGCCCGCTGGATCACCCGCTTCAGGGGCCGTGCGCCGAAGACCGGGTCATAGCCCTCCTCGGCCAGCCACGCCTTGGCCGAATCGTCGAGGGTCAGGGTGATGTTGCGCCCCGCCAGCCGCTTTTCGAGACGGCTCAGCTGGATCTCGACGATGCCCGACATGTCCTCTCGGCCCAGCCGGTCGAAGATGATCGTCTCGTCCAGACGGTTCAGGAATTCGGGCCGAAAATGCGCCCGCACCGCATCCATCACGTCGCGCTTGGCGCGCCCCGCATCGGCCCCATCCGGCAGCTGGCTCAGCGCCTGCGCCCCAAGGTTTGAGGTCAGCACGATCAGCGTCTGCTTGAAGTCCACGCGCCGACCTTGGCCATCGGTCAGCACGCCGTCGTCGAGCACCTGCAGCAGGACGTTGAAGACATCGGGATGTGCCTTCTCGACCTCATCGAACAGGATCACCTGATACGGCCTGCGCCGCACGGCCTCGGTCAGCACGCCGCCCTCGTCATAGCCGACATAGCCCGGAGGCGCGCCGATAAGACGGGCGACCGCGTGCTTCTCCATGAATTCAGACATGTCGATGCGCACCATCGCCTGATCATCGTCGAAGAGGTATTCGGCCACGGCCTTGGTCAGCTCGGTCTTGCCCACGCCGGTCGGCCCGAGGAACAGGAACGAGCCAAGCGGTCGATTCTCGTCGTTGAGCCCGGCGCGCGCGCGGCGCACGGCGTTGGCTACCGCCCGCACGGCGGTCTGCTGGCCGATGACGCGACGACCCAGCTCCTCTTCCATGCGCAGAAGCTTCTCGCGCTCGCCTTCAAGCATCTTCGAGGTCGGAATGCCGGTCCAGCGCTCCACGACTTCGGCGATCTGCTCCGGTCGCACCGCCTCCTCGACCATCAGCGGGTCGTCAGAGGTTTCGGCATGGCTCAGCTCACGCTCTAGCTGCGGGATCACGCCGTAGCTGAGCTCGCCTGCCTTCGCGAGATTACCCTCGCGCTTGGCGATATCGAGCTCGGCGCGGGCGCGGTCGAGACGCTCCTTCAATGTGCGCGAGCCTTCGAGGCGGTCCCGCTCGGCCTGCCACTTGGCAGTCATCGCGTCAGCCTTTTCGGTGAGGGCACCGAGCTCTTCCTCGATCTTTGCCAAGCGCTCCTTGGAGGCCTCGTCATCCTCGCGGCGCAGCGCCTCGGCCTCGATCTGCATCTGCAAGATCGAGCGGTCGAGCGCGTCGAGCTCCTCGGGCTTGCTGTCGACCTCCATGCGCAGACGGCTCGCGGCCTCGTCCACGAGGTCGATCGCCTTGTCGGGCAGGAAGCGGTCGGTGATGTAGCGGTGCGACAGCTGCGCCGCCGCGACGAGCGCCGAGTCCGAGATCCGCACCCCGTGGTGCAGCTCGTATTTCTCGCGGATGCCGCGCAGGATCGAGATCGTGTCCTCCGGCGTCGGCTCCTCGACCATCAGAGGCTGGAACCGACGGGCAAGAGCTGCGTCTTTCTCGACGTATTTGCCATACTCATCGAGGGTGGTGGCGCCAATGCAGTGCAGTTCGCCGCGCGCCAACGCGGGCTTGATCAGGTTGGCCGCATCCATCGCGCCGTCGGATTTGCCCGCGCCCACGAGGGTGTGCATCTCGTCGATGAACAGGATGACCTCGCCCGCCGCGGCCTCGATCTCCTTCAAGACCGCCTTCAGCCGCTCCTCGAACTCGCCGCGATACTTCGCCCCCGCAATCAGCGCGCCCATGTCGAGCGACATCAGCCGCTTGTTGCGCAGGGATTCGGGCACGTCGCCGTCGATGATGCGCAGCGCGAGGCCCTCGGCGATCGCGGTCTTGCCGACGCCCGGCTCGCCGATCAGCACCGGGTTGTTCTTGGTGCGGCGCGACAGCACCTGCATGGCGCGGCGGATCTCCTCGTCGCGACCGATGATCGGATCGATCTTGCCCTGCTCGGCGGCCTCGGTCAGGTCGCGCGCGTATTTCTTGAGCGCCTCATAGCCTTCCTCGGCATTGGCGCTGTCGGCGGTACGCCCCTTGCGCACGGCATTGATCGCCGCGTTGAGCGATTGGGCCGAGACCTTTCCGGCGTCGAGTGCCTCCTTTGCCTTGGACTTCACCATGGCCAGCGCCATGAGAATGCGCTCGGCGGGCACAAAGCTGTCCCCGGCCTTCTTGGCGATCTGCTCGGCCTCGTCCAGCACCTTGCCGGTGGATTGGTCGAGATAGGTCTGGCCCGCGTCGCCCGACACCCTGGGCAGCTTGGACACGGCGGCATCGACCGCCTCGCGCACGCGGGCCGCGTCGCCGCCCGCATTGGTGATGAGGTTGGTGGCAAGGCCCTGATCGTCATCCATGAGCGCCTTCAGCAGGTGCTCGGGCGCGAGGCGCTGGTGGCTTTCGCGCATCGCGATGGTCTGCGCAGCCTGAACGAAGCCGCGCGAACGCTCAGTGAACTTGTCGAGGTTCATCTGTCTCTCCTTGATCAAAGCGCCCGGTGAAAGAACGCCCGCTCTGGCGGCGCGCTCCGGTTCGGGCCTCTGCTCGGAAAATGGGAGGCGAGAGGGCGTTGCGCAAGTATCACAGTCGCAAAAAGGGCCACCGGAACGCGCCCGATGGCCCTGTTGTCAATGACTTGCGTCGATCACTCGGAGGGGGGCACGGGGTCGAGGCCACCATCGTCATCGACGTTGTCATCCTCGGGTTCGCCGAGGCTGTCGCTGTCGCTGTCGGCCACGCTCGGGCGCACCATGTCGTCGGGGGTCTGCGGCTCGGCCGCGTCGGTCTGGGCGTCGTCGATGATCGCGTCGTCGGGCTCCGCATCGCCGGTCTCGCCCGTCGTGTCGGGCGACTGGCTCGGCACCTCGAGCGGCGCGGTGTCGAACTCTTCGGCCTCTTCTGCGCGGAACCAGCCGCCGACCACGAGGAAGATGACGAGAAGGATGAATCCCATCGGGATCATCGCGTAGAGCAGCGCGCGGCGCGAGCTGCGGGGTTTGTCGGCCATGTCGGTCTCCTTGGCTGAGGCGCGAGGCCCCTTTCACAGGCGCAACGCCGCCCCCGCCCGCGCGTTCCCATACCCCCGCGCTTGACGCGGCCGTGCGCCGCGCGCCAAAAGCGCGCGACCCCCCAAAGCCCCGGAGAGCCCGCCATGACCGTCCCGATCCCCGCCGATGACCGCCTGATCGTTGCCATTGACCGTCCCGACGCGATCTCGGGGCTCAAGCTCGCCGAAACGCTCGGTGACGCGGTGTCGTTCTACAAGATCGGGCTGGGGATGCTCACGGGGGGCGGCCTCGCGCTGGCGCGCGAACTCAAGGACGAACATGGCAAGCGCATCTTTCTGGACATGAAGCTGTTCGACATCGGGGCCACGGTCGAGGCGGCGGTGCGCGGGCTGGCACAGTTCGACCTCGATTTTCTGACCGTCCATGGCGATCCGCACGTGGTGCGCGCCGCGCGCGAGGGCGCGGGCGGTAAGGAGATGAAGATCCTCGCCGTGACGATCCTGACCTCGCTCGATCGCGACGATCTCGACGAAGGGATGATGCGCGCGGGCGACGTCACCCAGATGGTAGTGGAGCGCGCCGGCCGCGCGCTCGAGGCCGGGGCGGACGGGGTGATCGCCAGCCCGCAGGAGGCGACGCTGATCCGGGCGCTGCCGCAGGCGGCGGGCAAGCTCATCGTCACGCCGGGCGTGCGCCCCGTAGGGGCGGCGCTCGGCGATCAGAAGCGGGTAATGACGCCCGCGCAAGCGATCGCGGCAGGGGCCGATCACGTCGTGGTCGGTCGGCCGGTGTGGCAGGCCGAAGACCCCCGCGCCGCCGCCGAGGCCATCACCAGGGAAATGATGTCGCCGCAGGCCTGCACACCGAACGCCTAATGGGATCACAGGATCGAGATCAAAGAGTCTTCGTCGCCACAGGGAACCGAAATCGCGTATTGGCGGTTGACGAACCAGAAAAAGCGAGCAGCGGAGACACTTCGAATGCAGACCATCAGACTCGGCGACGTGCGCTACAACGCCCAGATCGGTGCCTTCGAGGCGCGCGTGGACGTGGACCGCAACGGCACCACCTACCGCTACCCCTGCCAAGTGGCCGGTCCGATCGACATGGATGCGGGCCATGTGCGCGCCAGCCTGACCCGCCATGCGATGCGCATGTCCGACAGCGGCGCCTCGCTGTGGTCGCATCTCTGAGATTTTCGCTCGTCCTCGATACGAAAAGGCCCGCCAACAGGCGGGCCTTTCTTGTGACAAGCAGGCCTGATCAGGCCGCTTGTACTGTCATGTTGCGAAAGTCGCGCACCAATTGGCCTTCGCCAATTGTCTCGCCCAACGCCTCGGCGGTCGCGGCCGAAAGCGTCCAGCCCAGATGCCCGTGCCCGGTGTTGTAGAACACGCCGGGACGGCGGCCCGCGCCCACTTTTGCCATCATGTTCGGCATCATCGGCCGCAGGCCGGCCCATGGCACGCAATGCTCGGTCGATACGCCCGGAAACAGCCGCTCGACCCAATCGACCAGCGGCTTCACGCGATCCGAACGGATGTCACGGTTGTAGCCGTTGAACTCGGCCGTCCCTGCCACGCGGAACCGGTCCTCGCCCAGCCGCGAGGTGACGATCTTGGCCTTGTCATCAAGGAGCGAAACATGAGGCGCGGCGGCGCGGCTCACTGCGTCGCGCAGGTTCACGGTGATGGAGTAGCCCTTCACGGGGTAGATGTTCACCCGGTCGCCGAGCTTCGCCGCAATCGCGCGCGAGCCGACGCCGGCGCAGACCACCACGCCGTCGAAACGCGCGGGCTCCCCGACCCTCACGGTAACACCGTCATCATGCGCCGCGACATCGGTGATCTCCGCCCCCATCCGGAACCGCACACCCTGCCCCGCCAGCCAATCGGCGAGCCCGGTGGTGAACTTGTGGATGTCGCCGGTGGAATCGCTTGTCGTGACGAAGCCGCCAGTGAGGGGCCCGGTCAGCTGAGGTACCCGGGCCCGTACCTCCTCGGGGCTCAGTTCGTCGCGCCGCAGCCCGCCCTGCGCCAAGAGCTTGTTGACCCGCCGCCCATCCGCGAGGTCCCTCTCGGTCTGGTAGAAATGTACGATCGAGGCGGGCGAGAAGTCGAAGTCGATCCCCGCCGTCTCGGCCATCTCGCGCATCCCGGCTCGCGCTGCGATGGCGAGTTTCGTGGTGGCGACGGTGTTGGCCTCGTAATTGCGGATCTGCCCGAGAAACTCGGCCATCCAGCTCAACTTGTGCCACGACGGCTTGGGGTTCACCGACAGGGGCGCGTCGGGCTTCAGCAGCCACTTCGTGCCCTTGAGCACGGTGGCCCAGCGGTTCCAGACCTCGGCGTTCGAGGCCGAAAGCTGGCCGCCATTGGCAAAGCTCGTCTCCATCGCGGCATAGCGCTGCCGATCGAAGACGGTGACCTCGTGGCCCCGTTTCCACAATGAATAGGCGGTGGTGACGCCGGTGATCCCGGCGCCCAAGACGGCGTAATGCGGCATTTGGCCTGCTCCAGCGCGCCCCTTCCGTCCCTGGTGCCTGAGAGCTTCGTCGTCCCCGCATCATGCGGATCGCGACTTTCCCCTTCGGCGGGCCTTTCAGCCTCTCTCCGGATGTCATGCGGCCCGACCGGTCCTTTTGCCTGAGAGATCGCGGGGCGCGCGACTGCTCCTTCGGCGGCAGACCGTCCTGCTCTCTCCCGGCAGAACCGTTTCCTATAGGAAACATACGCCAAGCGAGATCGTTCCGCCAGAGCATGTCTTGCAGGATCCGCACCGGTCGTTCGAAACGCGTGACATTTCCGCCGCCGCGCTTGCAACCGCCCGGAATCGCGCCGATCCTTTGATAGGGACCGGCCTTTCGACGTCGGCGGGGGCCCGCGCAGCGCGCATAGGAGACGCCATGGAGAACCCGAAGAACCAGTTCAAGGCAGCCCTGCGCGAAGGGCGCCAGCAGATCGGTCTGTGGAACATGATCACCGGCCCGCTGGTGCCCGAGGCGCTGTCGGGGCTGGGCTATGACTGGGTGGTGATCGACACCGAGCATTCGCCCACTGACGTCTCCGACGTGCTACCGGCACTGCAGGCCATGGCGGCCGAGCCCGGCACCTCGGCTGTGGTGCGGCCCGCCTGGAACGACCCGGTCCTGATCAAGCGGCTCTTGGATTTCGGCGCGCAGACGCTGCTCATTCCTTACGTGCAATCGGCCGAGGAGGCGCGCGCTGCCGTTGCCGCCACCCGCTACCCGCCCGTTGGCATGCGTGGCGTGGCCGGGCTGCACCGGGCGACGCGCTATGGCCGGATCGGCGATTACATGGCCCGCGCGCATGAGGAGACCTGCGTGCTGGTGCAGGTCGAGACCCGCGCCGCGCTTGATCGGCTCGAGGAAATCGCGGGGGTGGAGGGGGTCGACGGCGTGTTCATCGGCCCCGCCGATCTCGCCGCCAGCCTCGGCCGTCCGGGGCGGCAGGACCATCCGGAGGTCGTCGAGGCGATCATGGGCGCGATCGACCGGCTCGGCGCCTTGGGCGTGCCAGCGGGCATCCTGACGCTCGACGGTGATTTTGCGCAGGCCTGCATGGCGCGTGGCACCCGCTTCACCGCCGTCGGCATCGACGCTTCTCTCATGCTGTCGGGCGCGCGCGATCTTCTGGCGCGGTTCCGCTAGAGCGACTGCCAGAGCCTGAGCCGCGCCTGCAGGGCTGGCACCGCGTCGGGCGCGGCCAGAAAGGTCTCGGGCGTCATCAGCGCCCAGCCTTGCCCCTCATCGCCGAGAACGATCTCGGCCTCTGCCGTCGCCGCCATGCGCAGCAAGTAGAACCAGACGAGGCCGGGGCGGATGACGCCGTCGAAGCTCCGCTGCCACAGCATCTCGGCCCGGCCCATCTCCAGCCCCACCTCCTCGCGCATCTCGCGGGCCAGCGTCGCCTCGGGACTCTCCCCGCTCTCGCGCCCCCCGCCCGGGAAATCCAGCGCGCCGGGAAAGGCGATGTCAGGCCGGTCGTCGCGCCGGATCACGAGCAGGCGATCGCCCACAAACAACGCCGCTTTCGCACCGTCGAAGCTTTCGCCGCCCCATGCCCGGCTATATGATGTCGCCATGCCGTCCCTTTGCCGCGCCTGTCTCCATGCCTTCGAGGCGGGCAAACGCTGCCCCGCCTGCCGCAACCCGCGCGTCACATCCCATTCCGAACTGTTCACGCTGTCCATCGCGCACATGGACTGCGACGCCTTCTTCGCCAGCGTCGAGAAGCGCGACAACCCCGATCTGATCGACAAGCCGGTGATCGTCGGCGGCGGCCGGCGCGGCGTCGTCTCGACCGCCTGCTACCTCGCGCGTATCCGCGGCGTGAAATCGGCGATGCCGATGTTTCAGGCGCTAAAGCTTTGCCCCGACGCGGTGGTGGTAAAGCCGCGATTCGAAGCCTATTCCGAGGCCTCCCGCGCGATCCGTGCGATGATGGAGGAGATGACCCCCGCGATCGAGCCGCTGTCGCTCGACGAGGCGTTTCTCGACCTCACCGGGACCGAACGACTGCACGGCGCGCCGCCTGCTGTGATGCTGGCGCAGCTCACACGCCGGATGCAGGACGAGCTGGGCCTCACCGGTTCCATCGGACTGTCGCACAACAAGTTTCTCGCCAAGATGGCCAGCGATTTCGACAAGCCGCGCGGCTTTTCGGTGATCGGCAAGGCGGAAACCGTCGATCTTCTGCGCCCCAAGCCGATCGGCCTGATCTGGGGCGTCGGGCCGCAGGCGCAGGCCAGCCTCGACGCCGTTGGCATCCGCACCTTCGAGGACGTGCTGCGCTGGGAGCTTTCCGATCTCGTGCGGCGCTTCGGGGGCTTGGGCGAGCGGATCTATCACCTCGCGCGGGGTGAGGATCGCAGACGGGTCACGGCACATGAGCCGGTCAAGGGCATCTCCAACGAGACCACCTTCGAAATCGACACCCGCGACCCCGAGATCCTCGACGGCCATATCTGGCGTATGGCCGAGAAGGTGTCGTCGCGCGCCAAGGCCCGCGATCTCGTGGGCCGCGTTGTGACGCTCAAGCTCAAGCGGGCCGATCACACGCTGCTGACCCGCCGGGTCAGCCTGCGCGCGCCGACACAGATCGCCGATACGCTCTACCGCACCGCGCGCGGGTTGTTCGACGGGCGCGGCGAAAGCGGTGCCTATAGGCTCCTGGGTGTCGGGTTGTCAGAGCTGTCACCGGCGGCAACCGCGCCCTCCGAGGCGGACCTGCTCGATCCAGGCCGCGCCGCACGGGAGCGGGCCGAGAGGGCGGCGGACGCGATCCGCGCGCGATTCGGCGCGGAGGCGATCCTCAAGGGCCGCGCGCTGCGCTAGTTCTTCAGCACCATGCAGGGTGCGCCCGCCGCGCGCAGCCTCGAACAGAGCGCATTGGCCTCGGCCCGGCTTTCGCGGCCGATCTGGGCGACGTGACGCCGCGCCGGCTGACCCGGAAGCCGCGACCGGGTGAAGGCCACCTGCTCGGAGCCGATCACCCCGCCTGCCTGCCGTCGAATCTGCGCCAGCCGTTTCTCCACTGCGCCGCGTCCCGGCGCCGAAGCGAGGATCACGCCCCATGGCAGGATCGGCACCGTGACCCGGAACTGTGCGATGCTGCGCCCCTTGGCCTGCTCTAGGCAGGCCTCTTGGAATGGCCGGCCCGAGGCCAAGGTCAGGTCGATCTTCTCGGGCGGGCTGTCGCGCCAGTCGCGCGCGGCAAAGCCGGTGATCGCCTGCACGTAGGCCTCCGTTTCGCCGGGCAGCCAATCATTGCCGGCAAGGAACTTCTCGGCCCGGGCTTCGCCCGCATTGTAGGCGACGGCGGCAAGACCGAGGCTGCCAAAACGTTCGGCCAGTTCCGCGAGATAGGCGGCTGAGGCGGCAAGAGCCTGAACCGGGTCGAACGGGTCGGCCAAACCACGCAGCTTGGCGGTACCGGGCATGAACTGCGCGATGCCGAGCGCGCCCGCCGGGCTTACCGCGCCCGCGTCGAACAAGCTCTCGCGCCACAGCAACCGCGCGAAGAATCCGACGTCGAGCGCGTTGCGGTCCGCAAAGGTCTCGATGGCGGCGCAGACATCGGGGATATAGCTGTCGAGCGCGATGCAAGGGCCGCCCCCCGGCAGGCAGCGCCGCTCGGACGCCTCTTGGGCGCTGATGGGCGGGGCGAAGAGCGCGAGGGCAAGCGACAGGGCAACGAGAATACGGGTCATGCGATCCAATGTCGGTCAAAGCGCGCTGAGAGGGAAATCAACTTCATGCCTCAACCCGGTGTCAGCGGAAACACCAGCGGAATCACCAGCACGGCCGCCAGCCCGACGATCAGGTTCATAGGCAGGCCAATCTTGAGGAAGTCCGAGAACCGGTATTCGCCCGCGCCATAGACCAGTGTGTTGGTCTGGTAGCCCACCGGCGTGGCGAAACTGGCGGAGGCCCCCATCATCACCGCGACCACCAGCGCACGCGGATCGACCCCCGTCTCCTGCCCCAGCGCCACCGCGATCGGCGCGACCACCACCGCCACGGCGTTGTTGGTGACCGTCTCGGTCAGGATCGATGTGAGCGCATAGAGCGCCGCAAGAAGCGCGATCGGCGGCAGACCTTCGAGCCACGGGGCCAGAGTATCGACGATCAGCGCCACCGTGCCGGTCTCTTCGAGGCCCACGCCGACGATCAGCATCGACAGGATCAGCACCAGGATGCCCGCATCGACCGAGCCCCATGCCTCGTCGTTGTCGATGCAACGGCACAGCAGGATCGCCGCCACCGCCCCCAATGCCAGCAGCGAGATCGGCGCCACATCAAAGGCTGCGAGACCGACCACCGCAAAGAGGGCCAGAAGCGCCAGCGGCGCGCGGCGGCGGCGATAGGCGCGCCCCGAAGGCCGGGTGACAGAGACCAGCTCGCCTCCCTGCGCGAGGCGGTCGAATCCTTCCGTCGTGCCTTCGAGCAGAAGCTTGTCGGCGGGGCGGAGCCGGGCCGAGCCGAGATCGGCCCCCGGCACATGGCCCTGCCGATGCGCACCCAGCACCCGCAGCCCGTAGCGATACCCCACCGAAAGCTGCGAGACGGTGTCGCGCGGGCTGCCATGGGTCGGCGTCACCATTGCCTCGGCGACGACGAGATCCTCCTCGCTCGCCCGGCCGCCGGTGCCGCGCCGCAGGCCGACACCCAGCCCCGCGATGTCCCGAAGTGTCAGGATCTCCGAGGTCGTGGCCATGGCGACGAACACGTCGCCCACCGAAACGACATGCTCGTCGAGATTCGAGCGCCGCAACCGCGCGCCTTCGCGCCGCGCCGTGATGCGGATGCCCGGTCGGCTCAGATCGGCCACCTCTGCCAAGGGCTTGCCGAGACCGGGATGGCCCTCGAGCAAACGGATTTCGGTCAGGAACGTCGTCTCATTGGCACCCGCGTCGTTGCGCGCCCGCCGGTCGGGCAGAAGCCATGGCCCCAGCACCGCCAAGGCCACGCCGCCCACCGCGCCTAGGGCGAGGCCCACGGGCGCGATCTCGAAGATACCGAAGGGGGCCAGACCGCGTTCGGCGGCGACGCCGGCACCAGCAGGTTGGTGGAACTACCGATCAGGGTGAGCGTGCCGCCCAGCACCGCCGCATAGGACAAAGGGATCAACAGTCGCGTCTCGGCGATGCCGAGCGATCGGGCGAGGCGAATCATCACCGGGATCAGGATCAGCACCACGGGCGTATTGTTGACGATGCCCGAGGCCAGAAGCGTCGCTGTCAGGAACACCGCCACGGCGACCTTGGGCCGTGTCTCAGCCCGCGCAATGACCAGTGCGGCGAGCGCGTCGAGAAGCCCGGTGCGCACCAGCGCGCCGGAAATCACGAACATCGCCGCGATGGTGATCGGCGCGGGGTTCGAGAACACCCCGAGCACCTGCTCGGACGGCGTCAGCCCCAGCGCCACGAACAGCGCCGCCGCACCGGCGGCGGTGACGTCGGGAGGAAACCGTTCCAAGAGGAAGGCCACGAACAACAGGCCGAGCAGCACAAGGGCCACGACCGGCTGAAGCTCCACGGGTATGAGGGGCAAGACCGATCCTCCGGGGTTGATGGTCGGCCCCGGACGGGCCGCATCCGTTCAACCAGCGCGGCGGGCCGCCGGTTCCGCGCTTCTACTCTGCCGCGACCCGCTCGGCCTCGGAGCGCCCGATCGCCGCAATCTGCGCGATCACGCGGTCGAGCCGCGTGCGGAACGCGTCGAAACCCGCATGGGGCACAACCAGCGCCTCGTCCATGTAGAGCGAGCGATCGATCTCGATCTGGATCGCGTGCTGGCGCCGCGAGGGGCGGCCATAGGCCTGCGTCACATAGGCCCCGGCGAAAGGCGTGTTGCGGGCCACCCGCAGACCGGCCGAGACAAAGGCCGCCTCGATGCGCGCCATGACCCGGGGTGCCGCCGCCGCGCCGAAACGATCGCCGAGCACCACATGCGGACGCCGCCCGCCGGGGCCGCCCGCCAGTTCGATCGCCTCATGCGGCATCGAGTGGCAATCGATCAGGATCGATTCGCCGAACTCGACATGGCTCTCGGTCAAAAGGTCCTGCAGCGCCGCGTGATAGGGCGTCCAGCAGCTGTCGATCCGTTCATGTGCCTCATCGAGTTCGATCTTGCCTGAATAAATCGCCCGCCCCCCCGCGACGACACGCGGAATCACCCCCAGCCCGCTGGCCACGCGCGGGTTGTGGGGCCGTCGCGCCACGCCTTCGATCAATGCGGGGTCGAACTCGTCCGAGGCCCGGTTGAGATCGACCCAGGCGCGCGGCGCGCGTGCTGCCAGAAGCGGTGCGCCGTGCAAAGGTGCCGTTTCGAAGAGCCTGTCGACGAAGGCGTCTTCCGAAGATCGGATCTGCCGGGCGTCGAGTTCGCTGCGCAGCAACAGCGACGCGGGATAGTCGCGCCCCGAATGCGGCGAAGCGAAGACGACGCAGCTGGTGCGCACCGCCGGTCTGATCAGGTCGAAGGCGGCCATGCGCGCGAACTCCACAAGAGGGCTCCGACAGAATAGATAGCCCGGAAACTTCTCATGCCAAAACCCCTTGAACCCCCCAGCCGTTCCCCGTATAGCACCGCTCACCCGGCGCCGAACGGTGGCTCTCAAGAGACACGGAACGGCGGCAGGCAAGGGCGGTTAGCTCAGCGGTAGAGCACTTCGTTGACATCGAAGGGGTCACAAGTTCGAACCTTGTACCGCCCACCACGGATTTCACCGGCCCCCTTTTCGGGGGCCGAATTTTGCAACCACGGCGCAATCGCCGCGCCGCGACAAGGAGAGCACCCCATGAAGGTCGCCAACTCGCTTCGTTCGCTCAAGCAGCGCCACCGCGATTGCCGCGTCGTGCGCCGCAAGGGCCGCGTCTACGTCATCAACAAGACGCAGCGCCGCTTCAAGGCCCGTCAGGCTGAAGCTGGCCACCTGCCCGTTTCGGGCAGACCAAGGATCGAGGGTCGTCTCCGCAAGGAGGCGGCCCTTTTTCTTCGTGCCAAGGCCGCTTTGCGCCGATGCCGGGGGCCATGGAGCCCCGCCCGGAGCTATGCGATTCGGGCGGAGTGAATCTTTGCTTATTGGTCGACGATTCCCTGAACGGAATCGGCCAGGAGCCGCACCACCGTCGCCTCGTCGAGATAGCCCGACGCCTCGATCTCGCGGTTGCTCTGATAGCGGCGAATCGCGCGGCGCGTGGCTTGGTCGAAGGTGCCGTCGACCTCGCCCGGCTCCAGCCCCTGCGCATCGAGCCGCTGCTCCACCAGCCGCGCCGTCAGCGCGTTGAGGCCCAGATCCCGCTCGAGCTGCTCCGCCGCGGCCCGCGCATCGCTCTGCGCCACCTCCTCGCTCAGGGCCGCGACCTTCGCTTCGGCCTCGGCCTTGAAACTGCCCTCGGGAAAGGCGCTCTGGTAGTCGCGATAGGCCTCGATGGTATCGGCCTCGCGCGCCCGGTCCCACGCGGCGCTGTCCTCGGCCTGCGCGGCGCGGCGCTTTTCCTCCTCGATCAGCGTCAGCCGGTCGGCGGCGGTCTCGGCGAAGACCCCGTCGGGATAGCGGTCGAGATAGGCCCTGAGCCCCGGCTCGTCGCCGCGCGCGCCGGTCTCGTCCCAGAACGAGCGATCCTGCCGCGCCGCCTCTTGCCGCTGCCGTTCGGCCTGAGCCTCCAGTTCGGCGTTGCGGCGCGCGGCCTGCGCGTCGATGCGGCCGATCTGCTCGGGGGTGAGATAGGAGGTCTGTGCGAAGCCGTTCTGTTGCTGCCAGTTGGTGATCGCCTGCCGCGTGCCGGGGCCGAAGATGCCATCGATGCCCCGGGTATTGAACTCCAGCAGGCTCAGGCTGCGCTGCAGGTCGCGGCGCTGATCGCGCGACAGGCCGATCGCTTCCTCGGCAAGCCGCGCGTCGCGGTTCGGCTCGGCGATGATCGCGGCGATGGCGGCCTCGGCGGCCTCGGCCTGCGCGCCTTGTGGATAGCGCGAGAGATAGTCGCGATAGGCCTCGATGCTGCCCAGCGCCACCGTCCCCTGCCACAGCGCCTCTTCGGCGGCCGGGTCGGCGCGTGGAGCCGTCGCGGCGGCAGGGGTGTCGGGCCGCGCCGGCATGAAGATCCGCGCACGCGGCTGATAGCCCTGCGCCTGAAGCCCCTCCGCGTCGGCGATCGCGCGGGACAGATCGGCGCGCGGTTCGGCCAGCGGGCCGGTCATGAACTGCGCCACCGCGCGCGGACTGCCGGTGAGGACGGTGACGCCTTGTGGGATCTCGAGCGCGCCCAGCCCCTCGCCGACCCAAGGGTCGTAGCGGTTCGAGCCGCCATCCTCGACACCCAGCAGCAGCAACGCGCGGCCCGGCGCCTCGGCGAGAGCCCGCAGCACCCCTTCCACCGGCAGTGCCGCCGCCCCCGGCGTCAGAAGCCCCGGACCATCGGCCTCGGCGGTCAGGAACCAGCTGCGTGCCCCGTCGGTGGCGAATCGCCCCGAAAGCGCCACCACGAGCCGATTGCCCTCGGGCACCTGTTCGAGCCAGTTGCGCGCGGTCTGAGCGGTGCTGTCGGCGCGGCCATTGGGTAGCGCGAAGACCGAAAAGCCCAGATCCCGCAGCGGCTCGGCCGCGCCGAGAATCTCGGTGCCGCGCGACAGCCGGCCCAATGTTTCGTAGCGTTCCGTGCCCAAGAGCAGGGCCGCGTCCTGCGCCATGGCCGCACCGGCCCACAACAATATGGCGGCGCTTGTCAGCAGATGGCGCATGGGAGTCCTCCGTGATGCCTCTGCACCAGACTGACCCGGTCCGGCGGCAGCTTCAAACAACATCTTCGCGCATCGTCGGCTTCCGGGAACGTATGGCCCCAAGGTGGGCCTCAAAAACGGAAAAAGGGAGACGGGTTTCCCCGCCTCCCTTTCCGGAATGCAACCGATCGAGGGAGATCAGTTGAAGGAGTAGACGATCGACACGCCGAGGGTGTTGTCGGTGTCGTCGAAGCCGGGCTCCGGATCGGTGCGGTACTCGGTGTACAGGTTGGTGCGCATCGCCAGAGCGTCGCTCATCGAGACGGTCACGCCGAAATCGTTGGTGACGTAGGTGTCACGGTCCGAAGCGATGACGTCGGTGTCGTTGGTGATGAACAGGTCCGGCGAGATCCGGTTGTAGTAGTTCGACGACACGGAGAGAGCGGCCTCGTCGATTTCCTCGCCATCAGCGGTCTCGAGGTAGCGGTAGCCCGGGCCAGCCTGGATCGACCACTGCACGTCGGGGGTGTTGAACACGCGGTAGCCCACGCCGGCGCGATGAAGGCATCGGTTTCGAAGCTGTCGTCCTCGTCATAGGCCACGACGGCGGTGCCGAAGCCGTAGAACGTGTCCGAGAAGTCGCGGGTGTAGTCGTAGCCGGCGAGCAGACGGTTCAGGTCGTCCGCGTCGTCCTCGGCGTCGAAGTAGCTGTAGCTCAGCTTGACTTCGTGGCCGTTGACGCCGTCGAAGAAGCCGAAGCGAGCGCCGAGGCCGATGGTCGAGGTGTCGGTGTTGCCGCTGGTGGCGGTGCCGCGGGCCGAGATCGAGCCGGTGAAGCCGAGTTCACGACCTTCGTTGCCGAAGGTGGGGGTGTCGACTTCGAAATCGTCCTCGATGTCCTCGTCCAGATCCTCGAGGTTGTCGTCGAGCTGGTTTTCGTTGCTGAAGACCGGGCTGTTCACGTCGTCGAAGCTCTGCGCCATGGCGGTGGTGCCGACGAGGCCGAGGATGGTCGATGCCATCAGCAGTTTGTAGGTGGCGTTCATTTCAGTGTCCTTTTCGATTCCAGAGTCCGACCACAGGCCGGGTCCGTTACGGGTTCCATGGTCGTTGAACGCGCCTCTCGCAAATCTGGTCCCGACGTTCAACCGATGCTCGGCGGCCGGGTCATTTTTGCAACAGGGCCGCACATCGCCCCTCTCTCACAGGGCATATGAAGTCCGACGATGAATCGTCAAACGAAATTGCCGCAGCGTCAGGGAGCCGCCTGATTTGCGCCACATTCACGTGCCAAATCTGCAACACCCCCTTTGATGCGCCCCAAGTCATTTCCGTGCAAACAACCTGAAATACGCCCAATCCGGCAGGAACTGCGCCGCTCGCAGCGGCAGCGACGCGCCATAGGGGAAATTGATCTTGAAACGATCGGAACTCATATGCTCGAACATCTCGCGCGCGGCGCGGGCGGGCTCCATGACGAAGGACGTATCGCCGTCTCCTCTTTCGCGCAGACGGGTCCGGATCGCACCGGGATTCACAAGCTGGACCTCGACCCCGGTGTCGCGCAGATCGTGGCGCAGTGATTCCGCAAGATGCATCACGGCGGCCTTGGAGGCGCCATGGCCGATCGAGCCGGGCAAACCCCGGAACCCGGTCAGCGCCCCGGTCAGAACGACATGGCCGTGGCCCCGCTCTAGCATGCCGGGAAGCGCCGCGCCGATCACCCGGCTCGCTCCGAGGTAATTGACCTGTGCCATCTCCTCGATCCGGTTCTGATCCCAGTCATGCGCCCGCATCGGCCAGCGCGTGCCAGCGAGATACACCACCCCGTCCATCTCGCCCACGGTCCCGGCCGCCTCGGCCACCGCCTGCGGGTCGGTGACATCGAACGGCAGCGCCGTGGCGCGACCGGGTAGCGCCGCGGCCAGCGTCTCCAACCGCTCGCGCGAGCGCGCGCTCACCACCAGATCCGCGCCCACCTTGCTCAGGCAAAAGGCCAATTCGCGCCCCAGACCCTCGCTCGCGCCGATCAGCCAATACCGTTTGCCCTGCCAGTCCCTCATGCCCCGCTCCTCTCGCCTCGTATCCTGCATCTGCCGCCCTTCCCTAGGGAAAGGCCTTGGCCCACACATAGCGGCGTGTCGAACGCCCGCCAGTGATCGGAGCGGTGGACGCGGCGCGCTTCGGGCATCTTGCGCCATGCCGCACAGGAGCTGTTCGGCGCATCGGCCTCACATCCGCGCCTCCGCGCCCTAGATCCATGCCCAAGCGCAGCAATCACGGGATCTGAAAATGGGTCAGCTTCAGAACGGCGAATGGCACGACGTCTGGTACGACACCAAGTCGACGGGCGGAAAATTCGAGCGGACGACGACAACCTTCCGCAACTGGGTTACCACGGACGGTCGGCCCGGCCCCTCCGGCGAAGGCGGCTTTCCGGCCGAGAGCGGGCGCTATCACCTCTATGTCTCCTATGCCTGCCCTTGGGCGCACCGCACCCTGATCTTCCGGGCCCTGAAGGGCCTCGAAGATCATATCGGCGTCAGCGTCGTGCATCCCGAAATGCTGACGGAGGGCTGGGAATTCCGCACGGATTTCAAAGGAGCGACCGGCGACGGCCTGTTCGGCCTGCCGTTCCTGCGCGACATCTACACCAAGGCCGACCCGAACATCTCGGGCCGCGTCACCGTGCCGGTGCTTTGGGACACCGAACGCGGCACCATCGTCTCGAACGAGAGCGCCGAGATCATCCGCATGTTGAACGGGGCCTTCGGCGGCCTGACCGGCAACCATGACGACTACTGGCCCGAAGCGATGCGCGACGGGATCGATGAGGTCAACGAGCGGGTCTATCACACGGTGAACAACGGCGTGTACAAGGCCGGTTTCGCCACCTCGCAAAGCGCCTATGACGAAGCGGTGGTTGCGCTGTTCGACAGCCTCGACTGGCTCGAAGATCGCCTCGCGGACAAGCGCTACCTGATGGGCGACCGGATCACCGAGGCCGACTGGCGGCTTTTCACCACGCTGATCCGCTTCGACGCGGTCTATCACGGGCATTTCAAATGCAACCGCCGCAAGCTCGTCGAGTATCCGAATCTTTGGGGATACACGCGCGAACTCTATCAGGTGCCGGGCGTGGCCGGGAGCGTGCATTTCGATCACATCACGCATCACTACCACTACAGCCACGAGAAGATTAACCCGCATCGCATCGTGCCGATCGGGCCGGATCTTGATCTCGACGCGCCGCATGGCCGCGACCATCTGGAGGCGCGCGACGTCGCCTAGGGCCTCGCGCTGCCTTCATCCCGCCCCGTCCCGCTTGTGGACGGGGCGGTTTTGGGTTTGAACCCTCGCCATGAGCACACAAAGCCCCCCCACTTGGATCACCATCTGCGACACCTGCAAGCGCGAGGGCTGGGACGACGCCTCCGGCGCGACCGATGGTGAGCGCCTCGCCGCCCTCGTCGAGGAAGCGGCCCGAGGCCGTCCGGTGCGCACGCGCCGCGTCTCGTGCCTGATGGGCTGCCAGCAGGGCTGCAATGTCGCGGTGCAGGCGGCGGGCAAGCTGAACTACACTCTGGGCCGGTTCGAGGTTTCCGAAGAGGCCGCGCAGGGCATCGTCGACTGGGCGGTGCTGCATGGCGAGAGCGCCAGCGGTCAGGTGCCCTATCGGACGTGGCCGCAGGCGGTGAAGGGGCATTTCGTGACCCGTCACCCGCCCCTGCCCGACGCCGAATGAGCGGCGCGCGCGATCACGGCGGCGGGCTCGACGCCGCCATCGCACGGCACGGCGGCGCGCGCGATGGCTGGCTCGACCTGTCGACCGGCATCAATCCCGTTCCCTACCCCGTCGGCGCGCTGCCCTTCGACGCATGGACCGCGCTACCGGACCGGGCCGCGCAGGACCGTCTCATCGCCGCGGCGCGCCGGTTCTGGCGGGTGCCAGAGGGTGCCGCGATCCTCGCCGCCCCTGGCGCCTCGGCCCTGATCGCGCGGCTTCCCCGCCTTGCCCCGACCGGCGCGGTGCGCATCCCCGGCCCCACCTACAACGAACACGAAGCCGCCTTTCTTGCCGCCGGTTGGAAGGTCTCGACCCGTTCCTCCAAGGCGCAGGTCGCGGTGCACCCAAACAACCCGGATGGCCGCATGTGGCAGGCCTCCGAGATCACCGCCGGCTTCGCGGTGATCGACGAAAGCTTCTGCGACACCCGCCCCGATGCCTCGCTCGTGGCGCTGGCGGGCCGCCCCGGCACGGTGGTCCTCAAGAGCTTCGGCAAGTTCTGGGGCCTCGCCGGGCTGCGCCTCGGCTTCGCAATCGCCGAGCCCGCCCTGATCGAGGCGCTGACCGAGAGCCTCGGGCCGTGGCCCGTCTCGGGCCCGGCGCTGGCCATCGGCGCGCGGGCGCTCGAAGATCAGGCTGGGCCCGGACCACACGCGAGCGGCTGCGGACCGATGCCGCCCGGCTCGATACGATGTTGACCGCCCGGGGGGCGCGTGTCGCGGGCGGCACCGACCTTTTTCGCCTCTACGAGGTCGATGACGCGGCTGCATGGCAGGAGCGGCTGGCACAGGGCGGTGTCTGGAGCCGGATCTTTCCATGGTCCGCCACGCATCTGCGGCTCGGCCTGCCCGCCCCGGATCGCTGGGGGCAGCTCAAGGCCGCGCTGTGAGCCTGTGGCTGCTGATCGCCATGGCGCTCGACGCGGTGTTCGGCGAACCCGATGAGATCTGGGGCCGCATGCCGCATCCGGCGGTGCTTATGGGCCGGGTGGTCGGCTGGTTCGACCGAAGCCTCAACACTGGCGGCCCGGCGCGCGGCCGTGGCATCCTGGCCTGCGCGGTGCTGGTGTTCGGCGCCTATTCGTTGGGCGAGGCGCTGGCCGCCCTGCCCGGCCCCTTTGCCGAAATCCTCTTGGCGGCGATCCTGCTCGCCCAGCGCAGCCTCGTCGATCACGTCCGCGCGGTGGCCGCGGGCCTGCGGCACTCGCTCGCGGAAGGCCGCCGCGCCGTGTCGATGATCGTCGGGCGCGACACGGCGGCGATGGACGAGGCGGCGGTGGCCCGCGCCGCGATCGAGAGCGCCGCCGAGAACCTCTCCGACGGCGTCACCGCTCCCGCGTTCTGGTTCCTGATCGCCGGACTGCCAGGACTGCTGATCTACAAGATCGTCAACACCGCTGATTCGATGATCGGCTACCGCACACCGCGCTACGAGGGCTTCGGCTGGGCCTCGGCCCGCCTCGACGACGTGATGAACTGGATCCCCGCGCGCCTGACCGCGCTGCTGATCTGGCTCGTCTCCGGGCGCCCCGGCCCATGGCGCGAGATCGCGGCCGAGGCGCGGCTGCACCGCTCGCCCAACGCCGGCTGGCCCGAGGCGGCGATGGCCCGCGCGCTGGGCGTGGCCCTGTCGGGCCCGCGCGCCTATCACGGACGGATGCAGGAATACCCTTGGGTGAACCCCCAAGGCTTTCGTGAGATCGGTGCAGCTGCGGTCGAGGCGGCCTGTGCGATGCTGTGGAAGGCTTGGGCGGCGGGTCTTTGCGTGGTGATCGTGCTGGCGTGGACGTGAGTTGCCCCCCGAGGACGCGGCTGGCACGCTCCACCGCGACCCTCAACTGACAGGACATTCGCCCATGCGCCTCAAGGCCCGTCTCGCAGCACCGCTGATCCTCGCCGCCCTTCCCGCTTTCGCGCAAGCTCAGGACGCAACCGGTCCCAAGTCGCCCTGCGGCGGCGATTTCGGGGCTTGGGTCGAGGGGGTGAAGGCCGAGGCCGCCGCGATGGGCCATGCGTCCGACACGGTGAACGCCTTCTTCTCGGGTGTGCGCCCCGATCAGGCCGTGCTGCAGGCCGACCGCGCGCAGGGCGTGTTCCAGCGCGATTTCGTCGATTTCTCGCGTCGGCTGATCTCCGAGAACCGGATCGCCAATGGCCGCGCCAATGCCGGGAAATACGGCGCCACCTTCGACCGGATCGAGGCGGAATACGGGGTGCCGCGCGGCGTGCTTCTGGCCTTCTGGGCCTTCGAGACCGATTACGGCGCGGTGCAGGGTGACTTCAATACCGTCAACGCGCTGGCCACGCTGGCGCATGACTGCCGCCGCCCCGAGCTGTTCCGCCCGCAGCTTCTCGCCGCGGTCGAGCTTTATGCGCAGGGCGGCATCAATCCCGCTTCGACCACCGGCGCGTGGGCCGGCGAGATCGGCCAGGTGCAGATGCTACCGCGCGACATCATCGAGAACGGCATGGATGGCGACGGCGATGGCCGGGTCGATCTCAAGGGCTCGGCCCGCGACGCGCTGCTGTCGGGCGGCAAGATGCTGTCGCATCTGGGCTGGCGCGCGAACGAGCCTTGGCTTCAGGAGATCACCGTGCCCGAGAGCATGGACTGGAGCCAGACCGGCCTCGACACCGAAAAGACCGTCTCCGAATGGCAGGCGCTCGGCGTCGCGGGGCGCAATGGCAACCTCGGCCCCGCCGGTCTGCCCGCCTCGGTGCTGTTGCCGATGGGCAAGGACGGCCCCGCCTTTCTCGCCTACCCGAATTTCCGGGTCTATTTCGAATGGAACCAGAGCCTCGTCTACGTCACCACTGCTGCCTATTTCGCCAATCGTCTCAATGGTGCGCCGGTCTATGATGCGGGCAACGCGGCCTCCGGCCTCTCGGGCGAACAGATGGTGCGGCTTCAGGAAAAACTGCAGGCGCGCGGTCATGACGCCGGCGGTGCCGACGGCATCTTGGGCGAGATGACCCGGCAGGCGGTGCAGGCCGAACAACAGCGGCTGGGCCTGCCCGCCGATGCCTGGCCGACCCCCGCCCTGCTCGAGGCGCTGTGACGTAGCGGGAACCTTCCTGCGCAGGAAGGGCGTTGCGGGGGCAAGCCCGTCAGAAAGGAACCCCCGCCATGGCCAAAGCGCAGCTCTACCGCATGTCGATGCCCAAACATCTCTGCCCTTTCGGGCAGAAGTCGCTGCATCTATTGAAAGCCAAGGGCTACGAGGTCGAGGATCACGAGTTGACCACGCGCGAGGCGACCGACGCCTTCATGCGTGAGCACGACGTGAAGACGACCCCGCAGACCTTCATCGATGGTAAGCGGATCGGCGGCTATGACGATCTGCGCGCGCATTTCGACATGAAGCCCGCCAAGCCCGAGGGCACGACCTACGAGCCGGTGATCGCGATCTTCGGCATGGGGCTGGCACTTGCCATCGCGGTGACATGGGTGGCGCTGGGCACCTTCCTCGCGTGGCAGACCATTGGCTGGTTCATCTCGATCTCGATGTGCCTTCTGGCGCTGCAGAAGCTGCGCGACGTGGAAGGTTTCACCAACGGGTTTCTCAACTACGACCTGCTGGCGCAGAAATGGGTGCCCTATGCCTATGTCTACCCATGGGCCGAAGCGATCGCGGGCGTGCTGATGACGGCGCTGCTGCTGACATGGATCTCGGCCCCCTTGGCGCTGTTCATCGGCACGGTGGGCGCGGTGTCGGTCATCAAGGCGGTCTGGATCGACAAGCGCGAGCTGAAATGCGCCTGTGTCGGCGGCGACAGCAACGTGCCCTTGGGGTTCATTTCGCTTACCGAGAACGTGATGATGGCTGGGATGGGGCTATGGATGCTGGTTGGGCTGCTGCTCTGAGCCTTTACAATCCGGCAACCGATGCACATTATATCGGTCATACGGTAGCGATCGGTCGATGATGTTTCATCCCTGATCTGGCCCCCGCAGAGTTGCCGCTCTGCGGGGGTTTCTCTTTGCCGGGGATTACCTCCCGACCCAGAGACGGACAGCGGTCAGCACCAGCGTTGCCACTGCGACGACCACCATCCACTTACGGTAGCTGGCTTCGGTCAATGCATATCACCTCCCCTCGCCGCGAAGTGTCGCGGCAGGAGGAAGTCATGCCAAAATCGGGACAAGTTCTCAAGTGTTCTTGTTATGTTCTGCAATCACGAGTTGCTTCGCCCCCTAAGCAACCGGTCAGGCGACCATCTGCTCGGCCTTGCGAAGATCGACCGAGACGAGCTGGCTCACCCCCTGTTCGCCCATGGTGACCCCATAAAGACGGTCCATCCGCGCCATCGTCACAGCGTGGTGGGTGATGATCAGGAACCGCGTATCGGTGCGACGGGCCATTTCATCCAGAAGGTCGCAGAACCGCGTCACGTTGGCGTCATCGAGCGGCGCATCGACCTCGTCGAGTACGCAGATCGGCGCCGGGTTGGCAAGGAACACCGCGAAGATCAGCGCCAACGCGGTGAGCGTCTGCTCGCCGCCCGACAGCAGCGACAGCACCGAAAGCTTCTTGCCCGGCGGCTGGCACAGGATCTCGAGCCCGGCTTCGAGAGGGTCGTCGCTCTCGACCAAGGTGAGCCGCGCTTCGCCGCCGCCGAAAAGATGCGTGAAGAGCGTGCCGAAGTTCTCGTTGACCTGTGAAAAAGCGGCGAGCAGCCGCTCGCGCCCCTCGCGGTTGAGGCTGCCGATGCCGGTGCGCAGGGTACGGATCGCCTCTTCGAGGTCGGCCTTCTCGGCGACCAGCCCGTCATGCTCGGTGCGGATCGCCTCGGCATCCTCCTCGGCGCGCAGATTGACCGAGCCCAGCGCGTCCCGCTGGCGGCGCAGCTGCGCGACCTTGGCCTCGACCTCCTCGGTGGGCGGCGGCGCCAGCGCGCCGATCTCCAGCGTTTCGAACAATGCCTCGGGCGTGGTCTCCAGCGTTTCCTCAATCCGCTCGGCCGCCTGTGTCGCGGCGGCGCGGGCGGCCTCGGCGCGCGCCTCGGAGGCGGCACGACGCTCGCGCGCCTCGGAGGCGGCGCGCTCGGCGGCGCGTTCGGCCGCCTGCGCATCGGTCAGCGCACCCTCGGCCACGCGCAGCGCCTCGGCGGCGGCGTCGCGTCGCGCCTCGGCCTGCGCGATGCCCGCATCCAGCGTGCGCCGCTCAGCAAAGATCGCCTCGGGCCGCTCGCGGGCGCGCTCCAGCTCGGCCTCGGTCTCGGTACGGCGGGCGGTCAGCTCGCCGACCCGGCCCCGCGCGGTCTCGGCGCGCTGGCGCCAGCCTTCGAGCTCGCGCGTCACGGTCTCGGCGCGGCGTGCCCGGGTCTCGCCGTTGCGGCGGATCTCGTCGGCCTCGGAGCGGCGGGTGATCATGGTGATCCGCGCCGCCTCGACCAGCTGGCGGCCCTGTTCCACGGCCTCGCGCGCCGCGTCGAGATCATCGAGATCGCGCAGCCCGGCCTCGGCCTCGACCAGCGCCTCGCGCCCGGCGCGGCTCTCGGCCCCGTGCCGGCCCATCGCCTCGCTCGCGGCGTCACGGCGGGTCAGGGCCCGGCCCTTTTCGCCCTCGGCGCGGCTGAGCGCGCGCGCGGCCTCGGACAGCGCCGTCTCGGCGGCGCGGCGGGCGGTGCGGGCGCGGGCATCGATCTCCTTGGCGCGCTCCAGCGCCGCCGCGGCATCGGCATGGC
>NZ_BATB01000050.1 GCF_000466965.1 Limimaricola cinnabarinus LL-001
GCGTCCTCGACCGGCAGGATCCGGTCCATCACCTCGACCACCGTTGTTTCGGCGCCCAGCGTATTGTAGAAGCTGGCGAATTCGATGCCGATCGCGCCCGAGCCGATGACGAGAAGCTTCTTCGGCATGCGCGGCGGCACCAGCGCGTGACGGTAGGACCAGACCAGATCGCCATCGGCCTCGAGACCCGGCAGGTTGCGGGCGCGCGCCCCGGTGGCGAGGACGATGCTCTTGGCGGTCAGCTCCTCGGTGCCCTTCTCGGTCTTGACCGAGACCTTGCCCTTGGCGGGGATGGTGGCTTCGCCCATCACCACCTCGATCTTGTTCTTCTTCATCAGGTGACCGATGCCCGAGCTGAGCTGTTTGGCCACCCCGCGCGAGCGCTTGACCACCGCGTCGAGATCGTAGCCGATGCTCTCGGCCTTGAGCCCGAACTCCTTGGCACGGTGCATCAGGTGAAACACCTCCGAGGAGCGCAGCATCGCCTTGGTGGGAATGCAGCCCCAGTTGAGGCAGATCCCGCCCAAATTCTCGCGTTCGACGATCACGACCTTCTTGCCCAGCTGGGCGCGCGGATCGCGGCGACATAGCCGCCCGGGCCCGCGCCGATCACGATCACGTCGAAGTTCTTGGCGGCCATTCGGTGTTCCTCCTCGGGGGTCCGGCAAAATTGGTTTGACGCTAAACCAGTTTTCGCCGGGCTACCAGACGCCCCCCATGCATGACGGGGTTGCGAAGGATGCCTCTAGGTCACTTCGCGTCCGATTTGAGCCGCTCGACCACGGCGCCATAGCCGCTCTGTTCCAGCCACTCCGCCTCGGCCTCGCTGGTTTCGCGGCCCAGCGCCTTGTTGCGGAACGGAAACCGGCCGAAGTCGCGGATGACTTCGCGATGGGCACGCGCATGCAGCAGGCTGCTTTCGGCCTCTGGCATCCGCTCGTGGAACAGCCGCACGGCGCGGTCCTGATCGACGAGGTTCTCGGAATGCATCAATGGCAGGTAGAAGAACTGCGACCCGGCGGCACGATCTCGCGGTCCCAGCCATTGTCGATCGCCAGCTTGGCGACCGAGCGCGCGCTGTCGTCGAGCTGGAAGGCGCGCGGATCGTCGCGCCACAGGTTGCGCGCGAACTGGTCGGTGACGATGATATAGGCCAGCGCGCCGTTGGGTTCGGTCAGCCAATGGCCCAGAGCGCCCTCGGCCGCCTTGTCCCACAGCCCGCCGAAGCGGCTGCGGATTGTGGCATCGAGATCGTCGTCGGCGATGTACCATTGCTTCGGCTCGACCTCCTCGAGCCAGAAGGTCAGCACCCTCTCGGCCTCGGTCGGTGCCTCGGCCTGGGCGGTGACGGGGGTGGCGGTCATGGTGGTCCTCCTTCTCGGTGGTTCCCCAAACCTGCCCCAACCCCCGTGCGGGTCAAGCACGAAGGTGCCCGGCGGCCCGAAACCGCACGTTCCCGGCCCCTTCCCGCCTCAGGCGGCGTCGTCGCGCGCCTCCTCGAGCTGTTCGATCTCGTGCTCGATATAGACCTCCTGCGCGACCTCGGCGGCCACGGCGGTGCCGGTCGCGGAAACCGGGACGTAGCTCACCGTATCGCCCACTTCGACGCCGCGATCCGGGCGACGCAGCATCCGCCAGCCCGCATAGGAGGCGAGCCCCAGCATCAGCACCGCGATGAAGCCCCAAAAGCCATGCGCGCCGACATTGTCGAGCATCCAGCCCACCACGATCGGACCGGCGATGGCACCGACGCCGTTGATGAACAGCAATCCGCCCGAAGCCGCGGCCATGTCCTCGCGGTCGAGATAGTCGTTGGCATAGGCGATGAGCAGCGCGTAGAGCGGGTTCGATGTGCCCCCCACCAGCGCCGAGGACACGAGGATCAGCCCGATATATCCGGGCAGCAGGAACGCCGTCAGCGCCGCCGCGCCGCCCAGACCCGAGAGGCCGAGGATCAGCCAGCGCCGGTCGATCCGGTCCGACAGCCAGCCGATCGGGAACTGCAGCACCAGCGCGCCCACATAGGTCACCGAGACCAGCAGCGAGATCTGCGCCACCGACAACCCGGCGCGCGCGCCGTAGACCGCCGACATGCCGAATTGCGCCGCGAAGACCCCGCCCAGCAGGAACATCCCCATGCAGGCCAGAGGCGAGGCGTCGATCAGCCGCCGGATCGGCAGCGGCTTGGTGGTGTTGAACACCGGCGCCGGACTTACCGAGAGCAGGATCGGCGCGAAGGCCATCGACACCAGCACCGAGGGGATGATGAAGAGGATGAAGCCCGACACGTCGCCCAGCGTCACCAGATACTGCGCGGTGACGATGCCCGCCATCTGCACGATCATGTAGAGCGATAGCGCCTTGCCGCGGTTCTCGTTCGAGGCGGCGTCGTTGAGCCAGCTTTCGGCGGTGATGTAGACGCCGCAGAAGCAGAACCCGATGGCCACCCGGCCCAGCGTCCAGGCCCATGGCTCGGCCAGCGTCGGATAGAGAATCAGCACCGCCGAGATGGTCGAGCCGAGCGCGGCGAAGACCCGCACATGGCCGACCCGGCGGATCATCCGGGGCGCATAGCGCGAGGCAAAGAGAAAGCCCGCGAAATAGGCCGACATGATCACCGACATCTCGATCGTCGAGAAGCCTTCGACCTCGCCGCGCAGGCCAAGCAGCGTGCCTTGCAGGCCGTTGCCGATCATCAGCATGAACATGCCAATGAAGAGCGCCCAGGAGCTCCCGAGAACCTGAATCATGGCGTGTTCCTTTCTGCCGGCTCATGGCCCGGCTAACCCGACGCTACAGCGCGAGTCTCTCAACAATGCGACGGAACGTCGGACGAAAGCGAAGCGGCCTCAGCTATCGGCGCGGGGCAGCAGCAGCGACGCGTCGCCGTAGGAAAAGAAACGGTAGCGATTCGCAATGGCATGCTCGTAGATGCGGCGGATCTCCTCCACGCCCATCAGCGCCGACACCAGCATCATCAGCGTCGATTTGGGCAGGTGGAAGTTGGTCATCAGCCCGTCAGCCACGCGGAACGCGAATCCCGGCGTGATGAAGATATCGGTCTCGCCCGACCATGGCGCGACCTCGCCATCGCGTGCCGCGCTCTCGATCAGCCGAAGCGCGGTGGTGCCTACCGGGATCACCCGCCCGCCCGCCGCGCGGGTGGCGGCGATCTCGGCGGCGGCACCCGCGCTCACCTCGCCCCATTCGGCGTGCATCTTGTGGTCGCGGATGTCGTCGACCTTGACCGGCAGGAAGGTGCCCGCGCCGACATGCAGCGTCACATGGGTGACATCGACGCCGCGCGCGGCCAGCGCCGCCATCAGCGGCTCATCAAAATGCAGCGACGCGGTCGGCGCCGCGACGGCGCCGGGGCGCGCGGCCCAGACGGTCTGGTAATCCTCGCGGTCGCTCTCGTCAGCGGCGCGCCTGGCGGCGATATAGGGTGGCAGCGGCATCGCGCCGACCATTTGCAGCGCCCGGTCGAAGGCGTCGCCCTCCAGATCGAAGCGCAGCACGCCCTGCCCTTCCTCACGCGACACCAGCTCGGCCGAGAGCCGGTCCGAAAACTCGATCACCTCGCCCTCGCGCAGCTTGCGCAGGGGTTTGATCAGCGCCGACCAGCTGCCGTCGGGGCGCGGGCCCAGAAGCGTCACCTCGATCCTCGCCGTACCCTCGCCCGAAGCCCCCGGTCGGGTGCGGATGCCGGTGAGACGCGCCGGGATCACCTTGGTGTCGTTGAGCACCAGCCGGTCGCCGGGGCGCAGGATCTCCACGAGATCGGTCACCACCCGGTCGGCGATCTCCCCGCCTTGCGCCAGCAAGAGCCGGGCCGAGGAGCGCGGCCGCGCGGGGCGGGTCGCGATCAGCTCGTCGGGCAGGTCGAAATCGAAATCCGAGAGCTTCATCGGCGGGCCTCAGGTCAGTTCGGTGGCGGCCTGCGGAAGATCTCGCGGAACAGGCCGGGGGTGAGCGCGGAAAGCGGGTTGACCGAGACATCGGGGTCTTCGGGCGTGCCGCCGAGTGTGTAGTTGAAGCCGATCAACCCCTCGCCGGGACGGGTCAGGAACGATCCCAGCGAATTGACGAGATAGAAGGGCGAGACGACGCCCGCGAAGGCCATGCGTCTGGTCGCGAGGCTGTAGCGCCCGTCGAGCGAAATGCCAAGTCCCGGCCCGGTGGCGCTCGATTGCGTGATCTCGAGCGTGTCGGGGGTAAGGTTGAACTCCGCCAGCACCCGGTCGAAGGCAAGCCCCTTGCCGTCGAGCTGCTGGAGCAGCCCCACCACCGAGATCGCGTCGACAAGCTGGGCCACGGCCGGGGCGTCGCGCACCCTGAGGCCCGTCACGTCGAGGCTTCCGGCATAATGCCCCGGCCGCGCCTCGGGCAGCAGCGTCAGGTCGAGCGAGCCCCCCGTAGCGGTGCCGTAAAGCCCCGCCGAACGCAGAACCGCCCCCGCATCGGGGCCGGTGATCCGCACCGCCGTGCCGTCCCGGTCGGGCACCACCAGCCCCGAGACCGGCGCGCCGCCATTGACGGCGGCGTCGAAGCGGCCCGAGAATCCGCCCCGGCTGGAGAACTCGCCCCTGAGCCCTGTGAGCGAGACCGCGTCGGTCACGCGCAACCGGTCCAGGGCGAGGCTGATCGGCCCGCCTTCGCCGCCTCCGCCCTGGCCGAATCCGGCGCGTCGCAGGTCGAGCGCGCCGCCCACGATTTCGACCCCCACGGTTTCGCCCGGCCCCCGCCCGACGAGGTCGGCCCTGACGTCGAGCCAGTCCGACAGGCGCAGCCGCGAGAAGCTGGCCCGTTCCAGCCCGCCGCCGGGCCGCAGGGCCAGCGTGCCGCGCGCCGACAGCCGCCCGCATCCAGAGCGATCCGGTCGATGCGCGGCGTCCGGCCCAGTGCGCCCTCGATCTCGAGCCGTCCCGTGGTGCCGCGCGCGAGGGTCCAGCCCAACGCCGGGATCGACAGGCCCAGCCCCGACAGGTCGGTGCCGAGGCTTACGCGAGGCGGCGCGCCCTTGGGCAGCGTGATCGCGACCGTGCCGCGCCCCTCGCCGTTCAGCGTGCCATCGGGCAGTGCGATGCCGAACGTGTCGAGAAAGCGCGGCGACAGCTCGACCGTGCCGTCGAGACGCGCCTCCGCCGCGCCGGGGCCCAAAGGCTGTCGAAAGCGCACATCGGCGGGCAGGCCATCGATGCGCACCGGACCCGCGACCTCCAGCGCCTGCGCGTCGATCGCCACCGAGAGCTCCTGCGCAGCGACTTGGCGGTCCGGTACGATGGCACTGCTCGTGGCGTCGCGCAGCGTGCCCGCCACCGACCAGTCCACGTCATCGGGCGTCACCGGCGCACCGAGCGGCAGCGCCACATGCGCGTGGACCCGGCCCCGCCCCTCGATGAGATCCACCGGTTTTCCGGCCTTTTGCAGAAAGCGGAACGGCGGCTGGTCGATCAGCGACAGCATCGCCGTCACCGGGCCCTCGGCCTCGATGGCGATGTCGGCCTGCGGGTTCTTGGGCCCGAGCTGCGGGATGGTGAAGCTCGTCCCCGACAGATCGACGCGCCCGCCCTGCGCAGCCTGCGCAGCCCCGCGGGTCATCGTCACCGAGAACCGATCCCCGCCGAGGCTCGCATAGCCCGACGCCCCGGTGATCGGCGGCAGTCCATCGAGCGGGCGCAGCGAGACCGCCTCGAAGCCGTGGGTCAGGGCGACCTGCGGCTTTTGCCCCGGCGCACGGCGCAGCGTGGCGCTGAGATCTCGCAGACCGCCCTCCAGCACATGGCTGTCGATCCAGCCACGGATCCCCGGCTTGAAGGCAGGGGGCCAATAGGCCAGCAGGCGGTCGCGTGGCAGCCGGGCACTGCTCGCCGCGATCGCGGCTTCCCACCCCTCGCCGGTATGGGCAATCCGGCCCTGCGCTTCGATCCGTGCGCCGCTTTGGGCATCGGTCGCGCCGAGGCTGCCGATGTCGAGAGCGAAAGGCGCGGTGTGCAGTCGCAGATCGACATGACCCTCGCGCAGCGCCACCGGCCCGGACAAGCCCGCCCCCGCCGCCAGCGCCGCCTCGTCGAGGCGCAGCTGCGCCACCAGCGCGCCGGGCCATCCCGCCTCGATCTCGCGCAGCCAGGCCGTGCCCGACCCCTCGATCCGGCCCAGATCGCCGCGCGCCGAGATGCGTTCGAACTCGATGCGGTCGCGCGCGGGATCGAAGCGCAGCGCCATTTCGGCCCCGTCGAATCGCAGCGCCTCGGCCCCCTCGTCCCGGCCCGGCGACAGCGCCCCCGGCCCGATCCGCAGCGCGGCACCCAATGCCCCGGGCGCGCCATCGGCGCCGATGCGGCCCCGCAAGCTCGCCGAAAGCGGCGCGTCGAGCACCGACAGGAAGCTCAGCGCCGGGTGCTGGCTGGCGAGATCGCGGCTCGCCACCTTTTCGACCCGCAGGGTGACCTCGGCCTGCGGCGCGGCGTCGGGGCGATCGTAACCGACCCAGAGACCGGTTTCCTGCCCCGCCTCCGAGCGAAGCCGCAACCGTCCCGACAGCTTCGTGCCCGTCCGCAGATCGAGGTCTATCCGCCCGTCATCGGCGCTCCAGCGTCGTCCGGCGCGGGCGCGAAATACTCGATCCGAAGCCCCTCGGCCTCGATCCGCTCCAGCCCGTCGAGGGCCGGCCGGTCGAGCAGATGGTCGATCCGTGCGAGCAGCCCCGCGAGGCCGCCGGCCGTCGCCGAGGTCAAAGGGCGCGACGCGCTCTCGGGCATGGTCGCCGGAGGTGACGGCGGGCCCGCAGGTTCGAACCGCACGGCCACGCGCCCCGCCTCGTCCCGCGCCAGAACGATCTCCGCCCCGCGCAGCATCACCTCCTGTGCCAGCACGGTCCGGCGCAGCACGAGGCCGCGCGGGCTGACCAACGTGTCGATCTCGGGCACTTGGGCCAGCACCTCGCCGCCCGCGTCGCGCAGCACCGTGTCGCGCAGCGCCACCCGCGGATGCAGGTCGGTGCCGAGCGTCAGGGCGATGCTGCCGAACTCCACCGATCCCCCGGCGAGGAGGCTGTCGGCCTGCGCCTCGACCCGCTCGGTGATCCAACTCGGGGCGGTGACGGTCTGGCCCACC
Source organism: Limimaricola cinnabarinus LL-001 (assembly GCF_000466965.1). Taxonomy (GTDB): domain Bacteria; phylum Pseudomonadota; class Alphaproteobacteria; order Rhodobacterales; family Rhodobacteraceae; genus Limimaricola; species Limimaricola cinnabarinus. The sequence continues at coordinate 7,117 of NZ_BATB01000050.1, forward strand.
AGCAACAATGGCAGCACCAGCGCGAAGGCGGCCGGCAGCGTCACCAGCGTCAGTGCCAGACCCAGCCCGCGGCGCAACAGCGCCGCCAGCCGCCGCCCGCGCGGGCGGCGGATCGGTGCCGGTCGCGACCTGATCCCTTGCTGCGTCAAGACAGGCCATGGCCTCTTGATTTCATCCCCCACAGCGTAGATGCCTGAGCCCCCGAGGGCCATCGCCGCCCGATCACGCAAGCGAGGATGCGCCATGAGCGACACGATGTCGGCCCCCCGGCCCCAGCCGGGCCAGCCCGCGCCCGAGTTTTCCCTGCCCCGCGACGGTGGCGAGGAGGTGCAACTTTCGGCCCATCTCGGCGCGCCGGTGGTGCTCTATTTCTATCCGCGCGACGACACCTCGGGCTGCACCCGGCAGGCGCAGGGCTTCACCGAACTGGGGCCCGAGTTCGAGCTTCTGGGCGCGCGGGTGCTCGGCGTGTCCAAGGACACGGTCGGCAAGCACGAGAAATTTCGCGACAAATACGCGCTCAAGGTGGCGCTGCTGTCGGATGCCGAAAGCGATGTCTGCGAACGCTACGGCGTCTGGGTCGAGAAGAAGATGTACGGCAAGACCTTCATGGGGATCGAGCGCACCACCTTCCTGATCGATGCGGGCGGCAAGATCGCGAAGGTCTGGCCCAAGGTGAAGGTCGCGGGCCACGCGGGAGAGGTCCTCGACGCGGTGCGCGCGCTGTGAGCCACTCTCTCACAGAGCTGGCGGTCGAGGTGCTCACCACCGCCGACGGGCGCGAGAAGACCGCCCGGAGCCACGCCGCCGCGAAGCTTTGGCGCGACAGCCGCGCCGCCGGGACGCCGCTGGAGATCGGCAGCGCCCTGCCGCCGGATCGGCCTGCGCGCCCGGCCCGCCCCGAGCTATTGGCCCCGCGCGAGATGCCGAAGCGCCGCCCCGGATCAGAGCATGGGCGGATCGCGCTGATCCATGCTGTGGCGCATATCGAACTGAACGCGGTGGATCTGCATTGGGACGCGGTGGCGCGGTTCGCCTCCGTGCCGCTACCGGTGGGATATTTCGACGACTGGGTGCAGGCCGCCGACGAGGAATCGAAGCATTTCAACCTGCTGTGCGACCGACTCGAGGCGCTGGGCAGCCATTACGGAGCCCTGCCCGCGCATGAGGGCATGTGGCGCGCCGCCGAGGATACGGCGGGCGACCTTCTGGCGCGGCTCGCCGTGGTGCCGATGGTGCTTGAGGCGCGCGGCCTCGACGTGACGCCCGGCACATGATCGAGATCTTCCGCAATGCGGACGACGCCGACACCGTCGCGGCGCTGGAGATCATCTATGCCGAGGAGGTGCACCACGTCTCCTACGGGTCCAAGTGGTTCCATTTCCTGTGCGGGCGGCACGACCTCGACCCCGCGCCGGTGTTCCGCGATCTCGTGCGCCGCCATTTCCACGGCGGGCTCAAGCCGCCCTTCAACGAGGAAAAGCGCGCTGAGGCAGGGATTCCCCCCGATTTCTATTGGCCTCTGGCCGAGGAAACGGCGCGGCGCGGCGGCTGAGTGTATCAGCGCAACATTCCGTTGCAACGCGGCAACACCCGGCGGAAAGGCGACGGGTTCGGCGGTATCTCGCCACTTTCGGGGCGCTTTTGCCCCCTCACCGCCTCCTCCCGGCCAAAGCAGTTGCGACGCGAGGACGGCCTCGGTAACACCTCTCTCGCGGCGCTCTCGAAAAAGAGAGGCTGTGACCGGGACAACACGGGGACAGACGGGTGCGGACCAAACTGGCACAGAAGCTTCACGCGGCGCTCGAGCGCCGGTTTCCCGAACGGCGGCTGTTTCTGCGCTCGGACACCGAGACCCGGTTCATCCGGCTCCACCCCTCGACACAGGCGATCGCCTGGACCGGCGTGACGCTTGTGGTCGGCTGGACCATCACCGCCACCGCGATCCTGCTGATGGATTCGATCGGCTCCGGCAATTTCCGCGCGCAGGCGCAGCGCGACCAGATGATCTACGAGGAGCGGCTCAACGCGCTTTCCTCCGAGCGTGACGTGCGCGCTGCAGAGGCCGCCGCCGCGCAGGAACGCTTCTCGACCGCGCTTGCGCAGATCTCGACTATGCAGAGCGAACTTCTCGCCTCGGAGGATCGCCGCCGCGAGATGGAGACCGGCCTCGAGGTGGTGCAGGCCGCGCTGCGCCGCACCATGATCGAGCGCGAGACCGCGCGCGACGCCGCCGAGGAGATGACCGTGGCGATGGCCGGGAACGGCGCTCTGCCCGGCGGCGCCGACGCCGCTTCGGTCGAAGGCACGCTGGACATCCTTTCGGGCGCTCTGGCGGACACCGCCGAGGAGCGCGACCGCATCGCCCAGGATGCCGAGCTCGCCTTCGAGCAGGCCAGCGAGATGCAGCTTGAGCTGCGCCTCATGACCGAACGCAACGACGAGATCTTCCGCTCGCTCGAAGAGGCGATGACCGTCTCGGTCGAGCCGCTGGGCGATATGTTCCGCGCCGCCGGCATGGATCCCGACGCAATGCTCAAGAAGGTCCGCAAGGGCTATAGCGGCATCGGCGGCGGTGCCCTGACTCCGATCCAGTTCTCGACCATGGGCGCGCATGCGGGCCGGGCCGATGCGAATGCCGAGCGCGCCAATGCGCTCTTGGGCAAGATGGACGAGATCAACCTCTACCGTATCGCTGCAGCCAAGGCGCCCTTCGCGCAGCCGGTGAAAGACAAGTTCCGCTTCACCTCGGGCTTCGGCCAGCGCTGGGGTCGGCTGCATGCGGGCACCGATTTCGCCGCCCCGATCGGCACCCCGGTCTACTCCACCGCCGACGGCGTGGTGGTAAGCGCGGGCTGGGCCTCGGGCTATGGTCGCCTCATCAAGATCCAGCACGAGTTCGGGATCGAGACCCGTTACGCACATCTCAACAAGATCAGCGTCAAGGTCGGCCAAAGGGTATCGCGCGGCGAACGGATCGGTGATATGGGCAACTCCGGACGATCGACCGGACCCCATCTCCACTACGAGGTGCGCGTCGGTGGGACTCCCGTCAATCCCATGACCTACATACGAGCTGGACAAGATGTTTTCTAAGAGCAAGATCAACGAGCCCGGACCCAGGACAGCCGAAGGGACGCCCACCATGGACGCAAACGCCAAGCCCGCGCAGCCGCAAGGATCGCAGGACTACCGCCCTGCCGCCCCCAAGGCCAAGCCGCCGGCCTCGGTGTTGTCGGCCGACCTGCACATCAAGGGCAACGTCAAGACCACCGGCGACATCCAGGTCGAAGGCCAAATCGAGGGCGACATCCGCGCGCATCTTCTGACCGTCGGCGAAGGCGCCACCGTGCGCGGTGAGCTGGTGGCCGACGACGTCGTCATCAACGGCCGCATCGTCGGCCGGGTGCGCGGCCTTAAGGTGCGCCTCACCTCGACCGCGCGCGTCGAAGGCGACATCATCCACAAGACCATCGCGATCGAGAGCGGTGCGCATTTCGAGGGTTCGGTGCAGCGTCAGGAAGACCCGCTGAACACCACCGGCGCGCCCAAGCCCCTGCCCAAGCCGTCGCTGGCCGAGGGCGGCCACGACTGAGACCGGCCACGGGATTGCACGGATCGGGGCGCTTCGGAAGACCGGGGCGCCCTTCGTGTTTTCCGAAGATGGGGCTGCGATCGAGCAAAAGGTGCGGAGCGCGGCGCGGGCGATTGCCCACCGCCTGCCGACGACGCGCCGGATCGACGAGAGGCGCCGCTGCTAGGGGCCGGCGGTTTTCGCGACGTGCGGATGGTCTGCAGGCTGTGGCACCTCAGGGTGCGGGTCCGGGCCATGTGGCTGCCTCCGGCCCGCGAGGCCCCACCCCGGCATGAAGGCCGAGGCGAGCCGGGGCGCGCGGATCAGTCCTCGGCGGTCGCTTCGGCGCGGCTCTTGCCCGAGACCTGCCCCGCCAGCGTCGCGGCCATGAAGCCGTCGAGATCGCCGTCGAGCACGCCTTGGGTGTCGGAGGTCTCGTAGCCGGTGCGCAGATCCTTCACCATCTGGTAGGGCTGCAGCACGTAGGACCGGATCTGGTTGCCCCAGCCTGCATCGCCCTTGGCCTCGTGCGCCTCGTTGATCGCGGCGTTGCGACGGTCGAGCTCCATCTGATAGAGCCGCGACTTCAGCGCCTTCATGGCGATGTCGCGGTTCTGGTGCTGCGACTTCTCGGAGGAGGTCACGACGATGCCGGTCGGCATGTGGGTGATCCGCACCGCCGAGTCGGTGGTGTTCACGTGCTGGCCACCCGCGCCCGAGGAACGGTAGGTGTCGACCCGGATGTCCGAGGGGTTCACCTCGATGTCGATGTTGTCGTCGACCACCGGATAGACCCAGACCGAGGCGAAGGAGGTCTCGCGCGTGCCCTTGCCGAAGGGCGAGATCCGCACGAGGCGGTGCACGCCCGATTCCGACTTGAGCCAGCCATAGGCGTTGGGGCCGCTGATCTTGTAGGCGACCGACTTGGTGCCCGCCTCAGCCCCGGCCTCCTCGGACTGCATCTCGACCTCATAGCCCTTCTTCTCGGCCCAGCGCACGAACATGCGCTGCAGCATCGCGGCCCAGTCGCAGGCCTCGGTGCCGCCGGCGCCGGCGTTGATTTCGAGGAAGGTGTCGTTGCCATCGGCCTCGCCGTCGAGCAGCGCCTCGAGTTCCTTGGCCCCGGCGGTCTGGCGCAGCGCCTTGAGCGCGGCCTCGGCCTCGGAGACGATCTCGTCGTCGCCCTCCGTCTCGCCCATCTCGATCAGTTCGACATTGTCGCGCAGGCCCTGGCTGATCTGATCGTAGGTGCCGATCTTGTCGAGCAGATCCTGACGCTCGCGCATCAGCTTCTGGGCGGCGGCGGGGTCGTCCCAAAGCGTCGGGTCTTCGACACGGGCGTCGAATTCCTCGAGCCGGTGCGCGGCGGTCTCGCGGTCCATGCGCTTGGCCAGCAGTCCGAGCGACTTTTCGATGGCGGCGATGTTGGCTTGCGTCTCTGCGCGCATGATCGGTCCCCTGTCAGGCGATGGGCGTGAAATTGAAGCGCGTGATACCGCGCCCCACCTGCCCGGGCAAGTGAGGCGCGAAACGGCCTAGTAGAGGCCGCCCGAGGAGAGCGTGCCGAAGCTCGCCTTGGGGCCGACCGTCGCGGTGTTGCCGGTCGAGGTCCTGACCTTCTTGGCGGGCTTGTTGCCGCCCGCCTCGTCATAGAGCGGCAGGTCGCCCGACATCTTGAAGCCGCCGTCGAAGGTGACGCCGAAGAGCGGCTCCTCGCCGATGCGGAAGCATTCGGAGATCACATTGTCGCCCGAGGCGCCATCAGGCAGCCGCGCGCCTGAAAAGCGGTCGATCTTGATGAACTGGCATTCGTCGGGCACCGGGAAGTCGGTGCCGCCGAAACGCTCGATCGCGCGGGTCATGAAGCTCTGGAACACCGGGCCGCAGATGCCGCCGCCCGAAGCGCCCGAGCCCAGAGAGCGCGGGTTGTCGTAGCCTATGTAGCATCCCGCGACGATGTTCGACGAAAAGCCCACGAACCACACGTCCTTGGCGTCGTTGGTGGTGCCGGTCTTGCCGGCGATCGGCACGGGCAGGTTGACGCCGCGCGCGGTGCCGCGCTTGACCACGCCCTCCATCATCGAGGTGAGCTGATAGGCCGTGACAGCGTTCATGATCCGCTCGCGGTTCGACTGGATCGTCGGGGCTTCGCCCGTGGGCAGCGCCGCGAGGCCGCAATCGACGCAGTTGCGTTGATCATGGCGATAGACGGTGTTGCCGTAGCGGTCCTGTACCCGATCGACCAGTGTCGGCTCGACCCGTTCGCCGCCATTGGCGAACATCGCATAGGCCGCGACCATCTTGAACAGCGTCGTCTCCTGCGCGCCGAGCGCGTTCGAAAGGTACGGGCCCAGATCGTCATAGACGCCGAACTTCTCGGCATAGTCGGCGATGGTGTCCATGCCGACCTCCTGCGCGAGACGGATGGTCATGATGTTGCGCGACTGTTCGATACCGGTCCTGAGCGGGGTCGGGCCGTAGAACTTGTTGGAGGCGTTCTGCGGCCGCCACATGCCCTGCGGCGTGTTGATCTCGATCGGGGCGTCGACAATGATCGTGGCGGGCGTGTAGCCGCTGTCGAGCGCGGTGGCATAGACGAAGGGCTTGAAGGAGGAACCGGGCTGGCGCTGCGCCTGAGTGGCGCGGTTGAACACCGAATCCTGATAGGAGAAGCCGCCCTGCATCGCCAGCACGCGGCCGGTGTTCACGTCCATCGCCATGAAACCGCCCTGTACCTGTGGCGTCTGGCGCAGGGTCCAGCGGATGAAGTCACCGCCGTCATCGGTGATCATGCGGCGCACCAGCACCACGTCGCCGCGCGCGAAGTTGTCGGCAAAGCTGCCGCGCATCCACGAGATGTCGTCGCGTGGCACAACATGCGGCTCGGAGCCGTCATCGGCCACCCCCTCGATCCCGAGGCGCATCTCGGCCTCGCCCACCTCCATGACCACCGCCGGGTACCACGGGCTTTCGAGGGTCACGTCGCGCGGCACGTCGACCTCCGACAGCGCCGTGCGCCACGCGACCTCGTCGTCCAGCGTCTCGACGGGAATGGTCTTGCCGGTGCCGCGCCAGCGACCGAGGCCGCGGTCGTACTGCTCCAGCGCGCGTTGCAGCGCATGCGCCGCCTCGATCTGCAGCTCCTTGTCGAGCGTGGCGCGAATCGACAGGCCACCGCCGAAGAATTCGTCCTCGCCGAACTCGGCCGAGAGCTGGCGGCGCACTTCGTCGGTGAAGTAGTCGCGCGGCGGCAGGGCGGCGCGGAAGCTCTCCATGTCGCCAGACTGCACCGTGTCGAGGGTGCGGGCACGGTCGCGCTGATAGGCGGCCTCGTCGATATAGCCGTCTTCCCACATGCGGCGCAGCACGTAGTTGCGGCGGTTCACCGCGTCGGAATACTGGCGCACCGGATGCAGGTTGCCGGGGCGCTGCGCCAGCGCCGCGAGATAAGCGGCCTCGCCCGGTTCGAGCCGGGCCAGCGGCTTGTTGAAATAGGTCTGCGCGGCGGCGGTGACGCCATAGGAGTTCTGCCCGAGAAAGATCTCGTTGAGATAGAGCTCCAGGATCCGTTCCTTGTCCATCGCGCCCTCGATGCGCACGGCGAGGATCAGTTCCTTGATCTTGCGCTCGAGCGTGCGCGAGCCGTCGAGCAGGAAGTTCTTCATCACCTGCTGCGTGATGGTCGAGGCGCCGCGGATGTCCTCGCCGCGCGACCGCACCGCCTCGACGCCGGCGGCGGCGATGCCCTTAAGGTCGAAGCCCGAATGCAGATAGAAATTCTGGTCCTCGGCCGAGACGAAGGCATGCTTCACGAGGTCGGGGATCTCTTCGGCCGGGGTGAAGAGCCGCCGCTCGGAGGCGAATTCGTCGAGGATGTTGCCTTCGCCGTCATAGACCCGGCTGATCGTCGGCGGCGTATACTGCGCCAGCGTCTCGTAGCTCGGCAGATCGCGGCCATAGACGTAGAAGATCGCACCGAGCGTCAGCGCCCCCATGGCGAGGCCGAGGGTCAGCATCGAAAAGATGCCGCCGAAGAAGGACATTATGAAGCGCAGCACGATATTTCTCCGGGAGGACTTGGTGGCTTATAGGCAAGGCCCCGCCCCGGGTCAAAAGCGCAGGGCTTGAAATCGGCGGCAAAACGCCCGAAAGCAGGGTCACTCTTTGGCGAGGGGATTGCGCTCTCGACAGCTGGCACCCAAAAGGGCGTACATGATGGCAACCGAAACCCCCTCCCCCCGCCGCGCCACGCCGGACGACGTGATCGCGACCTATGACGCCGTTGGCCCCGAATGGGCCAAGGCGCGCGATCGACGCCTCATGGAGCGGCGCTGGATCGACCGGATGCTTGCCGCCGCGCCGCGCAATGGCGGACGCCGCCGCGTGCTCGATCTTGGCTGCGGCTCCGGCAAGCCGATCGCGCAGTACATCGCCGATCGCGGCGCCGAGGTCACCGGGGTCGATGCTTCTCGGGTGATGCTCGAACTGTTTCAGCGCAACATGCCGCGCGCGCGCGCCTTTCACCACGACATGCGCGGGCTGCGCCTGTCCGAGAAATTCGACGCGATCCTCGCTTGGGACAGCTTCTTTCACCTGGCCGGTCCGGATCAGCAATCGATGTTCCCAACCTTTGCCGAGCATGCCGCACCGGGCTGCGCCTTGATGTTCACTTCCGGTCCCTCGGCCGGCACGGCGATCGGCGACGTGGCTGGCAAGCCGATCTTCCACGAAAGCCTAAGCCCCAAGACCTACAAGGGTCTTCTGGAGATGCACGGCTTCATGCCGCTGGCCTTCATTCCCGAGGACCCCGATTGCGGGATGCATTCGGTCTGGCTGGCCCGGTTCGACGGCCTGCCGCGCGAGGATGGCCCCAAACCGGTGCGCAAGGGCTGACAGGCCCGCACCGTCCGACATTGCAAGGCCCGCGCCTCACTGGCGCGGGCCTTCTACGTTCTGGGGCGTCGATCAGCGGCGTCTGAGGGGGGCGCGCGCTGCCTCTTCGGCAGCCCAGTTCTGTATTCCAGACACCAGACCGGAGACGATCCGCCCCCGCCCCACCGGATCGGTGAGGCGGGCGCGGTCGCCGACATTGGACAGGAACCCCACCTCGACCAGGACCGACGGGAAATCGGCGGCGTTGAGCACCGCGAGCGGCGCGCTGCGACGTGGCCGCGAGTTCAGGTGCGCGCCCGCCTCGCGCAGCGACGCCACCAGCGCCTGAGCCAGACGTTCGCTCTGCGGCGCGGTGTCGAGACGCACCAGATCCATCAGCGCCGTGGCGACCCGGTCGTCCTGCCGGCTAAGGTCGAGCCCTGCCAGAAGGTCGCCTCTCTGGTGCCGCTCAACCATTCGTCCCGAGGCCGCGTCCTGTGCCTCGTCCGACAGCGTGTAGACCGACCCGCCGGACGCCTCGTCCTCCTCCAGCGCATCGGCATGCAGCGACAGCAAAAGCCCGGCCCCCGCCGCACGGGCGATGGTCATGCGCTCGGACAAGGGCACGAAGGCGTCGCCATCGCGGGTCAGCACCGCGCGCATGGTGCCGGAGCGGTTGATCGCCTCGGCGGTTTCGCGCGCCAGTCGCAGCATCAACTCGGCCTCGACCAGCCCCTCGCGCAGGCGCCGGGATCGACGCCGCCATGTCCGGGATCGATCGCCACCACCAGCGGCCCATCGGCGGTGATGGACGTCTGAGGCGCGGCGAGCGTCTCACCCGCGGGATCGGCGGGTTTAGCGGCGGCGGCGAAGGCTTCGGCCGTGACCGGCGCCAGCACCGCGTGCAGCCGGGCCGCACCCGAGGCCGCGCTGCGCATCTCGGCGCTGAGCAGGCCGAGCGGCTCGGACAGGTCGAGCACGAGACGCGACCAGCCGGGCCGCCCCCGCCCCAGCCGCAGCGCGGTGGCCCGCTCCCCCGACAAAAGCGCCGCCGCTTCGGCCCCAGACCAGTCCACCTGGGCGAAATCGATCACGAGGCGGCGCGGACCGTCGAGCGTGAAGACGCGCCACGGCACCGGCTGGCTCAGCGCAAGCTCGATCTCTAGGCCGCGGCGCGTGTCGGCCACGCGGCTTTCGCTCGGATCCAAACGTGCGAGCCCCGAGAACTCCTGCGCCGCAGGCGACGTGGCGAGCATCAGCGCCAGCCCGGCACCGCCGAGCAGGCGCCGGACCCATTCGCCGCCACGCGCGGCGCGCGCACGCCTCATGCCGCACCGGCCTCCGCATGGCCGCGCGCCGCCATGAACTTCGCGAGCGCTCCAGCCCCTCCTCGATGTCGGCGGTGGAACGGGCATAGGAAAAACGGATCCAGCGATGCCCGTCGGCGGGGTCGAAATCGAGACCCGGTGTCACCGCGACGCCCGCCTCGTCTAGGATCTCGGCGGCGAAGGCGCGGCTGTCGGGGGTGAAGGCCGACACGTCGGCATAGACGTAGAACGCGCCGTCGGGGGGCGCGAAACGGGTGAAGCCCGCCTTCGGCAGCCGCTCGAGCATCAGGGCCCGGTTGGCGGCATAGACGGCGGCGTTGGCCTCCAGTTCGGGCACGCAATCCATCGCGTGCAGCGCCAGCCGCTGCGAGGCGTGGGAGGTGCAGATGAACATGTTCTGCGCGATCCGCTCGATGCCGCGCACATGCTCGGGCGGCACGATCAGCCAGCCGACGCGCCAGCCGGTCATCGAGAAATACTTGGAGAACGAGCCGATCACATGGGTCTCGTCGGTGACTTCCAGCGCCGATGTGCCGCGCCCGCCGATGCCGTGATAGATCTCGTCCGAGATCAGCGCGGCGTCACGCGCGGCACAGGCCTCGGCCAAGGCCGAAAGGCCGACCCTGTCGATCATCGTGCCCGCCGGGTTCGAGGGCGAGGCCAGCACCAGCCCGTCGAGCGCATGCGCCTCGATGTCCGAAGGGACGGGCTGCATCCGGTTGGCCAGCGTCGTCGGCATGTCGATCGGCGCCATGTCGAGCGCCTTGAGGATCTGGCGGTACGACGGGTAGCAGGGCGCGCCGAGCCCCACCCGCGCGCCGGTGTCGAACAGCTGGGTGAAACTCAGAAGAAACGCGCCCGAGGCCCCGGCGGTCACCACCACGCGCGCGGGATCGAGATCGACGCCGTACCAGTCGCCGTAATGCCGCGCGATGCGCGCGCGCAGTTCCGGCAGGCCGAGGGCGACCGTGTAGCCCATCGGCCCCGCCGCCATCTCGGCCGCGACCTTTTCGACCGCTTCGCGCGGCGCGCCCGTTCCGGGCTGCCCCACCTCCATGTGGATGATGTGCCGTCCCGCCGCCTCGGCCTGCCGCGCCGCCTCCATCACGTCCATCACGATGAAGGGATCAACCTCGCCGCGCCTTGAGTTCCGCATGCCCTGCTCCCTAAGCTTTGGCCGGGTTGTGCCAATCCCGCGCCCCTGCCGTCAATGGCCCGCACCCTCCCGCGCGGGAACTTGGCAGGGCGGCGGCGATGTGATCTGCACGATCCGACACGAGGAAAGGACATTCCCTATGCTGCGCAGCCTCATCCGCGCCCTGCCCGTCACGCTGGCCCTCGCCGCCGGCCCCGCCGTAGCACTCGAACTCGACGCGATGACCGACGCCGAGCGCGACGCCTTCGGCGAACAGGTGCGCGCCTACCTGCTGGAGAACCCCGAGGTGCTGATGGAGGCAATCGCCGTTCTTGACCAGAAGCAGGCCGAGGTTGCCGCGCAGGGCGACAGCGCGATGATCGACAGCCACGCCGCGGCGCTCTTCGAGAGCGAAGGCGACTGGCAGGGCGGCAACCCCGATGGCGACATCACGGTGGTCGAGTTTATGGATTACAAATGCGGCTATTGCCGCCGTGCCTTTCCCGAGGTCGAGGAACTGATCTCTTCGGATGGCAACATCCGCTACATCCTCAAGGAATTTCCGATTCTGGGCGAGCAATCGACGATGGCGGCGCAATTCGCGCTCGCGGTGCGCGAGATCGAGGGCGACGAGGCATACAAGCAGGCGCACAACGCGCTGATGACGATGCGCGCCGACGTGTCCGAAGAATCGCTCACGGCATTGGCCGACAGCCTCGATGCCGATTTCGAAGCGGTGCAGGCCGAGATGGCGAGCCCGCGCGTGGCCGCCATCATCGCCGGGAACCATCAGCTGGCCCAAGCGATGCAAATCAGCGGCACACCAAGCTTCGTGATGGGCGACCAGATGCTGCGCGGCTACGTGCCGCTGGCGCAGATGCGCGAGATGGTGGCGCAGAACCGCGCCGAATGAGCGAGGCGCAATGTCGTGCGGCTGGTCGCGGCGACGTCGCCGCGATTGCGGCACCGCTGGCCGAAGACAATCTGGGCCGAAGATGCTGACGGTGTTTCTCGAAAGCTCATTCAAAGCTTTCGACCGAATGACCGCGCAGTCGGGCCTTTCGGCCGATTTGCGTCGGAGGAAACTGGGACGCACGCTTGTGCCGTAGGTTACGCATTGCTGCGGCTCACCTCCGACAGGCCGCACAAAGCGGCGCATCGGCACTGCGAGGGGCTGGGTTTCAGCCCCTCGCATCTTGGCTTCACAAATCCGTTGAACCGGATCTGATCAGCTTCAGCGCAGGATGTAAGCGACGCGACGGGTCTCGGGCTCGACCATCACGATCTGGCCGTTGACGTTCGCATAGGCCATTGGGTTTTCAGGGATCGGGGTCAGCACCACGGTTTCGGGCAGGCCCGCGCCCACCACTACCTCGCCGTCGAGGTAGATCGGTTCGACCGGGTTGTCGTTGAGATAGGTGATCGCGCCATCGGCGATCTCGAGGCTGGTGGTCTCGCCGCCTGGGTCGGCGGCGATCACCTCGCCGTTCAGGGTCACGGTGCCGTCGGGCAGTGTCGGGTCATAGGTGACGGTGGTGATTCCCGCCGCGTCGGCGTTTTCGTAGATCACCACCGGCGTGGTTTCGACGATCGCAGTGAGATAGCCGCCCGAGGCCCAGCCGCTCGTCTCACCCAAAGTCACTTCGCACCACGTCGCGGGGTCGAGACAACCCGCGACCTCAACCTCTTCGCCCGCCGGAATCAGGCCGACGACCTCATAAGCCGGGCCGGCCCCGCGCGGATGTTGAGATCGACGGTGGCGTTGGCCGTGGCTTGGGCGAAGGCCGGGACGCCAAGGGCAGTGAGCGCGCCCGCGGCGACGAAGGTGGACAGCATGCGGTTCATGGAGTGTCTCCGGATTGCGGGGCCGCCATGGCCCGCGCTTGTCGGATCTCCAACGCCGCCGAGCCGCGCTTTGATCCACTGCCTTCGTGGCTGGATATCAGACGTGGCATATAGGCCGCCCCTTAAAGCAAAGGGCGACCCGAGGGCCGCCCTTTTCCGTAAACAGTCTGTCAGCGATCAGCGGACGATATAGACCACCCGACGCTCCTCGGGCTCGACCAGCACCGGGGTGCCGTTCACATAGAGGTAGCTGTATTCGGCGTCCGGGATCGGGCTCAACTCGACCTCCTGCGGGATGCCGGCACCGACCACGACCTCACCTTCGAGAAGGACCGGATCGATCGGGTTCTCCCGGACGTAGGTGATGGTCTGCTCGTTCGGAGTCGCGCCATCACCCAGCGCCGCGCCGATGGCGGCCGCACCGAGGATGCCCACGGGACCGGCGGCCAGCACGGCGGCACCGGCGGCGGCGGTTGCGGCACCAGCAGCGGTCGCGGCGGCGTTGTTGACCTCGTTGTCGTAGGTCACGGTCTCGACTTCGAGTTCGCTGCGATTCTCATAGAGCACGACCGGCTCGGGAGCTTCGGCCATCTGCACGGTGAGATAGTCGCCGTAAGCCCAGCCTGTGGTGCCGTCGAGCGTCACGCGGCACCAGTTCGCGCTCTCGAGACAGCCCTCGACCGTCACCTCGCCATCGGCGGGGATCACGTCGATGATCTCCATATCGGGACCGGGGCCCGCGCGCAGGTTCAACTCTGCGGCGGCGGTCGCGGTGGTGCCGGACATCGCGGTCTCGGCATTGGCCGTCGTCTCGCCAGAAGCACCGGTTTCGGCATTGGCTTCGACGTCGGTGGACGTCTCGACCTGCGCGCCAGTGCTCGTCTCGTTCGTCGTGTTGGTCTGGGCGAAAGCCGGCATCGCGGCGACGAGGGCGGCGGCGGTGGTCATCAGAAGCGATTGCTTGGTCATAGGTCTTTCCGTTCTCTGTGTTGCGACGGCGGATCGCCGGTTGCGCTTGGCAGAGAAACGGTTTGATCCGGCACCGAGGTCCGTCCAACCCGCGGATGATCATCGCGAATGGTGGGGGTTTCCGCCGATCTCTCGGCGGGAACCGACCGGTTTCGAGGAACCTCGGGGAAGGCTATTCGGCGGCTTCGGCGGTCGCGGCACGCGCCTCAATCTCGGCGGCCTTGGCCTCCACCTGCTCGACGATGTGATCGACCATCTGGTCGTTCGACATGCGGTGGCTCTGCTTGCCCGCGAGATAGACCATGCCGTTCCCGGCCCCGCCGCCGGTAAAGCCCACATCGGTCATCAGCGCCTCGCCCGGGCCATTGACGACGCAGCCGATGATCGACAGCGACATCGGCGTTTTCACATGTTCGAGCCGCTTTTCCAGCGCCTCGACCGTCTTGATCACGTCGAAGCCCTGCCGCGCGCAGGAGGGGCAGGAGATGATGTTGACGCCGCGATGGCGCAGGCCGAGGGACTTGAGGATCTCAAAGCCGACTTTCACCTCCTCGACCGGGTCCGCCGACAGGCTGACGCGGATCGTGTCGCCGATCCCGGCCCAGAGCAGGTTTCCCAAACCGATCGCGGATTTGATGGTACCCGAGGTGAGACCGCCCGCCTCGGTGATGCCGAGATGGATCGGCGCGTCGGTGGCGTCGGCCAATTGCTGGTAGGCCGCGGCGGCAAGAAACACGTCGGAGGCCTTCACAGAGATCTTGAACTCATGGAAGTCGTGGTCCTGAAGCAGCTTGATATGGTCCATGCCACTCTCGACCATCGCATCGGGGCACGGCTCGGCGTATTTCTCGAGGAGGTGCCGCTCCAGCGATCCCGCGTTGACACCGATGCGGATCGAACAGCCATGATCCTTGGCCGCGCGCACCACCTCGGCAACCCGCTTTGCGTCACCGATGTTACCGGGGTTGATGCGCAGGCAGGCCGCGCCCGCCTCGGCGGCCTCGATCGCGCGCTTGTAGTGGAAATGGATGTCCGCGACGATCGGCACCGGGCTTTCGGCGCAGATCTCGCGCAGGGCGCGGGTGCTGCCCTCGTCGGGGGTCGAAACGCGGACGATGTCGGCCCCGGCATCGGCGGCGCGGATGATCTGGTCCAGCGTGGCGCGCACATCCGTGGTGTCGGTGTTGGTCATCGTCTGCACCGAGATCGGCGCATCGCCCCCCACGGGAACACGGCCCACCATGATCTGACGCGACTTGCGGCGCTGGATCTCGCGCCAGGGGCGGTGGGCATGAAGGGACATGAAAAACCTCTCGCGGATCAGGCCGCGGGGTCAGGACCGGCGCGGCGTCATTCTGTTGTCGCGACCTCTGCCACCCGAACCAGCTTGGCAAGGTCGGAGTCGCTCTGCAGGTCGGCAACTTGATAGGTGGTGGCCAGATTGTCCACCGACAAGGCCAGGTTCGACGTCACGGTCCCGGCATCGCCCACGGGGCCGTAATGCTGACCGTTCATGGCGAAATAGACGGCGCCCGACTCCCCGACGCGCAGTGTCGGCGCCTGTTCGAGGGACGGCACCTCCACGTGTCGCCGGCATTCATGATGCCCTCGTAGAGCGTCGTGCCATCAGCGGATTTGACGCGCACCCAAGCCGGGCGCACCGCGACCATGTTGAGGGTCGGCGCGGGGTCTTCGGTCACACGCACGCTGGGGACCTCGACACCCGCCTCGGCGAGAGCCAGTTCGATATCGGGGATCTCGATGCTCGGCTCTTCGATGGCCTGATCGGCGCCGAGTGCCGCAAGCATCGGGCTGGGCCCCATCGCGGGACGCGCGGGCGTCGTTTCATCGAGACCGGCGAGCGACACTTGCGCGTCTTGACCGGGACGGCGCGGGATGGTGACCAGCGCCGCGATCGGGCCGTCGCGCGGCGTCATCACCGGCACGTCGAGGGCCTGAGGGCGGTAAAGCCGGTCCAGTACATCGGGTGCGGCAGAGGCCAGCGTCAGATCCGGCGTGGCAGCGTCCGTGGTTTCCGCCTGGCCACCCCCGGCCAACGGATCGACTTGCGCCAGAAGCATCGGCGTCTGCTCCACCGGGGACAGACGCACCTTCTGCACCTCTTGCAGGATTGACCAGCCGCCATAGCCCAGACCGCCCATCAAAGCGAGTAGAACAACTACGGAGCCCAGAGCGCGCGGTTCGAACCCCGCGAGGATCCGTTCGGCCGGCGGCAGGAAAGGAGTGGCGGAATCGGCGAAGATGTCCTTGCCGAGGCTGGTGCTCTGCGACGCGCGCAAGGGGCGCACCGTCGAGGCGGCGGCGGACATGCCATGCGCGGTGGTAAAGCCCGACTCGCGGCAGAAGGTCTCGTAAGCGGTATCGGGACTCATGCCGAGATAACGCGCATATGAGCGGACATAACCCGCGATAAAGCCGGGGGTATCGAAGGCGGTGGGATCGGAGTTCTCGATCGCGGCGATATAGGCGGCCTTGATCTTCAGCTCGCGCTGCACGTCGAGCAAGCTCTTGCCCATGGTCGCGCGTTCGCCACGCATGAGATCGCCAAGCCGAAGCTCGAAAGCGTCAAAACCCTTGGTTTCGACCTCCTGTACAGCGCTCGCGCGCCTGAAGCTCCGCCCGATCATATCGAGTGTTCCCGTCACTGCCCGCCCCCGGTGGCAATCCGGGGCTGTCTTGTGCACAACTCCCGAAAGGCCTTGGAGTTCATCCTAGCACGGGGGCCGTCGGCCCGCACGGGGAGATGTCGTCAACCGGTCAATTCGGCGCGATTCAGCGCACAATGCGACCAGAGCGCATCGAGTGCGCGCACCAATGCGTCCATCTCGCGCGCACCGTGCACAGGCGACGGCGTGAACCGCAACCGCTCGGTACCGCGCGGCACGGTGGGGAAGTTGATCGGCTGCACGTAGATGCCGTAATCGGCGAGAAGCATGTCCGAAATCAGCTTGGTGTGCACCGGGTCGCCGACGATCAGTGGCACGATATGGCTGCCGTGGTCGATGATCGGCAGGCCGAGACCGCGCAGCCGGGTCTTGAGGATCCGCGCCTGTGTCTGATGGCTGTCGCGCAGGCTTTGGTCGGTCTTGAGATACGCGACGCTTGCGGCAGCGCCCGCCGCCACGGTCGGCGGCAGCGAAGTGGTGAAGATGAAGCCCGGCGCATAGGAGCGCACCGCGTCGCACATCTTGGCCGAGGCCGCGACATAGCCGCCCATCACGCCATAGGCCTTGCCCAGCGTGCCGTTGATCAGATCGACCCGATGCGCAAGGCCGTCACGCTCGGAGACGCCGCCGCCGCGCGGGCCGTACATGCCGACCGCGTGCACCTCGTCGAGATAGGTCAGCGCGCCGAACTCCTCGGCGAGATCGCAGATTTCGGCAATCGGGCCGAAATCGCCGTCCATCGAATAGACGCTCTCGAAAGCGATGAGCTTGGGCGCGGCCGGGTCGTCGGCCTCGAGAAGCTGGCGCAGATGCGCGAGATCGTTGTGCCGGAAGATCCGCTTGGCGCCGCCATTGCGGCGCACGCCTTCGATCATGCTCGCATGGTTGAGCGCGTCCGAATAGATGATCAGCCCGGGGAACAGCCGCGGCAGCGTCGACAGCGTTGCGTCATTGGCGATGTAGGCAGAGGTGAACAGCAGTGCCGCCTCCTTGCCATGCAGATCGGCCAGTTCGGCCTCGAGCCGCTTGTGATAGACCGTGGTGCCCGAGATGTTGCGCGTACCGCCCGAGCCCGCGCCCACGGCGTCGAGCGCCTCGTGCATCGCGCCCAGCACGGCAGGATGCTGGCCCATGCCGAGATAATCGTTGCCGCACCAGACCGTCACCGGCGCTCGGTGCCGTCGGGCCGATGCCAGGTGGCATGCGGGAACTGGCCATTGCGGCGCGCGATGTCGATGAAGGTGCGATAGCGGCCTTCGCTGTGGAGCTTGCCGATGGCTTCGTCGAGCCCTGCTTCGTAATCCACGGGCATGCTTCCCCTTTTCGTCTGACGGGGCCGATCACCCCGGCGGTTCGCCGTCCGGTTCCATATAGGCCCTGACGCCCGCGAACAACACGCTACAATTTGCCACGCGGCCGCAGATTGGCCATGCAAGGGGCGCAACAACGCCACGATGCTGGACAGGGCCGCCGCCTGGCGTCACCCTTCGGCGCAATTATAGCGAGGAGCTCTGATGACTCTCGACCCCGTTCTCGCCCGTATCGACGCCGATCTCGAGGCCGCCACGGATCGGTTGCTGCGACTGCTGCGGATTCCCTCGATCTCGACCGACCCCGCGCATCGCGCCGATTGCCGCGCCGCCGCCGAATGGCTGGTCGAGGATCTGCGCTCCATCGGCTTCGAGAATGCAGCGCTGCGCGACACGCCGGGCCATCCGATGGTCACCGGCGGCATGGGAGATGGCGGCCCGCACCTGCTGTTCTATGGCCATTACGACGTGCAGCCCGCCGATCCGCTGGAGCTGTGGAAGGCGCCGCCCTTCGAGCCATCGCTCGAAGAGACGCCTGCGGGCCGCGTCATCCGTGGCCGAGGCGCCTCGGACGACAAGGGACAACTCATGACCTTTGTCGAGGCTTGCCGGGCCTGGGTCGCGGTGCATGGCGCCCTGCCCGCCCGCGTGTCGATCCTGTTCGAAGGCGAGGAGGAATCGGGCTCGCCCTCGCTGGTGCCGTTCCTGCGCGACCACGCCGAGGAGCTGAAGGCGGATCTCGCCCTGATCTGCGACACCGGTCTGTTCGACCGCGACACCCCCGCGATCACCACGATGCTACGCGGCCTTGTGGGTGAGGAGATCGTCATCACCGGTCCCGACCGCGACCTGCATTCGGGCGCCTATGGCGGTCCGGCGGTCAATCCGATCAAAGTGCTGGCGCGGATCATTTCGGCGCTGCACGACGATCATGGCCGCGTCACCCTGCCCGGCTTCTATGACGGCGTGCCAGAGATCACGCCCGAGCTGCGCGCGCAGTGGGAAAGCCTGGGCTTCGACGAGGGCGCGTTCCTCGGCGGTGTCGGGCTGAGCCATCCGGCGGGCGAAGCGGATCGCACCGCGCTCGAGATGATCTGGGCGCGGCCGACCTGCGAGGTCAACGGCATCTCGGGCGGTTATGCCGGCGCGGGCTTCAAGACGGTGCTGCCAAGCCAGGCCTGCGCCAAGATCAGCTTTCGCCTGGTGGGCGCGCAGGACCCCGAGAAGATCCGCGATGCCTTCCGCGCCCATGTTCGGTCGATGCTGCCCCCCGATTGCAGCGTCGCATTCCACGGCCACGGCGCTGCCCCTGCAAGCGTCATGGCGACCGACGACCCGGCCTTCGAAACCGCGCGCCAGGCGCTCAGCGCCGAATGGCCCAATCCGGCGGCCTTCGTCGCGCCGGCGGTTCGATCCCGATCGCGGGCTACTTCAAGACCGAGCTGGAGATGGATTCGATGCTGGTAGGCTTTGCCAATGATGACGACCTGATCCACAGCCCGAACGAGAAGTACGACCTGCGAAGCTTCCACAAGGGCATTCGCAGCTGGGCTCGTGTGCTCGCGGCGTTGTCGGAGCGAGGCTGAGCGCAACGGGCCCCGGCGACGGCGCGGATGGCCCGCCGGGGCATGAGTATTTGAAGAATGAAGTGGCC
>NZ_BATB01000049.1 GCF_000466965.1 Limimaricola cinnabarinus LL-001
CCGCCGATGACGGGCCGCTCAACGTCTGAAATACTCGTTCAGTTCGAGATGCGCCGCGCGAGGCGTTGACCCGGAAGGTCGGCGCCGAGCACTTGGGCGCGGGCGTCCCGCGAGAACCCTGCCAGCAGGTCCCGGTAATAACCGCCGGCGGAATTGGCGACCGCGCCGATGACCGTGCCGGTACGGCTTTCGGCGGCTTCTCCTGCTAGGACCTGTATCGTGTAGCTCGCCCGCAGAGCGCCCGCAGGATCGACGATCCGCACCGCCCCCGAAAGCCGCGACTGATCGCGGCCCAGCGCAGTCGAAGTGCCGCCCGCGAGGTTGAGCCGCGAAACCTCGACCAGCATCTTCCATCGCCCGCCACGGCCCAGACGATCGGCGAACTCGCGGCTCAGCGCGGCGTCGAGATCCGGCGCGATGCGGCTGGTGTAGTCACGGGCGGCTCCGCTCTCGAACCCTGCGCCTTCGGCCGTTACCACGATGTCGGCAAGCTGCATCTCGCCCCGTGCGGCCCGTGACAGAGGGTTCGGGTCGGGCGTGCCGCAGGCGGCGAGAAGCCCCGCGAGACCAAGGGCGACCATGTGGCGGCGATTGAACATGTCCATTCCTTCAACAAGGTACCTCAGCGGTATACCTCGTCCTCGGTCGGAAAGGCGCGTGACTTCACGTCCTCGGCATAGCGTTTCACCGAATCCTCGATCATCGGGCCGAGCTGTCCATAGACCTTCACGAATTTCGGGGTCCACGGGTTCAGGCCAAGCATGTCCTCGAGCACGAGGATCTGGCCGTCGCATTCGGCCGAGGCCCCGATGCCGATGGTGGGGATCTCGATTGCTTGGTGATCTTGGCCGCCAGCGGCTCGACCATACCCTCGAGCACCACGGCGAAGGCCCCGGCCTCTGTCACCGCCTTGGCATCCTCGACATGCGCCTCCCACGTCTCTTCGTCCCGGCCTTGGGTCTTGAAGCCGCCCATGACGTGGCTCGACTGCGGCGTCAGGCCGATATGAGCCATCACCGGGATGCCGCGCTCGACCAGAAAGCGGATCGTCTCGGCCATGCGCGCGCCGCCCTCGAGCTTGACCGCGCCGCACTGGGTCTCCTTCATGACCTTGGCGGCATTGCGAAACGCCATGGCGGGGCTTTCCTCGTAGCTGCCGAAGGGCATGTCGACCACGACCAGCGCCTTTTTCGTGCCGCGCACCACGGCGCGGCCATGCATGATCATCAGCTCGAGCGACACACCGACCGTGCTCTCCATGCCGTGCATCACCATGCCCAAGGAATCGCCCACGAGGATGAAATCGGCGTAGCGGTCGACGATGGCGGCGGTATGCGCGTGATAGGACGTCAACGACACGATCGGCTCGCCGCCCTTGCGGCGGGCGATCTGCGGAACGGTGACGCGGCGGATCGTCTCGGTCTGGCTGCTCATGGGGTGATCTCCCTTTGATCGATCAAGAGGACCTCGCCGAACCGGGCCGAGATCATGATGGCTGCGGGCTCCGACAACGGCGCGTCGGGCGAGTGGCGCAGGAACGCGAGGCTGCCGGGGCTGACGATGTCGAGCCCGGTAAGCGTGGCGCGCGGCTCGTCGGCGATGGTGGCGCGGATCGCCGCCTCGATCTGCGCCGGGCTGGCACGCTCCATCGCCATCCGCTCGGCCCGGTCGAGCGCGCGGTTCAGGCACACCGCCGCGGCCCGGTCTTCGGGCGTCAGCCGGACGTTGCGCGACGACATGGCGAGCCCGTCCGCCTCGCGCAGGGTCGGCACGCCGTGGATGTCGATGCCCATGTGCAGGTCATGCGCCATGCGGCGGATCACCTGCAGCTGCTGGTAGTCCTTTTCGCCGAAATAGGCGGCGTCGGGCCGGGTGATGTTGAAGAGCTTGGTCACCACGGTGGCGACGCCCCGGAAATGTCCGGGCCTGAGCGCGCCGTGCATCCGCACCGCGAGGTCGCGGGTCTCGACGATGGTCTCGTCGGCTTCGGGATAGATTTCGTCCGCGCGCGGGATCAGCACCGCGTCACAGCCCGCCGCCTCCAGCATCGCCAGATCGGCAGCTTCGGTGCGCGGATAGGTCTCCAGATCCTTGGGGTCGCCGAACTGTGTCGGGTTCACGAAGATCGTCGCCACGACCCGCCCGTGGTCGCGCTTGGCCGCCGCGATCAGGCTCATATGCCCCGCATGCAGCGCGCCCATCGTGGTCACCAGCCCGACGCTGTGGCCGGTCGCGCGAAACCCCGCGACCGCGTCGCGGATGGCGGCGATGGAGCGGCAGACGTGCATGGTTGTCCTCCCAGACCTTGGCCGTCTTTTACGGGGGCAAGGAGGGCCTTACAACAGGCCGCGCTCAGCCGGTGGGTGGCCAGGCCTTGGGAAAGCTCGCGGGCAGGGGGTCGTCTTCGAGCAGCTTTGCATAGCTTTCGATCGAATGCCCCTCCTCGACGTCATGGGCGGGCGGGTTCAGCCAGTGGACCGAGCCGATATGGCGAAAACCGAGGAAGCGCGGCGGCAGGTGGCACAGCGTGTCGTCGGTGCGGCAGATATTGAGAACGAAGCCCTCGCGGCCGAAATGCGCGCGCCCGTGGTAGGGGCGCGGGCTGCCGAAGGAGAGGCTCGGCACGCCGAGCGAGGCGCCGACGATCTGCGCCGAGGCGCCGCCCAGCGAATGGCCGATGATGAAGGCCGGTTTCTGCGGCTTGGCAAAGGCATAGACGATCTGCGCGTGTTCGAGGAAGCCCGCATGCCACAGCGCGCCGCTGTCACCCGGCGCCATGCGAAAGCCATGCGCGTCGGGGGCGCGGTCGTGGATGAAGTCGAAGTTGAACTCGAACCAGTCGGAGAATTCGTTGGTGCCGGCGATGTAGAGGATGCCGCGTTTGAGCATTGCCGCCTGCACGCCGCGCAGGTCGATGGTCTCGACGACGTCGGGGCCGTCGATCCCGCCATCCATCCGGTCGATGATGCGCGCCGCCTCGGCGACATCGAGCGTCTTCATGATCGGCCTCCTGCAAGGGATCCCGTGGAACGTGCCTTCATTGAGAGCCGCTGCGCCGCGCCTGTCCAGAGTTTCCGCGCCTCTGCGCCGCTCTTGTCGCATTCGACGCGCGAGATGTCGCCGGGCCTCGGGCCACGCGCGGGATTCGCGCGATGGTTCGGACGAGGCCAGCCCGGAGTGCGCGCGATGAAGACCCATGTGAAAGCCCTTGTCATCGGCGGTGGCGCCGTCGGCACCTCGATCGCCTACCACCTCGCCAAGGCAGGCTGGCAGGACGTCATGCTGCTGGAGCGCGACGAGCTGACCTCGGGCTCGACATGGCACGCGGCCGGCCTGCTGCCTTATTTCAACATGTCCTACGCCACGACTTGGATCCACGACCACTCGATCAAGCTCTACAAGACGCTGGAGCAGGAAACCGGCCTCGACGCGGGCTTTTTCGTGGTGGGCAACCTGCGCATGGCGCAAACGAAGGCGCGCATGGACGAATACATGCTCTATGCCTCGACCGCCGAGACGGTGGGCGTGCCGTTCGAATGGATGACGCCCGCGCAGATCAAGGAGCGCTGGCCCTTGGTGCGCACCGACGACCTCGAAGGCGCGATCTACCACCCTACGGACGGCTACATAAACCCCGCCGACGTCACCATGGCGATGGCCAAGGGCGCGCGTCAGCGCGGCGTGACGATCGAGCGCAAATGGCAGGTCGACGGCTATGACTGGACCGGCTCGGAATGGCGCGTGACCATCACCAAAATGGTGGAGAAGGGCGGTAACCTCGTCCCTTCGGAGGAGCAACAGGTCATCACCGCCGAGCATGTGGTCACCGCCACCGGCAACCATGCGCAGCGCACGGCGCGGCTTCTGGGGCTCAAGATCCCGGCGATCCCGGTGGAGCACCAGTTCATCGTCACCGAGCCCGACCCGGCCTTGGTCGAATGGCGCAAGAGCAACGAGCAGCACCCCGTTCTGCGCGACGCCGATGCCAAGTGGTACGTGCGCGAGGAGCGCGGCGGCTGGATCCTCGGGCCCTATGAGCGTGGCGCGCCTGCGCGCTTTCCCTATGGCGTGCCGGACAGCTTCCGCGCCGACCTGTTCCCGCTCGATCTCGACCGGATCGAAGAGGAATACATGTCGATGATCCATCGCATTCCGTCCTCGGAGGAGGTAGGTCTGAAAGACGATTTCAACGGGCCGATCTGCTATACGCCCGATGGCAATCCGCTGATCGGCCCGGCGCCGGGGCTGCGCAACATGTGGCTGGCCGAGGGTTTCTCGTTCGGCATCACCGCCGCCGGCGGTGCCGGGCATTACCTCGCGCAATTGATGGTCGAGGGCGAGGCCGAGATCGACATGGCGAGCCTCGACCCTAAGCGGTTCGGCGACTGGATGACCACCGACTATGCCGTGGTCAAGAACGAGGAGGCCTACGAGCACGTCTATATCCTGCACCACCCCGACGAAGAGCGGCCTGCCGCAAGGCCGCTGCGCACCTCGCCCGCCTATGACCGGCAAAAGGAAAAGGGCGCGCAGTTCGGTGTCGTGAACGGCTGGGAGCGGCCCAATTATTACGGCCCCGTCGATGCGCCCGAGAGCTTTGATCATGACGCGCGGAGCTTCCAGCGCGGCGGCTGGTGGGAATACGCGGCGGCGGAAGCCAAAGCGATCCGCGAGGGTGTCGGCCTGATCGACGCGACCGCCTTCACCAAGCATATGGTCACCGGGCCGGGTGCTGCGGCCTTCCTCGACTGGTTCACCACCAACAAGCTGCCCAAGGTGGGCCGTATCAACCTTACCTACGCGCTGACCGATGCGGGCACCACGCGTACCGAATACACCATCGTGCGGCTGGCCGAGGACCGGTTCTACCTCGTCTCGGCAGGCGCGTGGAGCGCCTATGATGCCGACTTCCTGCGCAAGGCGGTGGAAGACCGCGAGCCCGAATTCGGCCGGATCGACGTGCAGGACGTGACGACGCAATGGGGCGTCTTCGCCATCGCGGGGCCGCGCTCGCGCGAGGTGCTGAACCGGCTGGTGCGCGACGCGGAGCCTTCGACGGTGCTGTCGAACAAGCGGTTCCCGTGGCTGTCATGCCGCGAGATCGAGCTGGGCATGGTGCCGGTGCGGGCGCTGCGCGTCGCCTATACCGGTGAGCTGGGCTGGGAGCTGCATCACCCGATCGAGATGCAGAACCACCTGTGGGACAGACTGATGGAGGCGGGCGCGCCTCGGGCATGAAACTGGTGGGGGCGCGTGCCCAGAACTGGCTCAGGCAGGAAAAATCCTACCGCGCCTTCGGCACCGAGCTGGGCCGCGACGCGACGCCACTCGAGGCCGGGCTGGATCGTTTCGTGGATCTGTCTAAGGAGTTTCACGGCAAGGCGGCGATGGAGGGCATCGGCATCCGCTCGAAATGCGTGACGCTGCTGATTGACGGGCCGCGGGACGCCGATCCGTGGGGCCGCGAAGCGCTCTATGCGGGCGGGGAAAAGGTCGGGCGGCTGACATCGGGCGGCTGGTCGGCAGCTTTCGGCAAATCCATCGGCATGGGCTATGTGCGCCCCGATCTCGCGACGCCGGGCACGAAGCTCAAGCTCCGCATGTTCCGCGAGCTTTGGGACGCCGAAGTGTGCGAGGACAGCCCCTATGATCCGACGAACGCCACGATCCGGTCGGATGGCTGAAAGGGAAGGGACGGCGTCAGCCGCCCTCCCAGGCACGGCGGAGCGCCGCGAGGTCGAGCTTCACCATCTCCATCATCGCCGCCATCAACCGCTTCGACTGCGCCTCATCGGCTTCACGCATCATCTGCTCGAAAGGCTCGGGCACCAATTGCCAGCGCAGGCCGAAGCGGTCCTTCAACCAGCCGCCCTGCATCTCTTCTCCGCCATCCGCGAGCAGGGCGAACCAGAGCCGGTCCAGTTCGATCTGGTCGGGGCAGGGGACCGACAGCGACACTGCCTCGTTGAACATGGCGTAGGGCCCGCCGTTCAACGCCTGCATCTGCTGTCCGTCGAGGCTGAATTCGACAAGGACGACGTCGCCCGCTTTGCCGCCGGGCCAGTCCACGGCGCTGGTGTTGCGGGCGGTGACCTGCGAGTTCGGGAACACCGAGACGTAGAATTCGGCGGCCCGCTCGGCCTGTCCGTCGTACCACAGGCAGGGTCTGATCTTCGGCATGTCGAGTCCTCCTCCGATGGTAGTTTGCCATACCAAGACGCGTCGCAGGACAGAAAAAGACCCGCCGGATGGCGGGCCTTTCGCATGTCTTGAGACGCGCACAGGCCTACTGCGGGATGTCGCCCTTGAGGCCCTCGACGTAGAAGTTCATGCCCGCGAGCGTCGCGTCATCGGCGGTCTCACCCTCCGCAAGCCAATCCGAGCCATCCTGCTTCTTGATCGGGCCGGTGAAGGGGTGCACCTCGCCGGCGGCAATGGCATCCTTGAGCTCGAGCGCCGCCTGCTTGACGTCCTCGGGCACGGCATCGGTGATCTCGCCGATCTCGACCATGCCGCTGTCGATGCCGTCCCAAGTGTCGGTCGATTCCCAAGAGCCGTCGATCACCGCGCGACGCGGTCGATGTAATACTGGTTCCAGTTGTCGATGATCGAGCTGACTCGGGGGTTCGGCGCGTAGTCGAACATGTCCGAGGCCTGGCCGAAGGTGATGACGTCGCCCGCCTCCTGCGCCGCCGCCTGCGGCGCGGTGGAATCGGTGTGCTGCAGGATCACGTCGGCGCCTGCGTCGATCAGCGCCTTGGCGGCCTCGGCCTCCTTGGCCGGGTCGAACCAAGTGTAGGCCCAGACCACGCGGAACTCGACCTCGGGGTTCACCTTCTTGGCTTGAATGTAGGCGGCGTTGATCCCGCGGATCACCTCGGGGATCGGGTAGGAGCCGATATAGCCGATGATGTTGCTCTCGGTCATCTCGCCCGCGATCAGGCCCTGCACCGCGCGCCCCTCGTAGAAGCGGGCCGAGTAGGTCGAGACGTTGTCGGCGCGCTGGTAGCCGGTGGCGTGCTCGAACTTCACGTCCGGGAACTTCTGGGCGGCGTTCATCGTCGCCTCCATGAAGCCGAAGGAGGTGGTGAAGATCATGTCCGCGCCCTGCAGCGCCATTTGCGTCAGCACGCGCTCGGCGTCGGGGCCTTCGGGGACGCTCTCGACATAGACCGTCTCGACTTGGTCGCCGAACTCCTCCTCGACGGCGAGGCGGCCCTGATCGTGCTGATAGGACCAGCCCAGATCGCCGATGGGGCCGACATAGATGAAGCCCACCTTGGTCTTGTCGTCCTGCGCCATCGCGCCGGTGGCGAGGCCCATGGCGGCGGTGGCACCCAGAAGCACTGTCTTGAAGGTCATGTCATTGTTCCCTGTTGGTGGATCTTCTGCCTCAGCTCGAGGCGTGGAAGGGGCGGCCGAGCGAGCCGGGGGCGCGCCCCGCCCGCAGGATGACGAGAACGAGGATGGTCGCGAGATAGGGCGCCATCTGCAAATATTCGATCGGGATCTGCACGCCGCCCGAGGCCTGCAGCGCCAATTGCAGCGCCGTGGCACCGCCGAAGAGCCAAGCGCCCAGCACCAGCCGGCCCGGCCGCCAGCCTGCGAAGACGACGATCGCAAGCGCGATCCAGCCCGCGCCCGCGGTCATCCCTTCAGTCCATTGCGGCACCCGCACGAGGCTCAGATACGCGCCGCCCAGCCCCGCGCAGGCGCCGCCGAAGGCGATCGCCAGAAGCCGCACGCGCACCACCTTGTAGCCCAGCGCATGGGCGGCGTCGTGGTTCTCGCCCACCGCGCGCAGCACCCGGCCCATGCGGGTGCGGTTGAGGAACAGCCAGACGCCGAGCACGATGAGGAGCGCGATGTAGACCATGGCGTCATGGCGAAACAGCACCGGCCCGAGGAAGGGAATTTCGCGCAGGACCGGCAGGTGGAGATCCGGCACGACGGGGCCCTTCACGCCGATATAGCCCTGTCCCAGCACCGCCGAGAGGCCGAGGCCGAACAACGTCAGCGCAAGTCCCGTGGCCACCTGGTTCGACAGGAAGAGCTGCGTCAGTATGCCGAAGATCATCGACAGCAGCGCGCCACCCAGCGCCGCACCGGCAAAGCCAAGCCAAGGTGATCCGGTCATGGTCGCCACGACGAAGCCGCAGACCGCGCCGGTGATCATCATCCCCTCGACGCCGAGGTTCAGCACGCCCGCGCGTTCGACCACCAGCTCGCCGATGGCGGCAAGCAGGATCGGGGTAGAGACGATGATGATCGCCGAGAGCAGCAGGATCGGGTCGATATTGCTCATGCCACCGCCCTCCGGCCGAAACGGAAGCTGAAATTGGTCAGCACGTCGATCGCGAGAAGGAAGAACAGCAGCATGCCCTGGAACATCTGGATCGCGGCGAGCGGCAGGTTCATCTGTAGCTGCGCCAGCTCGCCGCCGATATAGGTGAGCGCCATCAGCAGCCCGGCGAGCAGGATGCCGATCGGGTTCAACCGGCCCAGAAAAGCCACGATGATCGCGGTGAAGCCGTAGCCCACGTTGAAGTCGATCCCCAGACGACCCGCGGGGCCCGCGACCTCGAACATGCCCGCAAGCCCGGCGAGCCCACCTGAGATACCCATGCAGACCACCACGAGCCAGCCCGGATTGACGCCGCCAAAGACAGCGGCGCGCGGGCTCTGCCCGGCAAGACGGACGCGGAAGCCGAGTTGGTGGCGCGTCATGACGACCTGTCCGACGATGACGGTGATCAGGCCAGCGCCACGCCCCAATGCAGCCCGGTGCCGGGGATCAGGTCGAGATTGGCCGCCGAAGGGTATTGCGCGAGGTTGCGCGAGCCGGGAAAGCCCATGCCTTCGGGATTGCGCAGAAGACCCAGCGCCATCGAGGCCAGAAGCGCCTCGGCGACATAGACCAGCATCAGTGAGACCAGTACCTCGTTGGTGCCGAAGCGCACACGCAGCAAGGCGGGGATCATCGCCCAGAGGATGCCGCCCAGCGCGCCCGCGACGATCATCGCCGGAAAGACGAGCCATGTCTCGGAGGGATAGAAGGCAAGGCCGGTGGCCGCGGCGAAGATCGCGCCGAGGATGTATTGCCCCTCGGCCCCGATGTTCCAGATGCCCGCCCTGAAGCCGAGCGACAGGCCGATGGCGATGAGGATCAGCGGTCCGGCTTTCACGAGGAGCTGCGGCCGCGAATAGGAGGCGAAGTCGCCGAAGAGTGGATCCCAGAAGATCGTGCGGATCGCCTCGACCGGGTCCTTGCCCATGAGCGCGAACATCAGCCCGCCCGCCAGCATGGTCAGCGCCACGGCGACGAAGGGCGTGGCGAATGTCCAGACGCGGGACGGCTCGGGGCGGCGCTCCAGCCGGATCATGCGGCGGTTCCCCGGGCGCACGGCCGCTGCGATTTCATTCCAGAAATACTCAAGATCCCTCAGCCTTCCCCATGCATCGGCGCCATGTCATGCGCGCCACCCAGCATCATCCCGATCTCGTCGATCCCGAGCCCCTCGGCGGGGCGAGGCGCGCTCAGCGCGCCGCCGTTGAGCGCGGCGAAACGGTCCGAGATCTCCATCAGCTCGTCGAGGTCCTGACTGATGACGATCAGCGCGGCCCCCCCCTCGGCGAGATCCAGAAGCGCCTGCCGGATCGTCGCGGCGGCGGCGGCGTCGACGCCCCATGTCGGCTGGTTCACGACCAGCACCTCGGGACGCTGCATGATCTCGCGCCCGATGACGAATTTCTGCAGATTGCCGCCCGACAGCGCGCGGGCCGCCGTGCCGGGGCCGGGGGTGCGCACGTCGAAGCGTTCGATGACCTTTTCGGCAAAGCCGCGCGCCCGGCCCCAGCGCAGGAAACCGTGGTGCACGAGATTCTCGCGCGGGCCGGCGGTCAGAAGCGCGTTCTCGGTGAGGCTCATGTCAGGGGCGGCGGCGTGGCCCATTCGTTCCTCAGGCGCGCAGAGAAGACCCATGCGGCGGCGGGCATTGACGCCCTCGCGCCCGATCTCGCGCCCCTTGAGGCGGATCATGTCGGGACCGGTCGCCATCTCGCCCGAAAGCGCCATGGCCAGCTCGTCCTGCCCGTTGCCCGCGACGCCGCCGATGCCCAAGACCTCGCCCGCGCGCAGTTGGAGGTCGATGCCGCGCAGTGCGGTGCCAAAGGCGCACGGGGCGGGGGCCGAAAGACCGGTCAACTCCAGCACCACCTCACCGGTGCGGCCGCCCGCGCGCGATGGCGTGGCGAGGGTGGCACCGACCATCTGTTCGGCCATGTCGCGCGCCGCCGTGGTCTTGGGGTCGCAGGTGCCGACCACGCGGCCGTGGCGCAGGATCGTGGCGCTGTCGCAGATCGTGCGGATCTCTTCGAGCTTGTGGCTGATGTAGAGGATCGACACGCCTTCCGCACGCAGCTTGCGCAGCGTCTCGAACAGGATGTTCACCTCCTGCGGCGTCAGCACCGAGGTCGGCTCGTCCATGATCAAGAGGCGCGGCTCCTGCAGCAGGCAGCGCACGATCTCGACCCGCTGACGTTCGCCCGCGGAGAGGTCGCCGACGATGCGGTCGGGGTCAAGCGGCAGGCCGTAGGAGCGGCTGACCTCGCGGATCTGCTCGGCGAGACGGCCCAGCGCAGGCGGCGTTTCCATGCCCAGTGCCACGTTCTCCGCCACGCTCATCGCGTCGAAGAGCGAGAAGTGCTGGAACACCATGGCGACGCCTGCGGCGCGCGCGGCGCGCGGCTCGGCAGGGGCGAAGGGCTGGCCCTTGAAGCGCATCTGCCCGGTATCGGGTTGCACGAGGCCGTAGATCGTCTTGACCAGCGTCGACTTGCCCGCGCCGTTTTCGCCCAAGAGCGCGTGCACCTCGCCGCGAGCGATGTCGAATGAGACATCCGCATTGGCCACCACGCCGGGATAGGCCTTGGTCAGGCCTGACAGCTCCAGAAGCGGCGTGGTCATACGGCCCGGTCCCTCGTCATCGTCTCGTTCCCGCCTTTCAGTAGCGCGGCGGCGACGCCGACGGCAATGGCCTGTGGATCGCGGCCCAAGGAGGTGTCGCCTATCGGACAGGCAATGCGCGAAATCAAGGCGTTGGAATGACCCAAGGCCGCAAGCCGCGACCGGAAGCGGGCCCATTTGGTGGCCGAGCCGATCAGCCCACAGCTGGCAAAGCCATGAAGGAGGGCGGCGTGGCACAGCGTGAGGTCGAGATCGTGGTCGCGCGTCAGGATCAGGTGATCGGCCTGTTGCGGGGCGCGCGGCATCAGCGCGGCGGGGGCGGCGGCGGGAATCGCGGTGACGCCCTCGGGGAAGGGGGCGGGAAAGCAGTCGGGCGCGAGGTCGATCCAGGTGATGACGCGCCCCTGCAGTGGCGCCATGACCGAGACCACGGCGCGGCCGACATGACCCGCCCCCCAGACCCAGAGCGGGCGGGCCTCGGGCATCGCCGCTTCGATCAGCCAGCCGTCGAGCAGGGCCGGGGCCGTGCCCGGGCGCATCGCGGCAAGCTTTCGCGCGACCGGGGCTGGCATGTCGCCCGCGGGGCCGAGCGGGCGGGCATGGGGCAGGGTGTCCGGCAGGGAGACGTCGTCGAACCGCTCCCACACCAGCGTCACCGCGCCGCCGCAGCATTGGCGCAACGCGGGGCCGAGCGGCAGGCGGCGCTGCGCCGTCCTTCGGCCCGCCACCAGCATGTCGCGCGCCGCGCGCACCGCCTTGTGTTCGAGCGCGCCGCCGCCGATAGTGCCTGACTGGCCGTCCTCCCAGACCAGCATCGCGGTGCCCGGATCGCGTGGAGCCGATCCGGCGGACGCTGCGACCAACACCCGCACCACCGGGCCATGCGCGGCGATGGCGGCGGCGAGGCTGTCGCGCTCGAAGCTCACCCGCTTGCCCTCCTGACGGCTGCGAGCACGCGTTCGGCCGTGGCGGGCGCGTCGAGGTTCGGATAGGCCGACCCGCAGGCCGAGGCCGCGTGGCTCAGCGCCAGGAAGGCCGAGATGCCGAGCATGAAGGGCGGCTCGCCCACCGCCTTGGAGCGGTAGATGGTCTGCGCCGGATTGGGCGCGTCCCACAGATCCACGTGAAACAGGTCCGGCCGGTCCGAGCAGGCGGGGATCTTGTAGGTCGAAGGCGCGTGCGTCCTGAGCGCGCCCTTGTCGTCCCAGACCAGCTCCTCGGTGGTCAGCCAGCCCGCGCCCTGCACGTAGCCGCCCTCGATCTGGCCGCGGTCGAGCGCCGGGTTCAGCGAGTGACCTGCATCGTGCAGGATGTCGGTCCGCAGGATCCGGTTCTCGCCGGTGAGCGTGTCGATCGCCACCTCGGTCACGGCGGTGCCGTGGGCAAAATAGAAGAAAGGCCGGCCCTGACCCTTGATGCGGTCCCATTGGAGGTCCGGCGTCTTGTAGAAGCCTGTAGCCGAGAGGCTGACCCGCGCCTCGTAGGCGAGCTTGACCGCCTGCTCGAAGCTCAGCGTCTCGCCGCCCACATGCACCTGATCGTCGGCAAAGCGCACTTCGGAGGCGCTGCACTGGTGCAGCCCTGCGAGGAACTCGGCGATGCGGGTCCGGATCGTGTCGCAGGCGTTCTGCGCGGCCATGCCATTGAGGTCGGAGCCCGACGAGGCGGCGGTGGCCGAGGTGTTGGGCACCTTGTGGGTGTCGGTCGCGGTGATTCGCACCCGCTCGGGCGAAACGCCGAAGCGCGAGGCCGCGACCTGCGCCACCTTGCGAAACAGCCCCTGTCCCATCTCGGTGCCGCCATGGTTCAGGTGGATCGAGCCGTCTTGGTAGACATGCACCAAGGCACCCGCCTGATTGAGATGGGTCAGCGTGAAGCTGATCCCGAACTTCACCGGCGAAAAGGCGATGCCTCGCTTGAGGATCGGGTTCTCGGTGTTCCACTGGGCGATGGCGGCGCGGCGAGCCTTGTAGTCCGAGGTCTCCAGCAGCCGCTCGGTCATCTCATGGAGGATGAAGTCGGTGACTTCCATGCCGTAGGGCGTGGTGTTGCCGCCCTTCTCTGGCTTGGCATCGCTCGCGGGCAACTGCGCCTGTGCCCCGCGCGAGGCGAGGTCTGTGTCGCCATCGGCAGGCAGGGCGGGGGTCGGGTCGTCGTGGTGCTGCGGCGCCTCGTTCAGATCGGAGGCCGCGCGGTAGTAGTTGCGCTGTCGCACCTCGACCGGGTCGAGGCCCAACTCATGCGCCACCTCGTCCATCACTCGTTCGATGCCCAGCACGCCCTGCGGTCCGCCGAAACCGCGGAAGGCGGTGGCGGATTGGGTGTTGGTCTTGAGCCGGTGCGAGGTGATCCGCACCGCGTCTAGCAGATAGGCGTTGTCGGAATGCAGCATCGCCCGGTCGGCCACCGGCAGTGACAGGTCGAGCGACCAGCCGCAGCGGGTGTAATGGGTGAAATCGATGCCCAGCACCCGGCCTTGCTCGTCGTAGCCCACCTCGTAATCGACGCGGAAATCATGCCGCTTGCCGGTGATGGTCATGTCGTCGTCGCGATCATAGCGCATCCGGCAGGCGCGGCCGGTCTTGGACGCGACGATGGCGCAGGCCACGGCGAGCGCGTTGCCTTGGCTTTCCTTGCCGCCGAAGCCACCACCCATGCGGCGACACTCGACCTTGACCGCCGACATCGGCAGGCCGAGCGCGTCGGCCACCTTGTGCTGGATCTCGGTCGGGTGCTGGGTCGAGGAGTGGACGGTCATGCCGTCCTCTTGCGGCTGCGCCATCGCGGCCATGCCTTCGAGGTAAAAGTGCTCTTGCCCGCCCATCTCGATCCGGCCTTTGAGCCGGCGCGGCGCGTTTGAGATGGCGGCTTCCGCGTCGCCCTTGGTCCAGACACGCGGCCCGTCCTCGAAGCGCGAATTGGCGGCGAGCGCCTGCTCGACCGTGAGGATCGGCTCTTCGTCCTCGTATTCGACCTCGGCCAGCTTGGCCGCCTTGCGCGCGGCGAGATGGCTGGTCGCGGCGACGAGAAAGAGCTGCTGGCCGATATAGTGGACCGAGCCGTCGGAGAGCAGCGGTTCGTCATGCGCGCTGGGCGAGCAGTCGGCGGGGCGGTCGAGATCGTCTGCCGTCAGCACGAGGGCGACACCCGGGGCGGCGCGTACCTTGTCGATGTTCATCGACACGATGCGCCCCCGCGCGATGCGCGACAGCCCGAAGGCGAGGTGCAGCGCGTGGGCGGGGGCCGGGATGTCGTCAATATAGCGCGCCTGTCCAGTGACGTGCAGCACCGCACTGTCATGCGGGAGGGGTTTGCCAACGCTCATGCCCGCACCTCCAGCACGCTGGTTCTCTGTCCGGACAGTTCTGCAAAGTAGCGCCGCACAAGGCTTGTACCACCTCCAGCCGGTAAGCGGCCGAGGCCCGCATGTCCGACAGCGGCGTAAAGTCCTGCGCCAGCGCGGGCAGCGCCGCCTCGACGCTGGCCATGCTCCATGACTTGCCGATGAGCGCGGCCTCGAAGGCGCACGCGCGCTTGGGCGTCGCGGCCATGCCGCCAAAGCCGGTGCGCAGGGCGGTGACGATGCCGCCCTCGACGGTCACGTCAAAAGCGGCGCAGACGGCAGAGATGTCCTGATCGAAGCGCTTGGAGATCTTGTAGACGCGGAAGCTGTCGCTGGATTCGGGCAGGCTCACCGCCTCAACGAATTCGCCGGGCTGGCGGTCCTGCTTGCCGTAGTCGATGAAGAACTCCTCCAGCGGCATTTCGCGGCGCGCGTCGCCGTGGCGCAGGTGGATCGTGGCGTCCAGCGCGATCAGTGCGGGCGCGTTGTCGCCGATGGGCGAGCCGTTGGCGAGGCTGCCGCCGATCGTGGCGGCATTGCGCACCTGCACCGAGCCGTAGCGGCGCACCATCTCGGCATAGGAGGGATAGGGCGCGGCCAGCGCCTCCATCACCCGCGTCATGGTCACACTCGCGCCGAAGCGGATGCGGCCATCGCCGGTCTCGATGGTCTTGAGATCCTCGCAGCGGTTGAGGAAAGCGGTTTCCGGCAAGGCGCGCAGCCCCTTGGTGACCCAAAGCGCGACATCGGTGGCCCCGGCGATCAGCGTCGCGTCGGGGTGGTCGAGATACCACGCGGCCAACTCGTCGGCGGTCTCGGGTATGAAGCCCGGCGCTTCGGTCAACACCGCGTCCAATCCTTGGTCCGCCTCGGGCTCATAGGGCGCGCGACCACCGGCGGGGGCGGATGCGGCATCCGCACTTCGGGCCGCCTCGCCGCCAGCGGCGGGGGGAGTGAGCACCTTCAACTTCTCACGGTCGTTCTCGATCCATGCGGGCAGGGGCGCGCCCTCGCTGGCTTCGGCCGCGCGGATGATCGGGGCATAGCCGGTGCAGCGGCACAAATTGCCCGCGAGTTGGTCGTCATGATCGGTGCGGCCTTGGGCGTGGGCGGCGGCCATCGACATCACGAAGCCCGGCGTGCAGAAACCGCACTGGCTACCGTGATGCTCGACCATCGCCTGTTGGACGGGATGCAGCGCGCCACCCTCGGCCAGTCCCTCGACCGTGCGCACGGCGCGGCCCGCGAGCTGCGGCAGAAACAGGATGCAGGCGTTGAGCGCGCGCAGCCCCCCCTCGGGATCGGTGACGATCACCGTGCAGGCGCCGCAATCGCCTTCGTTGCAGCCCTCCTTGGTGCCGGTTAGGCCCTTTTGTTCACGCAGGTAATCGAGCAGGCTATGCGTTGGCGCTCCGCCTGCACGTACCGTCTCTCCGTTGAGAAGAAACGCGATATCGGTCATCGCTAGATCCGCCGCCTTACCGGATAGGTCATGAGCCGCGAGGCCCGGTCGATGCGGCGTAGACCGGGCGGCCCTCGTGTGAAGCTCATGAAAGCCGATGCCATGCGCGCTTGGCAAGCCTCGCGTGCCTGCCGTTGCGGCAGAACCCCTGTTCTGCGGAGGATTTCTGCCCATTTGCCCGCGAAACGGGAGGGGAGGCCCCGGTCTGCCCGTTCCGGCGGCGCGGCGGTGCGGATGGGGCGACGGCTCATGCGTGCGCCCGACATCACAATCGCGGGCCTTGACGAGGCGGCAGGTCACCGCCTGCTTCCCGTGCCTGTCCGTGGCGCGTAGAACCCTCCCCATGGCCGATCCCCGATTCATACATCTGCGCGTCCATACCGAGCATTCGCTGCTCGAAGGCGCGATTCCCGTGAAAAAGCTGCCGGGCCTCGCCGCGAAGGCCGAGATGCCCGCCGTGGCCATCACCGACACCAACAACATGTTCGCCGCGCTGGAGTTTTCCGAAGGGGCGGCGAAATCGGGGGTCCAGCCGATCGTCGGCTGTCAGGTCGACCTATGCTACCTGCCGCCCGAGCCGGGCAAGCGTCCCGAGATGCCCGCGCCCATCGTGCTGCTGGCGCAGACCGAAGCCGGCTACATGAACCTGATGAAGCTGAACTCCTGTCTCTATCTCAAAAGCGACGGGCAGCTTCCGCAGGTCTCGGTGGAAGAGATCGAGGCCCTGTCGGGTGGTCTGATCTGCCTGACCGGCGGCCCGGACGGGCCGGTGGGTCGGCTCTTGCGGCAGGGTCAGCGGCCCAAGGCCGAGGCGCTGATGGCGCGGCTGAAGGCCGCCTTCCCAGACCGGCTCTATGTCGAGCTGCAGCGTCATCCGGGCGAGGACGGTCTGCCCGAGGCCGAGAAGCTTTCCGAGCGCGGCCATGTCGAGATGGCTTATGCGATGGACCTGCCGCTGGTCGCGACCAACGACGTCTATTTCCCCAAGCCTGAGATATACGAGGCGCATGACGCCCTGATCTGCATCGCGCAGGGCGCCTATGTCGACCAGCAGGAGCCGCGCCGCAGGCTCACCGCGCAGCACTACTTCAAGAGCCCGCAGGAGATGGCGACGCTGTTCGCCGACCTGCCCGAGGCGCTCGAGAACACTGTCGAGATCGCGCGCCGGTGCGCCTTCAAGACCTACAAGCGCGCGCCGATCCTGCCCAAGTTCGCCGATGACGAGGTGGTGGAACTGCGCCGTCAGGCGCAGGAGGGGCTGAAGGATCGCCTCGCCGTGATTCCGCATGCCGTCAGCGTCGAGGACTACGAAGCGCGGCTCGAATTCGAGCTCGGGATCATCGAGGGAATGGGCTTTCCCGGCTACTTCCTGATCGTCGCCGACTTCATCAAATGGGCCAAGGACCACGACATCCCGGTGGGGCCGGGTCGGGGCTCGGGCGCGGGCTCTCTCGTGGCCTACGCGCTGACCATCACCGACCTCGACCCGCTGCGTTATTCGCTGCTGTTCGAGCGCTTTCTCAACCTGAGCGGGTCTCGATGCCCGACTTCGACATCGACTTCTGCATGGATCGCCGCGAAGAGGTGATCCGCTACGTGCAGGAGAAATACGGCCGCGAGAAGGTGGGCCAGATCATCACCTTCGGCGCGCTCCTGTCCAAGGCAGCGGTGCGCGACGTGGGCCGGGTGCTGCAGATGCCCTATGGCCAGGTCGACCGGCTGTCGAAGATGATCCCGGTCGAAGGCGTGAAGCCGGTTTCGATCGAGAAGGCACTTGCCGACGAGCCGCGCCTGCGCGAGGAGGCCAAGAACGAGGAGGTGGTGAACCGCCTCCTGACCTACGCCCAGCAGGTCGAGGGACTCTACCGCAACGCCTCGACCCACGCTGCGGGCGTCGTCATCGGCGACCGGCCGCTCGACGCGCTGGTGCCGCTCTACCGCGATCCGCGCTCGGACATGCCCGCCACCCAGTTCAACATGAAATGGGTCGAACAGGCGGGTCTGGTGAAGTTCGATTTCCTCGGCCTCAAGACCCTCACCGTGATCCAGAACGCCATGGACCTGATCCTGAAATCGGGGCGTCCGCTGCACGTGGCCGAGGACGGGAGCGAGCTGTACCAGCCGCCCGAGGGAGCCGAGAACCAGATCAACCTGATCCCGCTCGACGACGAGAAGACCTACAAGCTCTATGCCCGCGCCAAGACGGTCGCAGTGTTCCAAGTGGAATCCTCGGGCATGATGGATGCGCTCAAGCGCATGAAGCCCACCTGCATCGAGGACATCGTGGCGCTGGTGGCGCTCTATCGTCCGGGGCCCATGGAGAACATCCCGGTCTATTGCGAGGTCAAGAATGGGCTGCGCGAGATCACCTCGATCCATCCATCGATCGACGACATCCTCGCCGAGACGCAGGGCATCATCGTCTATCAGGAACAGGTGATGCAGATCGCGCAGGTCATGGCGGGCTACAGCCTTGGCGGTGCCGACCTCTTGCGCCGCGCCATGGGCAAGAAGATCGCCGAGGAGATGGCCAAGGAACGCCCCAAATTCGTCGACGGCGCGATGAAGAACGGGGTCGACAAGAAGAAGGCGATGGAGGTCTTCGACCTTCTGGAGAAGTTCGCCAATTACGGCTTCAACAAGAGCCACGCCGCCGCCTATGCCGTGGTCAGTTACCAGACGGCGTGGCTCAAGGCGAACCATCCGGTGGAGTTCATGGCCGGTGTCATGAACTGCGATATCCATCTCACCGACAAGCTCGCGATCTACTTCCAAGAGGTCCGCAAGGGCCTGTCGCTCGAATGGACGCCTCCTTGCGTCAACCGCAGCCAAGCAACCTTCGATGTGATGGACGGCAAGCTGGTCTACGCGCTGGGCGCGCTCAAGAATGTCGGTGTCGAAGCGATGCGGTTGATCGTCGAAGGCAGAGGCGAAAAGCAATTCGCCACGCTCTACGACCTCGCAAGACGCGTCGATCTCAAGAAAGTGGGCAAACGGCCCTTGGAGATGCTGGCCCGCGCCGGGGCCTTCGACGCGCTCGATCGCAACCGGCGACGCGTGTTCTCGGGACTCGACGCGCTGGTCGCCTATTCGGCCGCGATTCACGAACAGAAGGCCTCCGCGCAGGTCTCGCTCTTTGGCGAGGCGGGCGAGGACCTGCCCGAGCCGCGCATGCCGCAGGTCACCGACTGGCTTCCGGCCGAGCGACTGGCCGAGGAGTTCAAGGCGGTCGGTTTCTACCTCTCGGGCCATCCGCTCGACGATTATCTCGCGCCGCTCAAGCGCAAGGGCGTGATGACGCTCGACGAGGTGCTGGAGCAGGCGGCCGCGCGCGGCGCCTTCGTGGGCAAGATGGCCGGGACCGTCGCCGGGCGGCAGGAGCGCAAGTCGGCGCGGGGCAACCGCTTTGCCTTCGTGCAGATGTCCGACCCGACAGGGCAGTTCGAGGTGACGATGTTCTCCGACACGCTGGAAGTGGCGCGCGAGCATCTGGAGACTGGCAGCCAAATCGTGGTGCAGGTCGAGGCAACGATGGAGAGCGATCAGCTCAAGCTGCTCGGCCGCTCGGTCGCGCCGATCGAAGGCGTGGTGGCGGATGCGGGCGGCTCGGGCCTGCGCGTGTTCCTCGATGCGCCGGATGCGATCACCCTCCTGGCGGGCGTGCTCGAACGGGCAGGGCGCGAGGTGCCGAAAGGCCAGCGCATCGCGCGGGGGCCGATCAGCATCTGCCTGATGGGCGCGGGGCTGCCCGGCGAGGTCGAGATCGACTGCGGCGCCGACTGGCCGGTGACGCCACAGATCAAAGGGGCGCTGCGCTCGCTGCCGGGCGTGGTCGAAGTCGAGGAGGTCTGAGCGCCGCGCCGCCTGCGCGATGGA
This sequence comes from Limimaricola cinnabarinus LL-001, assembly GCF_000466965.1. GTDB lineage: Bacteria > Pseudomonadota > Alphaproteobacteria > Rhodobacterales > Rhodobacteraceae > Limimaricola > Limimaricola cinnabarinus. The sequence continues at coordinate 19,648 of NZ_BATB01000049.1, forward strand.
CGCGAGGGGGGCGCGTGCTAGAACCGTGCAAGGCCCCAACAGGAGACCGCCATGCGCCCCGCCCATGCCCTTTGCACCCTGATCGCCCTCGCGGCCTGCGAGGCCGGTTCCGGCGGTGGCGGCAGCGCCAGCTTTTCCGGCCCTATGCCCGACAGCCGCGAGATCGCGCCGGGCGCGTCCTTGCCTTTCGGCAAAATCGCTACGGTCTGCGGCCTGTCGAAAACGGCGCTGGGCACGCCGGTCGCCACGCAATCGGGCTTTACCCTCTATGACACCGCCGCCGCCTCGACGGGGCAGCGCACGCAATACCTCACCGGCTTCGACGATGGCTGCGCACGGCAGTTCACCGCCGCGCTCGCTCTGTTCGGTGATATCGGCACGCATGAAACACTGGCCTATGGCTCGGGCATGCTGCACGACACGGTAGGCGCTGCCTATGAGGAGGTGAAGGGCCAGATCTGCGGCGTGCCCGAAGGCCAGCCCTGCGGCAGCGCCGCGCCGAAGCTGGCGCGCAATACCACCTTCCTCACCGCCTATGCCGCCTTCGGAGCAAGCGGGCGTCATGCCGACATGCTGCTGCATGACGGGCGCGCGCTGGCGCTCGGGGTCGAGAGCTGAGCCCTACTAGTAGTGCGGCGGGCGCTGATCGGTCAGCGTGACGCTGCCTTCGGCGTCGGCCTCGGCGCGCTCGGTCAGGCGCATCACCTGACGGGTCAGCACCGCGATCTCGCGCTCCTGCCGCGCCACGACGTCGGACAGGTCGTCGACGGTGCGGATCAGGTGGCTCAGCTTTTCTTCGATGTCGATCTGTGTGCTCATGCCTTCTAAACACATCAGCGCGGCCCGGGTTTCAAGCCCGGAGGTTGCCCCCGCGGGCGCTGCAGGCTAAGCCCCCGCGCGACTCCGCTCCTCGAAAGGACGATCCATGGCCAAGGACAAGATCCGCCGCCCCCGCGCCGAGACGCCGAAGGGGTTCCGCGACTATTTCGGCGCCGAGGTCACCGCGCGCGCCGCGATGCTGCGCCGGATCGCCGACGTCTATCACGCCTATGGCTTCGACGCGCTGGAGACCAGCGGTGTCGAGACGGTCGAGGCGCTGGGCAAGTTCCTGCCCGACGTGGACCGTCCCAACGAGGGCGTGTTTGCTTGGCAGGAGGATGTCGAAGGATCGAAGCCCGGCGATTGGCTGGCGCTGCGCTATGACCTGACCGCGCCGCTGGCGCGAGTCTATGCCCAGCACCGCAACGACCTGCCCACGCCCTATCGCCGCTATGCGATGGGTCCGGTTTGGCGCAACGAGAAGCCCGGCCCGGGTCGGTTTCGGCAATTCTATCAGTGCGATGCCGACACGGTGGGCGCGCCCTCGGTGGCCGCCGACGCCGAGATTTGCGCCATGCTCGCGGACACGCTGGAAGCGGTGGGCATCGCGCGCGGCGACTACATCGTGCGCGTGAACAACCGCAAGGTCCTCAACGGCGTGATGGAGGTGGCGGGCGTGCTCGACCCGTTCGATCCGGAGAAGTTCGCGGCCGAGCGTGGCATCGTGCTGCGCGCCATCGACAAGCTTGATCGGCTGGGCACGGACGGCGTGCGGATGCTGCTGGGCGAAGGCCGCAAGGACGAGTCGGGCGATTTCACCAAGGGCGCGGGGCTGGGACCCGAGCAGGCCAAGGTGGTCATGGGATTCATGGAGGCAAGGCGCGACACGGCGGAGGCGACGTTGGCGCGGCTGCGCGAACTGGTCGGCCCCTCGGCCATGGGCAGCGAGGGCGTGGACGAGTTGGAGACCATCGCCGGGCTGCTCGATTCACAGGGCATGGGACCCGATCGCGTCGTCATCGACCCCTCGGTGGTGCGGGGCTTGGGCTACTACACCGGCCCGGTCTTTGAGGCCGAGCTGACTTTCGAGATCCTCGACGAGAAGGGCCGTGCGCGGCAGTTCGGCTCGGTCGCGGGTGGCGGGCGCTACGACGATCTGGTCAAGCGCTTTACCGGGCAGGCCGTGCCCGCCACCGGCGTCTCGATCGGCGTCGACCGACTGCTCGCCGCGCTGGCCGCCAAGGGGCGGGGCGAGGCCGAGGCGCAGGGGCCGGTGGTCGTCACCGTGATGGATCGCGACCGCATGGCCGATTACCAGGCGATGGCCTCCGAACTGCGCGCGGCAGGCATCCGCGCCGAGGTCTATCTCGGCAACCCCAAGAACTTTGGCAACCAGATGAAATACGCCGACCGGCGCGGCAGCCCGGTGGCGGTGATCGAGGGGGCCGACGAGAAGGATCGCGGCGTGGTGCAGATCAAGGACCTGATCCTCGGCGCGCAGATCGCCAAGGACGCGACCCTCGAGGAGTGGAAGGATCGCCCCTCCCAGATCGAGGTGCCGCGCCATGAGTTGGTCGAGCGGGTTCGCGCGATGCTCGAAAGCCAATCCTCATGATGCCCGGTCCCATGGGCCCGGAGGTGCGCACCGAGGCGGCGCGGCTCTCGGCGATTTTCGAGGGCCTCGGCGCGCAGCCGGTCGACACTTCGATCCTGCAGCCCGCCGACGTGCTGCTCGATCTTTATGGCGAGGACATCCGCGCCCGCGCCTATGTCACCGCCGATCCGCTACGCGGCGAGATGATGCTGCGCCCGGACTTCACGGTGCCGGTGGTGCGCGCGCATATGGATGAGGGGGGCGATCCCGCCCGCTACTGCTACGCGGGCGAGGTATTCCGGCGGCAAGAGACCGATCCGGACCGACCGATCGAGTTCCTGCAAGCTGGCTTCGAGATCTTCGGCGGCGATCCGGCACAGGCCGATGCCGAGGTCTTCGCCACCATCGCGGATGCGCTGGAGGGTCTCGATCTGTGGCCCTCGACCGGGGATATCGGCATCCTGATGGCGGCCGTTCGGGGGCTCAGGACTTCGGAGGCGCGCAAGGGGGCACTTTTGCGCCATGTCTGGCGGCCGCGCCGATTCCGTGCGTTGCTCGACCGCTATGGCGCGCGCACGCCGCTGCCCGCGCAGCGCAAGGCGCTTATGGCCGCCGACGATCCGTTCGAGGGCGTGGGGCCGGTGTTGGGCCTTCGCACGCGGATTGAGATCGAGACGCGCATCGCCACCCTGCGCGATGAGGCCCGGACGCCGCCCATTTCCGAGGAGGAGATGGAGCTGATCGACATGATCCTCGATCTGCGCGAGACCGCGCCCAACGTGCTGTCGAGCCTGCGCGATATCGCCGTCGACATGCCCGCCATCGGCGATGCCGTCACCGGGCTCACCCGTCGTCTCGACGCGATGTCGGCGCGCGGCGTCGATGTACAGTCTCTGCCCTTCGAAGGCAGCTTCGGGCGCACCACGCTCGAATATTACGACGGCTTCGTCTTCGGGTTCCAGTCGCCCACCCGCGCCGACCTGCCGCCCGTGGCGACCGGCGGGCGCTACGATGCGCTGACCCGGCAGCTCGGGCAGGGGCGCGCGGTGCCGGCCGTGGGCGGGGTGATCCGCCCCGAGCTCGTGGTCCAGATCAGGGAGGGCCGGGCATGACGATCCGTCTCGGCGTGCCGTCCAAGGGGCGGCTCATGGAAAAGACCTTCGACTGGTTCGGCGCACGCGGACTGGTGCTTCGCAAGAACGGCAACGACCGCGAATATGCGGGCGTGGTCGAGGGGATCGACGGCGTCGAACTGGCCCTGCTCTCCGCCGGAGAAATCCCGCGCGAATTGGCGGCGGGACGCCTGCATCTGGGCGTCACCGGCTCGGATCTCGTGCGCGAGAAGGTCGCGGGCTGGGATTTGCGGCTGCGCGAGCTGGCGCATATGGGTTTCGGCGGGGCGGATCTGGTGATCGCCGTGCCGCAATCCTGGGTCGATGTGGACACGCTCGACGATCTCGACGCCGTGGCCGCCGCGTTCCGCCGAAACCATGGCTTCCGGCTGCGCATCGCCACCAAGTATCACCGCCTGACGCGCGAGTTCCTGCGCGAGCAGGGCGTTGCCGACTACCAGCTCGTCGACAGTCAGGGTGCGACCGAGGGCGTTGTCAGGAACGAGACCGCTGAGGCGATCTCGGACATCACCTCCACCGGCGAGACGTTGCGCGCCAACGGGCTCAAGATCCTTTCCGACGGGATGATCCATTCGAGCCAAGCGACGCTGTTCCGGTCGAGCAACGCCGACTGGTCGGACCGGCACCGCGTCACGCTCGATGCGCTCGAGGACAAGCTCGGGCTCTAGAGCACCCCGATCTCGGCGAGCGCGGCCTGCAGCGCGGGCGGCAGCGGCTCCTCGGCTTCGCGCCCTGGCGCGAGGTCGCGCGGCGCATCCTCGGGCTTGAGATAACGCCAACCTTGAAACGCCCGCTTGGGCGTTGCCGCGACGCGCTTGAGATCCGGCTCGCAGACGATGGCGCAGCGGCGGATGCCGTCGCCGCGATCCACCTCGTCGAAGCGGATCACCCGCTGACGGCACAGGATCACGCCCTTGATCACCCAGTAGATCGATCCCTCGTCCAGTACCTCATCGGTGCGCTTGGGCCACATGCGGGTGACATGGCGCGGCAGCCCGTCCGGACCTTGTCCGCGCTGGTCGGCCTGCCACGCGGCGAGATCGGAGACGTCGTCGGTTCCGACCGAGAGCTTGATGAGGTGCAAGGGCATGGATCAGGACTTAGGAGGCGATGCGGGGGCCCGCAAGTCGCGATTTCGTGTTGTGGCAAAACCGCAATTTCTTGTGGATAAGGTTGTGTCAAACACAATCTGTAGCTTGAGACGTGCTATGATACTCTATATCCAAGGTCACCGTCGGGACCTGAGTCCCCCATGAATTTCCAATACGTTTCAAAGCCGAAGGACCGCCCTCATGACCCGTTTTTCCGCGCCGATCGCCGAGCAGATCTGGGACATGAAGTATCGCTTCAAGGAAAGCGACGGCACGCCGATCGATGCATCGGTCGAAGATAGCTGGCGCCGCATCGCCCGCGCGCTGGCAGCTCCCGAGAAGGACCCGGCGCATTGGGAAGAAAAGTTCTATGGCGCACTCGAGAATTTCCGCTACCTGCCCGCTGGCCGGATCACCGCCGGGGCGGGGACCGCGCGCGCGGTGACGCTGTTCAACTGCTTCGTGATGGGCACCGTGCCTGATTCGATGTCGGGCATCTTCGACATGCTCAAGGAAGCCGCGCTGACGATGCAGCAGGGCGGCGGCATCGGCTACGACTTCTCGACCATCCGGCCGCGCGGCGCCGAGGTGAAGGGCGTGGCCGCCGACGCGTCGGGCCCCTTGTCCTTCATGGATGTCTGGGACGCGATGTGCCGCACCATCATGTCGGCAGGGAGCCGCCGCGGCGCGATGATGGCGACGATGCGCTGCGACCACCCCGACGTCGAGGCCTTCATCACCGCGAAATCCGACCCGGCCCGGCTGCGCATGTTCAACATGTCGGTGCTCGTCACCGATCCGTTCATGGAGCCGTGAAGGCCGACGGCCCTTGGGACCTCGTCTTCAAGGACAAGGTCTACAAGACCGTGCAGGCGCGTGATCTGTGGAACGCGATCATGAAGTCGACCTACGAGCAGGCTGAGCCGGGTGTGATCTTCATCGACCGCATCAACCAGATGAACAATCTCGGCTATTGCGAAAACATCTCGGCCACCAATCCCTGCGGCGAGCAGCCGTTGCCGCCCTATGGCGCCTGCCTGTTGGGGTCGATCAACCTCGCCAAGCTGGTGAAGAACGAATTCGAGGCGGGTGCCAAGCTCGACGAGGCCGAACTCGAGGATCTCGTGGCTCTCGCGGTGCGGATGATGGACAATGTCGTCGATGCCTCGAACTTCCCGCTGCCCGCGCAGGCCGAGGAGGCCCGCAACAAGCGCCGCATCGGCCTCGGCGTCACAGGCCTTGCCGACGCGCTCCTGATGGTGGGGCTGCGCTACGGATCGGACGAGGCGGCGGCGCAGACCGAGGCCTGGATGAAGCGCATCGCGCGCGCCTCCTATCTCGCCTCCGTCGCTCTCGCGAAGGAGAAGGGCGCGTTCCCGCTCTTCGACGCCAAGAAGTACCTCGCCACCGGCAACATGATGCAGATGGACAAGGATGTGCGCGACGCGATCGCCAAGCACGGCATCCGCAACGCGCTGCTGACCTCGATCGCGCCGACCGGCACCATCTCGCTCTACGCGGGCAACGTGTCGTCGGGGATCGAGCCGGTGTTTGCCTATGCCTACACTCGCAAGGTGCTCCAGAAGGATGGCTCGCGCACCGAGGAGGAGGTCGTCGACTACGCCGTGCAGGCCTGGCGCGAGAAGTTCGGGGACGCAGAATTGCCCGACTACTTCGTCAACGCCCAGACGCTGGCCCCGATGGACCATGTGAAGATGCAGGCGGCGGCGCAGAAGTGGATCGACAGCTCGATCTCCAAGACGATCAACTGCCCCGAAGACATTTCATTCGAGGCGTTCAAGGACGTCTACATGGAAGCCTACGAGACGGGCTGCAAAGGCTGCACCACCTATCGCCCCAACGACATCACCGGCTCGGTGCTGTCGGTCTCCGAGCCGGCCAAGGCACTCGAGGCCAAGGACGCGCCCAAGGAATCGACCGGCGGCGAGGTGATCTACATGTCAGAGCCGCTCGACCGTCCCGCCGAACTCGAGGGCGCGACCTACAAGCTGAAATGGCCCGACAGCGAGCACGCGATCTATATCACCGTCAACGACCTCGTCGTCGGCGGCCACCGACGGCCCTTCGAGGTGTTCATCAACTCCAAGAACATGGAGCATTTCGCCTGGACCGTGGCGCTGACCCGGATGGTCTCGGCGGTGTTCCGGCGTGGCGGCGACGTGTCCTTCGTGGTCGAGGAGTTGAAGGCCGTGTTCGACCCGCGCGGCGGTGCCTGGATCAAGGGCAAGTACGTGCCCTCGATCCTCGCGGCGATCGGCGGCGTGATCGAGAAGCACATGATCTCCACTGGCTTCTTGGCGGGCGAGGGGCAGGGCCTCAAAGAGGATCCGCAACAGCAGGTCGTCAATCTCGACGCCCCCCGCGGGAAGGCCTGCCCCTCCTGCGGCAGCTTCGAGCTGCGCATGGTTGAAGGCTGCATGACTTGCGGGAGCTGCGGTCATTCGAAGTGCGGCTGATGTCAAGTTCGACATTTGCCAGAAAAGCATATGAGTGCGAATTGAAGGCATAAGCCTGCGAGTTGCACGTCAAGCTCTTTCTACGATGACCCTGGCAGCCATGCCGGGGTCATTCTCGTTTCGGCCACCGACAGACGAAGTGGAGTTCGAGGGTCGACCACATGAAGAGGTTCTTGTGCTCCACGCCGCCGTTGGAAAACCGCCATTCCTGCAGGCCGAAAGCGGGCGACAGCAGCTTCTGCCAGGACCATCCTGTTTCCAGCGACAAGTGGCGCAGCGGAGCGAAGACCGATTGGAAGTCTCGAAGATCGCTTTCGGTGATATACGATTGAACCGTCCTGCGCTTTGGGTTGGCAATCTTGGTGGCGCGAATGTGCCCGGAGGCAACGAGTTGCGTCACCTGTGTCGGCTTGAGCCCCACTGACTTAGCGAACACCTCGAGCGTAAGGCCGGGGGCCTGATCGTTATGCAACTTGCTCTGCAGTTCGTCTCGGTCCACGAGAACCGAGGCGTAGCCTGAGCCTTGCGAGTAGCGGCCTACTCGATGGAGCGCACCTTTTTTGATCAGCTCGACGATCTCAGAGGGACGAGCTATGGCTGAAAATGGGTGATGCGGTCTGAGAAGGCGGCGTATCGTGGCGGGTGCTGAAGCCTGCCAGAACCTCCCGAAGGAGCGATACGCCATGAAGAACGATACTGACATCATCCCGCTTCGTCAGCCCCATTCGCTGGACGATCCCTTGACCGAGATTGCCCGCGAGGGGGCGCGTCGGATGCTGGCTGCGGCCTTACGAGCGGAGGCGGATGTGTTGGCTGTCACCGAGAAC
>NZ_BATB01000048.1 GCF_000466965.1 Limimaricola cinnabarinus LL-001
GGCGGTCGGTGGGCAACTCCTTGTGGCTTTCGCCCGTCCCGGCCGGTCCTGCGCCACGGCAATATCCGACGCCTGCGCCTCCTTACCCAGTGCCCGCGCCGCCTCGGCCCCCACCGCCGCGCCGTCCGACAGCGCCGCGCCATAACCCCAGAGCCCGCGCCCCGCGCCCGCGATGTGGCACTCCTCGGTCATGCGGCCGGGCAGGAAGGTGCGGCTCTCCTCGTCCCACGCAAGGCTGCCCTTGGTGTGCGAGAAGAGATGCAGCGACGGGGTCCAGCCGCCCGACATCAGCAGGCAGTCGCAATGGATCATCCGCGGATCGCCGACCCCGCCGCCCTGCACCGGGTTCACCGTGACCGAGGCAATGCGCAGCCGGCCGCGCGTTTCGGTGACGGTGTGGCCCGGCAGCACCTCGATGCCTTGGCCCGCGCCTCGGCGCGCAGATCCTCGCGCGGGGCGGCCCGCGTATCGACGATGGCGACGATCTTGGTGCCCGCCGCCGCGAGGTCGAACGCCGTGAAATACGCGCTGTCATGCGAGGTGACGATCACCGCGCGATCGCCGACGCGCACGCCCCAGCGGTGCAGATAGCTCTGCGCCGCGCCCGCCAGCATCACGCCGGGCCGGTCGTTGCCATGAAACACCAGCGGCTTTTCCAAGGCACCCTGCGCCAGCACCACCCGCGCCGCCCGCACCCGCCACATCCGCTCGCGCGGAGCGTTCTCGGGGAGGGTGTCGAGATGATCGGTAAGCTTCTCGCACAGCCCGACCATGTTCTGGTGGTAATAGCCGATCGCGGTGGTGCGGGTCATCAGCCGCACGCCAAGCCGCGCCAGCTCGGCCCGCGTCGCCTCCAGCCAGTCCCAGGCCCCCTGCCCGTCGATCTCCACGCCGGGATCCGACAGCAGCGCCCCGCCCAATTCCGGGTTCTCGTCCACCAGCGTCACGCGCACACCGGCGCGGGCCGCCTCCAGCGCGGCCATCAGCCCCGAAGGCCCGGCGCCCACGACGAGCAGGTCGGTGTGCAGATAGCGCGAGGCGTAGATGTCGGGGTCTTCCGCGACCGGCGGCTTGCCCAGACCCGCGGCGCGGCGGATCACCGGCTCGTAGAGCTTGTCCCAGAAGCTGCGCGGCCACATGAAAGTCTTGTAATAGAACCCCGCCGAGAAGAACGGGTGCAGCCCGTCATTCACCGCGCCGAAATCGAACGACAGCGAGCCGAGCCGGTTCTGGCTTTCGGCAACCAGCCCCTCGCGCAGCTCCTGCACCGTGGCGCGGGTGTTCGGCTCGAACCGGCCCCCCGTTTCACCGGCCCCGCGCGAGGTGCCGATGAGGGCGTTGGGCTCGGCGGAATCCGCCGTCACCGGCCCGCGCGGGCGGTGATACTTGAACGACCGGCCCATCAGGTGGACGCCATGTGCCAAGAGCGCCGAGGCCACAGTGTCGCCGCGCAGCCCGTCATAGGATTTGCCGTCGAAGCGGAAGGTCACCGTTTCGGCGTGGTTCACCCGGCCCTTGCCGGGGATGCGATACCGGCTCATTATGCGGCCTCCAGCTTTGACAGATCGGGGCGCGGCTCGCCCGCCTTGTAGGTCATGAGGAACCGGTCGCTCACCGTGTCGCGCACCGCGTTGAAGAAGCGCGCGCAGCCATGGATATGACGCCAGCGTTCGAAATGCGGACCCTTGGGGTTGGAGCGGATGAACAGGAAATCGCGCCATTCCTCGTCCGACATCGCCGAGGGATCGAGGGGCCGCGCGATATGCGCCTCGCCCGCATAGGCGAACTCGAGCTCGGGCAGGGTTTCGTCGCAATAGGGGCAATGGATCAGCAGCATTCTCTCACCTCAATGCGCGACGGCGGCGGCCGCCGCCTCGTCGATCAGCCGCCCCGTGCGGAAACGGTCCAGCGTGAAGGCGGCGTTCAAGCTGTGCGGCTCGCCCGTCGCCACCGTGTGCGCCAGCACATGCGCGGCCCCCGGCGTCGCCTTGAACCCGCCCGTGCCCCAGCCGCAATTGACGAAGAGGTTCGGCACCGGCGTCTTGCCGATGATCGCCGAGCGATCCGGCGTCACATCCACCGTGCCGCCCCATTTCCTGAGCATCCGCATCCGGTTGAAGATCGGGAAGATCTCGCAGATCGCCGCCACCGTGTGCTCGATCAAAGGCAGCCCGCCGCGCTGGCTGTACGAGGTGTATTGATCCGTGCCCGAGCCGATCACCAGCTCGCCCTTGTCGGACTGGCTGATATAGGCGTGCACCGTGTTCGACATCACCACGCAGGGAAACACCGGCTTGATCGGCTCCGAGACCAGCGCCTGCAAAGGAAAACTTTCGAGTGGCATCCGCACACCCGCGCTCTCCATCACCACGCTCGTATGCCCGGCGGCCGACACCGCGACCTTCTTCGCGCCGATGAAGCCGCGGGCGGTGTCCACCCCGGTCACCGCCCCGTCGGGGCCGCGCCGGATCGCGATCACCGGGCAGTTCTGGATGATATCGACGCCCCGCGCCGCCGCCGTCCGCGCATAGCCCCACGCCACCGCGTCGTGCCGCGCGGTCCCTGCCCGCATCTGCAGCGCCGCGCCCATCACCGGGTAGCGCGCATCCGCGCGGATGTTGAGCGGCGGGCAGAATTCCTTGGCCTCCTCGGCCGAAAGCCAGCGGTTGTCGACGCCGTTCAGCCGGTTGGAATGCACGTGCCGCTGGAAGGACTGCACGTCATGGACATTGTGCGCCAGCATCATCACGCCGCGCCGCGAGAACATGACGTTGTAGTTCAGGTCCTGGCTCAGCCCGTCCCACAGATCGAGCGCGTGGTCGTAGAGCCGCGCGCTCTCGTCATAGAGATAGTTCGAGCGGATGATCGTCGTGTTGCGCCCGGTGTTGCCGCCGCCGAGCCAGCCGCGGTCGATCACCGCGACATTGGTGATGCCGTGCTCCTTGGCAAGGTAATAGGCCGCACCCAACCCGTGCCCGCCCGCGCCGACGATGATGACGTCGTATTCCTTCTTGGGCTGCGCATCGGGCCACTGCTCGCGCCAGCCGGTATGACCGGTGAGCGCGTTCTTCACGACGGCGAAGGCGGAAAAGCGGGTCATGGCGCGGTCCTCGGGCCGGGAAACATCCTTGTGGTCCACAATGCCACGAAATCCGCCCGAGGCTCTGGATGATTGCGCCATTTCGGCGTTACGATTGCGACATGACCCCTACCCCCGCCCCTCGTCCCCGCCTGCGCGTCGGCTTCCTGCTGGCGCGGCGCTTCACGCTCTCGGCCTTTGCCAATTTCGTCGACGTTCTGCGCCTCGCCGCGGATGAGGGCGACCGCTCGCGCCCGATCCTGTGCAGCTGGCAGGTGATCGCCCAAGACAGCGCGCCGGTCCGCTCGAGCTGCGGCGTCACGGTGGGCCCCGAGGAAAAGCTCGGCGATCCTTCGCGCTTCGACTACATCGTGGTGATCGGCGGGCTGATCGACGAGGGCGGCCTGCCGCCCGAGGAGATCGCGTTTTTGCGCCGCGCCGCCACCGCCCGCGTGCCGCTCATCGGCGTGTGCACGGGGGCCTTCATCTTGCACCGCGCCGGGCTGATGCAGGGCTACCGCTGCTGCGTTAGCTGGTTTCACCACGATGATTTCCTCGAACAGTTCGACGGTCTCGTCCCGGTCTCGGACCGGGTCTTCGTCGAGGACCGCGACCGGCTCACCTGCTCGGGGGGGGCCAGCTCGGCGCATCTCGCGGCACATCTGGTCGATCGGCATGTCGGGCGGGCGGCGGCCCGCAAGAGCCTGCACATCATGATCATCGACGAGGCGATGGCCGCCGACGATCCGCAGCCGGGCCTGCCGCTCGACCTCAAGACGCGCGACCCGCTGGTGCGGCGCGCGCTCCTGCACATGCAGCAGAATCTCGACGCCGCCCCCGGCGTGGGCGAGATCGCCGCGCGGCTCGGGGTCAGCCGCCGCAAGCTCGAGCGGCACATGCGCGAGGCGCTGGGGCTGAGCCCGGCGGCGGCTTTTCTCAAGGTCCGCCTCGCCCATGCGCGCTTCCTGCTCGCTCGCCCGGGTCACAGCGTCACCCGCATCGCCGCCGAGGCCGGCTTTTGCGACGTGTCGCACCTGATCCGCGTGTTCCGCCAGCACGAGGGCACGACGCCCGAAGCCTGGCGACAGGCCAACGCGGCGCAGCGCGCGCCGGTCTGACGACGGGCCGCGCATCCCCCCGTCTCGGCCCCCTATCGCGCGTCAGCCCCCGGAGCCTTGCCGCGCCGCCCGGCTGTGACGGTAGTTGCGGAGGAGCCAGACCAGCCCGCCAAGGGTCACGGCCCCCGCCATCACCACCCCGACCGAGCTGCTGATCATCGACGCGATGTCGTCGATCCGATCCGCGAAAACAAAGCCGAGCCACGCATAGCCCATGCTCCACAAGAGGCCGCCCGCGAGCGCGGTCAGCGTGAAGCCCCTCCATGATAGGCCCAAGCCCCCCGAGATATAGGCGACATAGGGGCCAAGCGGGCTGAACACGGTGCGCGACAAAAACACCGCCGCCAATCCGCGCCGTTCCACCAGCCTCTTGGCGCGGCCCAGCACGGCGGCGGTCCCGGACCGGCTTTCGAACCGCGCGATCAGCGGCGCGCCCGCGCGGCGCGCGGTCCAGAAGGCGATCTGGTCGCCCACCGCGAACCCTAGATAGGCAAAACCCACGAGCTGCCACAGCGCGAAGTCATCCGCGGCGGCAAAGCCGCCCGCCACCATGACCATCATCGAGGACGGCACCGGAAGCGCGAGAGCCGACAGGGTCACGCTGACGAGGATCAGCCAAAGCCCGTAGGTCGGGATCAACGCGAGGAAGGCGTCGGTCATCGGCCCCTCCGCGCCCGAAGCTCCCGCTGGGCCTCTTCCACCATGGCCTGAAACTCGGGCAGCGTCATTCCGGTGTCGCGCAGCGCCTGCCCGACCGAACGCGGCACAGCCTCCCTCGGCGTATCGCCGTCATGGCCGATGATCTCGAACAGGATCGGCCGGGGCAGCCCCCAGGATCGCTCGACATAACGCAGCGACATCCACGGCTCGACGGGGCGGTCCCGATGGGCGGGGTCGGCGAAATAGACGGCCTCGGCCAGAAAATCCACGGCAAAGATCAGAGCGGCCACCAGCGCCACCAGCGTGATCAGCCCCAAAAGGCGGTGCCTGCGCCAGACAAAGCCGATGAAATCCGTCATCCGAAACGTCCCTGTCCGGCCCCGCGCGCCAGCCTATCCCGTTTCGCCCGGCTTGCCAAAGCGCATGGTCCCCCCGCCCCGCCGGGGGGGGGACCGGAAGGCAACCGGCTCAGCGCAGGTCTTCGGGCAGCAGCGCCTCGGGCATGTTCTGGAAGCTCACCGGGCGCAGCCAGCGGCGGATCGCCAGCGTTCCGACCGACGTCGCGCCGAAATTGGTCGAGGCCGGGTAAGGCCCGCCATGCACCATCGCATCCGCCACCTCGACGCCCGTGGGATAGCCGTTGACGAGGATGCGCCCGACCTTGCGCTCCAGCACCGGCACGAGGGTTCGGGCCAAATCGGTGTCGCCCTCCTCCATCTGCAGCGTCGCGGTGAGCTGACCGTGCAGCCCCGCCGCCACGCGCGGCATGTCCGACGCGTCGGGCAGCCGCACCACGATGCCGAGGGGCCCGAACACCTCGTCGGCCAGCTCCTCGTTCGCCTCCCACGCGGCGAGGTCGGTCTCGATCAGCCATGGCGTCGCGTTGCGCCCCTCGCAGGCCTGGCCAAAGCTCTTGCCAGCGGTCCGGGCCATGCGCTCGGCGCCCTCGTGGAATGCCTTGGCGATGCCATCGGTCAGCATCACCTGCGGCGCGCCCGCGCCCATCGCTTCGGTGGCGGCGGCGACCATCGCCTCGGCCTGCGGCCCTTCGGTCACGAAGACGACGCCGGGATTGGTGCAGAACTGCCCCGCCCCCATGCTCAGCGACGCGGCCCAGTCGCGGCCGATCGCCTCGGCGCGGCTCTCCATCGCACCGGGCAGGCAGAACATCGGGTTGATCGAGCCCAGCTCTCCGAAGAAGGGGATCGGCTCGGGCCGCGCGGCGCACAGGTCGTAAAGCGCGCGCCCGCCCTTGAGCGAACCGGTGAACCCCACCGCCTTGATCAGCGGATGCTCGACCAGCGCGCGCCCGACCTCGAGCCCGCCATCATGCACCATCGAGAAGACCCCGCCCGGCAGGCCGGAGGCTGCGACCGCCGCGGCGATCGCCTCGGCCACGATCTGGCTGGTGCCCGGATGGCCGGGATGGCCCTTCACGACCACCGGGCAACCGGCGGCCAGCGCCGAGGCCGTGTCGCCCCCCGCCACCGAAAAGGCGAGCGGGAAGTTCGACGCGCCGAACACGCCCACCGGGCCGATCGGCCGCTGGATCATCCGCAGGTCCGGGCGCGGCAACGGCGCGCGGTCGGCAGCGCGGTGTCGTGGCGGCGATCAAGATAGGCGCCGTCGCGGATGTGCTCCGCAAAGAGCCTGAGCTGGCCGCAGGTGCGGCCGCGCTCGCCATTGAGCCGGGCCTCCGGCAGGCCGGTCTCGGCGGTGCCGATGGCGGTGATCTCCGCGCCGCGCGCCTCGATCTCGTCGGCGATCTTCTCCAACAGCGCGGCGCGCGCCTCGCGCGTGGTGGCGGCGATGGCGGCAAAGGCGTCCTCGGCGGCGCGCACCGCGCGGTCGATCAGCGCGGGCGTGCCGAGGGGATGGTCGCGCGGCTCTCCCGTGGCGGGCGAGGAGGCGAAGCTCTCGCCGCCCGTGACGGTTTCACCCGCGATGAAATGGGCTCCGGTCATGTCGTCTCCTTGTCGAATTCGAACGGGGCGACGGTGATCCGCCGCCCGAGCGTCATGGCATCGGCCACGTGGATCATCGGGGCGAGATCGACCTCGCTCTCCCGGTTCGCGACCAGCTGTGCCATGCGGGCGTAAAGCGACGGGTATTCGCCCGGATGGTCAAGCAGCTTCTGCTCGGCCCCGTCCACCTCGATCCGCGCGCCGCCGTCGCGCAGCGCGATCGACCCTTTGTTGGTCTCGATCTCGATGTCCCAGGTCTGCGGCCCCTCCTGCCGCCAGTCGAACACCGCGCCGACATTGCCGGTGAACTCCAGACGCGCCGCGATCGGCGTGTCGCGGTTCTCGGGAAACTCCAGCTCGGCCGAGACGAGATGCACAGGCTCTGGCAGGATCTCGGTCAGGATCGACAGCGCGTTGATGCCCGGATCGAACACCCCCATGCCGCCGGGTGCGAAGACCCACTCCTGACCGGGGTGCCATTTGCGCACGTCTTCCTTCCAGGTGATGCGCAGGCTCTGCACCACCCGCTCGACCAGCCGCGATTTCGCCGCCGCCACCCCTGCCGCCATGCGGCTGTGCCACGTGGCATAGAGCGTGACGCCCTGTTTCGCCGCCAGCCGCTCAAGCTCATGCACCTCGGCCAAGGTCTGGCCCGGGGGCTTTTCGAGCATCACGTGCCGTCGCGCCAGAAGCGCCTTCTTCGCGTAGTCGAAGCGCGGCTGCGGCGGCAGGCAGAGCGAAACCACCTCGACATCGGGGCGCGCAGTGAGGAAGGCGTCGAAATCATCATGCGCCTCGACGCCCTCGATCGCGCCCGACCGGCTCACCGTCGCGGCAAGATCCCAGTCGTCGCTGGCTTGCAGGGCGGGGAGGTGTTGGTCGCGGGCGATCTTGCCGATGCCGACGAGGGCGATTTTGCGGGACGTGGTGCCGTAAGCCATCAATGGCTCTCCTTTCCGACCGCGTTGCCGCGGCAGCCAACGAGAAAGTCGAAATCGGCCCCGGTTTCAGGCCCCATCACCCGCTCGTGGTAGAGGCTGGCATAGCCCGAGGCCGGGGCCTTGGTGTGCGGTGTCCAATCCGCGAGACGCGTCGCCAGTTCCTCGTCCGAGATATCGAGATGCAGCCGCCGCGCCGCCACGTCGAGCTCGATCATGTCGCCCGAGCGCACCACCGCCAGCGGCCCGCCGCGCGCCGCCTCGGGCGAAGTGTGCAGCACCACCGTCCCGTAGGCCGTGCCCGACATGCGCGCGTCGGAGATTCGCACCATGTCGGTGATCCCCTTGCGCAGGATCTTCGGCGGCAGTCCCATGTTGCCGACCTCGGCCATGCCCGGATAGCCGCGCGGGCCGCAGTTCTTGAGCACCATCACGCACGCCTCGTCGATGTCGAGATCCTCGTCATCGATGCGCGCCTTGTAGTCGTCGATGTCCTCGAACACGACCGCCCTGCCCCGGTGCTGCATCAGCGACGGCGTCGCGGCAGAGGGCTTGAGCACCGCGCCCAGCGGCGCGAGATTGCCCTTGAGCACCGCGATGCCACCGGATTTCGCGAGCGCCTTTTCCACCGGCAGGATCACGTCCTCGTTCCAGTTGCGGACCTCCCGCACCTCGTCCCAGATCGTGCCGCCCGACACGGTCAGCGCTTCGCGGTGCAACAGCCCCGCCTCGCCGAGCCGCCGGATCACCACCGGCAACCCGCCCGCATAGAAGAATTCTTCCATCAGATGCTTGCCCGAAGGCATCAGGTTCACCACCGTCGGCACGTCGCGGCCGCAGCGGTCCCAGTCGTCGAGCGTCAGATCGAGCCCGACCCGCCCCGCCACCGCCAGCAGGTGGATCACCGCGTTGGTCGAGCCGCCGATCGCGGCATTGGTGCGGATCGCGTTCTCGAAGGCGTCCTTCGTCATGATGTCCGAGGGCTTCAGATCGTCCTTCACCATGTCGACGATGCGCCGCCCCGTCAGATGCGCCATCACCCGGCGGCGGCTGTCCACCGCGGGGATCGCGGCGTTGCCCGACAGAGCCATGCCAAGCGCCTCGGCCATCGACGCCATGGTGCTCGCCGTGCCCATCGTGTTGCACGAGCCGGGCGAGCGCGACATCGACGCCTCGGCCTCGACGAACTCCTCCGCCGTCATCTCGCCCGCCTTCACCGCCTCGGAGAACCGCCACAGATGCGTGCCCGAGCCGACCTTCTCGCCCCGGAAATGACCATTGAGCATCGGCCCGCCCGAGACGAGGATCGCCGGAAGATCGACCGATGCCGCGCCCATCAGAAGCGCCGGCGTGGTCTTGTCGCAGCCCGCGAGCAGCACCACGCCATCCATGCACTTGCCGCGGATCGCCTCCTCGACGTCCATGGCGCACAGGTTGCGATACATCATCGCCGTGGGGCGCAGGGTCGATTCCGACGGGGAGAACACCGGGAACTCCACCGGCAGCCCGCCCGCCTCGTAGACGCCGAACTTCACCCGCCCGGCCAGATCGCGCAGATGCGCGTTGCACGGCGTCAGCTCCGACCAGGTGTTGCAGATACCGATCACGGGGCGGCCATCGAAGAGGTCGGCCGGGAGCCCTTGATTCTTCATCCAGCTGCGGTGATAGATCGCATCCTTCGACGAGCCCCCGAACCATTCCTGCGAACGCAGCTTGCGGGGCCAAGGGGCGGGGGTGAAGCTCATGAAGGGCCTTTCGAAGGGAGGTGACGCGCCCTGCCCCGATCAGGGCGTCGGGCGGTTGGGTTGACGACGGCGCGACCGGCGCGGCGTCGATCCCGAAGGCATCGCCCTCCCCTGATCGACATGTCCCCGCCCGACGATGCGCGGTGATCCTGCTTGATGAAAGAATGCATGACAAATAATGTATAAGCATGTTCACATGGCTATCTTGATATGAATACGCGGCTGCTGCGACACGGGTTGAAATTCGCGCATCTTCAGCTTCTGGCCCTTCTGGCCGAGACAGAGCGGCTCGGCGACGCGGCCGACGCGCTCGGCATCGCACAGCCTGCCGCCTCGCGCCTGCTTTCGGAGGCCGAGCGCATCGTCGGCTGCGGTCTGCGCCTGCGCGACGGGCGCGGCATCCGCCTCACCCCCGAGGGCGAGGCCCTCGCCCGACGCGCGGCACGCATCCTGACCGAGCTGCACGACGCCGAGCGCGAGATCGGCGAGATCGGCTCCGGCCTGTCGGGTGATGTGCGGATCGGCTCGGTCACGGGACCGGCCATGGAGCGGGTGCTTCCGCTGCTGCGCAGTGCGCGCCACGTCCTGCCCAAGCTGCGCATCCATGTCGAGGTCGCCAATTCCGAGGTGCTGGGCGAGGCGCTGCTTGACGGCCGGATGGACCTCGCCCTTGCGCGACCGCCGCGCGGTCATCCCGCCGGGCTGTTCGACTTCACCCCGATCTGCGAAGAACCCGTCGTGCTCGGGGTTCGGCGTGGACATCCGCTGCTGTCGCGCGCGACGATCACCTATGACGATCTTCTTGCGCATGATTGGGTGCTGCCCGAGCGGGGCACCATCCTGCACGACACGGTGCAGGAACGGCTCGCTCGCCTCGGCCTGCCCGCCCCCGAGGTCAAGGTCACGACCTCCTCGTCGCTGCTGACCCTCGCGCTGGTGCAGCGCAGTGACGCGATCGCCCCCCTCGCCGTCGCGGTGGCCGAAGAGTTCGCGGGTGAGGCCTGTGCCATCCTGCCGATCGATCTGGGAATATCGGTCGCCCCCTTCGGCTGATCACCCGCGCCGATGCCGCCCTGACCACGGGGGCGCAAAAGCTGCGCGAGATGCTGATGCAGAACGCGGCAGCACCCGAGGCGATGCGCACCGCGCGCGGATAGGCGGCGTCCCGGCCCCCTGCCCCATCCGGGGAAATCCAAGACGCGACGACCTTTTTCGACACTGATCCGGGCGAAGCTTTGTCGCCGGATGTATCCGTCCGATGCGCTGCGACACATGGCGACAAAGCCCACGTGGCGCGGGGGTTTGATCGCTGTCACGAAGGCCCAAGTGATCGACAGGGCGCCGATGCAGGCGCCACGTCACAGCGAAACAAGGATCGAAACCATGAAAACGACCAAACTCCTGCCCACCGCTTTCCTCGTCACCGCGCTGCTCGGCGCTGGGGCCGCCGTCGCCACCGCGCAGAACACCGCGCCGACCGATGCCGAGATCACGACCACCGAGCAGGCCGCACCCGAACAGGCCCGCGGCGAAGAGCGCCCCGGCTTTATGGAGCGGATGCGCGGCGATCGTGACGGCGAGCGCGGCGGCAAGGGCCATGGCGAGCGCGGCGGCAAAGGCGGGCGTCACGGCGGCGGCATGATGCTGCAGCAGATCATGACCGAGGCCGACACCGATGGCGACGGCACCCTGACCCGCGCCGAAATCGACGCCTTCCGCACCGCGCAGGTGGGCAATGTTGACACCGACGGCAACGGCGCGCTGACGATCGAAGAGTTCGAGACGCTGCACAACGACTTCATGCGCGAACGTATGGTCGATGCCTTCCAGGCGCTCGACGCCGATGGCGATGGCGAGATCTCGACCGAGGAGCTCGACACCCGTGTGGACCGTCTCGTCGACCGGATGGACCGTAACGACGATGGCGCGATCAGCCCGGAAGATCGCCGCCGCTGATCCGCGGAGCACGACCGCCGCGCCACCATCCGGCGCGGCGACCAAAGGCGCATCGAGGGGCATCCCTTCGGTGCGCCTTCATTTGTGTCGCGCCTTCGGTGCGCCTTCATTTATATCGGGCGATCGGTTAGGCCCGCGGTCGCAAGGCGACAACAGGAGGCCGGCCGACATGCTGCCGTGGATTCATCTCGAAACGGCGGTGGCGCCGCAGGGCGACACGCTGAGGCTGTTGCGTCGGGGCGATGAGTTCTCGATCCGCCTCGGTGACGGGAACGACTGATGAGCAGCCGCCTGAGCGGTTCCGAGGAGGCGCTGGCCACCCTTGCCTTCGAGCGGCTGTCTGACCGGACCGGGCCGCGCGTCCTGATCGGCGGTCTCGGCATGGGCTTCACCCTGCGCGCCGCCCAAGGGGTGGCACCGCCGGACGCCCGGTTCGTCGTCTCGGAGATCGTGCCCGAGCTTGTCGATTGGGCGACGCGGCACATGGGCCCGGTCTTCGGAGATTGTCTGTCAGACCCGCGCGTCGAGGTCCGCATCGGCGATGTCGGCGAACAGATCCGCGCCGCCTCGGTCGGCTATGATGCGATCCTGCTCGATGTCGACAACGGCCCAGACGGGCTGACGCGCGAGGGCAACGACGCGCTTTACGGCGAGGCCGGGCTGCGTGCGGCCAAGCGGGCGCTCAGGCCCGGCGGCGTCTTCGCCATCTGGTCGGCCGCCGACGATCCCCGGTTCACACGGCGGCTCGGAAACTGCGGCTTCGAGGTGCAGGCGCAGGGCCTGCGCGCCGGTCGCACCAAGCGCGGCGCGCGGCACATGATCTGGCTCGCCACCCGCCCGGCGGGCTGATCCCGAACCACAATCCGGGGCCGCGATTGCCGGTGCCCGGTGGAAATTGCCAATTGGCAATCGGCGGATTTCAAAGCGGGTTGGCCTCGGCGAAACGCCGGAAATAGGCAAGGAACGCGCGGTCGGGATCGTCCGCCGGGTCCTTGCCCTGCGACCAATCCCGCCATTGGCCCTCGATGTTGTAGATGTCGTAACCCGGAAACCGCAGCCGCGCCGTTTCGTAGGTTTCCGTGCGCAGAGCGGCCCCCTTTCGGTCGAGCCAGGCGGGCCGGGCGCGCGGTTCGGCGCGCCCGGATGCGGGTGCGGGGCGTGGTGTCTCGGGGGCGCTGTCCTCGGCGGAACGGGCCCGGCGGCCGGTGCTGGCAAAGCTCAGGGCGCGCTCGGCCTTGCCGGTCGCGTCGCCATCCTTGCGCCACCATTTCAGCTCCACATGGGTCACGCTGCGCCCGGTCTTGATCGGCGCGATCTCCACCATGTAATCCGACAGCGCGCAGACCTCGGCCACCGCCGGATCGATCGCGCGCAGCCGCAGGTTCGACCACGAAGTCAGCTTGCCACGCGGCACGCCCAACACCCCGCGCAGCCCGTCGAGGGTGAAGGTCTCGGACGACTTCCAGCGCAGGTTGCCGCGCTTTTGCACCATCTCGTAGAGGGTCAGCGCGTATTTCGACGACAGCGCGAACATCACCTCGCGTTGCAGCCGCGCGAATACGGTGGAGTTGCCGATCACCTTGCGCAGCCGCGCCGGGATCTCGTATTCGAACAGCCCGTCGCCGCGCGCCATCTCGACGTTGCCGCCGAGAAGCTGCACCCGCTCAACCGCCGGCTTGCCGTCCCAGATCACCTCCATCTTGACGATCGCGCTCATCAGCCGTTCGATGGACTCGCCGACCCGGTCGTTGGAGTTGTGATTGCCGCGCAGGTCCAGCTTGGAGATGACATGCATCACCGGCTTGTCGATCGCCTCCCAGGCGTTTTCGAGAAGCTGGTTGTAGATCCGCCGGTCAGCAAGCGTCAGGGGCGTCACCTCGACCAGATCGACAAGCTCGCCCGGCTTGATCAGGGTGTCGGCGCTGGGTCGGGCGTCGACCGTGCGATAGGAGGGCTTGGGCAACTTGGCCATGTGGGCGACCGCTCGGATTACCTGTTTCGCTTACTTATGTATGCCCGCGATTGTAAGTCAATCGCTCTCTCCCGATCTGGGGCAAACCCGATACGTAAGGGTTCAGGCAACGCGCGGTGCAGCAGGCGAATCGCAACACCCTTGAAAACAGGGCTTTGCAGCAG
This sequence comes from Limimaricola cinnabarinus LL-001, assembly GCF_000466965.1. Taxonomy (GTDB): domain Bacteria; phylum Pseudomonadota; class Alphaproteobacteria; order Rhodobacterales; family Rhodobacteraceae; genus Limimaricola; species Limimaricola cinnabarinus. Next base: position 13,597 of record NZ_BATB01000048.1, read on the forward strand.
GCTATGATTCTTCCACAGGGCCGCACCCCAAACGTAAGACTTCGCTGTCCCGAAACGTATCGCCAGCCATCCCGAAACGTATCGCCAGCCATCCCCAAAAGTAGGCCAAACCATCCCGAGACGTAAGCCAAAGGGTCTCGGGAGCCTTGCTCCGCAGGGGCGGGGCCGCCATGAACAGAGAACCCTAGAATCCAGAACAGGGTTTTTGGATTCGGTTTTAGGGGGGAAGAGCGCCTTTCGGCCCCGTCACGCTACAAATCGGGTGGGGCAGGGCTGGAGCGGCGCGGATAGTATCGCACCCTCGGTCCCAGCAGCGCCAAGTGCGGTTTTCGGGACACCCTGCGCGGAGGTTCGGTCTTTGAGACAGGGCAGGGCCCGGAACCGCACTTTACCTCGGCGCGCGAGACAGGCACCTTCCATGAAAAATCGGGGGCAGAGAGACCGTGGCAGAGCCAGAGACCCATCCCATCGGCTTGGACGAGATCGACGCGCTGGCCAGCCGCGCCGGGCGGGTGATCGAAAAGCTGCGCGCGCGGGTGTTCTCGCCCGGCACCAGCAAGAGCCTCGATCTGCGCTTCAACGTGCGCAGCGCCGCCGAGATGTGCGGCCGCACCGAAAAGGCGCTGCGCGATGCCGAGGCCGACGGGCGTCTGCCCGAGCCCGAGAAGGACCCCGCCACGGGGCGGCGCACCGGCTATTCGCTGGCCGAAGTGAACCGCATGCGCGAGGTCTTCGGCACGCTGCCGCGCCGCGCGCCCACCGATCCGGCCACGGTGCTCGCGGTCCAGAACTTCAAGGGTGGCGTCGGCAAGTCGACCGTGGTGGTGCATCTCGCGCAGTATCTCGCGCTCAAGGGTTACCGCGTCTGCGTCGTCGATTGCGACAGCCAGGCCTCGACCACCAGCGTCTTCGGCCTCAACCCCGACGTCGATGTCGACGAGGAGGAGGACACGCTCTACCCGTTCTTTCGCCATGGCGGCCCGACCAGCCTGCATTACGCGCTGCGCGCCACCTACTGGCCCGGCATCGCGCTGATCCCAGCCAATCTCGGGCTCTATGACGCGGAATACGAATTCGCGGCGCGGATGGTGCGCGAACAGGATTTCGTTCTCGACCGGCTGCGCGCGGGGATCGCGTCGATCTCGGACCAGTTCGACGTGATCCTGCTCGACCCGCCGCCGGCGCTCGGGATGATCTCGCTGTCGGTGCTGCGCGCGGCCAACGCGATCATCGTGCCGGCCCCGCCCAACAACATCGATTTCGGCTCGACCGCGCATTTTTTGCGGATGATGTCCTCGACGCTGGGCGAGCTTGCGCAACACGGGGGTGCGCGGGGCTATCATTTCGTCAAGATATTGGCGACCAAGATGAACGACCAGAAGAGCGCCCACATGGCGATCAAGCGGATGATGGACGCGGTGTTTCCACAAGACATGCTCGGCGCCGTTCTGAAAGACAGCGCCGAGATCGACAACGCCTCGGCCAACCTGATGACGGTCTACGAGCTGACCGGCCCGGCCACGCGCAGCGAGACGCACAAGCGCTGCCGGGTCTATCTCGACGCGGTGGGCCGCGAGGTCGAGACCGAGATCCGCAAGACATGGCCGAGCCATCAGGCGGCGCTGCGCAAGGAGGGTATCCTGTGAGCAAGAAGCACAACGACATCTTCGACGACGTTCTCAAGGGGCTTGACGACGGCGACGCCCCGGCCGAGGCCCCCGAGGAGGCGGCGGGCCGCGCGCAGACGCGGTTCCTCAAACGCTCCACCGCCATGTCCGAGCAGGTCACCGGCGGGCGGCAGGAAAAGGTCCTGCGCCTCGTCGATCCGGCGAGCTGCGTGATGTGGGCCGGTCACAACCGGGCCTACGATCTGCTGACGCCCGAGAACTGCGCCGACCTGATCGAGGGGATGAAGGCGCAGGGCCAGCAGGAGTTTCCGGCCATCGTGCGGCGGCTGCGCCGGCGGGGCAGGGGACGGGGCCGGAGTTCGAGGTGATCTGTGGCGCGCGGCGGCACTTCGCGGTGAGCTGGCTGCGCGCCAACACCTACCCGCAGTTCCGCTATCTCATCGAGGAGCGCGAGCTGACCGATGAGGAGGCGTTCCGCCTCGCCGATATCGAGAACCGCGACCGCGAGGACATCTCGGATTACGAGCGCGCCCGCGACTATGCCCGCGCGGTCGAGGCCTATTACGGCGGCCGTCAGAACCTGATGGCCGAGCGGCTTCAGGTCTCGCCGGGTTTCCTGTCGCGGTTCCTGCAACTGGCGCGGCTCGAACCCGAGATCGTCGCCGCCTTCGGCTCGATCCGCGACATCAAGGAGGTGCATGCGCGCCAGCTTCGCCCGCTCCTCGCCGATCCGGCGCTGCGTGAGGCGGTGCTGGCGGAAGCGCGCGCCATCGCGCAGGAGGAGGGGGCGCTGCCCGGACCTTCGGTGCTGTCGCGGCTGCGCGCGGCGGGCAAGCCTGCGGCACCGCGCAAGACCGCCGACACGGTGATTCCGCATCGCGAGGGCGACGTGCGGATCAAGAAGACCGGCAAGGGCTTTGCCATGGAATTCCCCGGCCATCTGTCGGACACGGCCCTGCGGGCGGCGCTCGAAAGCTTTCTGAAGCTGCGCAGATCGCGCTGATTGCCAATTGGCAATTGCGCTGGCGAGCGGCTCGGCAGGTGTGGAGATGTTTCCGTAATGTTCTCGCGGACGAAACCCCTCAGCGCGCCGCCTCGATGATTTCGGCCAGCACCGAGATCGACAGCACGCGCGGATCTCGGGTGCCGGGGATCAGCCCGATCGGCCCGCGAACCCGGTCGATCGCGGGTTTGGCGACGCCGCGATCTTGCAGCCCCTCGCAACGGCGCGCATGCGCGGTGCGGCTGCCCTGCGCGCCGATCCAGAAGGCGTCGCTGTCGAGGGCCGCGGTCAGGATATCCAGCTCGCGCTCGTGGTCGTGAAAGAACAGCACCACCGCCGAGCGCGGGTCGATCTCTTCGGGCCGGGCGCGGTCGGGCCGGGCGACGGGATAGCCCGCGGCGGCGGCGAGCATGGCAAACCCGTCGGCCTCGGGCCCCTCGCCGAAGACCACCATGCGCGGATCGGGGCGCAGGCGCAGATCGGGCAGGCCGGGCAGGGCGAGCGTCGTTTCGCGCCGATCGTCGATCCGCTCAAGCGTGGCGCGCAGCGGCGCGGGATCGCGGATCGGCAGCAGCGTGACCTCGATGCCGCTGCCGCAGGGCAGCCGGATATCGACGAAGGACGACCCTTGCCGTAGAGGAGCGTGCGGGGGGTGTCGGTCTCGGCCACCTGTTGCGCGTGCAGCGCGAGGTCGCCCTCGATGCAGCCCGATGACAGACTCCCTACCGGGTCGGCGGATGTCGGGAAGGCCATGAGCGCGCCCAAGGGCCGGTAGAACGCGCCGTCGATCCCGGTGATCATCGCGATCACCCCGCCCGCCGGCGCAAGCGCCTCGAGCATCGGGCGCGCCTCGGAGGCCGAAAGGAACGGCCCCGTCGAAACGGCTTGGGTGGGAAACCGGGAGGTCTGGTTCAAGGCACGCTCCTGCCCGCTGATGCGAGCGGCTCGGAAGGGGGACGGCGGCGGGCAGGGCCCGCCACCGGTCGGGTCAGTTCGCAGTTTCGGTTTCCGTCTCGGCGTCCATATCCGCTTCGGTCTCGGTCTCGGTCTCGGTCTCGGTGCCGGTCGTCATATCACCGGTTTCCGTTTCCATCCCGGTCGCGGCGTCGTCCTCGGCATCGTCGCCGGTTTCCTCACCGGTCTCGTCACCGGCTTCGAAATCGGGGCTGAAGCTCACCAGATAGGCGGTGATGTCATGGGCGGTCTGCTCGTCGCGCACCTTGTAGGCCATCTTGCTGCGGGCGCGCGGATCGTCGAGCGCTTCGCGCAGGAAGCCGGTCGGGTCCTGAAGATAGGCCACGGTGTTATCGACGCCCCAGACCATGCCTTCGATGTCGTCGCCCATGGGCGCGGTGCCGGTCGGGTCCTCGGCGGGGTCCATCTCGCCATAGGCGATGATCGCGTCGCTGTAGCGGAAATCCTCGACCGCGCCGGGGGTGCGCCCGATGACTTCATGCAGGTTCGGGCCGATCTTGCCGTTGCGCCCGGCGAGAACCTCGCCCGCGTCATTGGCGATGACGTGGCACGACACGCATTGGCGGGCGAACTGCGCCTCGCCCTCGGCGGCGTCGCCGGTGATGTCCTGCGCCATGGCCGCGCTTCCCAGAAGGGCCGTGAACGCCGTGAGGGTGAGGGTCTTCATCGGGATGTCCTTTCGAGGTTTCGACGCGGGACCGGGCAGGAGCAAAGCGCCGCCCCGCTGCGCCGGATCAGGGCCAAAAGCCTTGAGCGCCCGACCCGGTTCCAAGATTGCCGCAACGACAGACAAGAAATTGCGGCGCAATCGGGCGCCCGGCATGGACTTTGCCTCCCTTCGCGCCAGTTAGATCAGCCGAAACCGCGCAGTGGCGGGCGTCTCTCGTTCCCGCATCCCGCGCGGTCCCGGCTCAAAAAGGAGGCCCTCATGGTCAAACTCATGGTGAACGGCGTCGAACGCGCCTTCGACGGCGACGAGGATACGCCGCTCCTGTGGTACCTGCGCGACGAGCTGGGGCTGACGGGCACGAAATACGGCTGCGGCATCGCCGCCTGCGGTGCCTGCACCGTGCATATCGACGCGCGCCGTCCTTTGCCTGCATCACCCCGGTGGGCGTGCTCGAAGGCGCGCAGGTCAAGACCATCGAGGGGCTGTCCGAAAAGGGCGACCACCCGGTTCAGGAGGCGTGGCGCGATCTCAACGTCGCGCAATGCGGCTATTGCCAGGCCGGCCAGATCATGCAGGCCGCCGCCCTCGTCGATCAATACGACACCGTGACCGATGACGACATCGACGCGGTGATGAGCGCCAATATCTGCCGCTGCGGCACCTATCCGCGCATTCGCGCGGCGATCAAGCAGGCGGCGGGTCAGCAGGCCTCGGGGGCCGCCATGGATGCGGACGTCAGGAAGCGGAGCAGAAGTGATGCGTAACGGGTCGATCATCAATGTGAGCCGCCGCGCGCTTCTGGGCGGCATCGGGGCGGGGGGCTTCGTCCTCGCCGTCGGTCTGCCGCGTCCGGGCCGGGCGCAGGAGGAGGAGCCGGAATTCGGGCGCGACGCCATGCCCAATGGCTGGCGCGACGATCCCAACATCTTCATCGCCATCGCGCCCGACGGCATCGTCACCGTGACCTGCCACCGCTCCGAGATGGGGCAGGGCGTGCGCACCTCGATCGCCATGGTCGTGGCCGACGAGCTTGGCGCCGAATGGGAGAACGTGCGCGTCGATCAGGCGCCGGGTCTCGAAGAGAAATACGGCAACCAGGACACCGACGGCTCGCGCAGCCTGCGGCACTTCTTCATGCCGATGCGCCGCGCCGGGGCCGCCGCGCGCACCATGCTCGAACAGGCCGCCGCCGACGAATGGGGCGTTGATGTCTCGGAGGTGAAGGCCGAAGGTCACATGGTCGGGCATGCCGGGTCCGGCAAATCGCTGGGCTATGGCGAGCTGGCCGCCGCCGCGATGGATCTCGAGGTGCCCGCGCGCGACAGTCTCGTGCTCAAGGACCCGTCCGAGTTTCGCTATATCGGCACGTCCAAGATCGGCCTCGTCGACAACATGGACATCACCACCGGCAGCACGACCTACGGGATCGACGTGAAGCGCGACGGCATGCTCTATGCCGTGGTCGCGCGTCCGCCGGTCTATGGCGGCCGGGTGGCGAGCTATGACGACAGCGCGGCTCTGGCGATCGAGGGCGTCGAAAAGGTCGTGAAGATCGACGCCTCCGATTTCCCGACCGAGTTCGCGCCGCTGGGCGGCGTCGCGGTGATCGCGAAGAACACCTATCTTGCCATGAAGGGGCGCGACGCGCTCACCATCGAGTGGGAGGAAGGGCCGAACGCCGATTACGACAGCGCCGCCTACCACGAGGAGCTGACGCAGGCGGCCGCCTCCCGCGAGGGCAAGGTGATCCGCGACGAGGGCGATTTCGACGGCGCGATCGGTTTGGCCGATCAGGTGGTCGATGCGGAATACTACATCCCGCATCTGGCGCAGGCACCGATGGAGCCGCCCGCCGCCGTGGTCGAGATCAAGGATGGCCGCGCCGAGGCCTGGGCCTGCACGCAGGCGCCGCAGGTGACGCGGCTTCGTCTGGCCGAACGGCTCGGCCTCGCTGAGGAGAACGTGACCGTCAACGTGACGCTTCTGGGCGGCGGCTTCGGGCGCAAGTCCAAGCCCGACTTCGTGCTCGAGGCGGGCATCCTGAGCCAGGCCATGGACGGCACGCCGGTCAAGCTCACCTGGTCCCGCGAGGACGACATCCAACACGGCTACTACCACACCGTGTCGGTCGAGAAGATGCAGGCCGGTCTCGACGCGGACGGCAAGCCCACCGCATGGCTGCACCGCACCGCCGCGCCGACCATCGGTTCGATCTTCGCGCCCGATCCGATGCAGAAGCTGCCCTTCGAACTTGGCATGGGTCTTCTCAACATGCCGCTGGCGATCGAGAACATCCGCGCCGAGAACCCGCAGGCGGCGGCGCATGTGCGCATCGGCTGGTATCGCTCAGTGTCGAACATCCCGCATGCCTTCGCGATCCAGTCCTTCGTCTCGGAGCTGGCCCATGCGGCGGGGCGCGATCCCAAGGACTACCTGCTTGAGGTGATCGGCCCGGCGCGCCAGATCGATCCGACCAATCAGGGCGACGTGTGGAACTATGGCGAGAATCCCGACGCCTATCCGATCGACACCGGCCGCATGGCGGCGGTGGTCGAAGCGGCGGCCGAGGGCATCGAATGGGGCCGTGACATGCAAGAGGGGCGGGGCCTCGGCATCGCCGGGCATTACAGCTTCGTCAGCTATGTCGCCGTGGCCGCCGAGGTCGAGGTGGTGGACGGCCAGGTCGTCGTGCCGCGCGTGTCGATCGCCATCGATTGCGGCGCCAACGTCAACCCCGACCGGATCCGCAGCCAGATGGAGGGCGCGGTGATCATGGGCGTGGGACAGGCGCTGATGACCGAGGTCACCTTTGCCGATGGCCGCGCTCAGCAGGCCAACTTCGACACCTATCTGGTGCCGCGCATGGACGCCGCGCCCAAGCGGATCGACGTGCATATCGTCGGCTCCGACGCCGCCTATGACCGCCCGCTCGGCGGTGTCGGCGAACCGGGCCTGCCGCCGGTCGTTCCGGCCATCACCAACGCGATCTTCGCGGCGACCGGTCAGCGTATCCGGCAGCTTCCGATCGCCGATCAACTGCGCAGCTGAGGGAACCCGAGATGAACAGGACGAAGATCACCGTGGCGGCGCTGGCCGCCAGCCTGCTGGCAGGCCCCGCGCTCGCGCATGATTGCACGGGCCGGATCGACGAGTTCGAGCGCCTGCTCGACACCGCGGCCGAGCAGGCGATCTCCGCCTCCTCGGGCGGTCAGGCCGTCGCCGGCGCGCGCGAGGCGCAGGCGATCGAGGACACCGAGCGCAGCGACGTCGTGCCGGTGCAGGAGACCGAGGAAGAGGTCGAGGCCGTCGAGGACGCCGACGAGGCCGGCAATGGCGGCGAAAAGGTCATTGAGGCTCGCGCCGCGCTCCAGCAGGCGCGCGAGCTGGCCGAAGAGGGCGACGACGCGGCCTGCGCCGAGGCCGTCGACGAGGTCATCCTGACCCTGCTCGAAAACTGAGCCGCGGGCGCGTCGCCGGGCCGGGGTTGTCCCCGGTTCGGCGGCGCGCCGTCGGCATCCATCGCGGCCCCGATGTTCGGGGCCGCGACACCGCCTGCGTATCGACAGGCGTCGTGCGAATGCGCCGTTGCGGACGGCCCGGCTTGTCGCTGACATGGGGATGACCACCATGACGCGAGACTCCCATGCACAGTGACATCCTCCGCCTCGGCCTGATCGGCGACAACATCCGCGCCTCGCGCTCACCCTTGCTGCACCGCGTCGCGGGCGAGATGCTGGGCCTGCCCACCACCTATGACAGCCTGATCCCCGCCGATTTGGGGCGCGGCTTCGACGCGGTCTTTGCCGATTGTGCGCGCCGCTATCGCGGCATCAACGTCACCTATCCCTACAAGGAGATCGCGGCGCGCAAGGTCACGGTCGAGGACCCGTTGGTGCGCGGCATCGGCGCGGTCAACACGGTGCTGTTCGAGGCGGACGGCCCCAAGGGGCACAACACCGACTACACCGGGTTTCGCGCGGCCTATGCGCGGCTGCGCGGCACGGCGCGTCCCGGCACGGTGCTGATGATCGGCACCGGCGGGGTCGGGCGGGCGGTGGGTTTCGGTCTGGCGGGGCTGGGGGCCACGTCGCTGCGGCTGGTCGATCGCGATCCGGCCAAGGCCGAGGCGCTGGCCACAGCGCTGCGGGCCGCAGCCCCCGGGATGACGGTCGAGGTGCATGCCGCCGCCGCCGCCGCCGCCACGGGGGCCGACGGGCTGATCAACTGCACCCCGGTCGGCATGGAGGGGCATCCCGGCACGCCGCTTGCGCGCGCGGCGATGGCGGGGGCGGGCTGGGCCTTCGACGCGGTCTATACGCCGGAGCAGACCCGATTTCTCACCGAGGCCGGGGCCGAAGGGCTGCAGATCCTCTCGGGCTGGGAGCTTTATTTCCATCAGGGCGTCCATGCCTCGCGCCTCTTCACCGGTCGCAGCCTCGACGAGGACGCCCTGCGCGCCCGTCTCAGGGAAGGGTGAGCGCCGCGGGGCTTGGGCCGAGGTCAGCCCATGTCGGCAATGGCCGCGCGCAGCGCTTGCGCCGTGCCGCTATCGTCCATCGAATGCCCGCATCGGCGACGTCGACGATGCGGGCGGCATCCCAGCGCCGCGCCAGCGCGTGGGCGGTGGCGGGCGGGCAGAGCAGGTCGTAGCGCGCCTGCACGATGACGCCGGGAATGCCACGCAGCCGGTCGGCGCGAGACAGCAGCGGCGCGTTGAGAAAACAGTCGTTGCGAAAGTAATGCGCCTCCATGAAGGGCGTGGCGGGCAGGCCGCGGGCGGGATCGTCGAGGGCGGCAAGATCGAGCCGGGTGGCGGCGGGGCGGATTTGCGACAGGATGCGTTCGGTGTCGTGCCATGCCCATGCGGCGGCGCGGTGACGCGCGGGGTCGGGATCGAGGATGCGCGCCCAGTAGGCGCCCAGCGGATCGGCGCGCTCGGACGGGGTCAGGAGCGACACGAAATCCTCCCACAGGCCGGGGTAAAAGCGCGGCAGCGTGTCGAGGAACACGGCTTCGAGCTCGGCCCGCGTGCCGAGGAACACCGAGCGCAGCACGAGGCCGCGCACGCGGTCGGGATGCGCCTGCGCATAGGCCAGCGCCAGCGTCGCGCCCCATGATCCGCCCACCACCAGCCAGCGGTCGATGCCGAAATGCCGACGCAGGCGTTCGATGTCGGCCACCAGATGCGCGGTTGTGTTGGCGTCGCGGCCGCGCCGGGGCGCAGACCGGCCCGCGCCGCGCTGATCGAACATGAGAAGGCGGGTGTCGGGGCCGAACAGCGCGCGATGCGCGGGCTGGCAGCCGCTGCCGGGGCCGCCATGCAGGAACACCGCCCGAAGCGCATCCTCGGGGCCGGTCAGCTCGGCATAGATCTCGTGCCCGTCGGTCATCACGACATGGCCCGCGAAGGCCGGATCAGCCCGCGTCATCGGCCGGTTCCGTCACAGGTTCAAGCGTGCCGCCGGCGAAGTTGCGATAGGTGAAGCGGTCGCTGCCCGTCGCGCTGTCGCGCAGCGCCGCGGCGAAGATCTCCTCGTGGCGCGGCGACAGGGCGCAGGCGGGGTCGGTGGCGCCCGCCTCGCCTGTCAGCGCGAAGGCCTGACAGCGGCAGCCGCCGTAATCCTCCTCCTTGTGGGCGCAGCCCCGGCAGGGTTCCGGCATCCAGTCGGTGCCGCGATAGAGGTTGAGCGCGTGCGAATGCTCCCAGATCCACGCGAGGGGGCGGTCGCGCACGCTGTCGAAGTCGAGCGCGGTGATCGTCTCGGCGGCGTGGCAGGGCAGCACCTTGCCCGAGGGCGAGATATTGAAGAACTGCCGCCCCCAGCCGCCCATGCATTTCTTGGGGCGCGCGGCGTAGTAGTCAGGCTCGACATAATCGATGACGAGGCGCGGCCCGAGCCGCGCGCGCGCCGCCTCGACCACGGCGCTCGCCGTTTCGATCTGCGCCAGCGTCGGCATCAGGGCGGCGCGGTTCCTGAGCGCCCAGCCGTAATACTGCACGTTGGCGACCTCGAGCCGGGCCGCGTCGAGCGCGACCGCCATCTCGATGATCTCGGGCAGCTGGTGCAGGTTCTGGCGGTGCATCACCGCGTTGACGGTGAGCGGCAGGTCCAGATCGCGCACCCAAGTGGCCGCTTCCAGCTTCTTGGCATGGCCCTTGCGATAGCCGCCGATGCGGTTGCCCAGACCCTCCTCGCTCGATTGAAAGCTGATCTGCACGTGATCGAGACCGGCCTCGGCCAAGGCCGCGAGACGTTCGCGCGTCAGGGTCACGGCGGAAGTGATGAGGTTGGTGTAGAGACCGACCTCGGCGGCGCGGGCGACGAGGCGTTCGAGATCGCGCCGCACCAGGGGTTCGCCGCCCGAGAAATGCACCTGAAGAACCCCGAGATCGGCTAGCTCGCCCAGCACCCGCAACCAGTCCTCGGTGGAAAGCTCGGCCTGCGCGCGCTCCATCTCGACCGGGTTGGAGCAGTAGGGGCATTGCAGCGGGCAGCGATGGGTGATCTCGGCCAGCACCGCCACGGGGATGCCGAAGCGGGCGGTGGCGGCGGGCGACAGCCCGCCCATGGTGTCGCCGTCCATCATGACGCCTCGCTCATGTCGCGCAAAAACCCCTTGGCCGCGAGATCGTCGAGCATCGCGGCGATGTCGGTCAGGATCGCCGCCCGAGGCGCATCGTAGCGGCGCGCGAGGGCGGCGGCGATCTCGTCCAGAGTCGTTGCCCCGTCGCAGAGCTTCAGCACCTCTACCGCCGTCTCGTCGGGCACCAGCACGCGTTCGGGGGCGAGCAGCACCCAGATGCCGCGCGCGCGGTCGTGCCTGAGCTTCACGAAGCGGGGCAGGGCGGGGCGGCTTTGGGGCCCCAGAGCGGCCCGCGCCTCGCTCATGCCGCCCCCTCCGGCCGGAACGCGCCGGGCGGCGGGTGGCCGGTGACATAGGCGTGGTAAAGCGCGTCGAGCTGCACCCAGAGCACGTCGGTCTTGAAGATCAGCGCCTCGCAGACCAGAGCGCGCGCTTCGGGGGTGCGGGCATGGGTCTTGACGTAGTCGAGGGCGAAGCCCGCGTCGCGCGGCGCCTGCCCGAGACGGCGCTGGAAATAGGTCATGATGCCGGGGTGGACGAAATCGTAATGCGCCAGCATCCCCGAGATGCGCCGCTCGTGCAGGTTCGGGGCGAAAAGCTCGGTCAGCGAGGAAGCGATCGCTTCGAGCGGCGAGCGGGTGCCGACGAAGCTGACATAGGCGTCGACCGCAAAGCGGGTGGCGGGCAGGATACCGCGCGCCGAGGTGACATAGCCCTCGTCGAGGCCGAGACCGGTGGTCAGCGCCAGCCAGCGGTCAAGGCCGCCCTCGTCGCCGGGCGAGCCGTCGTGATCCTCGATCCGGTGGCGCCATTCCATCCGGGTCTCGCGGTCGCGAAACCGCGACAGCACCACCGCGTCCTTGATCGGGATCGAGGACTGGTAATACCAGCGGTTCAGCGCCCAGGCCTGCACCTGTCCCAGATCGAGCCGCCCGCCATGCAGCATGTCGTGGAACGGGTGCAGATCGTGGTAACGCGCGGCCCCGATGGCGCGCAGCCGCCGCTCCAGCGCCGCGGCGCTTTCCAGCGGCTCCTCCGTATAGGCAAAGGAGCTGTCGAAGCTCATTTCGGTCATGGGGAGATCTCCTCACCGGCGCGGGGCACCCGCCATCCCGCCGCCTCGGCCTCGGCCCTCTCGGCGCTGTGCGGGCGCAGCAGCGGGTTCGAGTTGTTGATATGCACGAAGAGCTTTCGCGCGATGCCCAGATCGGCGAGGCGGGCGATCGCGCCGTCGGCCCCGAGACCGAGATATGGCCCATGCGCCGCCCGGTCTTGTGGTGCAGACCCTGCTCGATCAGTTCGTCGTCGCGCCACAGCGTGCCGTCGAACAGCACCATCGCCGCACCGCGCAGCCGTTCGGCCAGATCCGGAGTGACGCGGCCGCAGGCGGCGATGATGAAGACCTTTGGCCCGCCATCGGTGGTGCCGACGCGCAGGCCCAGAGTGTCGCCGGGGCGCTCCGCGCCGGGCTCCGCCTCGCCTTCCAGATACCATGCGGGCTTGCCCGGCACCTCGAAGGCCTCGACCACGAGGCCCGAGGCGCGGCCATCGGGCAGGCGCGGCTCGAACGGGGCGTCGGGCGCGATCTCGCGGCGGGCGACGAGGTCGGGATGCAGCACGCCGAACAGGCTGTTCTCGGCCAAGACCCCGAGCACGCGGGCGTGGCCATAGATGGTCAGGGGCGTGCCCTCGCGCAGCGACAGCAGCCCCGCCACAGCGTCGACCTCGCCATTGGTGAGGATCACGCCCGCGACGGGGCTGTCGCGCAACCGCCCCACGCGCGGGTGCAGGCAGGGCGTGGCGTTGATCTGCTGGCGGATGTCGGGCGAGGCGTTGACCAGGAACCAGTTGTCGCCATCGGCGCTGATCGCGATGCCGGCCTGACCCTGCTGGGTTTCGGGTGCGGCGCGCGCGGCGCGGCAGCCCTCGCAATTGCAGTTCCATTGCGGGAATCCCCCGCCCGCCGCGGCGCCGAGAACGACGATCCTGAGCATCAGGGGCCTCCCTTGGGTCGTGGCGGGCGGGGCGCGGTCGTCACGACCGCTTGGCGCAGGCGTACATGTTGATTTCCATGCCGACTTCGACTTCGACGATAACGGGGGCCTTCCAGGTCATGGGTCACTCCTAGCGTTGCGATCCGCCGGCGGGACCGGCGGCGGGCGGCGATGGCCCGTGACGCCGAGCCTAGCAGCGGCGACGGGGTGCCAGTATTGGCGGAAGGTCGTAGAGACGGCGCGATCCGTCGCGCCCATCGTGCCATGCCGTCGCGGGTTTCTGGCGGGGTGTCTGGCCGGGTCTCTCGAAAATCTTGAAGGACCGTCTCGCGCTGTGTGGTTTCGCACGGGGCGCGGCGCGCTATGCTCGGGGCCGGACAACAGGGGGGCCTTGCGATGGGCGGGTATCTGACGACGCATGTTCTGGACACGGCGCGGGGCTGCCCGGCGGCGGGGCTCGGGGTCGAGCTGGCGCGGATCGACGGGGCCGGGCGCGAGGTGCTGCGCCGCCTTGTCACCAATGCCGACGGGCGCACCGACACGCCGATCCTGCCCGAGGCCGAGTTCGCGACCGGCACCTATGAGCTGGTCTTCGCGGTGGGTGATTATCTCGACGCCTGCGGCACCGACAGCGGCAGCCCGCGATTCCTCGACCTCGTGCCGCTGCGCTTCGGCCTGTCGGAGGCCAGGCACTACCACGTGCCGCTTCTGGTTTCGCCCTTCGGCTATTCGACCTATCGCGGCAGCTGAAACACGCGGGCCCGACCGCCCGCCAGACCCCGACCGGCCCAGCCGATGGAGAGAGCCATGACCACGCCCAGCTATTTCGCCCAGACGGGCGGCCACCCCGCGCAGACCGCGTTGATGACCGGGCGCGCGGTCTTCACCGAGGCCTATGCGGTGCTGCCGGCGGGCACGATGCGCGACATCACCACGAGCTTTCTGCCCCTGTGGGAGGGCACGCGGCTTTGGGTCATCGCGCGGCCGCTTTCGGGATTTGCCGAGACCTTCTCGCAATACGTGATGGAGGTGCAGCCCGGCGGCGGTGCCGCGCGCGGCGAGACGGCGGCGGGGGTCGAGGGGGTGATCTTCGTCACCGAGGGCGCGCTCGAGATCGAGATCGACGGCGCGCGCCACGAGATGGGGGCGGGCGGCTATGCCTATCTGCCCGCCGACATGCGCTGGAGCCTGCGCGCCACGGGGGACGGTCCCGCGCGGTTCCACTGGATCCGCAAGCTCTATGAGCCGGTCGAGGGGCTGGACCGGCCCGACCCGATCGTCACCTCGGACGCGCGGGTGACGCCGACCGAGATGCCGGGCACCGAAGGCCGCTGGGCCACGACGCGCTTCGTCGATCCGTCCGACATGCGCCATGACATGCATGTCACCATCGTCACCTTCCAGCCCGGCGGGGTGATCCCCTTCGAGGAGACGCATGTGATGGAGCACGGGCTCTACGTGCTCGAGGGCAAGGCGGTCTACAAGCTCAACCGCGACTGGGTCGAGGTCGAGGCGGGCGACTTCATGTGGCTGCGCGCCTTCTGCCCGCAGGCCTGCTACGCGGGCGGGCCGGGGCCGTTCCGCTATCTGCTCTACAAGGACGTGAACCGCCACGCGGCCTTTCCGGCGCGGCGCTGAGGCGTCAGCCGGGCTCGGACGCCGCGGCCTCGGCCATCGCCGCCTCCTGACGGGCCGAGA
>NZ_BATB01000047.1 GCF_000466965.1 Limimaricola cinnabarinus LL-001
GCCCGTCGCGGTCGCGGCGGCGCGCCAGAAGGGTCAGCGGCCCCTCGACCGACGCCACCCGCGCGGCCCCCGGCGCGGGTTCGAACGCGGCCCCCGCCTCGGCGAAACCCGATGCCAGCGGCGCGGCACTCCGCAGCTCGGCGCGGCCGGCCGCGGTAATGCGGTAACGCGCGATGCGTCCCGGTCCCGGGGTTGCCGCGATCCAGCCGCGCAGCGCCAGCGTCTCGGCCACCGAGCGGTCGAGCCGGGCCAGGCGCTGGGTCGCGCCATCCGCGTCCTCGCGCATCACCGCCGCGACGGGCATGTCGGGCGCCACCGCCAGCACCGCCCCCGGTTCGGCCATCCGGCGCAGCACGCGCAGCGCCTCGGCCGCGCCCTCGTCCTCGACGGTCTCGGGCCGGTGGCCCTTTGGGTCGTGATGGGTCATTGCGTTCTCCTCGGAGATGGCGGGGGGCGTGTCGGGGCCGGTCTCGGGCCGAAAGCGCCGCGACAGTCGCCGCAGGGCGGCATCGACCAGCGGGTCGTCGCGCCGGCTTTCGAGCTGGCGCACCTGCCGCAGAACGGTCGAGGCATGCACCTCCGACCGCCGCGCCAGAACCCGGATCGGCGCGCCGCCTTCGACATGTTCGAGATAATGCCGGACCGCCGGCGGCAGCCAGCCGGGGAGGCGCTCCACCTTGCCTGCCTGCCCCCGCGTGTCCATCCCCACGGCCCTGTGCGACGGCCGTGCCCGGTATTCCCTGACGTCCCCAAGCTTCACGATCTCAACTTTCAGTTGCCCCGGTTACCGAAACTTTAATCAGTTCCGAACCCGTTCATCTTGATTGAAGAATCCCAAACAAGCTTGAAGCGACCGCGCGATGCAGCGCGGTGTGACGCAACGCAACGTCAATCGTGAGACAATCGCGAGGCGTACAGCACAACCTTGAGGGAGGACAGGACATGCAGGACCCGTTGAGCAGGATCACCGCGCTGAAGCGACCGCCGCTCCTCGTGGACGCCGCGCGCCATGGCGTCGACGCCTATGACCGCACGACCCTGCTGCCGCGGCTGATCGGGGCGTGTCCGGGCGGACCGGCGCGCGCGGTGATGGCGCTGCTCGACCGCGAAAGCGAGATCGAGGCGCGGCGGCGGTCGGGGTCGGGCGACTACCGCCCGGCCCGCCATGTCGAGATGATCGTGGCGCTGATGGGCGAGGCGCGGCTCATCCGCGCCGCCGCCCTCAGCTGAAGCTGTCGGGCATCGACGCCTTCTTGGCCTCGACATACTCGGTCAGTCGCCCTGCGATCTCGGGGTCGAGCGGCGGCTGGCGGTAGGTGTCGAGCTGCCTGGCCACCCGCGCCGTGGCAAGGGCCTGCGTGTCGCGCGCGCCCTCCTCGTCCCAGGTTTCAAAGGGCTTGTAGTCGAACAGCTCGCTGCGCCAGAACGCGGTCTTGAAGTTCGCCTGCGTATGCGCGCAGCCGAGGTAGTGGCCCCCCGGCCCCACCTCGCGGATCGCGTCCATCGCCTGCATCTCTTGGGAGGCGTCGACGCCGCGCGCCAGCTGGTGCAGCGCGCCGAGCTGGTCGGCATCCATCACGAACTTCTCGTAGGAGGCGACGAGCCCGCCTTCGAGCCAGCCGCAGGCGTGCAGCATGAAGTTGACGCCTGACAGCAGACCCATGTTCAGGCTGTTGGCGCTCTCGTAGCCCGCCTGCGCGTCGGGCAGCTTGGAGCCGCAGAACCCGCCCGCCGAGCGGTAGGGCAGCCCCATCCGCCGCGCCAGCTGACCCATGCCATAGGTGATGAGCGAGGCCTCAGGCGTGCCGAAGGTCGGCGCGCCCGAATTCATGTCGATCGAGGTGACGAAGGCGCCGACGATCACCGGCGCGCCGGGGCGCACGAGCTGGGAATAGGCGACGCCTGCCAGCGCCTCCGCCAGAACCTGTGTCAGCGTGCCCGCGACCGAAACCGGCGCCATCGCGCCGCCGACGATGAAGGGCGAGATGATGCAGGCCTGGTTCGCCTTGGCATAGACCTCGAGCGCGCCCATCATGATGCCGTCGAAGGTCAGCGGCGAGTTGATGTTGATCAGCGAGGTCATCACCGTGTTTTCGGCGACGAAATCCTTTCCGAACAGGATCTCGCACATCTCGACGCAGTCCCGCGCCCGCTCCGGCGCGGTCACCGATCCCATGAACGGTTTATCGGAAAAGGTCATGTGCGCAAGCAGCATGTCGAGATGGCGCTTGTTCACCGCGACATCCGTGGGCTCGCAGACCGTGCCGCCCGAATGGTGCAGCCATTTCGACATGTAGCCGAGCTTCACGAAATTGCGGAAATCCTCGATCGTCGCATAGCGCCGCCCGCCATCGGCGTCGCGCACGAAGGGCGGGCCGTAGACCGGGGCCAGCACGAGGTTGCGGCCGCCGATCTCGACGTTGCGCTCGGGATTGCGGGCGTGCTGGGTGAAAGTCGCGGGCGCGGTGGCGCAAAGCTTGCGCGCCAGCCCGCGCGGGATGCGCACCCTGTCGCCATCGACCTGCGCCCCGGCCTGCCGCCACAGCTCCAGCGCCGGCGCGTTATCCGAGAACACCACGCCGATCTCTTCGAGCACGGTTTCGGCATTGGTTTCGATCACCTCGATGGCATGGGCGTCGAGCACCTCGAAATCGGGGATGTTGCGGGTGATGTAGCGCGCGGTCTCGACGCTCACGGCGGTACGTTCGGCACGGCGCGCCGCCCCTCCGCCGGACCGTCCCCGCCGCCCTGCCCGCTCTCCGGCCATCTGTGCCGCTTCCGTCATCGCCCGCTCCCGTGATGCGTTCTCGTCCCCCGTGATAGCGGCGCGCGAGGCCCCGACTTGGCCGGATTGCGCCGCCTCAGGCGTGAAAGCGACATGTCGCCCGGAGCGGCGCGATTTTTCGCCCCCCTCGCTCTTGCGTGGATGATCGGGCGGGCCTATTCGCTGGGTCATGACCGAGCATAGCCAACAGCACCAGCGCCTTCTCATCGTCGATTTCGGCTCACAGGTGACGCAGCTTATCGCGCGCCGCCTCCGCGAGCTGAACGTCTACTGCGAGATCCATCCCTTCAACGCGGTGGACGAGGCTTTCCTCGACGCCTTCGAGCCGCAGGCGGTGATCCTGTCGGGCGGCCCGGCCAGTGTGCCCGACGAAGGCAGCCCGCGCCCGCCGATGCGGATCTTCGAACTGGAGGTGCCGGTCCTTGGCATCTGCTACGGTCAGCAGGTGATGATGCAGATGCTGGGCGGCGAAGTGCTGCGCGGCGACGGTACCGCCGAGTTCGGCCGCGCCTATGTCGAGCCCGAGGGCGAGGCCACGGATCTCCTTCGCGGCTGGTTCATCGAAGGCCGCGAGCAGGTCTGGATGAGCCATGGCGACCACGTCTCCAAGCTCGCCCCCGGCTTCGAGGTCTGCGGCACCTCGCCCGGCGCGCCCTATGCGATCACCGCCGATCTGGAGCGCCGTTTCTACGCGGTGCAGTTCCACCCCGAGGTGCACCACACCCCGCATGGCAAGACCTTCCTCGAGAATTTCCTGCATATCGCGGGCTTTACCGGCGACTGGACCATGGGCGCCTACCGCGAGGAGGCGATCCGCCTGATCCGCGAGCAGGTCGGCGACGCCAAGGTGATCTGCGGCCTCTCGGGCGGCGTCGACAGCTCGGTCGCAGCCGTTCTCATTCACGAGGCGATCGGCGATCAGCTCACTTGCGTCTTCGTCGATCATGGTCTGCTGCGCGAGGGCGAGGCCGAGCAGGTCGTGACCATGTTCCGCGACCATTACAACATGCCGCTCGTTCACGCGCAGGAAGACGATCTGTTCCTCGATGCGCTCGAAGGGGTCTCGGACCCCGAGGTCAAGCGCAAGACCATCGGCAAGCTCTTCATCGACGTGTTCCAGAAGCACGCGGCCGAGGTTGGTGGCGCTACCTTCCTTGCGCAGGGCACGCTCTACCCCGACGTGATCGAAAGCGTCAGCTTCTCGGGCGGGCCGAGCGTGACGATCAAGAGCCACCACAATGTCGGCGGCCTGCCCGAGAAGATGGGGCTGAAGCTGGTCGAGCCGTTGCGCGAGCTGTTCAAGGACGAGGTCCGTGCGCTGGGGCGCGAGCTCGGCCTGCCCGACAGCTTCATCGGCCGCCACCCCTTTCCGGGGCCCGGCCTTGCGATCCGCTGCCCCGGCGAGATCACCCGCGAAAAGCTGGCGATTTTGCGCCGCGCCGACGCGGTGTTCATCGACCAGATCCGCAAGCACGGGCTTTACGACGAGATCTGGCAGGCATTCGTGGCCCTGCTGCCGGTGCGCACCGTGGGCGTGATGGGCGACGGGCGGACCTATGATTACGCCTGCGCGATGCGCGCGGTGACGAGCGTCGACGGCATGACCGCCGACTACTACCCCTTCACCCACGAGTTCCTTGGCGAGACCGCGACGCGGATCATCAACGAGGTGCGCGGCATCAACCGCGTCACCTATGACGTGACCTCGAAGCCGCCGGGCACGATCGAGTGGGAATGAGCTAGCAGATTCGCCTGAAACGGGCCCCTTCGGGGGCCTTTTTCATGCCTGCGCCTGATGCGCCGAAGTGACGCTGCGACGTGCACGTCAACCTGCCGTTGCGTCATAGATTGCGGCGAATCCCTCTCGTGTCTCTGCTTGCCTCGGAGGACGCATTTCGCGACAGGGAGAGAACATGAAACTTCAGTATGGCGCCACGAGCGCGCTGGCGCTGGGCGCGGCGCTGATGGCCACCGGGGCTTCGGCGATCGGGATCGACCGCTCCAACCAGGACGTCACGGCGATTTTCGAGGAGGGCAACGTCGCAGAGCTGTCCTTTGGCCGGGTCTTTCCCGACCTCTCGGGAAAGGACCGTGGACTGGCGGGCGATTACGACAATGTGGGCGAGGAATTCAACAACTTCTCGGCCAGCGTCAAGATGGATTTCGGCCGTGGATTTTCCGCCGCGCTGATCGCCGATCAGCCCTTCGGTGCCGATATCCTCTATGAAGGCGACCCCGGGACCACCTTCTTCGGCGGCACCAGCGCCAATCTCGACAGCACGGCGCTCACCTTGGTGGGACGCTACCGCATCAACGAGAGTTTCAGCCTGCATGCCGGTGTCCGGCGCGAGACGCTGGAGGGCGCCATCACCCTGTCCGGTCGCGCCTATGGCCCGGTCTTCGACGGCGCGACGCCGACGCTGAATGGCTATGCGGTCGATCTCGACGAGAACAGCGCCAATGGCTACGTGATCGGCGCGGCCTATGAAAAGCCCGAGATCGCGCTGCGCGTGGCGTTGACCTACAACTCCGCGATCGAGCACGACTTCGACACGACCGAGAGCCTCGCGGGCAATGTCGTCGCCAGCGGCGGCACCACCACGGTCAAGACGCCGGAATCTTGGAATCTCGACATGCAAACCGGGATCGCGGCCAACACGCTGGTTTTCGCCAACATCCGCTATGCGGCCTACGAGGACACGCTGGTCTCCCCCGACTTCTTCGCGGGCGCGACCGGCGGCCTCAGCCTGACCGACATCGACGACAACTACTCGGCGCAGATCGGTCTCGGTCGCAAGTTCTCCGACGCCTTCTCCGGCCAGATCGCGGTCGGCGTGGAGCCCGAAGGGGACGAGCGGATCTCGCCGCTCGACCCGACCGACGGCAAGGGCTGGGTCAGCCTCGGCGGCGCCTACAACATGGAGGCGGTGACCATCTCGGGCGGCATCCGCTATACCAAGCTCGGTGATGCCAGCCCGCAAACCCGCAACCCCGAAACCGGTCTGCGCGAGGATCGCGCCGACTTTACCGACAGCTCCGCGGTCGCCCTGGGCATGAGCGTGGCCTACCGCTTCTGATCGGGACGTGCTCGGGATGGGGGCGGTCACCGGGCCGCCCCCGTTCGCATTTGCATGCAATCCGCATGTTTCGGATTGCACCTGCCCTTGTGGCGTGCAGAGTGCCGCGCATGACGGCACAAAAGACCATGACCAACGCGGCTTGGGCGCAGCTCGGCCTTCTCGCCCTGATCTGGGGCGGCTCGTTCCTCGCGGTACGGGTCGCACTCGACCAGATCGGACCGATCTGGGTGGTCGGGCACCGCGCGATCTGGGCGGCGGCGGTGCTGTGGCCGGTGGTGCTCTTGCGCCGCCTGCCCTTGCCGCGCGGCGCGCGGATCTGGGGGGTGCTGATTATCATGGGCGCGCTCAACAATGCCATTCCCTTCGGCCTCCTCGCCTGGGGCCAGCAGCATGTCGAGACCGGCCTCATCGCCATCCTCAACGCCGCCACGGCGGTGTTCGGCGTGCTCTTCGCAGCGATCTTCTTCGCCGACGAAAGGCTTTCGGCGCGCAAGGCGTTCGGCGTGGGTCTGGGCTTTTTCGGCGTGATCTGGGTGATCGGCCCGTCGGCGCTCTCGGGCTTCGATCCCGGCGCGCTGGGCCAGATCGCCGCCATCGGTGCCACAATCTCCTATGCGCTGGCCGGGGTCTGGGCGCGCAAGATGATGGGCGGTCTGCCGCCGCTCACCGCCGCCGCCGGGATGACCACGGGGGCCGCGCTCATCATGGTGCCGCTGGCCTGGATCGTCGAAGGGCCACCCATGTTCGATCTCGCTCCCGCCACCATTGCGGGGCTGGCCTATGTCTCCATCGGATCGACGGCGCTGGCCTATCTGATCTACTACCGCGTCATCGCCGTGGCAGGCAGCGGCAACGTGCTTCTGGTGACGCTGATGGTGGCCCCGGTGGCGATCCTTCTCGGCGTGGTGGTACTGGGCGAGACGCTGCCACCCCGCGCCTATGCGGCTTCGCCCTGCTGGCCTGCGGCCTCGCGGTGCTCGACGGGCGGATCCTGCGGCGTCCGCGCGCACGGGGGGCGGCACCTGCGCCCAAGTTCTGACTGGACCGGGCCGCGGCGCTTGTTTAGCCATGCGCGCATGATCCATTCCTCCGCCTCGGACTGGCTGTCCGCCCCGCGCAAACGCGTCCTGTTCTTCGGCATGTCGGGCCTTGGCAAGACCCATGTGTCGAACCTGCTGCGCCGGTCGGGCGACTGGTTCCACTACTCGATCGACTACCGCATCGGCACACGCCACATGGGCGAGCTCATCGCCGACAACGCCAAACGCGAGGCGATGAAGGTGCCGTTCCTGCGCGAGCTGCTGCTCTCGGACAGCATCTACATCGGCTCCAACATCAGCTTCGACAACCTCGCCCCGGTCTCGACCTATCTCGGCAAGCCGGGCGATCCGGCGAAAGGCGGCCTGCCCTTCGAGACCTACCGCCAGCGGCAGGAGCAGTTTCGCCGCGCCGAGATCGCCGCGCTCGAGGACACGCCGTGGTTCGTCGAACGCGGCGAGGCGCTCTATGGCTACCCGCATTTCGTCTGCGACACCGGCGGCTCGATCTGCGAATGGGTCGATCCCGACGATCCGCATGACCCGCTGATGACGCTTCTCTCCAAGGAGATGCTGATGATCTGGATCGAAGGGTCGGAGGCGCATACCGAGGAGCTGATCCGTCGCTTCGACCGTGCGCCCAAGCCGATGGCCTACAGCCCCGACTTCCTGCTCAAGGCATGGCACGATTATCTCGCCGAGACTGGCCTGCCGGAGGCGCGCGTCGATCCCGACGCCTTCATCCGCTGGACCTACGGGCGGGCGCTGGCGCATCGTCAGCCGCGCTATGCCAAAATGGCCGAACGCTGGGGCCTCGCCATACCGGCCGAAGCGCTGTCGGGCCTCGACTCCGCCGCCGATTTCGAGGCCGTCGTGGCCGAAGCGCTCGACGCGGCGCTTGGCAAGAGCCGCCGGGAAGCCTAGATCAGCCCTCCCTGCCAAGAGGTTGCACCATGCCCATCAAGATCCCCGAAGCCCTTCCCGCCTACACCGTGCTGACGCGCGAGGGTGTGATGGTGATGTCGGAGGATCAGGCGGCGCGGCAGGACATCCGGCCGCTGAAGATCGGCCTGCTCAACCTGATGCCCAAGAAGATCCAGACCGAGACGCAGTTCGCGCGGCTGATCGGCGCGACGCCGCTGCAGATCGAGCTGACGCTGATCCGCATGTCGGATCATGAATCGCGCAACACCGCTGCCGAACACATGGAGGAGTTCTACCGCCCCTTCGAGGAGGTCGCGGCCTCGGGCGAGAAGTTCGACGGCTTTCTCGTCACCGGTGCGCCGGTCGAGCATCTCGATTTCGACGAGGTGACCTATTGGGACGAGCTGCGCCGCGTATTCGACTGGACCCAGACCCATGCGCATTCCACCTTCGGCGTCTGCTGGGGCGGCATGGCGCTGATCGCGCATCAGCACGGCATCGCCAAGCACCTGCTCGACCGGAAGGCCTTCGGCTGCTTCCGGCACCGCAATCTCAAGGCCGACAGCCCGTTCCTGCGCGGCTTTTCGGATGACTGCACCGTCCCGGTCAGCCGCTGGACCGAGATCCGGCAGGAGGACATCGACGCCCGCCCCGAGCTTCAGACGCTGCTCGCCTCGGACGAGGTCGGCCCCTGCCTCGTCGAGGACCCCGAGCGCCGCACGCTCTATATCTTCAACCATTTCGAATACGACAGCCACACGCTGAAGGAGGAGTACGACCGCGACGTCGCGGCGGGGAACCCGATCGCCGTCCCGGCCAACTACTACCCGGGCGACGACCCGACCAAGCCGCCGTCGAACCGCTGGCGCAGCCACGCGCATCTGCTTTATGGCAATTGGATCAACCAGATCTACCAGACCACCCCTTACGATCTGAGCGACATTGGCCGCTAAGCTCATCGCCCTTCTGGCGCTCCTTGCCCTCGCGGGATGCGCCTTCGTGGATCACCGCGCCGATCGGCGCGAGGTCATGGCCGAGGCGGCGCATCCGCCGCTGGGCCGGCTCATTGAGGTCGAGGGGCGGCGCGTGCACGCGCTGGTCTCGGGCACCGGCCCGGACCTCGTGCTGATCCATGGCGCCTCCGGCAATCTGCGCGACATGGCCTTCGCCCTCGTGGACCGGCTCGATGACCGCTATCGCGTCATCGCCTTCGACCGGCCGGGACTGGGCTATTCCGATCCGATCGACCCGGCGGCGGACGACGCCTTCACCACGCGCGCCGACAGCGTGGCGACGCAGGCGCGGCTGCTGCAGGCGGCAGCCGCAGCGCTCGGGGCCGAAAAGCCCATCGTTCTGGGCCATTCCTTTGGCGGGGCCGTGGCCATGGCATGGGCGCTGGAGCGGCCCGAAGCCATTGCCGCCGTCGTCGACATCGCGGGCGCCACCATGCCGTGGGAGACGGGGCTCGCCACGCTCTACAAGGTCAATGGCTCGGCGCTCGGCGGGGCCACCGTGGTGCCGCTGCTTACCGCCTTCGCGCCCGAACGGCTGGTCGATGAAACGGTCGAGGCGGTCTTTGCCCCCAACCCCGTGCCCGAGGGTTATGCCGATTTCGTCGGCGCCGGCCTCGCGGTGCGGCGCGACAGCCTGCGGGTCAACGCGCGGCAGGTGAACGGACTCCTGCCGCAGGTCACCGCGATGCGCGAACGCTATGCCACGCTCGACCTGCCGGTCGAGATCGTGCACGGCGTCGCCGACACCATCGTGCCGCTCGAGGTGCATTCGGCCCGTCTTGCCGAACTCGTCCCCGGCGCGAACCTGACGGTGCTCGAGAACGTTGGTCACATGCCGCATCACGTCGTGCCGGACGAGGTGGTGGCGGCGATCGATCGGGCGGCGGCGCGGGCGGGATTGCGCTAGGCTTTCGTGGCCCGCAACATGCACTGCGCGAGGAGAGACAGATGACCAAGCCGTTCGAGGGAGCGATCAGCCGGTTTCACGACGAGGAAGCCCCCGACGAGATCCGCCGCATCCTGCGCGACGCGGGCAAGGACGATATCACCAGCCCGCGCTTTCCCTACCCTTCCAAATGGAAGCGCAAGGATTACGAGGCCGAGATGGCCGCCCTGCAGATCGAGCTGGTCAAGATGCAGGCTTGGGTCAAGGAGACCGGCCAGCGGGTCGTCGTGGTGTTCGAGGGCCGCGACGCCGCCGGCAAGGGAGGCACCATCTCGCGGTTCAGCGAGAACCTGAATCCGCGCGGCGCCCGCGTCGTGGCGTTGGCCAAACCGTCCGAGATCGAAGCCGGGCAATGGTACTTTCAGCGCTATGTGCGCGAACTGCCGACCAGGGGCGAGATCGTGTTTCTTGATCGCTCGTGGTATAACCGCGCCGTGGTCGAGCCCGTCTTCGGCTTTGCCGACGAGACCCAGGTCGAGCGGTTCTACGAGCAGGTGGCCCCGTTCGAGAAGATGCTCGTCGATGACGGCATCCGGCTCTTCAAGATCTGGATCAATGTCGGTCGGGCCACGCAGCTCGAGCGGTTTCTCAAGCGCGAGAACGACCCCCTCAAGCAATGGAAGCTGAGTTGGATCGATGTCGAGGGGTTGCGTAAGTGGGATGACTACACCGCGCGCATCGCCACCATGTTCGAGCGCAGTGATTTCGATTTCGCGCCGTGGACAGTGATCCGCGGCGATGACAAGCGGCGCGCGCGTGTGGGCGCGATCCGCCGTGTTCTGGGCGCGCTCGACTATACCGACAAGGATGCCGAGGCGGTCTGCGCGCTCGATCCCAAGGTCGCGGGCGGCGTCGATATCTGGCCGCGCGACTGACGTGGCCAAGCAGGGATATCACCACGGCAACCTGCGGCAGGCCCTCGTCGAGGCCTGCCTGAAGCTGATCGAGGCCAAGGGTCCCACCGGCTTCACCCTGTCGGAGGCCGCGCGCGAGGCCGGGGTGACCCCCGCGGCGGTCTATCGCCATTTTGCGGGACGCGAAGACCTGATCGCCGAAGCGGCGCGGCAGGGCTATGAGATCTTCGCCGATCTGCTCGACTATGCCTATGACGAGGGCCGTCCCTCGGTGCTCACCGCCTTCGAGAAGACCGGGCGCGCCTATCTGGCCTTCGCGCGCAAACACCCCGGCCATTACGTCGCGATGTTCGAAAGCGGCATCTCGGTCCAGCGGACGCCGGAGCTTGCCACCGCGTCACGGCGCGCGCTCGGCGTACTGGAGCGCGCCGCTGAGGCGCTGTCCGAGCGCATCCCCGAGAATCGCCGCCCTCCGCCGCAGATGTTTGCCGCGCATGTCTGGGCGATGAGCCACGGCGTGGTGGAGCTGTTCGCGCGCGGCTCTCCGGGGACGCGCGCTCCGTTTCCTGCGGATGACCTGCTCGAAAGCGGTATCGGCATCTATCTCAGGGGCTTGGGTCTTGTCGCCCCGGATACCTGAAATAGTGACGGATTCTGCCCGATACCGGGAAACTAGGGGAACGATGAACTGGACAGAACCCGCCTCCACCAGTCAGTGTCATGGCTAACCCGAGGTTGCATGGTCCATTTGAACCACGCACTAAAGAGTTTCAGTAGCAATCATGCCACCCCTTCCCCATGATCCCAAGATTGCCGGTCTTCTGGACGAGATCTACCAGAGCGCGATCACGCCTGCGCTTTGGGAAAGCCTGCCCGCCCGGCTCGCCGCCATTGCCGGAGGTGGGGCATGGGCGCTGCAACTGGTGCGCCGGGGTGGGCTGCGGGGAACCGTGGTGCACGGCGTCAACTTCGACCCGGCCCTGATGGCGGACTACCCCGACCATTACGCGGTGATGAACCCATGGCTTCCGGTGCTCAGGCGGACGCCGGTCATGCAACTGGTGCATGATCGTCAACTCGTGCCGGAGGAAGCGCTTCTCAAGAGCGAATTCTATGCCGACTTTCTCAAGCCGCAGGGGGATATCCACCGCTCTTTCGGGATGGTGCTGGTGAATGGCGAGGCCGGCGGCCTCGTGATCAGCTGCAACCACGCGCCCGGTCATACCGACACGATCGGAACCGCCGGAAGTCAGCTTCTGTCGCTGATCGGCCCGCATCTGCGCCGGGCCTTCGACCTCACCCGGTTGGTCGAACGCAGCGCCATGCAGGCGGGCGCGCAGGTGATGGATGGCATCGCGGGTCTGCATGCGTGTTTCGCGCTCGATGCGCGATCGCGCCTCGTCGCCAGCGACGTGCGGGCCGATGCGCTGCTCAGGCAGGGTGATGTCCTGAAGCTCGGCCGCGACCGGCGGCTGCGATTCGTGGACGACTGCGCCAACGCGGCGCTCGACGATCGCCTGGCGCGCGAAGGGCGCACCGGTGGGGGCTTCGTGGTGCCCGGCCCGGGAGGCGAGCGGCGGTTGGCGCGGCTGGCGCCCCTGCCCCGCCCGCAATCCATCGCGCCGCTCGAGATGATGCTGAGCGCGGATCGCGCGGTCGCGGCGTTGATCATTACAGAGCCGGGCCAGACCTATGCACGCGACGAGGATCTTTAGGATCTGTTCGAGCTCACCCCGGCTGAAAGCGTGGTGCTGCGCGAGCTTTGCGCGGGGCTGTCGCTGGCGGAGATAGCGCGGCTGCGCGAGGTCAGTCCCAACACCGTGCGCAACCAACTATGCAGCCTGTTCGACAAGACCGGAACCAGCCGGCAGGCCGAACTCGTGGCGCTGGTGGCCCGGCTGGGTGTCTGATAAATCGAGATTTTATGACAGGACCGGTGGCCGACGGCGGGTTTCCGAAACGCCAAGACGCTTCGTGGCCGCGTCCCCATTCTGCAAGGAGGCCACATGGACGGCTCGCTCGCTCTGCTTTTTGCTCTCGTCGCGACGGCCGAGCTTGGTTTCGGAAACTGTGGTGCCGAGACCTGCCGCAGCATCCAGCCCGGTCAGGGCCGCAATGCCGTGCAGTACGGCGAGGTGCTGTTCCAGCGCGAGCGGCAAGGCGGCGAGATCTATCTCCAGCGACAGCTTCCCGCGCGTTACGGCGCGCTCGAGCCGGTGCTCGGGCTGTCGGTGTCCGCGAATGGCGACGCCTGGCTCGGGGCGGGTCTGCAATGGACCGGGGCGCTTCCGCACCAGAGCTTCGTGCAGCTGTCGCTGTTGCCGGGGCTCTATGCACAGACCGACGGGGCCGAGCTGGGCCATATGATCGAGTTTCGTTCCTCGGCCGGGGTCGGCTATGCCTTTGACAACGGCGCGCGGGTGTCGCTTCAGTTCGATCACCGCTCGAATGGCGGGCTGTCGAACGACAATCCGGGCCTCGAAACATTCGGGATCCGGCTGGCGCTGCCGATGTGATCAGTCGGGCAGCAGCACCAGCGCGCGTTCATCCCAAGCCAGCCGCGCCACCGCCCCGACATCGAGCACCGGCCGACCGATCAGGTTCTTCATCGAAACCGTGAGAGGCCGATCGAAGCCGTCGATGCGCACGTCGTAATAGGTCATGTCGCCGTAATAGACCACCTCGTCGATGATGCCCTGCACTTCGCGGCGCGGCGCGGTCTCGCCCTCGAACAGGATGGCCAACGTCTCGGGGCGGATGCCGACGCTCACCGCGCCGGAGGCTGCCCCGGCAGGGGCCTGATCGGGGTCGAGGGTGGCGCGGCCCAGCCCGGCGATCTCGATCTCGACGCCCGCACCGCCGCGCGTCACTTCCCCGGGCAGAAAGTTCATCTTGCCGATGAACTGCGCCACGCGCCGCGTCGCGGGACGGCGGTAGAGCGTCTCGGGATCGGCCAGCTGGCCGATCTCGCCCTCGAACATCACCGCGATCCGGTCCGACATCACCAGCGCCTCTTCCTGGTCGTGGGTGACGAGGATGAAGGTGATCCCGACCTGCCGCTGCAGGCGGATCAGTTCGAGCTGCATCTGCTCGCGCATCAGCCGATCGAGCGCCGAAAGCGGCTCGTCCAAGAGCAGCACCTTGGGCTTGAGGATCAGGCGCGGGCCAGCGCCACGCGCTGCCGCTGCCCGCCCGAGAGCGCGTGCGCACGGCGTCGCCCGTAGCCCGCAAGGCCCACCATCTCAAGCGCCTCCTCGACGGCGCGCGCCTTCTCGGATTTGGCACGCGGATCGCGGCGCAGGCCGAAGCCCACGTTTTCGGCTACGGTGAGGTGCGGGAACACGGCATAGGACTGGAACACCATGTTGGTGGGCCGGTGGTTCGGGGCCACACCCTTCATGTCGCGCCCGTCGATACGGATGCTGCCCGAGGAGACCTGTTCCAGCCCGGCGATGGTGCGCAACAGCGTGGTCTTGCCGCAGCCCGAGGGGCCAAGCAGCGAGAAGAACTCGCCCGCGCGGATCTCGAGGTCGATGCCGCGCAGCGCGTGATAGTCGCCGTAATGCTTTTCGACGCCTCTGAGTTCGATGAGTGCGGTCACAGGAAACCTCCCTGATCCTTGATCCCGGCGCGCGCGAGGCCGCGGCGGCGGAAGAATTCTGCGATGACGAGAAGCGCGATCGACAGCGCCACGAGGATCGTGCCGAGCGCCATGACCACGGGCAGCTGTGCGGGAAAGCGCAACAGGCCCCAGATATAGACCGGCATCGTCGGGTTCGCGCCGGTGAGGAAGAAGGCGATAATGAACTCGTCGAGGCTGATCGTGAAGGCGATGAGCATCGACGAGACAATGCCCGGCATCACCAGCGGCAGCGTCACGAGCCGAAAGGCCGAGAACCGGCTTTCGCCTAGATCCATCGCCGCCCCTTCGATCGAGGGGTCGAGGTTCTGGAACGCGCCGTTGAGGATCGCGATGGAAAACGGCGTGCAGATCAGCACATGCGCCGAGATCACGGTCCAGTTGTTGAGGTTGAGCCCCAGCACCTGCCGCAACATGATCAGCAGCGACACCGCGACGATGATCTCGGGTAGAACCAAGGGCAGCATCACGAAGCCGATGATCCCACCCTTGCCGGGAAACCGCGCCATCGCGCCCGCGCGCGCGGCGCACAGGCCCAACAGCGTCGCGAAGATCGCGGTCATGGCGGCGATGAAGAGCGAGTTGCCCACCGCCTGCCTGAGTGCCGTATTGGCCGCCAGATCGGTGAACCAATGCGTGGTGAAGCCCGCCAGCGGAAAGGCGATGATCGTCGCATCGTTGAAGGCGAAGAGCGGCAAAAGCGCGATCGGCGCGTAGAGGAACAGCAGGTAGAGGATCGCATAGACCCTGAGCGGCGCGCCCTTCATCCCCGTCCCCTGAGCCAGCGGCGGTTGAGTGCGACGAAGACCAGCGCGATGGCGGTGACCGAGATCATCGCCACGATGGCGATGGCGGCACCCATCGGCGCGTTGTTGAGCTGCAGGAACTGGGTCTGGATCATGTTGGCGATGAGCTTTCCACCGGCGCCGCCCATCAGTTCGGGCGTGACGTAATCGCCGATGGTCGGGATGAAGACGATGAGCACGGTGGCCACCAGCCCCGGCATCGACAATGGCAGGGTCACACGCAGGAAGGTGGTCACGCGGGTCTCGCCCAGATCGCGGCTGGCCTCGATCAGCGAGCGGTCGATCTTCTCCAGCGCCACGAAGATCGGCAGGATCGCGAAGGGGGCGAAGGCATGCGCCAGCGTGATGATCACCGCGTTGACGTTGTAGAGAATAAAGCTCAGCGGCTCTTCGATCAGCCCTGCACCGATCAACCCCGAATTGATCACGCCGTTATAACCCAGGATCACCTTCCACAGGAACACGCGGATCAGGTAGCTGGTCCAGAACGGGATGGTGATCAAGAACAACCAGAGCGACTTGCGTTCGGACCGGACGTGGAACGACAGGAAATAGGCCACCGGGTAGGCCAGCAGCACGGTCACAAGAGTGACGATGCCCGATACCATGAGCGAGCGGCCGAGCAGAACGCCGTAGATCGGTTTGTCGAAGAACTCGCGGTAGTTGGCCAGCGTGAAGCTGGTGTCGATCGTCATGAAATCCTGCGTCCAGAAGCTGAACAGCAGAACCGCGAGGAGCGGTAGCGCGAGGAGCGCCAGAGCGTAGAGAAAGGGTGGCGCAAGCAGCAAGGCGGCGCGACCCCCTTCGGATTTCGTGAAGTGCCCCAGACCCATGGCCGCCCCGTGATGCCCCGCCGCGATGCTTGACCGGCCCGCGGCAAAGATCAACAGCGCGCGCCGCTTTCGCCGCAAACGACGCGCCGCGCAAGAGGCGCGTTGCGCCCACGCGCCATTTGTGTCGCGGTGCCGCGCGCAAGGGCGGCATGCGAAAAGGGCAGCCCGATGGGACCGCCCTTTCCAGACATGCGATGGTGCGAAGTATCAGCGCTTCGAGAACTGGAAGCTCTTGCGGGCTTTCGCCTTGCCGTACTTCTTGCGCTCGACGACGCGGCTGTCGCGGGTCAGGAACCCGGCGGCCTTCAGCGCGGCGCGCAGCGAGGGATCGTAGAGCTGCAGCGCCTTGGAGACGCCGTGCTTCACGGCACCGGCCTGGCCCGAGAGGCCACCGCCGGCGACGGTCGCGTAGACGTCGAACTGACCGGCGACACCGGCGATCTGGAACGGCTGGCGCAGGATCATCTGCAGCACCGGACGCGCGAAATAGGTGTCGATGTCCTTGCCGTTCACGACGACCTTGCCGGAGCCCGGCTTGATCCAGACGCGGGCGACCGCGTCCTTGCGCTTGCCGGTGGCGTAGGAGCGGCCGAGTTCGTCACGGACGGGCTCGCGCGGCGCGAGGGCTTCGGTGTTGACCTGACCTTCGGTCGAGACGGCCCCACCCAGCTCTTCGAGCGAATTGATCTGTTCGGCCATTATGCGGTCCTCGTGTTCTTCTTGTTCATGGACGCGACGTCCAGAACCTCGGGCTTCTGAGCTCCATGCCGTGCTCGGTGCCGGCGAAGACGCGCAGATGGGTCATCTGGGTGCGCGACAGGCGGTTGCCCGGCAGCATCCGCTTGACGGCCTGCATGACGACGCGCTCGGGGTGCGCCCCATCAAGGATCTGCTGCTTGGTGCGCGACTTGATGCCGCCCGGATGTCCGGTGTGCCAGTAGAAGTGCTCTTCGCGCTTCTTGCCGGTCATCTGCACCTTGTCCGCGTTGATCACGATGACGTTGTCACCCATGTCCATGTGCGGGGTGAAGGAGGCCTTGTGCTTGCCGCGCAGGCGCATGGCGATGATCGAGGCGAGACGGCCCAGAACGACGCCCTCGGCGTCGATCAGGATCCATTTCTTCTCGATATCCGCCGGGGTAGCGGTGAAGGTTTTCATGGTTCTGCCCTTGATCTGCAACGCGCACCGCCCCGAACGGGCCGCCCGCGCAAATTCGATGAGCGGGTTCTAAACGAAGCGGTCGCGCAGTCAAGCGCAGCCTGCCTTAATTTATAAAGCAAAAACAGTAGCTTGAAATTAAGGTATCATGATACCCCATATTCTTGTGGGTCAGACCTCCATCACGTGCGGCGGCGCGGCGAGAAGGGCCGCAAGCCGGTCGACCGCGGTCTCGAAGGCCGCGTCGTCGCGCAGGCCGGTGAGCGCGAGGCGCACCGCCGAAGGCGCGCGTCCGTCGATCAGCGCGAACTCGTCGGCGGGCTTGAGGCGGATACCCTCGGCCTCGGCTGCCCGGCTCAATGAGGAGGGCCGCCAGCCACGCGGCAGATCGAGCCAGGCGAAAGGCACCCCCTCGCGGGTGCGGGGTTGCCACGGGGCGAGGCGTTTTCGCAGATGGGCGAGCCGCCTGCCCTGAACCTCGAGCACCGCGTCGCGCACCCGCGCGGCCAGCCCGGTCGAAAGCGCGGCCTCGGCCAGTGACACGGTGGGCCGCGACAGACCGAAGAACTGCTGCTGTGCCGCAATGCGTGGCAAGGCAGCGCGACCGGGGGCCGAAAGGATCGCCCCGAGCCGCAAGTCGGGGCTTAGCGTCTTGGAGAGCGTCGTGACCACCCATGAGCGTTCCGGCGCGAGACGGCGGTAGCTCGCATCCTCGCCCGCGTCGGAGCGAAAGCAGTCATCGTCGATGATCTGCATATTGTACTGCCGCGCGATGGATACAATTTGCGCGCGCCGTTCGGGGGAGGTGCGGATCGTCGTTGGATTGTGTGCCTCAGCACTGGTACAAAGCAGCTGCGCCCCGCTCTCACGGCAGGCGCGCTCCAGGGCATCGGGTAGCAGCCCCTCCCCGTCGAAAGCGATGCCAGTGATCTCGGCCCGCACCAAGGCGGCGGCGTGGCGAAACCCGGGATAGGCCAGTTCCTCGGTCAGGATGACCGGGCGCGGCCCGTGCAGCAGCGCTTGCAGCAGCACGACCATGCCATGCTGGGCGCCGGAGGTGAGCACCACGTCATCGGCCTCGACCGGGCCATGCGCGGGCGCTGCGAACCAGTCGGCCAGAAGCGCGCGGAGTGGCGCGTCGGCCTCGGGGCGCGGGTAGCTCACATAGGCGCCCGGCGGCGGATCGGCCAGATTTTTCAACAGCTCATGCAGCAAGCGCCCTTGCCCGACATCCGCTACCTGCGCAGTGCGCAGGTTCAGCATCTCGCCCTCCGCGCCCATGCTGGCGGGGTCGATCAGCGCGGGCAGCGGTGCCGGAAGATCGGGCTCGGAGACGAAGGTGCCACGACCGACCACGGCGCGCAGCACCTCCTGCTCCACCAGATCCTTGTAGGCGCGCGCCACGGTCCCCGGCGTCACCTTGAGGCGCCAAGCCACCTCGCGGACGGGTGGGAGCCTGTGCCCGGGTCGAATGGTGCCGGAGCCGATTGCCTCTTGGATCGATCGCTTGAGCGCTTGGTGCTTGACGGGCCCGCCCTTGTCGAGGCTGGGCCACCACATTGTATCCATGACAAAACTTCCGTAGACGTCAGTTTTCGAGCATTGTAGTCCTTATCTTGCATCATATACACGCATTGTATCAATACAAGAGAGACCGACATGACCACGCTCGCCCACACCGCCACGCCCTTCGAGGCCGCTCTCGACCAAGGGGCCGTCTCCGCGCTTCTCGTCGGCATGGCCCGCCGCGTGGCGATTTGGGAGCGTCGCGCCCGGACCCGGCGCGCGTTGTCGCGCCTCGACGCGGCCATGCTGCGCGATCTCGGTCTAGATCCCATGACCGCGCAGGCCGAGGCCGCGCGCCCGTTCTGGAAGGGCTGATCCCCGGCCCGACCACGCCTGAGGGGCCGGAGCGATCCGGCCCCCTTTTTATGCGGGTCAAACGGGCGCCGCGCCCTGCGCCGCGCCGGGGGGGATCGAATAGGTCATCGAGGCGCGCGCCACCGGCGCCACCTGCCCCTCGCTGAACAGCAGGGCCTCGCCCACCGCAAGCCTGCGGCCAAGCTTCAAGAGCCGCGTTTCGGCCAGAAGATCCGCCCCCGCTTCGGGCTTGCGCAGGAAATCGATCGTGGCCCCGGTCGTCACCGCCAGCGCCACCGGGCCGATCCGCGACAGGATCGCCAGATAGATCGCCACATCCGCCAGCCCGAACATTGACGGCCCCGACACCGTGCCGCCCGGCCGCAGATGCATCACCCCGACCCGCAGCCTGAGCATCAGCTGCTCAACCTCCGCGCTCTCGACGCAAAACTGCGCCGCCACCTGTCCGAAGTCGCGCTCCAGAAACGCATTGAGCGCCGCCGCATCCATCATCATGGCCGATCTCCTCCCGCCCGCCACGTTTTCGCAAGCCGGTGCCGCGGGCAAGCCTCCAGTTGAGCCGACCTCATAGTTGTGGTGGGGTCTTTTCATTTGCATCCTCGTCGGTTGCGATGCAGGCAGTGTCGGAAACGACCGCGACCCGGGCTTCGATCCGGGCGTTGATCCGAGCAAAGACCCATCGCCCGCCCCCTCAGGAGCCCCGTGACATGGCTGACGAAGACGACGACCTGATCCTCTCCGAGCTCGACGACGAGGAACTCGTCGCGCAGATGTTCGACGATCTCTACGACGGCATGCGCGAGGAAATCATGGAAGCCACGCAGATCCTGCTGGATCGCGGCTGGGCGCCCTATGACGTGCTGACCAAATCGCTCGTCGGCGGCATGACCATCGTCGGCAACGACTTCCGGGACGGTATCCTCTTCGTGCCAGAGGTGCTGCTCGCCGCCAACGCCATGAAGGGCGGCATGTCGATTCTCAAGCCGCTTCTGGCCGAGACCGACGCGCCGCGCATGGGCAAGATGGTGATCGGCACCGTCAAGGGCGACATCCACGACATCGGAAAGAACCTCGTAGCGATGATGATGGAGGGCGCGGGCTTCGAGGTCGTCGATCTCGGGATCAACAACGCGGTCGAGGCCTATCTCGAGGCGCTGGCCAACGAAAAGGCCGACATCCTTGGCATGTCGGCGCTGCTGACCACCACGATGCCCTACATGAAGGTCGTGATCGACACGATGAAGGAGCAGGGCATCCGCGACGATTACATCGTACTGGTGGGCGGCGCGCCGCTCAATGAAGAGTTCGGAAAGGCGATCGGTGCCGACGCCTATTGCCGCGACGCCGCCGTGGCGGTCGAGACGGCCAAGGACTGGATTTCGCGCCGCCACAACCAGATGCAGGCGGGTGCCTGAGAGGATCGATGCAGCCGGATGACGCGACGCTGACGCGCGACGGTCTCGCCCCTTCTGGGCGGGGCCGCGTGCTGCTCATCGCCTGCGGCGCGCTGGCGCGCGAGATACTCGCCCTGATCGGGCAGAATGGCTGGGATCACCTCGATCTTCATTGCCTGCCCGCGATCCTGCACAACCGGCCCGACAGGATCGCCCCCGCGGTCGAAGCGGCGGTGACCGCGCGCGGCGCGGGGTATGAGCGGGTCTTCGTGGTCTATGCCGATTGCGGG
Organism: Limimaricola cinnabarinus LL-001; assembly: GCF_000466965.1. GTDB lineage: Bacteria > Pseudomonadota > Alphaproteobacteria > Rhodobacterales > Rhodobacteraceae > Limimaricola > Limimaricola cinnabarinus. The sequence continues at coordinate 20,643 of NZ_BATB01000047.1, forward strand.
ACGGGCGGCGATCTGGCCCGCACCTGCGAACGCCTCGGCGTCGGCATGATCGAAGGGCCGCATTGCTACGCCTTCTACGAGGCGTCGAGGCCTTTGCCGAGAAGGGCGAAGTGACCTGCTTCTACCTCACCGATTTTCTCGCGCGCCAGTTCGACGCCTTCGTCTGGGAGCCGCTCGGTCTCGACCGGCACCCCGAGCTGCGCGAGATGTATTTCGGGAATTACACGACGCTGGTCTATCAGGCGCAGACCGACGATCTCGCGCTGACCGCGCTTGCCCGCTCCCATGCCGACAGGCTGGACCTCGCTTTCGAGCGGCGTTTTACCGGATATGGCGAACTGGCAAGCGTGCTGGCCCGCGCCTAGGCGGCGGCGAGCGCGGTCTCGCGAATGCGTTCGACCATGGCGCGCACCCCGTTCGAACGCTGCGCCGAAAGGTGATCGTTCAGGCCGAGCCGTGCCAGCTCGCCGCCCGCGTCGATCTTGGGCACCTCGGACACCGGCACCCCGTCGTAAAGCGCGTGCAGGACCGCGATCAGCCCGCGCACGATCATCGCGTCGCTGTCGCCGCGAAACCGGTAGGCCCCATCCTCGGGCGACGGCACGAGCCAGACCTGGCTGGCGCAGCCATGCACCTTGGTCGCGGGCACCTTGAACGCCTCGTCGAGAGGTTCCATCGCCTTTCCCAACTCAATCACGTGCCGGTAACGGTCTTCCCAATCGTCAAGGAATTCGAAGGTTTCGGCGATATCCTCGAAGGCGGGCTGGGCCATCTGCGTCTCCTGCGGTCTGGACATGGCCTAGAGGTAAGGACGCTGCCCGAAATTGCCAGTGGCAAGGGGTGCGGCCCCTGTCCGATCCTGCCTGCCCCGGCGCGGCCGGGGGTGGCGGCGTCGATTACAGATCGACCGTCACCACCTGGCTGCCCTTGGCGGCGAGGCCCACGCGGCCTTCGCACAGCGCCAGCGCCTGTTCGCCGAACACCTCGCGGCGCCAGCCATAAAGCGCGTGCACCTCGCGCTCGCCCGCCGCCAGCGCGTCGAGATCGGCGGAGCTGGCGATCAGCTTGGGCGCCACGCTCTCGGCCTCGGAGCGGGCCTTGAGCAGCACGCGCAGCAGATCGGCCAGAGCCGGGTTGACCTGAATCTGGTCGCGTTGCTTTTCGGCCTTGGGCATCTGGTCGGCGGGCAGCTTGGCGGCGCGATCGATAGCCGCGAGGATGCCGTCGGCGATCTCGCCCTTGCGGGCTTCGCGCAGCAAAAGCCGCGAGCGGCCCAGATCCTTTTCCGAGGCGGGCCGGGTCGAGGCCAGCTCGACCAGAGCGTCATCCTTGAACACGCGCGAGCGCGGCACGTCGCGCTCTTGCGCGAAGGTCTCGCGGAACTGCGCCAGCTCGCGCAGCGCGGCGATGAATTTGGGTGAATTGGAACGGGTCTTGATCCGCTGCCATGCCTCGGCGGGATCGACGCGGTAGGTGGCGGGATCGTTGAGTACCGCCATTTCCTCGGCGACCCAGCGCGCGCGACCCGTTTTCTTGAGCTGCGCGGCGAGCCATTCGTAGATCACCCGAAGATGCGTCACGTCGGCCAGAGCATAGACCTTCTGCGCCTCCGACAGCGGGCGACGCGACCAGTCGGTGAAGCGCGAGGACTTGTCGATCTCGGCCTTGGCGATCTTGCGCGCCAGTGTCTCGTAACCGGCCTGTTCGCCGAAGCCGCAGACCATCGCCGCGACCTGCGTATCGAACAGCGGCGCGGGAATGAGATTTGCCTCGACCTGGAAGATCTCCAGATCCTGCCGCGCGGCATGGAACACCTTCACCACGCCGGGGTCGCGGAACAGGTCGTGAAGCGGCGCGAGGTCGAGCCCCTCGACCAGCGGATCGACCAGCACGGCGCTGCCTTCGCCGCCATCCGGGCCGTCCGGACCGGGATGGGCAAGCTGGATCAGGCAGAGTTTGGAGTAATAGGTGCGCTCGCGCAGGAACTCGGTATCCACCGTGACGTAAGCGTGCTTCGCGGCTCTCTCGCAATAGGCGGCGAGGTCTTCGGTGGTGGTGATGGTCTGCATGTCGTCCCGGGCTTGCGGATAAGGAGGCGGCGCAGGCGCGCCGGTCCCCGCCCTCTTAGGCGATGGGAGCGCGGATGGAAAGTGTCCGGCTCAGAGCAGGATCGGCGTGCGGTCGCCCGAGGCAAAGCGGCGCAGCACCAGCGGATAGAGCCGGTGCTCCTGCTCCAGCACCCGCGCCGCGAGATCGTCGGGCGTGTCGCCGGGACGCACGGGCACCCGCGCCTGCCCCAGCACCGGCCCGCCATCGAGCTCGGCCGTGACCTCGTGCACGGAGACGCCATGCTCGGCATCGCCCGCCTCGATGGCCCGCGCATGGGTGTTGAGCCCGCGATATTTCGGCAGCAAGGAGGGGTGGATGTTGAGCATCCGCCCCTGCCACCGCGCGATGAAGCCCGGCGTCAGGATGCGCATGAACCCGGCGAGGCAGATGATGTCGGGGGCCGCGGCCTCCAGACGTTCGCTCAGCGCCGCCTCGAATGCCTCGCGGTCGCGGCCGAAGGGCTTGTGATCCACCGCCGCCGTCAGGATGCCAAGCTCGGCCGCGCGGCCAAGCCCGCCCGCGCCGGGGTCGTTGGAGGCCACCAGCACCGGGCGGCATGGGTGGTCGCCAGACATGTCGCGCACCAGCGCCAGCATGTTCGACCCGCCGCCCGAGATCAGGATGGCGACGCGTTTGCGGTCGCTCACGACAGGGTGCCCGAATAGGCGACCCCCTGCCCGGCCGTGATCCGGCCGAGCCGATGCACCGTCTCGCCCTCGGCCGCGAGCAGCGCCTCGATCGCCTCGGCCCGCTCGGCCGAGACGACGACGACCATGCCGATGCCAGAGTTGAAAGTCTTGAGCATTTCGCCCTGCTCCAGCCCGCCCTCGCGCTTGAGCCAGTCGAAGACCGGCGGCAGCGACCACGCGCCCAGATCAATCTCGGCGCCGAGGCCATCGGGCAGCACGCGCGGCAGGTTCTCGGTCAGACCACCGCCGGTGATGTGGGCCAGCGCGCGCACACCGCCCGCGCGGATCGCCGCCAGCACCGGTTTGACATAGAGCCGGGTCGGTGCGAGCAGCGCCGCGCCGAGGCTGCCTTCGGAGAAAGGTGCGGTGTCGTCCCAGCCGAGGCCCGCGCGCTCGACGATGCGGCGCACGAGGGAATAGCCGTTCGAATGCACGCCGTCCGAGGCGAGGCCCAAGAGCGCGTCGCCCTCTGCCACCCCATCGGGAAGAGCCGTGCCGCGCTCCATCGCGCCCACGGCGAAACCGGCGAGGTCGAAGTCGCCTGCCGAATACATGCCCGGCATTTCCGCCGTCTCGCCGCCGATGAGTGCCGCGCCGGAGGCTTCGCAGCCCGCGGCGATGCCCTCGATCACGCGGGCCGCCTCGTCGAGTGCAAGCTTGCCGGTGGCGAAGTAATCAAGGAAGAACAGCGGCTCGGCGCCTTGGCAGACGAGGTCGTTGACGCACATCGCCACGAGGTCGATGCCGACGCCGTCGAGATGGCCGGTGTCGATGGCGATGCGCAGCTTGGTGCCCACCCCGTCGGTGGCCGCGACCAGCACCGGGTCCGAATAGCCCGCCGCCTTGAGATCGAACAGCGCGCCGAAGCCGCCGAGGCCGGACATGGTGCCGGGCCGGTCGGTGCGTTTCGCCGCGGGCTTGATCCGTTCCACGAGCGCGTTGCCCGCGTCGATATCCACCCCCGCCTGCGCGTAAGTGAGCCCGTCCTTCTGCATCGCGTCCCCCGAATGCCGGTTTGTGAAGTGACGCCGCGATACCTCAGACCCCCCGCGAGGGCCAGCGCCAACTTGACCCGCCTCTCCTGTCTGCTAGGAGAAGCCGCAGGGGCCCGTAGCTCAACGGTCAGAGCAGACCGCTCATAACGGTTTGGTTGGGGGTTCAAATCCCTCCGGGCCTACCAAATCCCCATGTCCCAACCATGTTCGTCTCACGCCGGGCTCGGCGATGAGACGAATGGCCGGCGCGCGTCGATGTCACTCGTCGTCATCATCGTCGTTCAGGCCACCGCTGGTATTCAGAATCGGATCGCCGCCTTGGCGATAATCAGGGCGATCCTCGTCATTGAAGACGGTGCCGTCCGCGCCGGCATTGGTGGCCAAGGACCTGCCGCCTTGCATGTCGGAGCAGGCCGCAAGCAGCAGCGGCAGGGGAAGAAGGTATTTATATAGCATATCGTGTCCTCCTGTTTCGGTTATCGGTTCAACGCCCCCTGCATTGGAACGGTTCGGTTCCGATGGGCGGACGATCGCGAAACTTCGGCAGGTGCGCCCTCACGGCGTTCTGGACCGCTTTGGCTCCGGCATGGCAGGCTGCTGCGATACGAAGCGAAACGGAGCTGGACGGATGATCGAATTGCCATGGGGGCTCGGACGGCTTGACCGTCGGGTTCTGTTCGTCCTGATCCCGCTCGATCTGGCGCTCTTGGCGATCGGGGTGGTCTTTGGCGTGGCCGTGGCGCTCGATCCGGCTGTTCACTGGCCCCGGCCCCTGCAGTTCGATCACGATTGGGGCCTCGCCGAGATGCTGAATTACCTCAAGTGGCTGGGCGCGGCGGCGGCGCTGTTGATCGCATGGCGCCGCGAGAGGGCGCCGCTGCCCGCGGCGATCGCGCTGGCCTTTCTGCTCGCTGTCGCCGACGATGCCGGGCGCCTGCACGAGCAGGGCAGCATCGCGCTCGCTCTCGGCACCGGACTGTACGATCGCATCGGAAGCCTCGCTTTCCAGCTTTGCGAGATCGTGGTGTGGGCTGGCCTCGGCCTCGTATGTCTCGGTCCGCTATGGGTGAGTTGGCGCCGTGCCGCACCTGCGCTGCGCCGCCGCGCCATGGGCATCGGCGTGTTTTTCGTCGGTGTCGCGGCCTGCGCCATCGGAATCGACACGCTGCACACTCTCGTCGGCTTCTACTGGCCGGATCAGGCGATGCTCAGTGGTGTGTTCATGATCGCCGAAGGCGGCGGCGAGAACCTTTTTCTGAGTCTGCTGACCGCCCATGCCGTGGGCAGCTTCGGGCTCGGCGGGGTCAGCGCGCCAGAACCAGCTCGGCCCTGAGCCCGCCCAACCGCTCGCTGTCGCCCAGATGCAGCGCGCCGCCATGGCCATGCGCGATGTCGGCCACGATGGCGAGGCCAAGCCCGACCCCGGTGCCGAGATCCTGGTTGCGCGCGGGGTCGAGCCGGGTGAAGGGGCGCATCGCCTCCTCGCGGCGGTCCTCCGGAATACCGGGCCCGTCATCCTCGACCAGAAGCCGCAACCCGCGCGGTGTCACCAGCAGCGACACCTCGCAGCGGCTGCCATAGCGCAACGCGTTGCCGATGAGGTTCTCCAAAGCGCGGCGCAGCGCCGTGGGACGCAGCGGCATCGGACGGCTCTCGCCTTGCACGGGGCGCAGGATCACCGCCTGCCCGGTCCGCTGCGCGTCCTCGATGATACGCGTCACCAGCTGCGCGGGATCGACCGTCTCGACCTCCTCGGAGGCGTCGCCGCGGGCAAAGTCGAGAAACGCGTCGAGTAGGCGGCGCATCTCGTCGACATCGCCGACCAGAAGCGCCGCCTCCTCGTCCGGCAGCATCGTCAGCCCCAGCCGCAGCCGAGTGAGCGGTGTGCGCAGATCGTGGCTGATGCCCGAGAGCATCAGGCGGCGCGCCTGCGTCTGCCGCTCGATCCGGTTGCGCATGTCGAGAAACGCCATGCCGGCGGCGCGCACCTCGGCGGCCGCCCCGGCTTGTAAGGCACGACGCGCCCTTGCCGTAGGCGCGGCCACCGCCGCGAGCCGCGTGACAGGGCGCAGCTGGTTGCGCAAGAACAGGTAGGCTACGAGGGTCAGGAGCGCCCCCAGAACGACGATCAACACGATCAGCTGGTGCGGGTTGCTGGCGGATACGCGGCGCCGATCGAACCGCACCTCAAGCGGGCCATGGGCCGTGTCGATCCAGACCGTCACCCGGCGGCTCGATCCGATCCTGACCGCGAGTGTCCCGTCGAGCCCGGCGCGCAGCGTGGCGATGACCGCCTGCCCCGAGAGATCGATGACCCGGACGGCATCGCCCTCTGCCGGCGGTGCCGCGAATCGCGTCTCGAGCTCGAGCGGCCGGCCCAGTTGCCGCGCGACCGTTGCCGCCGCGGCCCGATCGGGTGCCGCGTCCACGCTCTCGGACAGATAGCGCAGGTCGATCAACACGGACCTTGTCATCTGCCGCGTGACGCCTTCGAAATGGCGCTGCACGAAGCTGATCGAGATCACCAGTTGAAGGGTGACCACGGGCAGCAGCAGGATCAGCGCGGCGCGGCCCTGCAACCCGCGCGGCATCCATCGTTTCAACCAGTCGAAGACCATGGCGCACGCTAGCCGCCCCGGTCGGAAAGGAAAAGCATGACCGACGCCACGCCCGAGCAGATCGAGCCTGGTCTGGTGCGGCTGCTGGCCCCCAACCCCTCGCCGCTCACCGGGCCGGGAACCAACAGCTATCTCCTCGGCCGGGACAGGCTTTGCGTCATCGACCCCGGCCCGGACGATCCGGCGCATCTGTCGGCGCTTCTGGCCGGGATCGACGGCCGGCCGGTCGAGGCGATTCTCGTCACCCATGCGCATCGTGATCATTCCGCTCTCGCGGGCGCGCTTTCGCAGGCCACCGGGGCCACGGTCTTCGGCTTTGGCGCTGCCACGGCGGGCCGCAGCGCCGTGATGCAGCGGCTTGCCAGCGCGGGTCTCGGCGGCGGCGAGGGTCTCGACCTTGATTTCGCCCCTGACGAGACGCTGCAGGACGGGGACCAGATCGCGCTGGAGAATTCGCCTCTGACGGCGCTGCATCTGCCCGGGCACATGGCGGGGCATCTGTGCTTTGCCTGGCGCGACACGGTGTTTTCCGGCGATCTCGTCATGGGATGGTCCAGCACGCTGATTTCGCCCCCCGACGGCGACCTCGCGGCGTTCCGCCGCTCCTGCGCCCGGCTGCGGGCCCGAGCCCCACGGCGTCTTCATCCCGGCCACGGCGACCCGGTCGATGATCCGACCGCCCGCATCGACTGGCTCATCGCGCATCGTGCCGAACGCGAGGCCCAGATCCTTCACACGCTGCGTGCCGGGCCCTGCGACGCATCGGATCTGACAGCTCGACTCTACGCCGACGTTCCCCCCGCCCTGCATCCCGCTGCCCGACGCAACGTATTGGCGCACCTCGTCGATCTCATGGAGCGGCACCTCGTCGTCCCGTCCGGAGGCGACCTTGCCGACGCGCGTTTCAGCCTGACGTGAGGAGAGCGGATTTTTTCTGGCGCGACCTCTGGACAGTCTCGATCAGATAACTGTATATCGCCCCCATGTTCCGGCGTAGCTCAGCGGTAGAGCAGTTGACTGTTAATCAATTGGTCGTAGGTTCGATCCCTACCGCCGGAGCCATAATACCAGCTACACCCTGAAATCCTTGGGATTTCTCGCTTCGGACTCGGAGCTCGACGACGAGGTGCACAAATCGGTGCACCCGGCGGTGCACAACGCGTGCACAGGAGGGCATTCTCATGCCCCGGAATCGGAGCTGGCCGCCCCACCTCGAGAACCGCCGATCCGGCTATTTCTGGCGCAGACGGGCGATGTTGCGCAAATC
>NZ_BATB01000046.1 GCF_000466965.1 Limimaricola cinnabarinus LL-001
GCTGCCGGTCGAGGGCCTCGGGGGTTACGGCCCGCGCCCGTGCCGACGGTCGCCCGCGCGGTGCGTATGCTGCCGGCTCGGGGCTTCGGGCGTGGCAGGCGGCGCGGCGGCTGGAGACGGTCTGGGACGGGGAGATCCGGCTGGTGGCGCTCGGCTGACGCTGCCGTGGCGGCAGAGCTTGCAAGCCACGCGCGCGGGCATAGAGTCGAGGCCTGCCCGTGCCGTTGAGAGGACCCTCCATGAGCCGCTTTCTGCAAGACATCGAGACCCGCCTTTCGGAGATCCGCGAGGAGGGCATGTGGAAGACCGAGCGCGAGATCACTTCGCCGCAGGGCGTGCGCGTGGATTTGAACGGCCGCGAGGTCATCAATCTCTGCGCCAACAACTATCTCGGCCTCGCCGATCACCCCGACCTGATCCATGCCGCCAAGGAATCGCTCGACCGGCATGGCTATGGCATGGCCTCGGTGCGCTTCATCTGCGGTACGCAGGATCTGCATCGCAAGCTGGAGAAGCGGCTGGCCGAGTATCTCGGCCATGACGACACGATCCTCTTCGCCGCCTGCTTCGACGCCAACGGCGCGCTGTTCGAGCCATTGCTCGGCCCCGAGGACGCGGTGATCTCGGACGCGCTCAACCACGCCTCGATCATCGACGGCATCCGGCTGTGCAAGGCCAAGCGCTACCGTTTCGCCAATTCCGACATGGGGGATCTGGAGGCCAAGCTGAAGGAGGCGCGCGAGGCGGGCGCGCGCCACGTGATGATCGCCACCGACGGGGTGTTCTCGATGGATGGCTACCTCGCGCGGCTCGACGAGATCCGGGCGCTGGCGGACAAGTACGACGCGCTGATGATGGTCGATGATTGCCACGCCACCGGCTTCATGGGACCGAAAGGGGCGGGCACGCCGGCGCATTTCGGCGTGAAGGCGGACCTGCTGACCGGCACGCTGGGCAAGGCCTTGGGCGGTGCGATCGGCGGCTATATCGCCGGGCCGCAGCCGGTGATCGACCTGCTGCGCCAGCGCGCGCGGCCCTATCTCTTCTCCAACGCGCTGCCGCCGATGGTCTGCGCCGCCGGGCTCGAGGCGCTGCACCTGATCGAGCAGAGCGACGATCTGCGCGCGAAGCTCTTCGAGAACGCCGAATACTGGCGCATGGGTCTGACCGATCTGGCTTCGAGATCCTGCCGGGCGAGCATCCGATCATCCCCGTCATGCTGCACGACGCCAAGCTGGCGCAGAAGATGGCCCAAAGGCTCGACGAGCTGGGCGTCTATGTCTCGGCCTTCTTCTTCCCGGTCGTGCCCAAGGGCGCGGCGCGGATTCGCACCCAGATGAACGCGGCCCTTACCCGCGACGACCTCGATGCGGCGCTCGATGCCTTTGCGCAGGCGGGCCGCGAACTGGGCGTGATCGAATGAGCCGCCCCAATGGCATGACCGCTCTGGTCAAGGCGCGGCCCGAGCCGGGGCTGTGGCGCGAGACGGTGCCGGTGCCCGAGATCGGCCCCGACGACGTGCTGATCCGGGTCAACAAGACCGGCATCTGCGGCACCGACGTGCATATCTGGAACTGGGACGAGTGGGCGCAGGGCGCGGTGCCGGTGCCGCTGGTGACGGGCCACGAATTCGCGGGCGAGATCGTCGAGCTGGGGCGCAACGTGACCGATCTCGAGATCGGCCAGCGCTGTTCGGGCGAGGGGCACCTGATCGGCAAGCAGTCGCGCCAGAGCCGGTCGGGCAAGTTTCACCTCGACCCCGAAACCCGCGGCATCGGCGTCAACGAGCCGGGCGCCTTCGCCGAATACCTGCGGCTTCCGGCGTTCAACGTGGTCCCCCTCCCGGACGCCATCGACGACGAGATCGGCGCGATCCTCGATCCCTTGGGCAACGCGGTGCATACCGCGCTCAGCTTCGATCTGGTGGGCGAGGACGTGCTGATCACCGGCGCGGGGCCGATCGGCATCATGGCGGCGGCGGTGGCGCGCCATGTCGGCGCGCGCCATGTCGTCATCACCGACATCAACCCCGACCGCCTCGCGCTCGCCGCCCGCGTCGCCGACGTGGTGCCGGTCAACGTGGCCGAGGAGGAGCTCGCCGAGGTGGTGCCGCGCCTCGGGATGAAGCAGGGCTTCGACATTGGGCTCGAGATGTCGGGCAACCAGCGCGCGCTCGACCAGATGGTCGAGCGTCTGGTGATGGGCGGGCGGATCGCCATGCTCGGCATCCCGCCGGGCAAGTCGCCGGTGGACTGGTCGCGCATCGTGTTCAAGGCGATCACCATCAAGGGCGTTTATGGGCGCGAGATCTTCGAGACCTGGTACAAGATGATCGCGATGCTGGAAAACGGCCTCGACGTGCGCGGCGTCATCACCCACCGCATGTCGGTGGACGACTACGTGGCAGGCTTCGACGCGATGCGGGGCGGCGGTTCGGGCAAGGTGGTGCTCGACTGGACCGCCGGTCGCTGAGCCGCGCGGCCCATGCAGGCAGCGCATGGCGGGTCTACGGCGGATCGGGGTGGTGCTCGGCCGTTATCGCTACCAATTAGGGATCAACGACGCGGCGAATACGCGACGCGCCGATCAGGCCCGAGACAAGGGCCATACGGACCCGAAGATCAAGGATACTGACATGACCTACGCCACCATCGACCAGCGCACCACCTACAACACCGAAGACCGCGGCCTCACCGCGATCACCGCCCGCGTCAAGGCCGCCATCGAGCGCAACCGCGTCTACCGCCAGACCCAGCGCGAGCTGAGCCAACTCACCGATCGCGACCTCGCCGATCTGGGCATCGCCCGCGGCACGATCAACCAGATCGCCCGCGACGCGGCCCGCGCCGCCTGATCCGGCCCTCCCTTTCGCCCCCCTGACACGGGGCTTCGAATGCAGACGGCGGTCCTCCGAAAAGGGGGCCGCCGTTTCGCGTTCGGGCTCGGCGCTCCGGAAAACGGGCGAGTCGTGGTATAAAGGGGCACCGGGCCATCGTTCCGGCCCGGCTTTGACAAGTGGGAGACTACGATGACGATCTCCAGATTTGCGACGATGGCCCTCGTGGCGTTCGGCGCCGCCCCCGCCCTCGCGGAGACCTACCCCGCCAATGGCACCGGCATGGGCAGCGTCGGCAGCGAGCAGATGCCGGTGCGCGACGATCTCATCCTCGTGCACACCCAAAGCAGCTATGACAGCTTCGAGATGGGGCAGGAGGATCACCCGATGTCCAGCCTGTCAGGGCCCTGCTTCGGCGCGGCGATGGTCGAGGCCGGGGCGATGAGCGGGCAGGGATATTGTCACCTGACCGACGCCGATGGCGACATCAGCGCCATCAGCTGGACCGGGACCGGGATGGGCGAAACCGGGCGCACCATGGGCACATGGACCGTCATGGGCGGCACCGGCAAATGGGACGGGGCCACGGGCGGCGGCGATTTCGATGCCGGGCCGACCGAGGATGGCGGCTACACCAACGAGATCACGGGCGAGGTCACCCTGCCCTGAGACGCGGCGCGGCGACGCCTTGCCGGCCGGGAAAATCCGTGATCGGAGCGCTTCGTTTTGCTCCCCCGTGTTTCCCGGCCGTTCGACCTTGATGCGGTAGGGGTGGGCCGTGATCTTCGCAGCATGACCTCCTCCCGCCTCACCATGCGCAGACGGAGGGCGACATGTTCAAGCGACTGATGACCACGGGGCTTTTGTTCGGGATGGCGGCCACAGCCCCGCCTGCCACCGCGCAGGGCTGCGCGCCGCGCGACTACATTGTCGACAAGCTTGAGAACCGCTATGCCGAGAGCCTTGCCGGGGCCGGGCTGCAGGGCCGCTCGCAGGCGATGCTGGAGCTATGGTCGAACCCCGAAAGCGGCAGCTTCACCGTGCTTCTGACCTCCCCCGAGGGATTGAGCTGCATCATCTCGCACGGGTCGGATTATTTCGCCATCGAACAGAAAGAGGGCATCGAGGGCGATCTGGGGTGATCCGCCTCAGCCGGTCGGCATGATGAACATCTCGCGCAGATCGGCCGTCGGCGACTGCTCGAGCGCGAAGACCACCGCGCGGGCGATATCCTCGGGCTGGATCTTGTCGGGCTTGGGCTCGGAAAAGAACGGCGTGTCGACCATGCCCGGCGCGATCACCGTGCAGCGCCCGCCCCACTCGCGCATCTCCTCGCTCATGTTGCCGGCATAACCGTGGACGAACCACTTGGTCGCACCATAGATCGAGCCCGCGATGTGCCTCTTGCCCGCCGCCGAGCCGGTCAGCACGAGGTGGCCTTTGCGCTTCTTCAACTCGGGCAGTGTCACGCGCGCGGTGTAGAGCAGCGCCATGATGTTGAGATCGATCATCGCGCGCCATTCGGCGGGATCGCCCGCCTCGGTGCCCGGCGTGTCGAGCCCGCGCCCCGCATTGGCGAAGGCGGCGTCGAGGCCGCCCTTTTCGGCGACGAGCCGGGCCACGGCGTCGCTCTGGCTCGCGACATCGGTCGCGTCGCCGGGCAGGGGCATGGCTTGGGGGCCAAGATCGCGGGCGAGGGCGTCGAGCTTGTCGGCGCTGCGCGCCATCAGCCCGACATGCCAGCCCGCGGCCACGGCGGCGCGGGCGGTGGCGGCGCCGATCCCCGACGAGGCCCCGGTGATGAAAAGCGTGCGTTCGGCCATGATCCACTCCTGTTTCGGGCAATTGCGCTGAAGCTGGACCGCGCGGGGGCCGTGACAAGCCCCAACGCGGCATGGCGACCCGAGCGGGCCCGCTGCGGCGCGATCCATACGGCCGAGCGCAGCCATGTCCGCGTCGAGCCGGTCTTGAGATCTGAGGCGCACCCGGAACACGGGCCTGCGTCAGGCGGGATAGCCCTGTTCCAGCACCAGCGCCCAGATCTCGTGGTTGAGCAGTTTGAGCGCCTCGATCGTGTCCTTGATCCGGGTCAGCGCCTCGGCATCGACATCGTCGCTCCGGCCCATCTTGAGCGCGTCCTTGCGATCGGCGATGCGCATGGTGATGGTGCGGGTGGCGCCGGTCTCGGCGTCGAAGGAATAGATCGAGTGGCTGTAATGATTGCGCAGTGACTGGTGCTTGCGGATGCGGGCGGTGAGGTCGGTGATCCGCTGGCGCAGCTCGGCGGACACCGTGCCGGATTTGGCCAGACGGTCCACAAGATCGACCCGCGCCCGCGTGGTGTTGAGCGTCAGGTAGATGATCACCGCCGTCTGCTTGGAGGTGCCCGCCAACCCCGCGATCAGGTGAATCAGCAGGCTTTCGGTGTTGGTCCAGCTGTAGTTCATGCGCCCGACCAGCAGCAGCAGCTGGTCGAAGGCGCTCAGCCCGGCCTCGCCGCTGTTTGGCGGCTCGGGCGCGGGGGCGGTCATGTCGAACTGGTCGGCGTCCCGCCCGCCTCCCCCTGCGCGAGGAACCAGATCGCAGCCCCGGTGCGGTTCGACACGCCGAGCTTGTTGATCAGATGATGGATGTGCAGCTTGACCGTGTGTTCGGACAGGCCTAATTCGGCGGCCACGATCTTGTTCTGCTTGCCCTTGGCGATCAGGGCCAGCACCTCCCATTCGCGGCGGGTCAGGTCGCGGATGGCCGGGTCGGCCGGCCCGTTCCGGGGCGCCGCCACGGGCCCGGCCGACAAAAGCGCGCGCAGGATCGGCTCCGGCACTAGGATCTCGCCGCACAGCAGCAGCCGCACCATCGCCAGAAGCACGTCGATCCGCACGTTGAGCGGCAGCAGGCCCAGCCGAGGCGGGTCGTGATCGTTCAGACCCTGTCGCAGCAGTTCGTGATCAGGCGGGTGGCCGCCATAGGCCAGGACCAGCATGTCCGTGCCCGCGCCTGCGCCGCGGCCAGCATGTCGGCCTGGGTCTCGATATAGGCCTCATCGACGATCAGCAGCGGCACGTCGCCGCGCTCGGGCTTCAGGCGGTCGATTTCCGCGAGGTCCTTGGCCCTCGTGAACAGGACGCTGTCGAATTCAGCACAAAGCGTTCTGAGAAGATCATTCGGGAAACAGAATTCGCTTCCCAGCATCGGAATGACGAGTTTTCCGGGCTCGGAAGGGGGGGAGGATAGATCATCATGGGGATCGGGGTCACGATTCGACATAGGTAACTCGCAAAATGAAAATGGTGAGTTGAATCGATGTTCGTAGGATTTCGATAGTAAGGCTGACAGCGCAAGTTCCCCATAGACCGATAGGATAGGTCCGGATTTCCGTAGTCGGTCAGGTCGCGCATCCCGCTCCCGCCTATGGCGCGCGCGGGATATGAAATTCGTTCACAAAGGGTTACTTGAGTTCGGACCCCTCAAGCAGTGCCTCCAAAACAAGCTGTTTTGGGAGCTGTTTCGATCACATTCTCTTGATAAAGGTTAACCTCGGCGCTGGCCAGCGTTCTCTGCGGCCCGTCGCGGGACGTTGTATTCGCAGCTATTACATCGAATCTCCGGGCTGATCCGCGCCGACAATCCGCGCAATCTCGTTTCATCGGCTGGGTCCCGAAATAGGGATCACCACGATCGAGGTGAAATGCCGTCGCTCTTGCACAGCCGAAGATGATGCCCCGATCAGGCAGAACTTTTAACAGTAGCCGATAGGCAAGTTTGCTTTGTGATTTCTGCCGCCCTGTCCGGGGCGTTCATCATTTGCATCCCATTGCAACCGGCTATCTCGATTTACCGCTTTCAAGATGAGTGGCGGTGCGGCGATAGCCTTTTGTCCGGAGACAGAACCATGGCCACACGCAACAACAGCACAATCATCGGTTGGGGTGACGGAACCTCGACCCCGAGCGAGGTCGTCGACGGCGGAGACATCGACGCCATCGTCGAATCCTCCGCGCCCGAGGACAACGGAGACGGTTACTCCGAAAATGGCGACGAAGGCGATCAAGGCCAGGGTCACGGTTACGGCCATGGCGGCGACAAGAACTACAACGCCAACAAGAACAAGAACTCCAACGAGAACCACGACGAGAACACGAACGCGAACGCGAACGAGAGCGAGACCGACGCGACCTCGAGCGCCAGCGCGGATGCCCATTCCGGCAGCGACAGCTCCAACCGCAACGACAACGACAACGAGAATAGCAGCGAGGTCGATGTCGACGTGGATGTCGACGTGGACCTCGGCATCGAGTTGGACGGCACGTCCGAGCATGATGACGACGTGGTCGATCTCGACCTGCAGGACTCCACGACCGGGGACGTCATCACCGCCAATGGCGATCTGAGCTACAACCCGGGCGACGATCTCGACATGGAAGCCATGCTGAACGACTCGCTCAATGGCGAGGGCAACGATGCGGGCTTCATCAACGTCCTGACCAACAACCTCGAGGACAATGACAGGCTCGATGAGGCCACGGTCGACAACTCTGGCGAGTTCTACCAGAACGGCAACGCCAATGGCGGCAACGCTCATGCCGAGGAAGGCATCAAGAGTGGCGGCGAAGGCGGTGACGGCGGCGACGATGCGACGCCATGGGCGGCGACGGCCACGGGGCCGCCGGCGGTTCGGCCGATGCGTCCTCCATGGGGGGCAATAGCGGTGACGGCGGCGATGCCGGCGCGACCGGCGGTGACGGTGGCGACAGCGCCGAGATCGATGCCGAAGGTCATCACACCAACAGTGGATCGGTCGACACGGCGACCGAGGCCGCAAGCGGCGATGGCGGTGACAACAACTCCTCCAACGACTCCATGTCCGACACCGACGCGGACCTGGCCGCCGATGGCCATGGCGGCGAAGGCGGCGATGTCAACAGCACTGCCGACGTTCGGTCCGACAGCCAAAGCCAAGCGGCATCGGATGATGAGGGTGGCTATGGCGGTGCCAGCGACGCCGGCGCGACCCAGGCCACGACCGCCACATCCGACAACGACAGCGCCGCGAATGGCGGGGCAGGCGGCGCGGCCGACAGCGAAGGCAACGGCCTCGGCCTCGGCCTGACCTTCTCCAAGGCCAAGGGCGAGGGCGGTGACGGCGGCGAGATCGACGGCGACGTCTGGGTCCATGGCAGAAGCGAAACCGAAAGCGACGCCTCCGGCGACGGCGGCGATGGTGGCGAGTCCGCGAGTGATGCCGCAGGCGCGGCGACGGCAATGTCGAATCGGTTTCGGACGCCGCCGGCGGTGAAACCGGCGATGTCGACACCGACGTGAGCGGCGAGGCCGATGCCACCGCCGACGGCGATGGCGATGGCGGCGATGGCGGAGAGGCCGACAGCACCCTCGATGCCCAAAGCGACGCCCATGCGGATGGCGATGCCGACACCGCGGCCGGTGACAGCGGCAACAACGACCAGAGTGCCGACAGCGCGGGCGACGCCGAGAGCGATGCCAATGCCGAGCCCGAAGCGGGCGATGGCGGCTATGGCGACGGCGACGCGACCGGCGACAGCGAGATCGACGTCGCAGGCTACGCTGAGGCCGGCGACGCCGGTGAAACCGCCAGCGACGCCGATGGCAACAGCGACGCCCAGACCGATGGTTCGGCCGATGCGGGCGATGGCGAAGCCGGTGATGCCGAGAACGACGCCGACAGCGACGCCGATGGCACGGTCTCTTCGGACGCCGCTACCGAGGCGGGTGATGGCGACACCGCCGACGGCGATGGCCATGCCGATGCCGCGGCGGGCGAAGCCCACAACGACAACGACCAGAACGCCTATGGCGACGGCGCCGAACCCGATGTCGACACGGCCGGCAACCACTCTCCCGCCAGCGCCGACAACGCCAGCGGCGGCGATGGCGGCACGAACACCGGCGACACGGGACCGGCCAATGCGAACGGCACGGCGACCGGCACCGGCACCGGCGGCCACAGCACCGGTGGTGCGGCCGACGCCACGACGGGCATGAGCCGCAGCGACGTGTCCGGCGATGCGACCACCGACGGTGACGGCGGCGACGGGACCGGCGGCGACGCGACCAACGCCGACACGGCCTCGGCCGACACCGGCAACGCCTCCGATGCCCATGGCGGGGACGGCGGCGCGGCGGAGAACGGCCACACCGCGGACTCGAGCGGCGACGCCGAGACCGACAATGACGGCGGCACCGGCGGCGACGCCACGGGCACCGGTGGCACCTCGAACAGCGACGGGTCGAGCGAAGCCCGCAACGACGGAGCGACCGGCGCGGTGATGGGCGGCAACGCCAGCACCGACAACGACGCCACCTCCGACGCCATGGGCCATGCCGAAACCGATGGCGGTGAAGGCGGTGACGGCGGCGCCGACAACGACGCCATGGCCGATGGTCGAAGCAGCTCGGACGGCAACACCACTGGCGCAGGCGGGGCGACGAACGCCACCAACGGGGCGCTGACCGGCATGGTCTCGGGCGATGCGACGGCCGACGGCACGGGCGGCGACGGTGGATCGGGCAACGCCAACACCGATGACGACGCAACGGTGTCGGGCACCGGTTCGACCGACTCCGAAAGTGGGGCGGGTGCGGCAGGCTCGGCGACCAACGACGCCGACGCCACCGGCAGCGGCACCGGCGGCAGTGAAGCGCTTGGCGGCGATGCCGGCGCGATGGCCGAGAACCACGCGGATCAGACGGCCGACGGCGCGTCCGACGCCGCGTCGACCGGGGGCGAGGGCGGCGCCAGCACCTCCGACACCGACTCGACCTCTAGCAGCACTGCCGACGGCATGGCCGACGGTATGGGCGGCTATGGCGGGATGTCGGATCTCGCGGCAGAGGCGCTCGCGGAATCGATGGCCGACAACGACGCGCACATCGATACCGGCGACGGAGGCATGGCCGACGCGGCCTCCATGGTCGACGTCAACACCGCAGCCTCCGGCGATGTCAACGCGATGTCGGGTGCCGGCGGAGCGGGCGGCATGGCCGAAGCCATCGGCGGCGCCAGCGGCATGGCGCAAGGCGGGGTCGCCAATGGTGGCAGCGCCAATGGTGGCGACGGGATCGGCGGTGCCAGCGGCGACGCCATGACCGGTGCCGGCGGCAGCGCCGGACATGCCGGCACATGGGGCTCGTCGAATGGCGACGACGGCTTCGTGACGGGGGAATCCTACGCCTCCGCCGCGGCGCAGGTCGACACCACCGCCTTCAACCAGGACATCGTGATGGGCGCCAACGTGCTCGGCAATACGGTGGACATGAACGTGGTCGGCGGTTCGTTCAGCTCCAACTACGTCGGCGACGACAGCGACGGTATGTAAGCCGCCGCCAACACGCCCCGGGGCCGGTCCGACCCGGCCCCGGGTCCCGCCATCCGCCCTCCTCCCGGCGGGTCGGCGGGAAACTTCCCCGCAGGCACCAACGGCACCCGCCACCTCCCTGGCGGGTGCCACGCACCAAAAGCAGGGACCAGAACATGTCGATGGATCGAATTACCGAAATCATCGCGCATTTCATCGGCGACTTTGCCTTGTCCGACGAGATCGGGCGCATCAGGGCCGATTACGAGGATATCCCGGTGCTGCCCGAGCCCGACCCCGAGCGCGAGGCGCTCGACTTTCAGGGGCTCCGTCTGACACCGACGCACGAGATCGAGGATCTCGACCCGCAGATCGTCTATCAGCCGCTTCCCCCCTCACCCTTCGCCATTCCCGTGGCCCCGCCACAGCCCTTGCCAGGCCCCGAGCATGTGATCGAGGTCGTCTCGGGCCTGACGCTGCGGATCGAGATGGCCCCCGTCACGCAGATGGCCCGGCCCGAGCCGATGACCGGGATCGAGATCCCGCCGCCCTCGAGCGTCGCGGCGATGCTCTGGATGTCGAACCGGCTCGAGGATGCCGACGCCTTCGGCCTGGCGGATGCGGCCGGCATGGCGCTGGCGGCGGATCTGGCGGATATGCTGCAGGTGCTGAGCGAACAGCTTGCCTCGCTCTCGCCGCTGCCCTCTCCGTTCGAGGCCCTGTCGGGCAGCTCGATCGGGGCGCTCGACTGGGCCGAGCTGACGGCCGAGATCACGGAGGCGGCGGCGCAGCTTGCAACATCGCCGCTGGGCGGCGTCGTGCTGCAGGGGGGCGAGACGCTTGGGGTGCATGTCGATGGCGTGGTGGCCGAGACGCTGCCCGACTGGCACGACCTGCTGCCCGCGTTCTCCGTGAGAAGGAGGATGAGGAGGCGGCCGACACGATCCCCGAGGACGAAACGGGTTCCGACGATGATGCGGTGGAGGGCGATAGCGCGGACGACGACGCCTCCGGCACCGAAGCCGCCGGTCATGGCTTGGTCGCGCAGGGCAATGCCGGCGATCAGGCGACGACCATCAAGACCGTGGTGTCGGGCGAGGTCGCCGACTTCGACAAGGCGATGAACGGGCTTCAGGACGAGGCATCGCCCTCCGGCGACGCGCAGGAGACGCCGCTCGTGGTGACCGGGGGCAACCAGCTGATCAACGAGGTCTCGATCACATCGAACTGGCTGGACGCGCCGTTGATCGTCGTGGAGGGCGACGCGCGCGAGATCACGGCGATCTCGCAGGTGAACGCCACCTTCGACCGCGACACCGTCACGGGCCCGGCGCAGGCAACGCATTCTCCGCAAGCGCCGTCGATGATCCAGAATGCCGTTTCGGTCACCAGCGCCTCCAACCCCGTCCCCCGCGATCCCGACCATGCCGATCAGCAGCCAAGCAACTGGGCGATCGCCCGGATCACGGGTGATCTGGTGCAGGTGAACGGGGTCCAGCAGTACAATTTCGCCAGCGACACCGACAGCCTGCGCATCGATCTGCCATCGTCGAGCCTGCGTCTCGGAGCGGGTGAGAACCAGATCGAGAACCTCGCGGTGCTCAACCAGTTCGGCTGGACCTTCGATCTGATCGTGGTCGGCGGGAACATGATTGACGCCAACCTGATCCGGCAGGGCAACCTCCTGCTCGACGACGACATCGTGACGACCGCGCCATCTGCGGGCCCCACCTTGGCGGCGGCGCGCCCCGTCGGCAAGGATGCGGCAACCGCCGGGGTGGCGCCCCCCGCGAGCGACGTGGGCGCGCAGGCGACCGCGGCCCTGACCGAAACGCAGGCGGTCTCGTCCGGCGCGGCTCCGGCAACCTCGGCGGCGTCGGCCCCGCAACCGATATCGGCTCCGGTGACGGCTTCGTCTCAGACCTCGGCCCCGGAGGCGATCAAGACATCGGCTCCGGTGACGGCTACGACGTCGTCCCAGAACTCAGCCCCGGAAGCGACCCAGACGTCAGCTTCGGCTTCGGTCCAGAAATCGGTCGTCGCGTCGACCCCGGAGGCGGCTGCGACGGCAACCCCGGTATCGGCCCCGGTATCGGCCCCGGCGACGCCCCCTGCGGCGGCTCCGAAGGCCTCTGTCACCGAGCCCGCGCCGAAGGCCGACGCCGTTCCGGCCAGCGCCGCCTCGCCGACCGCCGCGCCCGACAACCTGAGCTACAACGAGGCACGGATCCACACGCAGGGGCAGGACATGGCCGCGGCGGTCCCCAAGGCGCTCGCGCAGGCCAGCAAGGCGCTGGCCGAGGGAGCCGAGGCGCTGGGGCGCGAGGTGCTCGGGCTCGATGTCTTCGAAGGCATCGACCTCTTGAAGGTCCTGATCATCGAGGGCGATTTCACCACCCTCAACTGGATCGACCAGATCAACGTGCTGGGCGATTCCGACCGGGTGGAGTTGCTGAAGGAGGCGATCGCCGCGCTGCCCGACGCGCAGGTCGTGACCGGCTCGAACCTGCTGGCCAATCTCGCCTCGATCGAGGAGCTGGGCGTCGATTCCAAGATCATGGCCAAGGGCGAGGCCTTCAGCGACGCGCTGTTGCATCAGGCGGGCTTCGTCGAGGACGGCGCCCCGGCGACCGGCGTGGGCCTGACGCAGCTCGCCAGCGAGGCGGTGGCCTTTCTCGCCGACGGCATGATCGAGACCGCCGCCGCCGACATCGAGGCGGCGCAATCGACGATCGACGGCGGTCTTGCGGCGATGTCGACCAGCCAGGCCGACCTGATGCAGACCATGCTGAGCTAGCGAGGAGCGTTATGCGCGTCAAAGATTACGCCGAGCCCGTCCGTCCCGACCCGCCGCTGCGCGGCACGGCGCGACCCAGGCGGCTGCCGCGCTTTCTCAAGGCGCAGGACGATCCGCAGGACGGCGGCCAGCCCGGCGGCGGCGCCGAGGCCCGCGCCACGCCCGAGACACCAAAGGCCCCCAAGGTCCCGCAGACCCCCAAGGTCCCCGAGACGCCGCGGACGGTGCCGTCCAAGCACGCGGCCCGGATGACGGGTCACCGCTTCCGGGACAGGTGATCGACGCCGATCGCGGCCCCGTGCGGGAGCGGCGCGACACGCCCCCCGACATCCCGCGCGGCGGCGGCCCGACCGAAGGCGGCGGAGGTGGGGGCGGCGGTGGCGGACCCCGGCCGCCCAAGTTCCACAAGCGCATGGCGCCCGAGAATTACGGGCAGGCGCTGCGGGCCGGGATCGGCGCGGTGCGGCGCAACCTCGTGATGGTGATGGTGCTGACCTGCGCCACCAACCTTCTGATCCTCGCCATCCCGATCTACCTGTTCCAGATCTCGGACCGGGTGCTGACCAGCCGGTCCGTCGACACGCTGATCATGCTCACCGTGGTCATCGTCGGCGCGGTGATCCTGCAGGCGGTGTTCGACGCAATCCGCCGCTTCATGCTGATGCGCACCGCCGTGGAGGTCGCGGCCCGGCTCGGCGCGCCGATCCTGAGTGCGGCCTCGGCGGCGGCGCTGCACGGCTCGGGGCGCGAATACCAGACGCTGGGCGACCTGCAGCAGCTGCGCGGCTTCATCGTCTCGGGCACCTTGCTGTCGTTCCTCGACGTGCCGTTCACGCCGCTCTTCATCCTCGCGATCTTCATGGTGCACCCGCATCTGGGGCTGATCGTGATCAGCACGGCGACGGCGCTTCTGGTGATCACGCTGATCAACCAGAAGCTCACCGCGCGCTCCTTTGCCGAGGCCAACGCCGCGCAGAGCCGGGCCAACCTGCATCTCGACTCGATGGCGCGCAACAGCCAGATCATCAACGCGCTGGCGATGATCCCCGAAGCCGTTCGGATCTGGGGCCGCGACTCGGCCATCTCCCTCACCGCGCAGGTCCGCGCGCAGGACCGCAACATCGCGGCCTCGGCGGTCAGCCGCGCGGTGCGGCTTCTGACGCAGATCGCGATGCTGGGCTGGGGCGCCTATCTCGCCATCGGCGGCGAGATCACCGGCGGCATGGTGATCGCCGCCTCGATCATCGCGGGCCGGGCGCTGGCGCCGATCGAGGGCGCGATCGAGGGTTGGAGCGGCTACGCGCTGTCGCGCGCCGCCTATGGCCGGATCTCGGCGCTGCTCACCTCCTCGCGGCTGCAGTTCGAGCGGCTCAACCTGCCGCGCCCCGAGGGGCGGCTCGATGTGGAGCGGCTCCTTTACGTGCCCGGCGGCACCAAGCAGGTCGTGCTCAACGGCATCAGCTTCTCGCTCGATCCGGGCGACACGCTGGCGATCATCGGCAATTCGGGGGCGGGCAAGACGACGCTGGGCAAGATGCTGGTGGGCTCGATCCTGCCGACCTCGGGCAACGTGCGGCTCGACCTGATGGATCTGCGCAACTGGGACCCGCGCCAGCTTGGCGAGAATATCGGCTACCTGCCGCAGGATGTGCAGCTGTTTCCCGGCACCATCAAGGACAATATCGGCCGGATGCGCCATGACGCGACCGACGCGCAGATCTATCACGCCGCCGCGCTTGCGGATGTGCACGAGATGATCGCCAACCTGCCGCAGGGCTACGAGACGGTGGTCGCCGCCGATGGCGCGCCGCTTTCGGGCGGGCAGAAGCAGCGCATCGCGCTCGCGCGCGCCTTCTTCGGGGAGCCGCGTTTCGTGGTGCTCGACGAGCCCAACTCCAACCTCGACAGTGCGGGCGACAAGGCGCTGGCGCAGGCGATCCGCCACGCCAAGCAGAACAAGATCACCGTGGTGGTGGTGACGCAAAAGCCGTCGCTGCTCACCGCCGTCGACAAGATCATGCTGTTGGGCGACGGCTCGATCCAGATGTTCGGCGCGCGGATGGAGGTGCTCACCAAGCTGGCGGGCGACAAGGCCCCGCGCGTGCCGCGACCCGATGGGGGAGGCAAGCCGTGACCATGGTTCAACCGGCTCCCGACGAGGGCGAATGGTTCGCGGAAGTCCCCCGCTCGGTGCGGCGGCACACGATCTGGGGGCTGGTTCTGCTGGTGCTGAGCTTCGGCGGCTTCGGCGCCTGGGCGATGCGCGCGCCGCTCGCGGCGGCGGTGATCGCGCAAGGCAGCTTCGTGGCCACCGGCCAGAACAAGATCGTGCAGCATTTCGAGGGCGGGATCATCAAGGAGATCCTCGTCAGCGAAGGCGACCGGGTCGAGGCGGGGCAGCTTCTCTTGCGGCTCGACGGCACGCAGGCGGCGGCGGCCGAACGCGAATTGCAGCTGCGCCAGTTCCGGCTGGAGGCGACGCAGGCGCGGCTTGTGGCCGAGGAGGAGCGCCGTGACGAGCTACGCTTTCCGACGCATCTCGAAGCGGCGCGCGAAGACATCGCCGTCGCGGGTATCCTCGACGGGCAGGAGCTGGCCTACCGGGTGTCGCGCGGTGCCCTCGAAAACGATCTCGCGCTTCTGGAGCGCAGCGTGCAGGCGCTGCAGATCCGGGCGCGCGGCTACGAGACCCAGCTCGACACCCATCGCGGCCAGCTCGATCTGCTCGAGGCCGAACATGCCGACAAGACGGCGCTCTTTGAGCGTGGCCTGCTGCGCCGCCCCGAGCTTCTCGCCATCGAGCGGGCCCAGCTCGAGGCGCGCGGGCAGATCGGGCGGCTCGAGGCCGAGATCGACGAGATCGACGAGCTCGTGCTCAAGAACCGCGCGCAGATCGAACAGGAGATCGACCGCTACCGCGAGAAGGCCCTCGACGAGTTGCAGGGCGTGCAATCGCAGCTCGAAAGCATCAAGGAGCAGTTCCGCACCGCGCATTCGGTGCGCGAACGTGTCAACCTGACCGCCCCCGTCGCGGGCACCGTCGTGCGGCTTTATTTCCACACCGCCGGCGGCGTCATCGAAAGCGGCCGCCCGATCCTCGAGATCCTGCCGCTCGATGAGCCGCTGATCATCGAGGTGCAGATCCCGCGGGTCGAGATCGACAGCGTGCGGCGCGGCCAGCCCGCGACGGTGCGGCTCACCGCGCTCAATCAGCGCACGACGCCGGTGCTCGACGGCGAGGTCTATTACGTCTCGGCGGATGCGATCACCGACGGCACCGGCGCGGAGATGCGCGAGATCTACCTTGCCCGGATCTCGATCCCGGTCGAACAGCTCGACCGGGTGCACAACTTCGTGCCCACGCCGGGGATGCCCGCCGAGATCATGATTCAGACGGCCTCGCGGACCTTCGTGCAGTACATCTCGAAGCCCATCAAGGACAGCATGACCCGCGCCTTCCGCGAGCAGTAGCGCCAGAACCGCCGCCGTCAGAGGCAGGGGATCGGCCTTCAGGCCCCTCGAATGTGTCGAAAACCAAGTTGTCTGACGCCGATCGTTCGCGAACCGGTCGCCGGATCGCGAACAACGCGCAGGCGATGTGGGGCATCGGTGCCACGAACCGGGCAAATCCTTCCCCCGCCATGGCTCCGCCACAGTCCCGGCGAGGTGCAGCCGCATTGCGCGAATACCTCATTAACCATGATGAACGAAGACCCATGGGAATGAGCAGAATGCCTCTCGCGCGCAGATACAGATTACCGAGCCTGACCACGGCCCTGTTCGGCTTTGTCACCCTCTTTGCCATCGTGGGGTTCGGGGCGATGACCCTCGTGGCCGATCGCCGGCTCGAGAACGTGGCAAGCGCGGTGCAGTCGGAATCGGTCTATCTGCGCGGCGAGGCGCTGCGCATGAACCTGTCCAAGGCCCTCGACCGGGAATGGAACTCGGTCAACGCCGTGGCGGGCACGCTGCGGATGAATGCGATCCGCGTGGCGCGGCCCCGCCTCATCGCCATCTCGCGCATATCGAACTCCATCGCATGGGCCGGGATCGCCGATGCCAGCGGCCGTCTGGTGGCCAGTTCGCATGACGAACTCGAAGGGCAGGACGTGTCGCGCGCCACATGGTTCCGCCGCGGCCTCGCCGGCAGCCACATCGGCACGGCCCCGGCCGGTGACCCGCTGGGCCGCCTCGTGCCGAGCGACGCGGCCGGCGAGGGCCCGGTCAAGTTCGTCGACCTTTCTGTGGCGATCCGCGACGACGAGGACCGGGTCGAGGGCGTGCTGATCTACCGTCTCAACGCCGGCTGGATCCAGAACTATCTCGTCGAATCCGCGCGCGTGCTCGATCTCGACCTGTTCCTCGTCGACGGTCGTGGCCGGGTGCTCTTTGACTATGTCCAGTCGGTGCCCGGCGGGCTGTCGGACCGCGCGGCGCAGGTCGTGGCCTCGGGACAGCAGGGCATCTTCCGGGTCGAGCACGACGACAAGCACGACGTGTTCCTCGCCCTGCTGCCCAAGCTGGTGACCGACGGGATGGCGTCGCTCGACTGGCGGCTGGTGGCGCGGGTTCCGACGCGGATCACCGGGCTCGGCCTCGGGCCTTTCATGCTGTCGCGCGACATCGTCGCCCTGCTGCTCGGCTCGCTACTGGCCCTCCTGCTCGGCACCGCCCTGTTCAGCCGCTATTTCCTGAGGCCGCTGCAAACCCTGTCGCGCGAGGCCGAGGCCATCGCCGAGGGGCGCGACATCTATCCCGCCGAACAGCGCAGCAGCCGCGAGGCGGAGATCCTTTCCTCGGCGATCGTCCGGATACAGAAGGTCTGAGCCCGGCTACCCCGAGAGATGCACACGGGTCACGCGCCGACGCCCAAGCGCCCCGCGCGACCCACCGTCACGATTGATCCGACCCACCCCCCTTGCCGACACAGGTGAGACCATCCCCGCTGCCGACCACGCTGCCGCAACAAGGAATGCCCCATGCGTCTCACCCGTCTCTTCATCGGCCTCGCGCTGATCCTCGTCTCGGTCTGGGTGATCGTCGGGGAGCAGATGGGCGGGGCCAGCGCCAACGCCATGGTCAATGCCCGTCTCACCACGCTGCGCGCGCCGCTGGCCGGGCGGATCACCATGCCCGACCTCGCCTTCGGCGCCACCGTGCGCGAGGGCGAGGAGCTGGCCTCGGTGGTCGATTTCTCGGTCGACCGGATCCGCCTCGACGATCTCGTGCTGGAATGGCAGCACGCGCAGGGCGAGCGCGACCGGCTGATCGACGTGATGACCGAAACCCGGCAGATGATGGAGTCGCTCTCGGTGCGCGCGGCGCGCTTCGAGCGCGGCAAGATCCGTCAGGTCGAGGTGCGGCTGCGCCACGCCCGCGCCCGGCTGGCGATGCTCGAGGAGCGGGCCGCGACCCCGTCCGCGCGCCTCGCTTCGCTCGAGCCCGAGATCCTGCTCGACGGCATGGCGTCCCGGCTGCGGCGCGACACCGCGCCCGTTGCCGCCCCGGCGGCCCCGGTGCCACAGACGCCCGTCGATCTGGCGCTGGCGATCGAGCTGGCGCGCGAGCAGGTCGGCGTGTTGGAGGCCGCAATCGCCTCGGCGCGCGACGGCGTGTTCCTCGCCGATGGCTACAATGACAGCCCCTATGCCGGGCAGCGGCTCTACGAGCTTCAGACGCGTTACGACGCGCTCGAAGCCGAGCATCGCGGTCAGCTCCGGGCGGTGCGCGATCTCGCGGCGCGGGTCACGCAGGAGCGGCTGAGCGTCAATCGGCGCGCCGAGGCGCCGCTCGCGGCGAACGTGAGCGGCCAGCTTTGGGAGGTGCTCGCGGGGGATGGCGAGCAGGTGGAGCGCGGACAGGACGTGCTGCGACTGCTCGATTGCGACCACGTCCTCGTCACCGCCTCGGTGAGCGAGAGCGTTTATAACGGGCTGCGGCAAGGCGACGCGGCGAAGTTCCGGATGTCGGGCAGCGGCGAGGTCTTCGACGCGACGGTCGAACGGCTCGCGGGCGCGGGGGCGGCCACGATCTACCGCAACCTCGCCGTGGCGCCGGGCCAGAAGCATCTCGAACGCTATGACGTCGCCGTCTCGGTGCCGGGCCTCGCGCGGTCGGAGGCGGGCGCTTGCCCGGTGGGCCGGACCGGCCGGGTCTTCTTCGAGGGCCGTCCGCTCGACCGGCTGCGTGGCCTGCTGTGATCGCGCTGCATCCCTGGCTCAGCGAAACCCAGAAAAGCTTCGCGCTGATGCTGCTGGCGCTGGGGGTGGTGGTGCTGTTGCCTCTGGTGCTCGACACGCGCAGGACGGTGCATCGGGTCGTCCTGCTCCTTGGCGTGATCGCGCTCGCGCTGCGCTATATCTGGTGGCGCGGCACCGAAACGCTGGCCCCGGTCGGGTTCGACCTCGACTTCGCCGCAAGCGGCACGCTCTACCTGCTCGAACTCGTGGCGATCCTGAGTTCGATCAACGCCGCTGTGCTGCTGATGCGCCGCCGCAACCGCCACGACGAGGCGACCGAGAACGCCGAATGGTGGGCGCCCGGACCGCCGCCGAAGGTGGCGGTGATGATCGCTACCTACAACGAGGAGCGCGAGGTGCTCGAGCGCAGCATCGTCGGGGCCATCTCGGTCGATTGGCCCGATGTCGAGGTGCTGGTGCTCGATGACGGGCGGCGCGACTGGCTTGCGACCTTCTGTGCGAAACACAGCGTGCGCCACGTCACCCGCTCCGACAACAGCCATGCCAAGGCGGGCAACATCAACCATGCGCTCGCGCTCCTCGAGGCCGAGGGGAACGCGCCCGATTTCTTTGCGGTGCTTGATGCCGATTTCGTGCCGCACCGGGATTTCCTGACCCGCTGCGTGGCGCTGTTCCACGACCATAGCGTCGGCCTCGTGCAGACGCCCCAGCACTTCTTCAACGCCGACCCGATCCAGCACAATCTCGGCCTGTCGCGCTCCTACCCTGACGAGCAGCGCTTCTTCTTCGATCACATCCAGCCCGCGCGCGATGGCTGGGGCGTGGCGATCTGCTGCGGCACCAGCTCGGTGATGCGCTGGAGCGCGCTGCGCGAGATCGGCGGCTTTCCGACCGACAGCGTCACCGAGGATTACCTGCTCAGCCTGACCCTGCAGGAGCGGGGTCTCTCGACTGCCTATCTGAACGAGCCGCTGACCGAAGGCCTCGCGGCCGAAGGGGTGGGCGAATACGTCACGCAGCGCGCGCGCTGGTGCCTCGGGCTGATGCAGATCGTGCGTGGTCGTCTCGGCCCCTTTGCCCGCAACGGTTTGCGGCTGCGCGACCGCTGGAGCGTGTTCGACACGCTGCTCTATTGGCTTGGCAGCTTTCCCTTCCGCTTCGCCGGGCTGGCCTTTCCGCTGCTCTACTGGTTCTTCGGCACGATCGTCGTCGATGCCCGCGTGCCCGACGTGCTGGCCTATTTCGGCGCCTATTACGTGGTCTCGCTCGGGGTGATGAACCTGCTGTCGCGCGGCACCGTCATCCCGGTGCTGCATGATGTGAGCCAGATCGTCGGGGCGGTTCCGATCATGCGCGCGGCGGTCCACGGGCTTCTGCGCCCCAAGGGTCACAAGTTCAAGGTCACTGCCAAGGGCGGCGACCGCAGCCGCGTCGTGGTGCAATGGCGGTTGATGATGCCGTATCTGGTGCTGATGGGGCTTTCGGTCGCGGGCTCTGGATCGGCAGCGCCTTCGACAGCCTTGCCCATTACGACGCGGGCGACGGCAAAATGGTGGTGCTGTTCTGGACGTTCTACAACCTCTTCGTGCTGTCCCTGACCATCCTTGCCTGCATCGAGCTGCCGCGCCAGGAACGCCATATCGCCGATGCGCCCGAGCGGGCGGCGTTTTCGGCGGGCGCGCATTCCGACCAGATCTGGTTGGCCTCGCTGACGCAGGATTCGGCGCGGATTCGCGGTCGGACCTACCCCGTGGGGATGCGCGGCATGCTGCATATCCCGCAGATCGGCGCGGTCGAGGCCACGGTGATCGCGCGACGGATGACGGTGCGCGGCTGCACTTGTCGCCCAGCCCCGAGATGCACCACGCGATGCTGCGCCGCTTCTACACCCAAGGGTCCGCGCCCGGCGTGGTCGAGGTGCATTTGGGCCAGCTCATCAGCGACATCGCGCGCCGTCTCAGCTTCAGCAGGGACGTATGAGCGCGCGGGATCTCAGCCGCCGCGCCTGCCTCGTTGGGCTGGCCGGTGCGACCGGCCTCGCGGGGATGGCGCCGGTGCGGGCGCTGGCGCTGGCGCCGGGCTTTGCCGGTTGGGAGGATTGGCGCGCCCGGTTCCTGACGCCCGAAGAGCGGGTGATCGACGACTATCAGGGCGACATCAGCCATTCCGAGGGGCAGGCTTGGGGGCTTTTGTTCGCGGTGGCCGCGAATGACTGGCCCGCCTTCGACGCGATCCGGGGCTGGACCAATGCCTTTCTGGCGGTGCGGCAGGATCCGCTTCTCGCTTGGCGCTTCGTGCCGGGCGAAGCGTGGGAGACGCGCGACTACAACAATGCCAGCGACGGCGACCTGTTCTATGCCTGGGCCCTGCTGCGCGGCGGGCGGCAGTTCTCGGACCCCGACGCGCTGGCGCAGGCCGAGCGGATCGCGCGCGGGCTGATCGAGATCTGCGTCGCCGAGGACCCGCGCCGTTCGGGGCGGCTGCAGCTTCTGCCGGGCGCGGAGCATTTCCGCCATGACGGGGGCCTCACGCTCAACCCCTCCTACATCATGCCGCGGGCGCTGCACGAGCTTGCCGCCGCCTTCGATCTGCCGATCCTCGCGCAGGTCGCCGAGGATGGCGCGGCGCTGCTTGAGGAGGTCGCCGCCGAGGGGCTGCCGCCCGACTGGCTCGGCCTCGATGGCGGCGGCTGGTCTGCGGCGGAGGGCGACAAGGGGCGCTTCGGCTACGACGCGATCCGGGTGCCGCTCTATCTGATCTGGTCGGGACGGGCCGGGCACCCGATGGTGCGGCAGGTGGCGCAGCTCTGGTCGCAGGGCGGGGAGGGCACGGCTGTTCGGGCCGGGCGGGACGGGCAGATCCTGCACCGCGACCCGTCGCCGGGATACGCGGCACTGGCCCGCACCGTGCGATTGGCCACCGCGCCCGAAAAGGTCATCGCTTCGGTCTCGACGCAGGCGGCCCGACAGGGCTACTACCCGGCAACCCTCGGCCTGCTGGCCGAACTCGTGGCGCATGATATCGGCATACCCGATACGTGATCTGCCCAGACCGGAGACCTTGCCGATGCGCCTGCCGAGCCTGATCGCCCTTGCCCTTTGCCTGAGCACAGGCTTCGCGCGCGCGATGGCGAATACCTGCAATTCGACCTCGGCCCGACCGACGGGACCGCCGTTGGCAGCCTCGAGCGCGACGGCATTTCCACCGGCTTCGTCTGGTCGCGCCATACGGATGGCGGCTCGATCGGCGTCTCGACGACCTTGTCGCGCGCTGTCGCGATCGCTGGCCGGGCGGTGACGCTTCGTTATGGTCCGGTGCTGCGCTTTGACGGCGATCCGGAGATCGGCGCCAAGCTGGTGGCCGAAAGCTACATTCCCACCGATTGGGGCGGCGTCTTCCTGATCGGCGAGATCGGCAGCATCGACCTGTCCTATTTCTCCATGATAGAGGCCAGCCGCAGCGCCGGGGGGATCTCCTTTGCCGCCGTGGCGACGGGCGATGATGACGGCTATTCCGAGCGCAGCCTCGTTCTGGCCAAGCGGCTGGGGCAATCCGACTGGCGGCTCCGGCTGGGCTACCGGCTGGAGGCGCGGGAGCTGTTTCTCGGCATGGCGCTCAATACCTTCTGAGACGCGGGACCGCTCCTGTCTCAGCCGCGCAGGGCCGGCAGGCCGATGCCGGTGGCCTCGAAGCCGCCATCCGCGGCCACGACCTGACCGGTGACATAGCTCGCCCGGTCAGAGCATAGAAACACGATCACTTCGGCGATCTCGGCTTCGGTGCCATAGCGGTTGAGCGGCATCGCGTCGTGATAGGCGGCGCGGATCTGCGGGGAATGCACCGCCAGCGCCAGCTTGGTGTCGACCGGGCCGGGGGCCACGCAATTGGCGCGGATGCCGTGTTCGCCTAGCTCCACTGCCTGCTGCTTGGTGAGATGGATCACCGCCGCCTTCGAGGTGCCATAGGCGACGCGCAGCGTGCTGGCGCGCAGGCCCGAGATCGAGGCGATGTTGACGATCGCCCCGCGCGTCGCGCACAGATCCGCCAGAAGCTCCTGCGACACGAGGAACACCGCGTCGAGATTGGTTTCCATGACCCGCCGCCAGCGGGCGAAATCGGTCTCGGCTATGGGGCCGAAATCGGCGACGCCGGCATTGTTGACCAGCGCGTCGACGCGGCCCAGCCCGTCGCGCACCGAACTGGCCATCCGCGTCACGTCCTCGGGCCGCGACACGTCGCAGACGACCGGCAGCACGGCGTCGCCGAGATGCGCCGCGGCCTCGCGCAGCGCCTCTTCGTCGCGGTCGATCATCGCGACGCGGCGGCCCCCTTCGACGAAGAGCCGGGTGGTGGCGAGGCCGATGCCGCGCGCGGCGCCGGTCACGAGGGCGGTCTTGGGGGTCATGATCGTCTCTCCCATCAGTTCAGCAATCGCGCGAGGCTCAGCGACAGCCCCGGCACGGCGGCGATCACGACAAGGCCCAGCAGGCTCGCCCCGAGGAACGGCAGCGCGCCGCGCGCGATCCGCTCGATCGGCAGTCGGGTGACGTTGGCGGCGACATAGAGGTTGATGCCGACGGGCGGCGTGATCAAGCCGATCGCAAGGTTGACCATCACCACGACGCCGAACCAGACTGGGTCCCAGCCCAGCTCGCGCATCACCGGCAGGAAGATGGGCAGCGACACGAACATCACCGTCACCGGGTCCATGAACATCCCCGCCACCAGGAGGATCGCCATGATCACCGCGAGGACCACCCATTCGTTGCCGCTTATCCCCAGAAGCGCGGCGGAGTAGCTGCCGACCAGATCCTCGACCGTGACGACCCAGCCGAACAGGCTCGCATAGGCGACGACCAGCATCACGACGGCCGAGGAGGCGGCCGCGTCCGCGAGCGCGTCGTAAAGGCCGCGCAGGTTCAGCGTGCGGTAGATCAGACCGCCGACGGCCAGCGCATAGACCGTGGCGACCAGCGCCGCCTCGGTGGGCGTGAAGATGCCCGAATAGATGCCGCCCAGGATCACCACCGGCGTCATCAGCCCCCAGAAGCTGTCGCGAAACGCCGACCAGAGGCGGCGGCCATAGGGCCGCGCCGCGTCGGGGATAGGCGCAAGGGCGGCGAGCGCGGGGCTGTGGGCGGGTGCGCCCGCGCGGTTCGCCAGCGGCAGCACCGCCAGCATGGCCAGCCCCATCACCAGACCCGGCACGATGGCGGCGATGAACAGCCGCGAGATCGAGGTCTCGGCAATGACGCCGTAGATCACCAGCCCGATCGAGGGCGGGATCACGATCGACAGCGCAGCGCCGGTGCAGACGAGACCGGCGGCATAGGTGCGCGGATAGCCGTCCTCCTCCATGCCCTTGATGATCATCGGGCCGATGGCGGCGACCGAAGCCGGGCCCGAGCCGCTCACCGCGCCCCAGAACAGGCAGACCACCGTGCCGACCACCCCCATGCCGCCGGGGGTCGAGCCGATCAGCACCCGAAAGAACCGGATCATCCTCTCGGCGATGCCGAGCGATCCCATCAGCGTGCCCGCGAGGATGAAGAAGGGAATGGCGAGCAGCGAATACTTGGTGATGCCGGTGGCGATCAGGTCGCCCGCCAGATCGAAGCCGAAGCCGATGCGCCACATCGCGTACATCGCCGAGAGCCCGAGCGCGAAGGCCACCGGCACCCGCAGCGCCATCAGCCCGAAAAAGGCCAGCACCATCTGGCTTCCCGCCGAAAGGCCGAAAAGTTCAAACATCGGGGATCGACCCGGGATCCGGTGCGCCGCACAGGATGGCGAATGCATGTTGCAGGTAGCGCAGCAGCACCAGCGCAAAGCCGAAGGGCACCGCGGCCTGATAGTACCACGCGGGCAGGCCGAGCGCGTAGGAGCGCATGCCGTTGCCCCACAAATTCGCCAGCACCTGCCAAGAGAACCACGCCGACATCGCCAAAAGCAGCGCCGACAGCGCCAGCGACAGCACGAACACCGCGCGCGCCACGGGCCGCGGCAGCGCGTCGGCTACCAAAGTCACCGCCAGATGCTCGCCGCGCCGCGCTGCGATGGCCGCACCGAAGATGGTGAGCAGCAAAAAACCGTTGGTCAGCAGCTCTTCGGTCGCGGCGAGCGAATAGTTCGTGCCGTAGCGCACCACCACATTGGCAAAGCCAAGCAGCGTCATGGCGAGGAAGATCGCGGCGCAGACGATCTTCTCCGCGTCGCGCAGGATGAAGCCCAACATGCGGCTCTCCGAAGGGTCTGGACGGGACGGGGCGGTCTGGGCGGGGCGGCGTCGGGCCGCCCCGACGGTCGGGTCACTGGGCCGTGGCGATGGCGTCCTTGAAGGCGGCGACGATCTCGGGGCCGACCTTTTCGGACCACTGGTCGAAGGCAGGCTGGGTCGCCTCGCGGAAGGCGGCGAGCTCGGCCTCGGTGGGCTCGTAGACCTCCATGCCCATGTCGCGCAGAAAGGCGATGCCTTCCTCGGTGCTCTGGCGGGTGATCTCGCGCTGGTAGCTCATCGCCTCTTCGGCGGCGGCGCGGATCTGCTCTTGGGTGTCCGCGTCGTAGCTGTCCCACTTGGCCTTGGAGATGCCGAGGAAGATCGGGTCGTAGGAGTAGTGCCACGCGGTCAGGTGGTCCTGCACCTCGTAGACCTGCTGCGGGATGATCACCGCGCCGATCGGGTTTTCCTGCCCGTCGACCACGCCCTGCTGCAGCGCGGTCAGCGTCTCGCCCCATTGCATCTGCTGCGGGTTGGCGCCGAGCGCGTTCATCACGTCGATATACATCGGCCCGGCGACGCGCATGTTGAGGCCCTTCATGTCATCCGGCGACTTGATCGGGCGGACCGAATTGGTCACCTCGCGAAACCCGTTCTCGCCCCAGGCGAGGACCTCGATGCCCTTGTCGCGCAGGATGTCTTCGAGCATGTCGGCGGCGGGGCCTTGGGTGGTCGCGTCGACCTGCGCGTAATCGGCATAGAGATAGGGCAGCGAGAACACCGCCATCTCGGGCACCAGAGGTGTCACGTTGATCGCCGAAGTCACCACGAGATCGAGCGCGCCGCGCCCGACCATCTCGGCCTGCCGCATCTGGTCGCCGCCCGAAAGCTGGGCGTTGGGAAAGACCCGCGCGTCGATCTCGCCGCCCGTCTTTTCGGAGAGAAGCTCGACGAAACGCTCGGCGCCTTTGTGCCAGGTCGTGGTGTCGCCGGTGTTATGCGACAGCCGCAGCGTTTCGGCAAAGGCGGCCCCGCTCATCAGGCCCCCGGCCACGATCGACGCCACGGTGAGCGCGCCCAGCTTTGCGAATGTCATGCGATTCCTCCCCTATATGATGCGGACCCGAAGGCCTCGCCGCTCCTCCCCGAGCGGTGCGTTCCACATCATGGAGCAAATTACGCCGCGTCGAACAAGTAGAACTTGCCAAAAACATGCGGCGCGCCTGAACATGGCGGGCGGGAGGAGATCGTTTTGGGAGAGGCGAGAGGGGCCGAGGTCCACATCGTGGAAGGGCAGGGCAGCGGCGGCGCGCAGAGCGTGGACCGCGCGCTCGGGCTCTTGCGTCTCGTCGGGCGGCAGCCGGAAGAGGGGGTGCCGCTTGCGGCGCTGGTGGCGATGAGCGGGCTCAACAAGCCGACGGTGCGGCGGCTGATGCTGGCGCTGATCCGGGCGGGGATGATTGAGCAGGAAACGGGCCGGCGGCGCTACAGGCTCGGGCAGGAGAGCTATGTTCTGGGCACCCTCGCGGCGGTGCGCCATGGTCTTGCCGAAATGGCGGGCGACGCGCTGGCGGATCTGGCGCGCGACAGCGGCGACACCGCCTTCTTGTCGGTGCGGCGCGGCGATGCGGCGGTCTGCCTGCAGCGCGAGGAAGGGGCCTATCCGATCCGCACCCATGCCCTGATGCCCGGCGCGCGGCATCCGCTGGGCGTCGGCGCGGGGTCGCTGGCGATGCTCGCGGCGCTGCCGCCGGGCGAGGCCGAGGCGGTGCTCGAGGCGAACCGCGAGGTGCTCGCGCGCGACTACCCGGCCCTGCCGCCCGAGCGGCTGCGCGAACTCGCGGCGCGGGCCCGCGAGGCGGGGTACGCTCTCAATCCCGGCCTCGTCTTTCCCGACAGCTGGGGCATCGGCGTGGCGCTGCGCCGCCCCGATGGCGGCGTCGCGGGCGCGGTGTCGATCGCCGCCGTGGCCGGGCGGATGCAGCCGCCCCGCTCGGAGGCGTTCGCGCCGCTCCTGACGGCGGCGGCGGCACGGATCGAGGCACGGCTGGCGCGCGCCTATGCGACCGCGCCGCAATCAGAAGGATCGGGGCAATGAACGCGACACCTTGGCCGAACATGACGCCGGTTTCAGACAGGGTGATGAACCTGTCGCAGCTTCTGGGCGAGACCGCGCGGCGGCACGGCGCGGCGGTGGGTTTCGTCTGGGGCGAGGCGCGCTGGAGCTTTCGCGAGATGGAGGCGCGCTCGGCCGCCTTCGCGCAGGCGCTGCTGCACGAGTTCGGGGTGCGGCCGGGCGACCGGCTCCTCGTGCAGTCGGCCAATTGCAACCAGATGTTCGAGGCGATGTTCGCCTGCTGGCGCGTCGGCGCGGTCTGGGTGCCCGCCAATTTCCGGCAGTCGCCGGAGGAGGTCGCATGGCTGGCGCGGGCCTCCGGCGCGCGCGGGCTGATCTGCGGCGCGGGGTTCGCCGATCACGCCGCCGCCTGCGAGGCCGAGTTCACCGTGGCGATCGGCACGGCCCAATTCGCCCCCGATTACGAGGCGCTGGTGGCGCGGCACGCTGGGCACGCGCCGACCCCGGTCGCGGTGGGGCGCGACACGCCTGCTTGGTTCTTCTTCACCTCCGGCACCACGGGGCGGCCCAAGGCGGCGGTGCTGACACATGGCCAGCTTGCCTTCGTGATCAACAACCATCTGTGCGACCTGATGCCCGGCACCACCGAGGCGGACGCCTCGCTCGTCGTGGCGCCGCTGTCGCACGGGGCGGGCATCCACCAGCTGAGCCAGGTGGCGCGCGGCGTGAAGACGATCCTGCCTGCGGGCGAGACGTTCGACCCCGAGGAGATCTGGCGGCTGGTCGCGAAATGGCGCGTCACCAACGCCTTCACGGTGCCGACCATCGTCAAGATGCTGGTCGAACACCCCGCCATCGCGGCGCATGACCATTCCTCGCTGCGCCATCTGGTCTATGCGGGCGCGCCGATGTACCGCGCCGACCAGATCCGGGCGATCGAGGCGCTGGGTCCGGTGCTGGTGCAGTATTTCGGCTTGGGCGAGGTGACGGGCAACATCACCGTGCTGCCGCCCGCGCATCACCATGCCGATGACGGGGCCATGCGGATCGGCACCTGCGGTTTTGCGCGCACCGGCATGCAGGTGCAGGTGCAAAACGCGGCGGGCCGGGCCTGCGCGCCGCACGAGACAGGGGAGATCGCGGTGATCGGCCCGGCGGTCTTCGCAGGCTATTTCGACAACCCGGAGGCCAACGTCAAGTCGTTCCGCGACGGCTGGTTCCTCACCGGCGATCTGGGCTATATGGACGAAGAGGGGTTTCTCTATCTCACGGGCCGCGCCTCGGACATGTACATCTCGGGCGGCTCGAACATCCATCCGCGCGAGATCGAGGAAAAGATCCTCATGCATCCCGACATCTCGGAGGTGGCGGTGCTCGGCGTGCCCGACCCGGTCTGGGGCGAGGTCGGCCTCGCGGTCTGCGTGACCCGAGGCGGGGCTGGGTGCGACGAGGCGGCGCTGCTGGCGTGGCTGGCGACGCGGATCGCGCGCTACAAGCTGCCGCGCCGGGTGGTGTTCTGGGATCGGATGCCGAAATCCGGCTATGGCAAGATCACCAAGAAGATGATCCGCGAGGCCCTCGTCGCGCGCGGCGAAATCGCCCCGTGATTGCGCCATGATCGCCCCACCTTGCCATCCCGGCCCGCCGCGCGCCTTGCGCATCGCGAGCCTCGCCTGCCGGGCACATCCGCTGCGGCTGCGGCTGCGCGGCGGGCGACCCTTCGACCGGGTGGTGGCCGAGGCCTTTGCGGAGCAGGGGTTCGAGGCGGGGGGATCTGCGGCTGCACGATGTCGGCATGGCACGGGATCGACTATGTCCGCCCCGCCCCCGCCCCCCGGCTCACCGGGCCCGGTGGCATGGTACAGTGCGATCCGGCGGCTCGCACCGGCCCGGATAGCGGAGGCCGGCGTGCATCTGGGCCGCCGCGCGCGCGCCTTCGTGCATGG
>NZ_BATB01000045.1 GCF_000466965.1 Limimaricola cinnabarinus LL-001
TGTTCGCCTTGGGGCTGGGGCGGGGCCGTCCATGCGCAGGACGATCCGATCAAGATCGGCATGGCCGCCTATGGCCTGAACGCCGAATTCATGCAGCTGTGGTCGGCTGCCGGCGAGAAGCATCCCGCTGTCCAGTCGGGCATGGTCGAACTGACGGTCTTTGATGGCCGTTATGATGCACTGGTCCAGCAGGATCAGTTCGAGACGATGATCACCCAAGGTTATGACGCGATCGTCTTTGCTCCAATGGATGTCGAAGCGGGTGCCACGGCGGTCCAGCTGGCGGTCGATGCGGGCATTCCGGTTGTCGGTTCGAACGCGCGGGTGAACAGCGATCAGCTTACCTCTTATGTTGGGTCGGACGATGTCGAAGCGGGCTATCTGGAGGCCAAGGCGGTCCTGGACAAGATGAACTGCGAAGGTGACGTCGTCATTATCGAAGGCCCCATCGGCCAGTCCGGAGAGATCCAGCGCGGTGAGGGCAACGAAAAAGCCTTGGCCGAATGCCCCGACGTCAAGATCCTGGAGCGCCAGACCGCCAACTGGTCGCGCGCCGAGGCGCAGAGCCTGATGGAAAACTGGCTGACCTCGCATGGCAACGACATCCGAGGTGTCATCGCGCAGAACGATGAAATGGCCTTGGGTGCGATCGAGGCGATTCGTGCCGCGAGCATGGATGTCAACAATTTCGCCATCGCGGGCGTGGACGGCGTGACCGACGCGCTGAACGCGGTCAAGGAAGGCAGCATGGATTCCATCCTTCAGGATGGCGAGGCGCAGGCACTTGGCGCCATCGACGTCGCCATCAAGGCCGTCCGTCCCGATTACGAGCCCATGTCCGACATCTGGGAGCAGTATCCCGACATGCCGTGGAATGGCGGTGCCGACAGCGAATATAACGTTCCCTGGACCCCCGTTACGGCCGAGAACGTCGACGCGCTGCTGGCCACCCGCCAGTAAGCCCGTCCAAAACCTTCCCCGGCGCCCACGGGCACCGGGGGCCACTCACGGAATACACTTCCGGATCATCCCTGCCGCCGCGCAACCCGCGTGGGCAGAGATGGTCCCGCGTTAGACAGAGGATCGCTATGGCAGCTTCACTGGACTTTTCCCTGGCGGGCAGGACGGCCGTCGTCACGGGTGCCGCCTCCGGGATCGGCGCGGCGATCGCGCAGGCATTTTCGCAAAAAGGCGCGAGGATCGCCCTGCTGGACATGAACCTTGAGAGCGCGGAGCAGCTGGCAAAGGATTTGCCCGGCGAGGCCCGTGCCTTTTCTTGCGACGTGACCGACGCAGACAGCATCGCATCCGCCGTGGCGGATGCCACCGGCGCCTTTGGCGGCATCGACATCCTAGTGAACTCGGCCGGGATCGTGGATCTGGCTCCAGCCGAGGATCTGTCGAGCCAGGCATGGACGCGCACCATCGACATCAATTTGACCGGCAGCTTCGCCATGGCGCAGGCCGTGGGTCGCGTCATGATCGCGGCAGGCAAGGGCGGGCGGATCATCAATCTGGCCAGCCAGGCGGGTTCTGTCGCGATCGATGGGCATGTGGCCTATTGCGCGGCAAAATTTGGCATTCTGGGCGTCACAAAGACGCTGGCGCTGGAATGGGGCCGGCATGGCATCACGGTTAACGCCATCTCTCCGACGGTGGTGATGACCGATCTGGGTCGCAAGGCTTGGGCGGGCCCCAAGGGTGACGCGATGAAGGCGCAGATCCCGGTCGGCCGCTTTGCCGAACCCGATGAGATCGCGGCGGCGGCGGTCTTTCTGGCCTCGGACGCGGCAGCGATGATCAATGGCGCCGATCTTCTGGTCGATGGCGGATATACGGTGAAATGATGGACAGCAGCGACGTGAATACCCGGACCGGTCTGGCTATGCAGCGGTTTTTCAACGACCCAGACGACATTGTCGATGAAACTGTGGCGGGCTTCGTCAAGGCGCATGGCGATCTGATCCGCAAGGACCCGACGAACCCGCGCGTCGTGCTGTCACGATTCGCCCCGCAAGAGGGACGCGTGGGCATAGTCACCGGTGGCGGCTCGGGTCACGAGCCCGCCTTCATCGGCTATGCCGGGCGCAACATGGTGGATGCCGTGGCCGTAGGCGAACTGTTCTCGTCACCGACGGCGCAGGCCTTCGCGGATGCAATCCGTGCGGCGGATGGCGGGGCTGGGGTCGCGGTGCTTTACGGCAATTATGCCGGCGACAACATGAACGTAAAGATGGCGCGCGACATGGTGGCCGAAGACGGCATCGAGGTGGCGCTGGTCGTGGCCAATGACGACGTCTGTTCGGCCCCGCCCTCCGAGCGTGCCAAGCGGCGGGGCGTGGCAGGCGAAATCTTCATGTGGAAGATCGGCGGTGCCCGCGCGGCGCTTGGTGGCGATCTGGCGCAAGTCCAGGCGGCCGCGCAGAAGGCCATCGATGCCTGCCGCTCGGTCGGCGTCGGCTTGGGGCCCTGCACGCTTCCGGCGGTGGGCCATCCGAACTTCCAGATCGCCGCCGGCACGATGGAGGTAGGCATCGGCCATCACGGCGAACCCGGCGCCCGGGTCGAGCCGCTGAAACGCGCCGATGACATCGCAGACGACATGCTGCGGATCGTGCTGGAGGATCAGGACCTGAAGGCAGGGACCGAGGTCGCAGTGCTGGTCTCGGGTCTGGGCGCGACACCGGTCAACGAGCTTTATGTCCTTTTTGACCGGATTGAGACCGGGCTGGAGGGCGCGGGTCTGAAGGTACATCGCGCCATCGTCGGCAATTATTTCACCTCGCTCGAGATGGTGGGGGCGACGTTGACGGTCATGGCGCTGGACGACGAGCTGAAGGAACTGCTTGACGTCGAATGCGCCTCACCGGGGATGAGCCTGTCGGGCGCGCCCGTCCAGCCGATCGCCGCGACATCCGCCCCGCGCACCCGGCGAAGCGGAGCCGCCAAGGCCGAGGCTGCGATCGAACGCGCCCCCGAAGCCGTGGGCGATCCGCGCCTTGACATGCACGCGGCGTCCGGCATCGTGACCGACTTGGCAACCGTCATCGTCGCCAACAAGGCCTATCTGTCCGAGATCGACGGCCTGATCGGTGACGGCGATCACGGCATCAACATGGCTAAGGGCTTTGGACGGGCCGCCGAGCGCATCGCCGGTCAGAATCTGACGCTGGACGAGGCGCTTTCGGTGCTGTCGGACGTGCTGATGACTGAGATCGGTGGGTCGATGGGGCCGCTCTATGGGTTCATGTTCGGCAACATGGCCCGCGCGATCGAAGGGCGTCAGGCGATCGATGCAGAGGGTTTCGGGGTCATGCTGCGAGCGGGTCTTCAGGGCGTCCGGACCACGGGCGCCGCCGAACTGGGTGACAAGACCCTTGTCGACTGCTTGGTGCCGGCAATCTCGGCTTATGAGGCCACCCGCCCCGACGGCTTCGAGAATGCACTGATGGCAATGGCACAGGCGGCCGAGGAAGGACGCGACAGCACCATCGATATGGTTGCGCGGCTTGGACGTGCCAGCCGACTGGGGGAACGCTCGCGCGGTGTGCTGGATGCGGGCGCGACCTCTTGCGCGCTGATCCTGACGAAGCTGGCGGACAGCGTGGCAACGCGGCTGTCCCGGACGTGATGGGCGAAGCCGCGGCGTTGCATCGCCGTGGCTTCGCGCCGATAATCGTCGGCATGCAGATGTTCACCCGACACGACCTGACCTTGCTGTTCCGCAGCCTTGCCGCGCGCATGGCTGTGGAACAGGACTATCTGGCCGAACTGGACGGCGAGATCGGCGATGCCGATCACGGGGTCTCCATGTCGGTTGGCTTTGCCGCTGCCGCAAAGGCGCTGTCGGAAGGCGAGGCGCGGTGCCGATGCTGGCCGATGGCATGATGTTGGCCGCCCGCGCATTGCTCAACGAGATTGGTGCGACGACCGGTCCGCTCTATGCCAGCGCGCTGATGCGGGCCGCCCAAGCCTTGGGCGCTACGACCGAAATACCGCTGGCGCGCCTGCCCGAGGTGATCATCGCGATGTCCGAGGGCATCGCCGCGCGCGGGGCCAGTAAGCCGGGCGACAAGACCATGATCCGATGCCTGGGCCCCTGCAGCCCATGCCGTCCGTGCCGGTTTGGCAACGGAACAGGATGTCGCACATATTCTAAAGGACGCAGCCTCGGCTGCCGCCGAGGGTGCCAAGGCGACCCGTGCGATGATGGCGGTCAAGGGGCGGGCGGCGCGACTTGGGCCGCGCAGCCTTGGACACGTGGACCCCGGGGCGGCGTCGGCGGCAGCGCTGCTGGACAGCATGGCGCAATGGGCCATGGTCCGGTCGCGCCCGGCTTCATCATGACCGGCGGTCAGTCGATGCGGGTGGGGGGCACCGTTCGCAGTCCCCTGCGGTTCGGTGAGGATCCGTTGCTGTGGGC
Source organism: Limimaricola cinnabarinus LL-001 (assembly GCF_000466965.1). Lineage (GTDB taxonomy): Bacteria > Pseudomonadota > Alphaproteobacteria > Rhodobacterales > Rhodobacteraceae > Limimaricola > Limimaricola cinnabarinus. Next base: position 4,424 of record NZ_BATB01000045.1, read on the forward strand.
GGCTTGGCTCTATTACGAAGAAGGCATGACCCAAGGGGATATCGCGGCGCAGATGGGCGTGTCCCGTGCCTCGGTCAATGCTTACCTAGCGGATGCGCGGGCGCGGGGCATCGTCTCGATCGAGATCGATCCCGATCGCTTTCGCGCCCTCAGCATCGCCCAGAGCCTGCAGGACCATTTCAACCTGTCGGATTGTCTTGTGATCCCCTCGGAAGGAGGGGGCAGTCCACTTGTAGACCGGTTGGGGGCAGCGGGGGCGCAGCTTCTGGCCAGGACGGCGCAATCAGGCGACACGATCGCGGTCACTTGGGGGCGCACCGTGCTGTCGATGGCTGACAGCGTCCGTACTGGCGGGTTGCAGGACCTTCGCATCGTCCAGGCGACGGGCGGCACGACAGCCAAGATCCCCTGGACCCCAGAGGCCTGCGCGACCACGCTGGCCGACGCCCTCGGCGCGCGCTGCATTCCGATATCGGCACCCGCGATCGTATCCTCTCCGGACATGCGCACGCTCTTGCTGCACGAACCGGTGATCGCCGAACAGATGAAGGTCTTGGCCGAGGCGAACCGAATCATTCTGGGGATCTCTTCGCTGCGTCCCGAAAGCACGATTCACAGCAGCGGTTTCTTCGACGCGGTGGACGCGCAGGCTTATGCGAATGCGGCGGTAGGCAGCATCGCAGGGCGGTTGATTTCAGCCACGGGCGAGGTCGTCGACGGACCGCTCGAGGCACGCACCATCGGCATCGACCTGAACAGCCTGGGCAAGATTCCCTGCCGCATCGGTGTCGCTGGCGGGATGGACAAGGTGCAGGCCATTCTGGCGGCCCTGCGTGGCAGGCTGGTCAACGTCATGGTCACCGATGCCGATACGGCCCGCGCGATCCTTGCCTCCGAAGGTCGCGATATCGACGCCCCCAAGCGCGCCGGCAAGCCAGCAGCCGCCCTGCCCGAGCGCGTGCGGGTCAAGAAATTCCTTAATCGCTCCCAAGATGCCGTCAGCGAGACAATTGCGGGAGCGGTCTTGGCGCATGAAGAGCTGCTAGCCCCCATCGAAGGCGCGCCGCGCGCTCTGAAAGCCGTGACCGGCCCCCGTCCCGGAAAGGTGGGTTTGGTCATCGGCGGCGGATCGGGGCACGAACCGGGGTTTTTCGGCTATGTCGGGGCCGGTCTGGCCGATGCCGTCGCAATCGGCAACGTCTTTGCCGCGCCGCCGCCCGATCCGATCCTGGCGGCCACGCTGGCTGCCGATGGCGGGGCAGGGGTGCTGCACATCTTCGGCAATTTTTCGGGCGACGTGATGAATTTCGAGATGGCTGCCGAGATGGCCGCCGCACGGGGTATCCCGGTGCGATCAGTCATCACCACCGACGACATTGCCTCTGCTCCGGTTGAGACGCGCGCAGCGCGGCGTGGCGTGGCCGGAAATGTCTTCGTCTTCAAGATCGCCGGTGCCGCATGCGACCGGATGCTGCCGTTGGAGCGCTGCGTCGAACTTGCCAATCGTGCGACACAACGGTGCTTCACCATGGGCATCGCCCTTGAACCGGGCACCTCCCTCGAAACGCGCCGCCCCAGTTTCCGAATTGGTCCTGAAAAGATGGAGATTGGTGTCGGGGTTCATGGCGAACGCGGTATCGCCAGCGACAGGCTGGTCGGCGCCGATGAGGCAACGGACCTGGTTGTCGACCGGATCCTGTCAGAAATGGCGCCGGCCGAGGGTGATCGGGTCGCGCTTTTGGTCAATTCGCTTGGCAGCACGCCGATGATGGAACTTTACATCATCAACCGACGCCTCAGACAGCGGTTGCGCGCCCGTGGTGTCATGGCGCATCGAACCTTGATCGGTCACTACTACACATCGCTGGATATGGCCGGCATGTCGATCACAGCGATGCTGCTGGACGACGAGTTGGCAAGCCTGTTGGATCATCCTTGTCATTCGCCTGCCTGGCATCACGCATTATAGCTTTCATGCGGGCCATAATATAACTGTTCTATCCCGGATGATCACATAAGCCCTCGGCGAACTGCGACGCCGGGGGCGAGTTCTGCCTTCGCGGCCGGATAGGGTCCGAGCTTGTCGGTCACCATCACCAGCGGCAGGCCCCACCGCTTGAATAGCTTGTGCATGAACCGCCTGGCGGCCGCCGTGTTGCGGCGCGACTGCACGAGGATGTCCAACACGTCGCTGTTCGCGTCGATCGCCCGCCACAGCCAATGTCTGACGCCGTTGATCATGAGGACGACCTCGTCGAAATGCCATTTGTCGGCTGGCCCGGGGCGGTCGCGTCGGATCTTCGCGGCGAACTGCGTCCCGAACTTCACGACCCAGATCCGGATCGTCTCGTGGGACACAGTGACCCCGCGCTCCGCGAGAAGATCCTCCACATCGCGCAGGCTCAGAGCGAAGCGGTGGTAGGCCCAGACGGCGTAGCCGATCACGGTCCGCGGAAATCGATGGCCCTTGAGGCGCGAGAGATCGTCGAGATTCGGCATGTGAGCCGGCTATCCGACCTCCGCAGCACCATAAACCTGACAATGCCGGTCAATAACGTAAGATCAACTTCACGATCTGGACCGTGCCCTGTTCCGAGCAAAAGCTCGAGGATGTCCCGTCGTCTCTCCCTTGCCGTCAGACAAACTGCGGCATGCCTTCAGCATCAAATCTAATACGATGATGCCGCCTGTAGCGCTCTACCAAGTTTTCCTCTTCCAAGGTGATGCGCGCCGCATCCCAATCGAGAATTCCGGCGAGCGCTAGGACCAACTCCGACAGCGCGGCGCGGGGCAGCGGACGTTCCAGGAACAGCGCCCCCCTCCCGAAGAGAACATCCTGCGCACTGTGGACTACCTCGTGCCGAACGATGAAAACGAGTTCCTCGTGCGAGACGTCTGGAAGCTGCGTCAGGAAAGTTTCCGGCCCCCTGAAGGAGTTCGCGACCAACCGAGCCCGCGATCCATAACAGGTTAGAAGCCGCGCCGCCCGGGTCCGCGACAGGCCCGTGGCCGTGAGGTCCGACAAGAGCGCCTCTGCATCGCTGGCTCTTTGTGACAGGCCGACGCCACCACCAATCGCCACGTCTTTTGTCGTGCGGCGCCGTTCCCGGCTCAAACAGGACAGTGCCACGTCCGTTACCTCAGCCGAGAAGGAGCGAAAGGTCGTCCATTTGCCGCCGACTAATGACAGGATCGGAAAGTTGCGTTCCTCGGTGGGAGGGAGGACGGGTATGGAATGATCGCGGCTGATCGCGCCTGGGTCCGAGGCATTCTGTGCGGGCAGGGGGCGAACTCCGGTGTAGCTGAAAAAGATGTTGTCCCGTGTTGCCGTCACCCCAGGAAAAATCCGGCGGAAGGCGTCTAGCAGGTAGTCGACCTCCTCGTCGGTGCAAACCGCCCCGTCGGGATCTTCGGTTGCAAGGTCGGTCGAGCCTAGAAGCACGTGTCCCATGAAATTGGAGACAAGACAGATCCGACCGCCTTCTGCTTCGAAATACATCATCCGCCCTTCGAGACTGCGCGCAAAGATCGGCAGGTCCAGCAGCAGATGGCTGCCTTTCGTGCCGCCGATCATGCGGCCGGCCTCGCCCGCAGCGGCGTTCACCCGGTCGATCCATGGGCCTGCAGCGTTGATCATCAGATCACAGCCCACCAAGAAGACTTCGCCCGTCGTGGCATCGCGCAACCGCGCCCGGTCGCTCTCCATTCCGTCGAAGCTCACATGGTTCAACGCCATGCTGGCAGGGTTCGCTTCCATCCCGTCGAGCGCCAGCTCGATAACCAGCCTTTCGGGCGAGGTAATCCAAGCGTCGTAATAGGAGGCTGCGATGCGGATCTGCGGGTCGAGATCAGGGATTTCGCGCAGCGCATCCGCCCGCCGAATCATCCGGTGGCGGGGCAGGACGCGGTTCGAGCGTCCGTAGAGGTCGTAGAGCGTAAGCCCGAACTTGATCACCGCCGCGCCACGTTCGGTGAGCTTCGCGGGACGGCGCAAGAACCGGCGCAGCGCCGGCAGGATCCCCGCGGTCCAGGAATAGATCGGGATGATCATCTCAAGGGGATGGACGTAATGCGCGGCGTTCTGGAGCAGGCGATTGCGCTCCTCTGCGCTTTCGCGAACCAGACGGAACTCCCCGGTTTCGAGATATTTCAATCCGCCATGAATCATTCGCGACGGGGCGCGACTGGTGCCTGAGCAGAAATCTCCGCGCTCGACCAGGAGGCAATCGACCCCTTGCAGGGCCAGGTCGCGAAAGGTCCCCATTCCATTGATCCCGCCGCCCACGATCAGCACCGGGACATGCCGCGTGTCGCGCAGGCGCTGCAGGAGGGCACCACGTCTCGTGTCGCTCATGTATGTCGGGTCCTTGCTTGAAGGTCGATCAATGCAGCAGCGGCGTCCCTGTAACGCGCATAGCCCACGCGCAGCCGAGCAGAGGCGCTGCCGGGACTGTAGCTCCTAAGCGACCCAATAGTGCGCGCTTGGGCCTCCTCCCAACTGTCATAAATCCCGGAGGCAAGGCCGGCGCAGATCGCGACACCGAGTGCGCCGGCTTCTAGCGTTGTCGGTACCTCGACCCGCCGTTCGAGCGTGTCGGCCATCATCTGCGCGAAATAGGGATTGCGACTGCTGCCGCCAGTCAGTCGCACCGAAGGGATGCTTCGTTCGGGGTCGAGCGCATCGACGTGCTGGCGATGATTGAAAGCAATGCCCTCGGCCACGGCGCGCAGCATGTGACCGCGTCCGTGCCAGCCACGTAGGCCCAGAAAAGCACCAGCCACGTCTGACCGGTACGGCGATCCAAAGAGATAGGGGAGATAGAGAATGTCCGAGGGATCCTGCTCGACCGCGTCGAGCTCCTGCTGCAGCATCGAAAAGGGGTCGTCGATTTCCAGCGCGTCACGCGCAGCCTGCTGCACGAACCAGTCGAGATTGGCGCTTGAGGCAGGCGAGATGGACATGCAGTTCCATTGACCGGGCATGAGGCCGTTGCGGGTCAGCCAGCCGGGCCCGGACTGAGGCGCGGTGCGGAAGGTCTCGTTGATCGAATATGTGCCGGCCACCACTGCGAGAACATCAGGCCCCGCGACGCCGGACCCTACTGCGCAGGCGACGACGTCGTGCAGTCCGGCGGCGACGGGCAGGCCTATGGGTAGGCCGGTTGCCGCCGCAGCTTCACGCGTGACATGACCGACGATTGCGCCGGGGAGATGAACCGATGGCAGCGCTTGAGACAAGTCGCCGAGGCCGAATAGCTCCAGAGCCTCCGCGCTGTATGATTGGCTGCGCATGTCGGTAAAGGCGACACTGGCCTCGGTGAAGTCGGTTCCGATTTCGCCAGTCAGCCTATAACGCAGCCAGTCCTTACAGGACAGGATCGCGCCAATGCGGGCATATCGGCTGGGTTCGGTGTCACGGATATATGCGAGCAGGGCTGCGGGTGAGGCAGGAAAGGGCTGCTGGCCGCAGAGTGCAAGGGCTCGATCCGTCGTGCCATCGGCGTCCCAGCCTTCGATGACCTTCTGCGCCCGGCTGTCGAGCGAGGTTGCTGCCGGCCCCAACGGCTCACCGTCATGATCGAGCAGGTATAGCCCGTCACCATGCCCGGCGACCGCGACAGCCGCGGGGGTGACGCAGTTGCCCTCCACCTGCGCGGCAGCCTCTAGCGCGACGCGGATGGCACGGGCAGACGCATCCCAGTGCCCCGCCATGTCGCGCTCCACATGATGCGCGATCGCCTTGATCTGGGGCACTGCGCATTTTCCCTGCGCGACGACCGTGCCGTCTGTGCGGAACACCACTGCTTGGTGACTGTCAGACCACTGTCGAGGCCGAGCAGGTAATGTGTCATATCAGCCCTCCCGCCAGACGTGGCGCTGCTGGAACCGAGCACCAGCGTAACGGATCACGGGATAAAGCGTCTCGGGCAATCCGGGTAATAGTCATCACGGCCCCTCCGGATTTGTGTCCTTGCAGGGGAGCCATGCCAATCAGGAGGGCAGGGCTCGGCTTTTCTCAGGCGGCGCGATAAATTGTCGCCATCTTGTGGAGTGCCAGAGCGCGAATATGCTCGGCATGACCGGCGGTACCAAAGGTTTCGAACTTCTCGACGCAGAGCTTCGTCACCGCTGTCATGGCGGGTTTCATGTACTTGCGCGGATCGAACTCGGCAGGATCATTCGCCAAGGTTTCGCGAATGGCGGAGGTGATTGCCAAGCGGATATCGGTGTCGATGTTGATCTTGCGCACGCCGTGACGGATACCACGTCGGATCTCCTCCATCGGCACGCCCCAAGTCGGACGGATCGCACCGCCATGAGCATTGATGTTGGCGCAGAGATCCTGGGGAACAGAAGAGGAGCCGTGCATCACCAGGTGAGTGTTTGGCAACCGCTTGTGGATCGCCTCAATCACGTCCATTGCCAGCACTTCGCCGTCGGGCTCGCGGGTGAACTTGTAGGCACCGTGGCTAGTACCCATGGCGACCGCCAACGCGTCGACTCCGGTCTCGGAAACGAAGCGTTCGGCCTCCTCGGGATCGGTAAGGAGTTGGTCATGGCTCAGCTTTTCAGTCGCCCCGTGCCCGTCCTCCTGATCACCTATGCCAGTCTCGAGGCTGCCAAGCACGCCCAGTTCGCCTTCGACTGAGACGCCGGCGGCATGGGCGATCTCGACCACACGGCGAGTAATGTCCGCGTTGTACGCGTAGTCTGCGGGTGTGGTTCCGTCGGCCTTGAGCGAGCCGTCCATCATTACCGAGGTGAAGCCGTTCTGGATTGCAGTGACGCAGGTGGCAAGATTATTGCCATGGTCAAGATGCATGCAGACCGGGATGTGCGGATATTGGTCGACCAATGCGTCGATCAGCCGGGCCAGTACGCCATCGCCGGCATAGGCGCGCGCGCCGCGGCTGGCCTGAAGTATGACTGGTGCCTGGGCCTTGTCTGCGGCGGCCATGACGGCGAGGCCCTGCTCCATGTTGGAGATGTTGAAGGCGGGCACACCGTAGCCATTTTCGGCGGCGTGGTCGAGAAGCTGGCGGAGCGTGATGCGGGCCATGGGTTGTCTCCTCAGTGGCGGGGAATGGCAGCGACCATGTCGCGGTCGCCAAAAATGAGCGGGCTGTGCTGGTGCAGGCGCTCGGTGATGCGATCCAGAATGCGGGTCGTCCCATCGGTGGCAGCGCCTCCGGCCTGCTCGATCAGGTAGGCGATCGGGAAGGCTTCGTAGAGCAGCCGAAGGCGGCCGTTTTCGTAGCCTTTCCGCGCGTCCGCCGGATAGAGGAAGATACCTCCCTGCAGCAGGATCCGGTGGAGGTCGCCCACGGCGGCCGCGATCCAGCGCATGTTGGCGCCGGCTTCAATGCGGGTTTCGACGTGATCGCGCAGAGGGGCAGGCCAATGGCCCGTGTTCGAGGCATTGTAGGCGATCATTGGCTTGTTTTCGGGGATGCGGACCTGCTCACGGGCGAGGTGAAAGCGTCCCGAAGCCGGATCCAGCGTGAAGAGGTCTACCCCATTGCCAAGGCTCAGCCCCATGTCGGTGCTGTGGCCAAAGGAGACGTAGCCTGCCGCGATGACCTCCGTGCCTGGACGCTGCAGCGTATTGCCAGCCTCGAACACGCAAAACAGCAGGCCAAGCGGCGCGCCGATGCCAATGCTGCCCGAGCCGTCGATCGGATCGATGGCGACATCGTAGCGACCCACCGGGTGCAGCGTGATCTCATCTTCGGCCTCCTCGGAGACTACCGCGCGCACATCGACACGCGCCAATGCCTCCAGCAGGTGCTCATGCGCAGCGCGGTCGAGCGCCTTTTGCCGATCTCCGCTGTCGTTGGTGCCGACGATCTGAGCCGGATCGCCCGGGAGCCCGGCTTGAGCGAGCCGCGCCGCGATCGGCGCGGCAGCGTGAGCAATGGCGCATGCGATTCCGGTCAAGGCTGCGTTGCCACTGCGCGTTGCAAGATGCGCTTCAAGCGAAGGCGCGGTGATGACGGCATCGCCAGACAACGAGAGAGGGGTCACGGCCTTGCCTCGATCAGGGCTCTGGCCCGAGCCATGATGGCGTCTCGGGTAATGCCGAACTTCTCATACAGCACCTCGGCGGGGGCCGACGCGCCAAAGCCGTCCATGCCGATCACATCTTCTTCGGAGGCGACGTAGCGGGTCCAGCCGAGCTTGCTCGCCGCCTCGACGGCCACACGCGGCGCATCCCCCAGCACTTCGGCGCGGTAGCTCGGCGGCTGTGTGTCGAACAGCTCCCAGCTCGGCATCGAGACAACGGCTGCACCGCACCCTTCGGCGTACAGCGCTTCGGCTGCCTCGACGGCGAGGGCGACTTCGGTGCCGGTGGCGATCAGCGTGACATCGCGTCTTTCGCCGAACTGCCGGATCACATAGGCGCCCTTGGCGCTCAAGTTCTCTTCGCCCGACGCGCGTAGTTGCGGCACTGCCTGGCGCGACAGCGCCAGCAGCGACGGCGCACGTCGCGACCGGATTGCCAGCTCCCAGCATTCCAGTGTCTCCACCGCATCGGCGGGACGAAACACATTGAGGCCCGGAATGGCGCGCAGGGAAATCAGGTGCTCGACCGGTTGGTGGGTGGGACCGTCCTCGCCTAGCCCGATGCTGTCATGGGTCATGACATAGACTGTGCCGACGCCCATCAACGCCGAAAGCCGGATTGCGTTACGGGCGTAGTCCGAAAAGACGAGGAAGGTGCCCCCGTACGGTATGACGCCACCATGCACACTCATGCCGTTCATCGCCGCGGCCATGCCGAACTCGCGCACGCCCCAAGAGACATAGCGCCCCCCAAGGCTGCCGGCCTGGAAATCGCTGTCCACGGCTTTGACGCGGGTGAGGTTCGAGCCGGTCAGGTCGGCCGAGCCGCCGATCATCTCGGGGCAGACCTCGGCCAGCGTCTCCAGCGCGATCTGGCTCGCCTTGCGGGTAGCGACCTTCTGCGGGCTGGCGTAAAGCGCTGCACGTGCCTGTGCTACGGCGGTGTCGAAGCCATCAGGCATTTCGCCTGCGATCCTGCGGGAGAACTCGGTTCGCTGGTCCGCCGGGAGGGCGGAAAGCCGCATCTCCCATGCCTCACGGTCCGCTGCACCGCGCGCTCCGGCGGCGCGCCATTCGGAGAGCAACTCTGCGGGAATGGAGAAATCCTCGTTGGCCCAGTCGAGCGCCTGGCGCACCAGTGCACGCTCCTCGGCGCCCAGCGGCGCACCATGCGAGGCGGCAGTTCCGGCCTTGTTGGGCGAGCCAGTCCGATCACCGTGCGCATGCGGATCAGCGTCGGGCGTGTCGTCTCGGCTTTGGCGCGGGTGATTGCCTCATCGAGGGCGGTGACGTCATGTCCGTCGCAGGCAATCACTTGCCAGCCCGCGGCCTCGAACCGACCGGTCGTGTCCTCGGTGAAGGACTTGTCGGTGGTGCCGTCGATCGAAATGCCATTGTCGTCATAGAGTACGCAGAGCTTGCTCAACTTCAGATGGCCCGCTAGCGAGATCGCCTCTTGGCTGATCCCCTCCATCAGGCAACCATCACCGCAGAACACCCAAGTCCGATGATCGACAACTTCGCGGCCGAAGCGCGCCGCGAGATGCGCCTCCGCCATGCACATGCCGACAGCCCCCGCAAGACCTTGGCCCAGCGGACCAGTGGTGACGTCCACTCCTGCGACGTGCCCGTATTCGGGATGGCCTGCGGTCTTCGCGCCCCATTGGCGAAAGTTTTTGAGTTCCTCAACCGGCATGTCCTCAAAGCCGGTCAGATGCAGCAGTGCATAGAGCAGCATCGAGCCGTGGCCGTTCGACAGCACGAAGCGATCGCGGTCGGGCCAGTCGGGCCGCGCGGCGTCGAACTTCATATGTCTGGTCCATAGCACGGTCGCGGCTTCAGCCATGCCCATCGGCGCACCGGGATGACCGGAGTTCGCGGCTTCAACGCCGTCAATGGCGAGTGCGCGGATGCAGTTGGCCAGCGCGAAGGCGCGGGTATCGGTGGCGGCGCGGGCCAGCGCCGGGGCGTGTTCGGTCATCGAAGCTCCTGTTCGAGTCGTGACATTGCCTAGCTTAATATCACAAATATCACAATGATAAATCACAATATCACAAATATAATGTTGTGATGCCCGGGATTCTGTGATATTCGGTGTCATGCAGGCATGAGGACACAACATTTGAGACCCGAGGACCGCCGTCACGAGATCGTTGAAATGCTGGTCGAGCAGGGCAGTGCCACGCTGGAGGCGTTGTCAGAGCACTTTGGTGTGTCGAAGATGACAATCCATCGCGATCTCGACGCACTGGAGGCCGAGGGGCGACTGCGGAAGTTGCGCGGCAGCGCGACGTTGGAGTCTTCGGGCCAGTTCGAGAGTGACTTCCGCTACCGTGCGCGCATGGCGGGCGAAGAGAAGGCGCGGATTGCCCGGCATGTGGCCAGCTTCGTAGAGCCAGGGATGAGCGTGATGGTCGATGACGGATCGACCTCTCAGGCTTTGGCGCCACATTTGGCAGCGATCCGGCCTCTCACCGTTATTACTAACAACCTCGGTCTGATCGCCGATTTGTCAGGTCGTCAGGGGATCGAGCTGATCGCGCTCGGAGGCAACTACGCCTCCAAGTTCAATGGGTTTTTCGGTGTGTTGACGGAAACCGCCCTGCGCGACCTGCGCGCTGATATGGCGCTGATTTCTTCCTCGGCGGTTTCAGGCCGGAGCGCGTTCCACCAAGACCAGGAGGTTCTGGGAGTCAAACGGGCGATGATCGCCTCGGCGGCACGGCGCTACCTGATGGTTGATCATCAGAAATTCGGGCGTAACGCGCTGCATTTGCTGGCCGATCTCGGGGATTTCGATGGGGTGGTGACCAGTGGTGCCCTGGATCACACGCAGGCTGACGCACTTCGCCAAGACGGCATCAGGTTACATTTCGCGGAAGGGGACTGACATGGACGACCGGCTCTGGATCGGCACCAGCTGGAAGATGAACAAGACGCTCGCAGAGGCGCGCGCCTTCGCCGAGGTGCTGGCCGGGGCCGCCCCGGACCCCCGCATCCAACGCTTCGTGATCCCGCCGTTCACTGCCGCGCGCGAAGTCGCCATGATGCTGGCGGATAGCGACGTGAAGGTTGGAGCCCAGAACATGCACTGGGCCGATCAAGGCGCTTGGACGGGTGAAATCTCGCCCCCGATGCTGACCGACTGCGGGCTCGACATCGTCGAACTGGGTCATTCCGAACGTCGCGCCCATTTCGGCGAGACCGACGAGACGGTCGGGCTCAAGACCGAGGCCGCTGTCCGGCACGGGCTGATCCCGCTGATCTGTATTGGCGAGACCGCTGAGGACAAGGGGGCAGGCCGAGCCGACGATATATTAGCCGCGCAGGTCGAGGGAGCGCTCGCGCTTCTCGATGAGGGGCAGAAATCCGCCACTATCTTGTTGGCATACGAGCCGGTTTGGGCGATCGGCGAGGGCGGCGTGCCGGCCTCGGCCGATTACGCCGATGCCCGTCATGCTGGTATCAAGGAAGTATCGGCGCGCATTATGGGACGGCCACTGCCGTGTCTTTATGGCGGCAGCGTCAATCCCGGCAACTGCGCCGAACTCATTGCACAGCCCTCGATTGATGGGCTGTTCATCGGGCGTTCGGCCTGGGAGGTCGAGGGCTATCTCGACCTCCTGCACCGCTGCGCCGTCGTTATCTGATCCAATCTAGAGGGAGACCCCATCATGAAACTCGCGATTGCAGGCGACAGCGCGGGCGCGCCGCTGGCCAAGACGCTGGCCGAGCATCTTTCGGCCCGCGGGCACGACGTGTCCGACCTCTCCACCCCGCCCGAGGGCGGCGAATTCTATGCCGACCTGTCTGACCGCGTCTGTCAGGGCGTGCTCAAGGGCGAATACGAGCGCGCGATCCTGTGTTGCGGTACCGGCATCGGCGTCTGCCTGTCGGCCAACAAGGTGCCGGGCATTCGCGCTGCGCAGACCCACGACACCTATTCGGCGGGCAAGGCCGCGACCTCGAACAATGCGCAGGTCATCACCATGGGTGCGCGGGTCGTGGGGGCGGAGCTGGCCAAGGATATCGCCGACGCTTTTCTTGGTGCAGCTTTCGACCCCGAGGGCAAGTCGGCGGGCAACGTCGGCGCCATCGACGCACTCGACGCGCGCTATCACGAGGCCCGCTGAGGGCTCTTGCCCCGGGCGTCGATCCGGGGCAAATCACGCATGTTCTCGGGGCGGGGTGAAACTCCCCACCGGCGGTGAAAGCCCGCGAGCGCTCCGGCCGAGAGGCCGGGGGTCAGCAGAGTCCGGTGAAACTCCGGCGCCGACGGTCATAGTCCGGATGAGAGGGAACGGAATGAGCGGGGTGGGCCGATTGGTGCCGCCACGCTTGCCGTTGCGCGCCCCCTGATCGACTGGACTGACAGGGAGATAGCCATGACCGACCTTTCAATCGCCTTCATCAAGGCACGCTGGCACGCTGATATCGTCGACCGCGCGCAGGAGGGCTTTGACGCTGCCATTGTTGAAAGTGGCCGCGCTGCTACCGTCACCCCCTTTGAGGTGCCTGGCGCCTTCGAGATGCCGCTTCTGGCCAAGAGGTTGACGCAGTCCGGCCGCTTCGACGCGGTGGTTGCGGCGGCGCTGGTGGTCGATGGCGGCATCTACCGGCATGATTTCGTAGCGCAGGCGGTGGTGTCGGGGCTGATGCAGGCGCAACTCGAGACCGGTGTGCCGGTATTCTCGGTGTCGCTGACGCCGCATCATTTTCAGGACACGATCGAGCATCGCGATTTCTACACCGCGCATTTCGTAAAGAAAGGCCGCGAGGCGGCGGCGGCGGTGCTGGCCATCGCCGATCTGGAGATCTGAAAGTCCTAGAGTGGAGCGACGATCACTTCGACGCCCTGCGCTGCGATCGCCTCGCGCATCTCGGGCGGTGTGCCGGGGTCGGTGATCACCACGTCGAACTCGTCGATCCGAGCCATGGCGTGAAGCGCCCTGCGGCCAAACTTGCTGTGATCGGTCAGAAGTACCCGTCGTGCTGCTGCGTCGAACATCGCGCGTTTGACGTCCACCACCTCGGCGAACTGATGCAGCACCACGTCGCCGTCGATTGCTGACATGGAGAGAAATACGGTGTCCGCCCTCAGGCGTGCGACTTCACCGGTGGTCATTCGGCCAAGGAAAGCGTTGCACCAGTTGTGCAACTGTCCGCCCAGCCCGATCAGGGTGAGGTCTCGTTGGCCGCGTAGGGCCCCCATCAGGGTGAGGCCGTTGGTGATGACTGTAAGTGGCGCCAGTTCACTCAGATACGGCACCATCTGAAGAGCTGTGGTGGAATCATCCATGAAGATCGCTTGACCAGGTTCGATCAGTTTCGCGGCCTCGCGTGCGATCGCTGCTTTTTCGGCCGTTTTCTGACTGGCGCGATAAACATCGGAGGCTTCAGCCAGCCCGCTTGGCGCAGCTGTGACCAGGCCGCGACTTTTGCGCAGTAGGCCCCGTGCGATGAGATCATCTAAATCGCGATGCGCGGTCATGAGGCTGACGCCGAAACGTTCGGTCAGATCCTCGATCCGCATCGTGCCCTCGGCCATGACGAGTTCGGTCATGCGTTGCCGCCGCTCCAGCTGGCGTGCCTGACGGCTGTCGGCCGGCACTTGCTCTCCCAGCAGGGTCAGCATGGCCGGGGCAGGTGAGGGGGTAGCCCGTGTCATGATCTCTCCATCATAGCGATGGCGGCTGGCCTAGCCAGCCGCCATCGCGGGGGAGGACGCGCCGCCAATCGGCGGCGCGCGGGGAGGATCACTGCTCCAGCACGAAAGGCGCGGTGTAGCCGTCAACGTTGTCGGTTGTGATCAGCTCACAGCCAAAGAGCTGTTTTTCTTCATCGACCATGGTCTCGCCGTTCTTGATGAAATGGTCGGCCTGCCGCACGGCTTCTTCGGCGAAGACCGCGACCGGCTGCAGCACGGTATAGGCAAGCTCGCCTGCCTTGACTGCGTCGACCGCGTCGGGATTGCCGTCAAAGCCGCCAATCACAACGCCCTCAAGCTTGCCCGCCTCCTTGAGCGCTGCGATTGCGCCGAGTGCCATCTCGTCGTTGCCGGAAATGATCGCGTCGACCTCGGGGTTGGCCTGCAGAATTGACTGCATCTTGTTGTAGCCTTGGGTGCGGTCCCAGTTGGCGACCTCCTCGGCGACTTTCTCCAGATCGGGGTACTGGCTCAACACCGTCTCGTAGCCATTGGAGCGGGTGGCAGCGTTGTTGTCGGCAGGGTTGCCAAAGAATTCGACATACTTGCCGCTGTCGCCCACCAGCTCGACCCACTTGATCGCACCATCGGCGGCACATTGGGCGTTGTTCGACACAAGCTGCGCCTTTGCGAGGCCGGCCTCGTTGATCTCGGCGTTGACGAGGAAGACCGGGATTCCCGCGTCGATTGCCTTGCGCACCGCACCGATCGACCCGTCGGCATTGGCCGGGTCGAGGATGATCGCCTTGGCTTGGTTGGTGATCGCGGTGTCGATCAGGTTACTCTCGGTGTTGGTGTCGCCCTTGTGAGAGGCGACGGCGGCTTCGTAGCCGAGTTCCTCGGCGGTCTCTTTCGCGACTTCGCCCTCGGTGAACCAGTAGGGGTTCGAGGGATCGTTGACGATGATCGAGATCAGGCCCTGATCCTGCGCCATGGCGGCGCCGGCAAAGAGCGGAGTTGCGATCGCGGCGGCGCCGGCGAGCAGAATGGTGCGTTTGGTCGGCATGATTTTCTCTCTCCCTGGTGTTGGTCTGCCGGTCTCCCGGCGGTCTTGCGCGCTCAGGCCTTGGTGCCCTGGGTCGCGGAAGTCTTGGGCTTCGCCGCCGAGGGGCGGCGATGGCTGTACTGGATCGAGTTCAGCAGCACGGCGAGTACGATCACGCGCCGGTGAAGACGGTCTGCCAGTAGGAGCTGACGCCGATGATCACGAGGCCATCTGACAAAAAGCCGATCACGAAGGCGCCCAGCAGCGTCCCACGGATGTTACCGCGCCCCCCGGTCAGGGCAGCGCCGCCGATCACCACCGCGGCAATCGCGGTCAGCTCGTAGGTGGTGCCTGCGGTGGGGCCGGCAGAGGTAAGCTGCGAGCTCAGCACCAGGCCCGCGATCGCGGCGCAGATGCCCGACAGCACGTAGACCAGTACCGTGACCCGCTTGACCGGCACACCAGACAGCTCGGCCGCGCGGGCATTGCCGCCGGTGGAGTAGACCCAGCGGCCGAAGGCGGTGCGGTTGAGCAGCAGGCTCGCTCCGAGTGCTACTGCGGCCAGAACCAGCACGCCGATTGGCACATCGAAGACGCGGTTGAAGCCGAGCCAGTCAAAGCCCGTATTGCCGAGCTCGGGTTTGCCGCCGAGATTGTTGTAAGTCAGCCCGTCGGTCATCAGCAGCGCCACGCCGCGCGCGACGTAGAGAAGGCCAAGCGTTGCTACAAAGGCAGGGACTTTGAAGAAGGCGATCAGCACGCCATTGACGAGGCCAACCAGCGCGCCGACCGCGCAGGTCAGGATCACCACGACCCAGACCGGCGGGTAAAGCACCACACCGAAGGCCTCAAAGGACACCCCTTGCATCAGGAAGCCTGCGACAACTCCCGCCAGGCCCAGCGTTGAGCCGACCGAGAGGTCGATGCCCCCCGTCAGGATCACCAACATCATGCCGACCGCGAGCAATCCGAAGATCGCCACGTGGCTGGCCATGATCAGGAAGTTTCCGGTGGAGAAGTAGAACGGCGATAGCATCGAGAATGTGATGATGATCGCGATCAGTGCAAAGAAGGCGCGGCCTTCGAGCAGGAGCCGCCCGAGGTCGAAGCCGTTGCCGAATAGCCCGCGCGCGCGCTTGTGGATGGTGCCGGTGTCGGTCATGGCGATGGCTCCGATGTTGCTGTTGCTCATGCGACCACGGCCTCGCCAGAGGCGGCCATGATCTGCTCTTTGGTGGCGTCAGGGCCGAATTCGGCCGAGATTTTCCCGCGTCGCATGACGATGATGCGATGCGCGATCGACAGGCATTCGCCCACTTCGGAAGTTGAGTAGATCACCGCCAGCCCGCGCTGCGCGCCCTCAGCCAGCAGGCGGAAAACTTCAGCCTTGGCCCCGATGTCGATGCCACGTGAGGGCTCGTCGAGCATCACTACGCGTGGGTTCGTGGCCAGCATCTTGCCGATCACCACTTTCTGCTGGTTGCCCCCCGAAAGCGATCCGATCGCGGCCTGGCCGCCATCGGTCTTGATCGTGACGTCACGGATCGACGCATCGACCAGAACTTTTTCGCGCTTGCGCGAGGTAAACAAACCACGCGTAAAGGCCCCAATCGAGGCTAGAGACAGATTTTCGCCGACACTCATGGTCTGTACCAGCCCGTCGCGCTGCCGGTCCTCGGGTACGAGCACGAGGCCGCGCGCGATACGTTCGGCGATGCTGGCTCGGCCCAGCTCGCGACCCTCCAGAAGCACCCGGCCACCGGACTTCGGCAGCCGTCCCGCTATGCATTCAAGCATCTCGGTGCGGCCCGCGCCCATCAGCCCATAAAGGCAGACGATCTCGCCCGCTCGCAGCTTGAGCGATAGACTGTCGACCGCCGATCGTCCTGTCGCCGAGGCGTCGGGGACACTAAGGCCGTCGATCTCAAGCGCCACCTGGCCTATGGCATGGCCTTCGGGCGGAGAGCCGAGATCGAAGTTCTCTCCGACCATATTGCGGACGATCCATTCGAGGTCGATCTCGGAGCGCGGCGCCCGCGCGGTCATCGTGCCGTCGCGCAGCACTACGGCGTGGTCCGTGATCTGCAAAGCTTCCTCGAGGTGATGCGAGATATAGACGATCGAGACGCCGCGCGCCTTGAGATCGCGGATCACTTTGAACAACACCTCGACCTCCGAGGCCGAGAGCGCCGAGGTCGGCTCATCCATGATCAGGATCCGGGCGTTGACCGAAAGCGCGCGGGCGATCTCAACGACCTGCTGCTGGCCTAGGCGCAAGTCTTCGACTGGAGTAAGTGGATCAATGTCCTCTTCCAGCTCTTCCATCAGGGCGCGAGTCTGGCGCTCCTCCTCGGCGTAGTCGACCCCGGCGGCGGTGGTTATCTCGCGCCCCATGAAGATGTTGTCACGCACGCTCATGTTGGGCGCGAGGCTGAGCTCCTGATGAATAATCGAGATGCCGAGGTCGCGCGCGTCATTGGCGGAATGAAAGCTGACCGGGTGTCCCTCAAGAAGGATATCGCCCGAGGTTGGGCGGATCACGCCCGACAGGATCTTCATCAACGTCGACTTGCCAGCGCCATTCTCGCCGAAAAGCGTCGTGACTTGGCCGCGATGCACATCGAAATTAACCCCCTTGAGGGCCTGCACGCTGCCGTAGGTCTTGGCGACGTTGCGGGCCGAGAGCACGGCTTCTCCTGCGCCACTCATTGGGCCTCGAGCTCCACCGGTGTGATCAGCCAGTTCTTGGGGTTGATCAGTCGGAATGCGCCGACGATCGCGACCTCGCGGCCCGAAAGGGATGCGGTGTCGATGCCGCTCAACACCTCTGCCTTCATCGCGTCGTTGAGTGCGGCGCCGGCGTTTTGGTACTCGATCTGGTTCTTGAACTGGCCGAACTCAATATCGCCGGTAGCATCCCGCAGCTCGGTGCCATTGATTGCGGGGCCGGTCTGCACCCGCACGGTGATCTCTTCGGGCACGTCGGGCACGGCGACGGTATAGATGCCGGATTTTGCCTCGCCCATCGTACCGGTAAACCGCACCGGAATCACCGCGCCGGTGCCGGAACCCACCCCATAGGTCTCGGCGGCGGCAGTGCGGTCAGCCAGCACGGCTTCTGCCAATTCTGCAGCGTCGACGGCGCGATCGCGGATGCTGTCGCGGACGGTCGGGAAAGTCTCGGCGCCGTAGTGTTCAGGCGAGAAGGCCTGCTCGCGCAGATCCTCCTCGGAGCCTAGCACCACCACCTTGGTGTCGAGCGCCATCGCGGCGAGGAGCAAAGTCGTGGCACCGACGGCTGCGGCGATCTTCCAGCCGCCGCGGCGCCGCGATGCGGATATATCGGCCTTCATGGTCATGGTCATGGCTCTGGCCTCCGGATCGGGACGGATCCCGGTGTAACTTACGGGGGCTCACGGCTTGGCGCGGCCCCGATGTAACAGATTGGCTGCGGCGCGTGGCGCCTTCCTCCACTTGCGGCAGTCCGGCCCTCCTGCCGGTTCCGCTGGGCCCAGCAAGAAACTGGACATGTGAAGATAATGTTAAGAAGGCCTCCTCCTGTCAACGATATTATGAAAGAATTTGCGATACAGGCAAAAAAGCGCACCTTTGCTTCATCTGCGGCAGGGGATTATGTCTAACGTACATGGGATATAATAACGGTTCTTGGCTTTAGGCGGGCTCTGCGGGCTACTGCTGTGGGCAGTCAGGGCAAGCCGCTGGTGTGTTATCTGAAGGTTATATAAACTTGACCACTGGGCGGGATTGGTGCAATAAATCTCAGTACAGGAAATTTATTGCAAGGTTTCTGCGCCATGGCGACGACTGCGAAGCGACGCGAGATCGACGAGAGCCTGGCAATCCGGGCGGCCTGGTTGCATTACGCCGGCGGGCTGACCCAAGCTGAGGTGGCCGAACGGATCGGTGTCTCGCCTGTCAAGGCGCACCGGCTGGTCAACTGGGCGGCACAGAACGGTGCAGTAAAGGTCTCTGTGGTCGGCGAGATCGCTGACTGCGTGCGGCTGGAGGCCCAGCTGACTAGGCGATTTGGCCTGCGCGGCTGTGAGGTGGTGCCGGATCTGGGAGAGCCAGGACTGCCGCTGCGGGCGTTAGGCCCCGCGGGCGCAGCTTTCCTGCAGCGTGAGATCGTGCAGCATCCGGGTGGGGTTATTGGTATCGGACATGGGCGGACGCTGGCCGCCGCCGTCGAATCGATGCCACCCTTCGATGCTTTGGGATCGCGCTTCGTGTCGCTCCTGGGCGGTCTGGCGCGCAACTATGCTGCCAACCCTCATGACGTGATGCATCGTCTGGCAGGACGCAGTGGCGCCGAGGCCTATGTACTGCCGCTGCCCTTCTTCGCCAATTCGAGCGCCGACCGCGACGTGTTGCTGGCCCAGCCCGGGGTGCGTGAGGTTTTCGACATGGCCGCGCAGGCCGACCTGATGTTGGTTGGCATCGGCACAACCGAGCCCGACGCGCAATTGGTAGCAAGCCGGATGATCCGCGCGGAGGAGATCAGCGAAGTGACCCGCGGCGGCGCGGTGGGCGAAATCCTAGGCCATTTTCTCGATGCCGAGGGGCGTCCTGTGGCCACCGGGCTCTCGGCGCGTACCGTCGCGCCGGCGCTTGAGGTGCTGCGAGGCCGCCGCGTTGTGGCGCTTGCGGGCGGGCCGGACAAGGTCGCGGCGATCGCAGCGGTGCTGCGGGGCGGCTGGCTTGACGGGCTGATCACCGACGAGGTGACGGCGCAGGCGCTGGCGGCCCTCCCGGAGTAATGGGCGGGCAGGGGAGGAAAGCATGAGCAGAACGACGGATGATCTGATCATCGGCATCGACGCTGGCACATCGGTAATCAAGGCCGTGGGTTTCGACCTTGCGGGACGGCAACTCGCCTCGGCCGCCGTGCCGAACCGCTATGAGACCGGCTCGGGCGGCATTGCCACCCACCGCTGGCAAGGACTTGGGAGGATTGCGCGCAGGCGTTGAGGCTCCTGGGCGAACGCATTCCCCGTCTGCCGGAACGCTGCGCCGCGCTGGCCGTGACCGCGCAGGGTGACGGCACGTGGCTGGTGGGCCGCGATGACGCGCCGGTGGGCGACGCTTGGCTGTGGCTCGACGCGCGTGCCGCACCCAGCGTGTCGCGGCTCAAGAGCGGACCGCTGGAGCGGGCGCGCTTCGAGTCCACGGGGACCGGCCTCAACACCTGCCAGATGGGCGCGCAGATGGCGCATATGGACAATACCGCGCCGGAGCGTTTGGATCATGCCGAGGCGGCCTTGCATTGCAAGGATTGGCTCTATCTGAAGCTTACCGGCATACGCGCTACCGATCCCTCGGAAGCGAGCTTCACCTTCGGTAACTTCCGGACCCGTGCCTACGACGACACGGTCATTGAAGCGCTAGGGCTGGTGCACCGCCGTCACCTGCTGCCCGAGATCGTCGATGGCACCCGCACCACCCATCCGCTGAGCGCGACCGCGGCGGGTGATACAGGCCTCAGAGCCGGTACGCCGGTCAGCCTCGGCCATGTCGATATGGTGATGACCGCACTCGGTGCGGGCGTGCATACCGGCACGCCCGGCGCGGCCTGCTCAACCGTCGGTTCCACCGGTGTGCACATGCGCGCGGTGCGCGACCGCGATGTGGTGTTGAACGATGCGGGCACCGGATATGTCATCGCGCTACCCGCGCCCGGCATGGTCACGCAGGTGCAGACCAACATGGCTGCGACGCTCAACATCGACTGGGCGCTGGCAATGGCTGGCGACCTCCTGGCCGAAATGGGTGTTGAGGCGTCACATGCCGATCTCGTCGCCCGGATCGAGGGCTGGCTCGCGCGCAGTCGCCCCGGCGAGATCCTCTATCATCCCTACATCTCCGAGGCCGGGGAACGCGGCCCCTTCGTCGACGCCGATGCGCGCGCGGGCTTCATCGGGCTGAGCCAAGGCCACCGCTTTCCCGAGCTGATCCGCGCCGTGGTCGAGGGTCTGGGGCTGGCGGCGCGCGACTGTTACGCCGCGATGGGCGTGATGCCCGCCGAGCTGCGGCTGACCGGGGGCGCCGCGCGGTCGCGGGCCCTGCGCGGCGTGCTGGCGGCGGCGACCGGATCCTCGGTGCGGGTCTCGGCCCGCGAGGAAGCCGGCGCGGCCGGGGCCGCAATGATGGCAGCGGTGGCGATCGGTGCCTATCCGGACATGGATGCCTGCATCGCCGAATGGGTGACGCCGCTTCTTGGTGCGCCCGAGCGCCCCGACTCGAAGCTGCGCGACACCTACGCCTCGCTCTTTCCGGCCTATGGAGCGGCCCGCGCCGCGCTGGCACCGGTCTGGGCCGACCTCGCCCAACACAGGGCCGCGATGGCGGCCATTGAAAGGACAGCGACATGACCGACGAGCTCATCGACCTTTTCGTGATCGGCGGCGGCATCAACGGCGCCGGCATCGCCCGCGACGCGGCCGGGCGCGGGCTGCGCGTGGTATTGTGCGAGAAGGACGACCTCGCCGAGGGCACCTCCTCGCGCTCGGGCAAGCTGGTGCATGGCGGGTTGCGCTACCTCGAATATTACGAGTTCCGGCTGGTGCGCGAGGCGCTGATCGAGCGCGAGGTGCTGATGCGCAACGCGCCGCACATCATCTGGCCCTTGCGCTTCGTGCTGCCGCACAGCCCCGAGGACCGGCCCGCTTGGCTGGTGCGGCTGGGGCTGTTCCTCTACGACCATCTCGGCGGCCGCAAGCGGCTGCCCGGCACCCGGACGCTCGACCTGCGCCGCGATCCCGAGGGCGCGCCCATCCTCGACAAATACACCCGCGGCTTCGAATATTCCGACTGCTGGGTCGACGACGCGCGGCTGGTGGTCCTCAACGCCGTCGACGCCGCCGAGCGCGGCGCCGAGGTGCTGACCCGCAGCCCCTGCGTCTCGGCCCGGCGCGAGGACGGCCACTGGGTCGTCACCACCCGCAACGCCGAGACCGGAGTCACGCGCGAGCACCGGGCAAGAGTGCTGGTCAACGCCGCCGGGCCCTGGGTCACCGATGTCGTCCGCCGTGTGGCGGGCGCGAACTCGTCCCGCAACGTCCGGCTGGTCAAGGGCAGCCACATCGTCGTGCCGAAGTTCTGGGAGGGCTCGAACGCCTATCTGGTGCAGAACCACGACAAGCGAGTGATCTTCATCAACCCCTACGAGGGCGACAAGGCGCTGATCGGCACCACCGACGTGGTCTATGAAGGCCGCGCCGAGGAGGTGACCGCCGACGAGGCTGAGATCGAGTACCTGCTGGCGGCGGTGAACCGCTACTTCAAGGAGAAGCTGGCGCGCGAGGACGTGCTCGAAAGCTTCTCGGGGGTGCGGCCGCTGTTCGATGACGGGCAGGGCAACCCCTCGGCGGTGACCCGCGACTATGTCTTCGACCTCGACGAGACCGGCGGCGCGCCGCTTTTGAACGTGTTCGGCGGCAAGATCACCACCTTCCGCGAACTCGCCGAGCGCGGCATGCACAAGCTCGGCGGCATCTTTCCGGGCATGAAGGGTGACTGGACCGAGAACGCGCCGCTGCCGGGCGGCGAGATCGGGAACGCCGATTTTGAGGCCTTCCGCGAGAGCCTGCGCGCCCGCTACCCGTGGATGCCGCGCGATCTGCGGCGGCATTATGCGCGGCTCTACGGCACGAGGATCGACATGGTGGTGGACGGCGCCACCTCGCTGGAGGGACTGGGCCAGCATTTCGGCAGCACGCTCTACGAGGCCGAAGCGCGCTATCTCGCAGCGCACGAATGGGCACGGACCGCCGAGGACGTACTGTGGCGGCGCACCAAGCACCGGCTGCATCTGTCCGAGGCCGAGCAATCCGCCTTCGCCGCCTGGTTTGACGGCACGCTCAGGGAGGCCGCGTGATGGCGCTGACGCTCTCGCTCAACACCAATCCGCTGGTCAACCGCTTCGCCGAAGCCGACGACCTGATCGACACCGTGGCCCGCGACCTGCGCATCCGCAACCTGCAGCTCACGCATGAGTTCATCAACCCGTCCTGGCCCGCCCCGGTGATCCGCCGGTTGGCGCGCGAGATGGACCGCGCGCTGGACCGCACGGGGGTGCGGGTGACCTCGGGCATGACTGGCCCCTATGGCCGCCTCAACCATTTCGGCCATCCGGATTGCGACGTGCGGCGCTATTACGTCGACTGGTTCAAGAGCTTCGCCGACATCATCGGCGATCTGGGCGGGACCTCGGTCGGCACCCAGTTCGCGATCCTGACCTATCGCGATTTCGACGACCCGGCGCGGCGCGAGGAGATGATCCGCATCGCCATCGACTGCTGGGCCGAGGTGGCGGAGCACGCGAAATCGGCGGGGCTCAATTACGTGTTCTGGGAGCCGATGAGCGTCGCCCGCGAGTTCGGGCCGACCATCGCCGAGACCATTGCGCTGCAGGAGCGGCTGTCCGCGACCGGGATGGCGGTGCCGATGTGGATGATGGCCGATATCGACCATGGCGACGTCACCAGCCCGGACCCCGACGACACCGATCCCTATGCCTGGGCGCGGGCGGTACCCGAGGTCTCGCCAATCATCCACATCAAGCAGTCCAAGATGGACAAGGGCGGGCATCGTCCCTTCATTGCCGAGCACAACGCCACCGGCCGGGTGCAGCCCGAGCCGCTGCTCGCGGCGCTGGCCGAGGGTGGCGCGCGCGACAACGAGATCTGCCTCGAGCTGTCCTTCAAGGAGCGCGAGCCGGACGACCGCAACGTGATCCCGGCGATCGCCGAGAGCGTCGCCTTCTGGGCGCCGCATATCGACACCGGGGCGGCGGACCTCAAGCTCTGAGGCGAAAGGGGGCCGCCGCCGCCAATTCCGTATCAGGCGCCGAGCGCCCGGCGCGCCGCGTCGCGGATCGCCTCCAGCATTAGATGCGCCGAAGCCGCGCCGGGGTCCATGTGCCCGAGCGAGCGGGCGCCGAGCTTGGCCGAGCGGCCACGTCGGCTCTCGATCTCGGCGGTGTGGTCGCGGCCCGACCGCGCGCCCTGGCAGGCGGCGTCGAGACAGGCGCCGAGATCGCCGCCGCCCGACAGCGCGGCGCGGGCCTTGGCCGCAGCCGGCAGCCAGGCGTCGATCATCGTCTTGTCGCCGATCTGGGCGCCGCCGCGCGACTGGATGCCCGCCGCCATGCCTTCGATCCAGGCCACCATGCGCGGCGTCGAGGTCGAGCCGGTCGGAGACCGCCTCGCCCGCGCGGCGGAAGGCCGAGGCGTAGAGCGGCCCGGACGACGCGCCGACCGCGTCGAGAAAGGCGCGCGCCATCCGCTCGCAGCTCTCGCTCACCGTTTCGTCCCCGGCCTCGTCGAGCGCGCGCGCCACGGCGGTCCAGCCGATATCCATGGTCACGCCGTGATCGCCGTCGCCGATCACCCCGTCGAGCGCCGACAGCCAGTCGCGCCGCTCGTGGATCGCGGCCCCGGCCGCGCGCATCAGGTCGCGGAACAGCGAGGCATCAACCGCGCCGCCCGAGGCCAGCTGCGAGCGGTCGACCGACGCGCCGCGCCGAGCGCCACCGCCATGGCGCGCGGTGAGCGTGCCCGCGGGCTCAAGCGCGCCCCCGACGCTGAGCGCCGGGCTGCGGCAAGGCGCGTCGAGCAGCGCCTTGAGGTCGGCATCGAGCTTCATCACCGTCACCGAGGCGCCGGCCATCTCGAGCGAAGTGGCAAATTCGCCGACCCGGCTGTGATGGATGCGCACGCCGCGCTCGCGCAGGATCGCCGCCACCTTGCGGTGCAGGATGTAGAGCTCGAGAAGCCCGGTCGCGCCCAACCCGTTGACCAGGAGCGCCACCTCGTCACCCGCATCGAGGCCGAGATCGTCGAGGATCGGAGCCATCAGCTCGGCGGCCACGGCGTCGGCGGGCTCGAGCGGCCCGCGCCGCATCCCCGGCTCGCCATGCAGCCCCATGCCGATCTCCATCTCGTCGGCGCCGATCTCGAAATTCGGCTTGCCGGTCTGCGGCATCGAGCAGGCCGAGAGCGCGACGCCCATCGAGCGGGTGGCGTCGTTGGCGGCGCGGGCGGCGGCGAGGCAGGCGTCGAGGTCGCGGCCCGCATCGGCGGCCGCGCCCGCGACCTTGAACACGAACACATCGCCGGCGATGCCGCGCCGCTCGGCCTCGCGGCCCTTGGGCGCCGAGGCCACGTCATCGGTTACCGCGAGCGAGCGGGCCGGGGTGCCCATTGCCTCGCATTCCTCGGCGGCCATGTCGAAATTCATCACGTCGCCGGTGTAGTTGCCATAGAGGAACAGCACCCCCGCGCCGCCATCGACGGCGCGGGCGGCGTCCATGATCTGCTCCGGGCTCGGCGAGGCGAAGACGTTGCCGACGGCGGCGGCGTCCGCCAGCC
>NZ_BATB01000044.1 GCF_000466965.1 Limimaricola cinnabarinus LL-001
CGCAACTGGCGCCTGAGAACGACCGCGCCCCCGACATCAACGCCGTGAAGCTGGAAGACTGATTTGGCAAGATCGACGCCGATCGTGATAGGCTGTTCCATGGATGGCTCCCTTCATGGGTTCAGTATGACAGCACCCAATGTGGCACATTGCGATGCCGGGAGCGGGAGCCATCCACTCCATCAATGGCGGAAAATGCCTCATTGTCGATCAATAGGTTCAGCGGCTGTCCCGAGGGGCGATACGGGACCTGCACCGCGATCCGCGCCTGCCGGCGGCACAGCGTCGAATAGTCCGGAACCGGCCAGTCGAGCCCCGCCATCTGGATCAGGCTTTCAACCAGCCCGACCGTCTGCCGGAGCGGAAGACCGAAGAGCACTTTCAGGGTCAGGCATGTCTGAATGGCAGCGTCCGAGAAGGTCTCGGGCCGGCCGCGCTTGCCGGTCTTGCCGGCGAGCCAGACCATCTCGGGATCGAACCAGACCGACAGTGAGCCGCGCTTGCGCAGCGCCGCATTGTAGTCGGACCAGTTCGTCGTGCGGTAGCGGGTCGGGGAAGGCTTCGGTATGCCTTCGAGCTAACCGTCAGGGCACGCTCGGTGAATCCCCCTCACCGAGATGTGCAACAGCGTCCTTCTTCGCGACCTTTCCACAGCTTGAAGACATCCGCTTCACTCATGCCTGGAGCGGGCCGATCGCGCTGACCACCCGCATGGCCTTGCATTTCCAGAGCTATTACGGCGGCAAGGGGCTCTATCCGGGCGGCTATTCGGGCTTTGGCGTCTCGGCCTCGCGGTTCGGCGCGCGGATCGGGCTGGCGCGGCTCGACGATGCGGACGATCCCGATCCGGCTCTCGAATTTGCGCGGACCATGCCCGCTCCGATTCCGCCCGAGCCGCTGCGCACGATCGGCGCCCGGGTGACGATGCACGCGCTCGACACCATCGACGCCAAAGGGGGCTGGCGACGCAGCTGGATCGATTTCATCGGGCGCCTCGGATTTCCGTTGAACTGAGGGCTCATGTTCGAACCGTTCTGATGAAGAGACCCGCCCCTTGGTGGGAGGGCGCGCATCGACCTGCGCCCGAGGCTCGCCCATGAAATGCGGCATTGTCGAAGCGCACAAGATATGGGCGTTCGCCTTGGCGAAAGCCGAGGGATTCACGCGCAGCGCCACAACCGCTGGTATGTGGGTCGCCCAGTCGCTAGAAGGCCCGAAAATCGCGGGCCGACCAGAAAAGAACGGGTGACATGGCAAATACCTCAGCCAAGCTGCGGCAAACCATAGCGGGAATGGACGACGAACAGCTTCCGGTGCCTCGGCATCGTCTGCACGGGCCGGGGCATTTCCTCGGTCTCTATGCGGCCGAACACGTGGCGGCGACGGAATTCGTGATCGGCGCGGCCTTCGTGGCGCTCGGTGCCACGATCAACGACATCCTGATCGGCCTGCTGATCGGCAACTTGCTCGCGGTGCTGAGCTTCTGGCTGATAACCGCGCCGATCGCCGTGAAGACCCGGCTCAGCCTCTACACCTATCTCGAACAGAACATGGGTGAGCTGTTCTCGCGGCTCTACAACGGGGCCAACGTACTGATCTTCGTGGTCATTTCGGCGGCGATGATCACCGTGTCGGCCACCGCACTGAGGGTGCTCTTCGGGGTGCCCCCACAGGACATGCCCTATCCGACGAGCGCGTCCTTCGTGCTGATCGCCGCCTCGGCCAGCGTGATCGCCGTGCTGGTGGCCTACTACGGCTTCAACGTGCTCAGCGAATTCGCCTCGATCTGCGCGCCGTGGCTGATGGTGATGTTCACGGCGGGCGGCATGGTGCTGATCCCGGCCCTGAACGAAGCGTTGACCGGCCAGACCGTGCTGGCGAGCTTTGGGGACTTCGTGGATCTGGCGGGGGCGACGGTGTTCACCGGCACCAACGCCGAGGGCGAGCCGGGGATCGGCATCTGGGAGGTGATCGGTTTCGCTTGGGCCGCGAACACATTCGCCCATTTCGGCCTGATCGACATGGCGCTGCTGCGCTATGCCCGCAAGAAGCGCTATGGCCTGTGCACGGCGACCGGCATGATGTTCGGCCACTATGTCGCGTGGATTTCCGCCGCGCTGATGGGCGCGGCCACCGCCGCCTTCATGCAGACCTCGATCGCGGTCGTGTCGCCGGGCGACGTCGCTTACCTCGCGCTCGGAGCCAGTGGCTTCGTCATCGTCATCGTCGCCGGCTGGACCACCGCGAACTCCAACCTCTATCGCGCGGGCCTCGCCGCGCAGGCGGTTTTTCCCAACACCTCGCGCACCAAGGTGACGCTGATCGTGGGCGCCGTGGTGGTCGTGGGCAGCTGCTTCCCGATCATCTATCGCAGCTTCCTGCCGCTTCTGACCTATGCGGGCCTGCTGCTGGTGCCCGTGGGCGGCATCGTCTTCGCCGAGCAGCATCTGTTCCCGCGCATGGGGATGAAGACCTATTGGCACAAGCTGCGCGGGGCGCATCAGAACGTTCCGGCGATCGTCACCTGGGGCGTGGCGCTTGTCTTCGGCTTCGGGTTGAACCTGATCGACCTGTTCCCCTTCTATTACCTCTTCGTGCCGACATGGATCCTGTCGGTGCTGCTCTACGCTTGGCTGGCAAAGCGCGCCGGGGCGGATGGCGACTGGCCGGAGGCCGAAGACCGGCTCGCGGCGTTCGACGAGGCGGTGAAGGAGCATCACCGGGAGCTGGCGCTGCGCGAAGCCACCGAATCCTTCAAGGACACCAGCCTCCTGACCAAGTTCATCCGGGCGGTCTGGATCGTGATCGGCCTCGTCGTTCCGGCGGTGCTGGCTTGGCGTGTGCTGTTCAACAGCCCCGATCTCGCGGCGTACTACCTGAACCGGGAGCTTTTCTACAGCCTGACCATCTGGTGCACGGTGATCTACTTCACCTTCGCATGGTGGGATCTGCAGCGTTCCAAGGGGCCGCGGCGGGCGGCCACTTCGGCGGAAATTCCGGCTGAGTGAAACGGACATGATGTAAGATGCGACCGGCGGGAGATCCTTACTTCCGCCGGTCGGGCTGGGACTCCAGTCCGCCCCGGTCGGGGAAGCGGTGGTCGCAAACCTTGAGCTTTCGCGGCCCCCGGATTGTGGGGGCGCAAGGCAGCGGCATCTATGATGAATGTGTGAAAGTCCCGTCGGCGGTCAGGGCGCGGAGCGACTGTCTTGAAGGAGCGCCACGAACCCGCCCGCCGGGCAGGCGCATGGCGCCAAGGCGTGTCGTCCACGCCGGTCAGGAACCGCGGGCATCGTGGCGCCGCGCGGCTTGCAAAACAAGGCTCAGAGCGAGAGGGCGGCGCGGTTGTCGGCCGGGGGTGCGGCGCGCAGTGGCGCGGCGGGCCGGTGCGGCAGGTCGCCGATCACCATGGCATCAGCTCCGAAATCGTCCTGCGCCTCAGCGGCGATCCTGCGAGCCTCTTCGATCGTCTCGGCGGGCTTGCGCCACAAGAACTCGTTCTTGCCCTTGGCGACTCGGCGCGCGACCACGTCGTATTCGGTTGCGGCCTTGAACTTGGTCCTGAGCCGGAGCCCGGTTTCGGTGCAGTGGAGGGGAACGATTTCGATCGAATGGGTCATCGGATATTCATGTGTTGTTTCGGATGCGCCATCCTTAACCCAAGCGATGCCAAGTTGTAACCGTCGCGCCGATCAAGCCCGCAAAGGTGTGACACGAGCTTGAAAAGCGATGTGTGCAAAGATCGGCAAGAGCGGCCCGTACCACGCATGAAACAGGGCCCTGCTGGGGCTATTCGAGGATAGAAGCACCGGGGTCGTGCCGATTTTGGGGACAGCCTCCGCTCGCACTGAAAGACGGGCGAAATGGCACCTTGAGTCGCAAGGGGAATTTGCGCATCTTCGCGCCGATCCGCAGCGAGTCGGGTCTTGCCTGTATCGTGACCCATCCGGGTCTCTGGCGGGCCGCGGTCCCATAGCTCAACTGGATAGAGCAGCTGACTTCTAATCAGCAGGTTCGGGGTTCGAGTCCTCGTGGGATCGCCATATCACTTCCATTCGGACCGTCCGCTGTCCCGATGCGGGGGAGATGTGTTCTCCGACGAAGCGCGTGCCTCGTCGGAAGGCCATGGCCGAACATAGGTGATCGGCGGGGCCGGCTCCGAATGTAGATACGATTTTCGACAGATGCTCAGCGCGCGGTCGCGCCTGCGTCGCGGCTCGTGTCAGCGCGGCTCCTGCTTCAGCCGGGCGGCGCGCAGCGCTGCGATCTTGGCATTGCGGTTTTCGGTCTCGGCATCGAGGATGGCGCGGGCGGCGCGGGTGGTCACGTCGCCCTTGGTCTCGGCGACGGGGGCGGGGGCGGGGCGACCGGGGGCGCTGCCTGCGGCCTTGGTCATGCGGGCTTCGAGGTCGGCAAAGGTCGATTCAAGGGCGTTCATGGTCTGTCCTTTGGTCAGGCATCCGGGACGCTGGCGAGACGGCCGCGTCGTATGACACATATGCCGCCATTCCGACTCGGCAAGGTCTCGCGCATTCGCCGCGATGTCGCAGCCGGACGCGTCGTAGCCTCGAATAGGGCTGTGGAGTCGCGCGGGCGCGGTGTAGAAGCGAGCCCGGACGCGGCATCAAGACCAACCCCACGAGGACAGAGTAGATGATCAAGCAAGCATTCAAAACAGCGGCGCTGATGGGGGTTGGCCTGACCCTTGCGGGTGGCGCTCAGGCGCAGGGTTTCGCGGGGGGCACCCTCGCGATCGAGACGTCGGCCTTCTTCGAGGAAGGCGATGTCGGCTACACGACCTATTCGGGCGGGTTGCAATTCGACCTCGGGCTCGGCTTTGGCACCGAGATCAACCTCGCCTCCTACGGCTTTTCGGGCTTTGGCGCGGATGGCAGCAACGTGACGCTGCACGCGCTTTACGACTTTGGCCCTCTTTTGGCCTTTGGCGACGCCAATCTCGGCGCCTTCATCGGCCGCGACGGTTATGAGGATGGCGATGCCGAGATCTTCGGCGTCGAGGCCTCGGGCGAGATCTACGGCCTTCGTGCGGAGGGCTATCTCGCGCGGCATGACGGCGATCTGGGCCGGATCAACCTCGCCGGGATCTCGGCGCAATACGACATCACCCCGCAGATTTTCGCGATGGGCGATCTCGGCCTTGCCGATGGCGAGGGCGACGCCGAGCTTCTGCGCGCGGCGCTGGGTGGCGGCTACCAGATCGACGGTGGCCCGCGGCTGTGGGGCGAGCTGGGGCGCATCGACGCCGAGGAGGGTGCCTTCACAGGGGACGAGACCTACCTCGCCATCGGTGCCGAGATCAATTTTGGCCCCAACTCCGGCACCAGCTTCGGCTCGCGTAGCCTGTTCGACATAGTGCCGGGGCCCTGAGACCTCAGGGCGCGGCTTGGGCCGCGCCCGCATGGCCTGTGGCGCGTAGGAATCGCGTCACATGGTCGGCCCAGTCACCGGGACGCTCCACGGGTGGCAGATGTCCGGCGCGGCGGATGATCTCGAACCGCGCGCCGGGGATCAGATCGACCGTTTCTCGCGCGAGATCGGCAGGCACCGAACGGTCCTCGGACCCCGCGAGCCCCAGCACCGGCAGGCGCAGCCAGAGGTCGGCGTCCAGAAATCGGTGCCCGACACGGCGGCGCATCCGCCGATGTAACCCTCGACCGACATCGCCCCCAGCACCCGCCGTGCCCTTGCGGCCACGGCCCCGTGGCGTGCGTCGCGCCCGAGCCAACGGTCGAGCACCGTCTCGGACTGCGCGGCGAGACCGCTGCGGCGGATCGCGGCGATCCGCTCCTCCCAGATCTTCGGCGTGCCGATCTTGGCCGCGGTGTTCGACAGCACGAGGCCCCGCACGAGATCGAGCCGCTTGATCGCCAGCCTTGCGCCACCATGCCGCCGAGCGATAGCCCCGCAAAGACCGTGTCCGTCAGCCCATGCGCCTCGATCACCGCCTCGGCGTCCGAGACCATTTGACCCATGGTATAGGGCGCGTCGGGCACGTCTGAACCGCCGTGGCCGCGCAGATCATAGCGCAGCACCCGGATGTCGCCGGGCAGCAGCGGCAGCACCTCGTCCCACAGCGTCATGTCCATGCCGAGGCCATGCGCCAGCACCAAAGCGGGCGCGTGATCCGGCCCCTCGATCCGGGTGGAGAGACGGCAGCCGTCGCGCGCCTCGACGATCATGCCGCGGTCCCCGGCGCCTCGAGCGTCTGCAACGCGCGCGCGTAGAGCGCGCCATCGACATTGCCGCCGGTGGCGACGACGATCACCGCGTCGCCGACGATGTCCCGCGGCCGGAACAGTGCCGCGGCGAGCGCCACCGCACCGCCCGGCTCGATCACCACCGCAGGTGCCGGAACGCCAGCGCCATGGCGCGCAGCACCTCTTCCTCGGTCACCGCAAGGCCGGGGCCGCAAAGGCGGTTCAGAATCGGGAAGGTGAGATTGCCCGGCTGCGGCGTGACGATGGCATCGCAGATCGAGCCGCCGAGGCGGTCGTTGCGACGGATCTCTCCAGCCGCAATGCTGCGCGCCACGTCGTCGAAACTTTCGGGCTCGGCAGTGCGCACCCGCAATCCCGGCGCATCGGCCTCGAGCGCCAGCGCCACGCCCGAGGTCAGCCCGCCGCCGCCGCAGCAGACCAGCACATCGGCCTCGGTCACGCCCGCTCGCGCTGCCTGTTCGGCAAGCTCCAGCCCCAGCGTGCCCTGACCCGCGATGACCAATGCGTCGTCGAAGGGCTTAATCAACGTCAGCCCGCGCGCTCGGCCAACTCCGCACCTAGGGCGTCGCGGTCGTCGCGTTCCCGGTCGAAGAGCACCACCTCGGCCCCGAGTGCCCTCGTGTTGTCGATCTTGGCGCGAGGCGCGTCCTTCGGCATCAGGATCACCGCCGGGACGCCGTGTTCGCGCGCGGCATGGGCCACGCCCTGCGCATGGTTGCCCGAGGAGAAGGCGATGACGCCGCGCGCGCGGATCTGCGGCACGATGGCCGAGACCGCCGACCAGCCGCCCCTCGCCTTGAACGAGCCGGTGATCTGCAGGCATTCGGCCTTGAGCAGGACGCGCCGTCCGGCGATCTCGTCGAGCGCGGGCGCCGACAGGAGCGGCGTGCGCCGCAGGTTGTTGCCGATGCGGTCGCGCGCGGCGCGGATCATGTCGATATCGCTCAAGCCCTGTCTCCCTCGAAGGGCCGGCAGCGCGCCAGCCAGTCGTTCAATGCCGCGAGCGCCTCCGGCTCGTCAAGAAAGGGGACATGGCCGCGCCCCGGCACCTCGGCAAAGATCATCCCCGGGTTGCGACGGCGCATCTTTTCGGCCGTCTTTGCGGTCAGAAGCTCCGAATTGGCACCCCGGATCAGCGCCACGGGCAGCGGCGAGAGCGCTTCGAACAGCGGCCAGAGATCGGGCGCGGGCTGCACCGCGCCGCCCAGCACCGCATCGCGCAGCGCCGGGTCGTAGCGCAGCGTCAGCCCTTGGGGCGTCTGATCGTAGTGCGCCCGGACCTCGGCGAGCCAGCGCGCCTGCGGCACCTCCTCAAAGCCGGTCCATGTCCGGGCGCGAAACTGCGCGGCCTCTTCCCATGTCGCCTGCGCGGGCGGCAGGCCGAGATACCCCTTGATCGTCTCAAGGCCCGCGGGCGCGATCTCGGGGCCGATGTCGTTGAGCGCCACCCCGATCAGCCGCTCCTTCACGGTCGCGGCAAGCGCCATGGCAATGAGCCCGCCGCGCGAGGTGCCAAGGATCGCCGCGCGCGCCAGCCCCAGATGCGCCATCAGCGCCAGCACGTCGCGCGCCTCCTGCCGCACCGTGTAGCTGGCCGGATCGGCCCAGTCGGAGAGGCCGCGCCCGCGGTAATCGGGCCGGATCAGCCGGAGCCCCGGCAGATGCGGCGCCACGTGGTCGAAATCGGCCCCGTCGCGCGACAGGCCGGGCAGGCACAGGAGCGGCAGGCCCTCGCCCTCGTCGAGATAGTGCAGCCAAACGCCGTCCTCGGCCCGGAACTCCGGCATCAGGCGAATTCCGCGATATGGGTCAGGTTGGGCAGCACATGGGTCGGGCGCGACCAGAGCCTGTCGCGTGGCTCGTCATGGCGGTTCACCCAAGCGGTGATGAAGCCGTAGCCCGTCGCCCCGGCGATGTCCCAGAAGTTGGAACTGACGAAGAGCACCTCGTTTTTCTCGCAACCGAAACGCTGGCCCACGAGATCGTAGACCCGCGCGTCTGGCTTGTAGACCCCGGCCGCCTCGGCCGAGAGCACCGCGTCGAGGCTGCCGCCGATGCCGGCGCTCTCGACCGCACGGTCGAGCATCTCGGGCGCGCCGTTCGACAGGATCGCGACGTTGCGACCCTTGGCCTTGAGATCGGCCAGCACCTCGCGCGCCTCGGGATAGGCGGGCAGGGTGTCATAGAGCGCCAGCAGCCGGGCGCGGAGGTCCGGGTCCGACAGCCCCGCCTTTTCCAGCGTCCATGTCAGCGCGTCGGCGGTGACATGGCCGAAATCGATGTGATGCCCGGCGATGCTGCGCAGCCATGTGTATTCGAGCTGCTTGGTGCGCCAGTCGCGCGAGACCTGCTCCCAGCTTTCGGCCAGAGCCTCGCCGCCCGGCTCGGCGCTGGCGATGCGGGCGGCGCCGGCCACGTCGAAGATCGTGCCATAGGCGTCGAAGACGATTGTGCTGATGGTCATGTAATCCCCCCTGTGGTGACGAGGCTGGCATGCCTCGCCTCCGGGTAAAAGGCTTCTCGGGGCGATCGGGTTGCGAACCGGGCTCAGTCTTCCTACCTTGGGGGGGACCGACGAGGAGCACCCGCAGTTGCGGCCTCCAGCCATTCACCCCAAGATCCCCAGTTCAAGGAGAGGCTTATGACGCAAGTCAAGCAGGGCGACACCGTACGCATTCACTACACCGGCACTCTGAATGACGGCCAGACCTTCGATTCGAGCGAAGGCCGCGAACCGCTCGAGTTCCAGGTCGGTTCGGGCCAGATCATCCCCGGTCTCGACAGCGCCATGCCCGGCATGGAAATCGGCGAGAAGAAGACCGTCGAGGTCGCTTGCGACAACGCCTATGGCCAGCCCGACCCGAACGCGCGTCAGGCCGTGCCGCGCGATTCGATCCCGGACGACATTCCGGTCGATCCGGGCACCCGCCTGCAGATGCAGACCCCGCAGGGCCAGGTCGTGCCGGTGACGGTGATGGAAGCGACCGAGGAGCAGGTCGTGCTCGACGCGAACCACCCGCTGGCCGGTCAGGATCTGACCTTCAACGTCGAGTTGGTCGGCGTCGATCCGGCCTGATCCCGGATGATCGAATACGAAAGGCCCCGGCGACACACGTTGCCGGGGCCTTTTCATGTCGACGCCCGGTACGGCCGGTCGCGCCATGCCGGCGGGACGGTTGGCGAGGGGTCGGGTTTCAGCCCTTCTGCGCCGCCATTGCCGCCCGCATCTTCTCGGTGTCCATCCAGCCCGGCTCGAAGGTGTTGCCGTCAGGATCGCGGAAACAGCGGCCATACATGACGTCGCCATATTCCTGCTTGCGACCGGTGTCGCTGCCGCCATGCGCCACCGCCGCCTCGACGATGGCGTCGACCGCTTCGTGGCTGGCGCGCGGGATCGCGACGAGTACCCCGGTGCTCTCGCGCGGATCGGCGACGGGGCCGGGGGCGAAACCGGCGTAGGTCTCGCGGTCGAGCAGCATCAGGCAGGCGCCCTCGGTCAAGCGGATGCAGGTCGTGTGCTCGCCGGTGAACTGCTCCACCGTCGAAAAGCCCAGCCCCTCGTAGAAGGCACGGGCGCGGGCGGCGTCCGCCACCGGCAGGTTGACGTAGACGATATGTGACATGGAAGGGCTCGCGACAGGGTGACCTGTCACGAGCCTATACCCGTCGCGCAAGCTTTCAGAGATTCTCGCTCTGCGGCATGCCGAGCACGTGGTAGCCGCCATCGACATGGATGATCTCGCCGGTGGTGCAGGCCGCGGCGTCCGAGCAGAGATAGAGCGCGGTGCCGCCCACCGCCTCGAGCGTCGCGTTGGACCGCATCGGCGCGTTGGCGTCGGTGTGCTTGAAGGTCTTGCGCGCGCCGCCGATGGCGGCCCCCGCCAGCGTCTTCATGGGCCCCGGCGAGACCGCGTTGACGCGGATGCCCTCGGGGCCGAGATCGTTGGCGAGGTAGCGCACGGAGGATTCCAGCGCCGCCTTGGCCACGCCCATCACGTTGTAGAACGGCGTCACCTTGTTCGAGCCTGATAGGTCAGGGTGATGATCGAGCCACCGGCGCTCATCAGCGGATGCGCCCGGCGCGCGATGTCGATCAGTGAGTAGCAGGAGATGGTGAGCGAGTTGCGGAAGTTTTCGCGGCTGGTGTTGATGAACCGGCCCGCCAGCTCGTCCTTGTTGGAATAGGCGATGGCGTGGATCACGAAGTCGAGCCGACCCCAGCGCTCCTCGATCTTCTTGAACGCCGCGTCGAGCGAGGCGTCGTCGGTGACGTCCACATCGAGCAGGAAGTCCGAGTTCACCTGCGCCACGAGCGGCGCGACGCGCCGCCCGAAGGTCTCTCCTTGGTAGGAGAAAGCCAGCTCGGCACCTGCGCCATGCAGCGCCTTGGCGATGCCCCAGGCGATCGAGCGGTCGTTCGCCACGCCCATCACAAGGCCGCGCTTGCCCACCATCGAGATCATCGGCTCACTCCGTTCAAAATCGTCAGTCGTTGAAGCGGGACAGCAGCATCGAGCCGTTGGTGCCGCCGAAACCGAAGCTGTTGGTCATCACCGTGTCGAGTCCGGCATTCTCGCGCAGCTCGGTCGCGATCTCGCCCTCGTTGATCCCCTCGGCGAGGTTCTCGACGTTGATCGACGGCGCGATGTAGTCGCCCTTGAGCATCAGCAGGCAGTAGATCGCCTCCTGTGCGCCGGTCGCGCCCTGGCTGTGGCCGGTCATCGACTTGGTCGAGGAAATGGGCGGGGTGTTGCCCTCGCCGAAGACGCGGCGGACCGCCTCGACCTCGCCCACGTCGCCCACCGGCGTCGAGGTGCCATGCGCGTTGATGTAGCCGACGCGGCGGCCTTCGGGCAGGGTGGAGAGCGCGATGCGCATCGCCCGCTCGCCGCCTTCGCCCGAGGGCGCCACCATGTCGTGCCCGTCCGAGGTTGCGGCAAAGCCGGTGACTTCGGCGTAGATCTTGGCGCCCCGGGCCTTCGCGTGCTCCAGATCCTCGAGCACCACCATGCCGCCACCACCGGCGATGACAAAGCCGTCACGGTCACGGTCGAAGGCCCGGCTGGCCTTCTGGGGCGTGTCGTTGAACTTGGAGGACATCGCGCCCATCGCGTCGAACAGGCACGACAGGGTCCAGTCGAGTTCCTCGCCGCCACCGGCGAACATCACATCCTGCTTGCCCATCATGATCTGCTCGGCAGCCGCGCCGATGCAGTGCAGCGAAGTCGAGCAGGCCGAGGTGATCGAGTAGTTGATGCCCTTGATCGCGTAGGCGGTCGAGAGGTTTGCCGAGACCGTGGACGACATGCCGCGCGGCACCATGAGCGGGCCGATGCGCTTTGGCGAGCCGGTCTTGAGCACGGTCTGGTGCGCGGCGAAGAGGTTCGAAGTCGAAGGACCGCCCGAGCCCGCGATCAGGCCGGTGCGCTCGTTCGAGATCTCGCTCTCCTCGAGCCCGGCATCCTTGATGGCCTGGCGCATCGAGAGATAGGCATAGCCCGCCCCCGGCCCCATGAAGCGCAGGGTCCGCTTGTCGATCTCTTCCTTGAGATCGATCTTCAGCGTGCCGGCGACACGGCTGCGAAAGCCGTATTCGGACATTTCCTCCGAGGCCTCGATGCCCGAGCGGCCCGCGCGCAGCGCGGCGTCCACTTCCTCGGCCGAATTGCCGATGGGCGAGACGACCCCGAGACCGGTGACGACGACGCGACGCATGGCGTCTCCTTCCTTGACGGGTTCAGCTCTCGGAGAGAGCGACCTTCATGTCCTTGACGAGATAGATGGTTTCACCGTCGGCCTCGACCCGGCCGTCGGCGACGCCCATGGTCAGGCGGCGGGTCTGCACCGCCTTGGTGAAATCCACGTAATAGGTGAGCTTCTTGCGATCGGGGCGCACCATGCCGGTGAGCTTCACCTCGC
Organism: Limimaricola cinnabarinus LL-001; assembly: GCF_000466965.1. Lineage (GTDB taxonomy): Bacteria > Pseudomonadota > Alphaproteobacteria > Rhodobacterales > Rhodobacteraceae > Limimaricola > Limimaricola cinnabarinus. The sequence continues at coordinate 12,159 of NZ_BATB01000044.1, forward strand.
CGACGCCGAGCGCGTAGCCGCGTCCTTTCCAGCCGCGCCAGCCGAGGTTGAACCCGGTGAGCTGCCACAACCCGTCGAGCCCGAGGCAGCCGGGCATGATCGGGTTGCCGGGAAAGTGGCACTCGAAGAACCACAGATCCGGCGTGATATCGAACTCGGCCACGACATGGCCCTTGCCATGCTCGCCCCGGTCGCCCGAGATGTCGGTGATGCGATCCATCATCAGCATCGGCGGCGCCGGAAGCTGGGCGTTGCCTTCGCCGAACAGTTCACCGCGCGCGCATTTGAGCAGCGCGTCCTTGTCGAACTGGGTCGGATATTCTGACATGTGGCCCCGTCGGTTTTAGCATGTTTGTCTGCCCCAAGGCTCTAGCACCGTGCCGCGCGATAGGGCAAGAGCGGCGCGGTCCGGCACGATGTCGTGCAACATTGAAATCGCGTCCGATAAAGGGCATATCTGTCGGGTCATGACGCACAACCCCCATCCTCGCGCCCGCCGCGGCGCCGATTGGCTGGCCACCGCCGGGCTGCGCCCGACGCGCCAGCGGCTGGCGCTCGCCACGCTTCTGGTAGGCGATGGGCAGGACCGCCACGTCACCGCCGAGAGCCTGTTCGAGGCGGCGTCGCAATCGGGGCACAAGGTCTCGCTCGCCACGGTTTACAACACATTGTCGGCCTTCTGCGCGGCGGGCCTGATGCGCGAGATCACGGTGGACGGCTCCAAGAGCTATTTCGACACTGACATGACGGATCACCCGCATTTCTTCTGGGAGGAGGAGGCGCGGCTTTCGGATGCGCCCGCCGACCAGCTCGAAATCTCGCGCCTGCCTTCAGCCCCCGAAGGGGCGGAGATCGCCAAGGTCGACGTGGTGATCCGCCTGCGCCGCCGCTGATCGGCCTCGATCCTCAAACACCGATGCCCCGACCTCGATGATGCTTGGGCCACCCTGCGAAGCCCAGGCATCGGGTCATCTGCTTGCAGCTTGCGCTCCGCGCGCCTAGCCTCCCGCGCAAACTCAAAGGAGGTTGCGCCATGCAGATGGATGAAGTTGCGCGCCGGGGCCTCGTGCTCCTTGGCTGCGGCAAGATGGGTTCGGCGATGCTGGCGGGCTGGCTCGATGGCGGACTGCCCAAGCAGTCGGTCACCGTGCTCGACCCCAAACCGTCGGAGTGGCTGCAAAAGCAGGGCGTGCGCCTGAACGAGGACCTGCCCGAGGACCCGGCGATCGTGCTGGTCGCGGTCAAGCCGCAGATGATGGGCGACGCGCTGCCCACGATGCAGGCCAAGGGCAACGGCACGACGCTCTTCGTGTCGGTCGCCGCCGGCACGCCGATCGCCAAGTTCGAGCAGGCGCTGGGGGAAAAGACCCCCATCGTGCGCGCCATGCCAAACACGCCGTCGGCCATCGGCCGCGGCATCACCGCGATCATCGGCAACGAGCATGCGACGGCCGAACAGATTGATCTCGCCGAGGAACTTCTCAAGGCGGTGGGGCAGGTGGTCCGGCTCGACAGCGAGGACCAGATGGACGGCGTGACGGCGGTGTCCGGCTCGGGCCCGGCCTATGTGTTCCACCTGATCGAGACGATGGCCAAGGCGGGCGAGGAGCAGGGGCTCAGCCCGGAGCTGGCGCTGCAGCTGGCCTCGGCCACGGTGGCGGGCGCGGGCGCCTTGGCGGATGGCTCGGACGAGCATCCGGGCAAGCTGCGCGAGAATGTGACCTCGCCCAATGGCACCACGCAGGCCGCTCTCGACGTGCTGATGAACGAGACCGACGGCTTTCCGGTGCTTCTGAGCCGGGCGCTCAAGGCCGCCGCCGACCGCTCTCGCGAGCTTGCGAATGGGTGAGGCGCGATCCCCTGAGATCGTCTTTGACGATTTCGCCAAGGTCGACATCCGCGCGGGCCTCGTGACCCGCGCGGAGCCTTACCCCGAGGCGAGAAAGCCCGCGATTAAGCTCTGGATCGATTTCGGCGGCGAGATCGGCGAAAAGCGATCCTCGGCGCAGATCACCACGCATTACGACCCCGCAACCCTCGAAGGCCGGCAGGTGCTGGCGGTGGTGAACTTTCCGCCACGCCAGATCGGCAAGTTCGTCTCCGAAGTGCTTGTCCTCGGCCTGCCCGACGCGGATGGCGCGATCGTGCTGATCGGCCCCGACCAGCCCGTGCCGCTCGGAGGGCGGCTGTCATGAGCAAGAAGACCCTTCTCGTCACGCGGCCCTTGCCGCAATCCGTGCTCGACGCCTGCGCCGACGCCTTCGACGCCACCTTCCGCGACGCGGATCGCGGCCTGACCGAGGCCGAGGCGGCGCAGGCCTTGGGCGATTACGACGCGATCCTGTGCACGCTGGGCGACCGCTTCACGGCCCGGGCCTTCGAACAGGCGGGCGAGATCCGCTGCGACATGCTCGCCAATTTCGGGGTGGGCTACAACCACATCGACGCGAAGGCCGCGCGCACCGCCGGTGTCGCGGTATCGAACACGCCCGACGCGGTGACCGACGCCACTGCCGATATCGGCATGACGTTGCTTCTGGCCGCCGCGCGCCGCGCGGGCGAGGGTGAGCGGCTGGTGCGCGCAGGAAAGTGGTCCGGCTGGGCTCCGACGCAGATGCTGGGCGCCCATGTCACCGGCAAGACCGTGGGCATCGTCGGCATGGGCCGGATCGGGCAGGCGGTGGCGACGCGCTGCGCGCTGGGCTTCAACATGCAGGTGCTGTTCCACAACCGGTCGTCCAAATCCGTGCCCCTTCCGGCGCTTCAGGTCGGCGATCTCGAGGAGCTGATGTCCTCGTCGGATTTCATCATTGTCACAGTGCCCGCGACGCCCGAGACGCGGCACATGATCTCGGCCGAAATGATCGCCGCGATGAAGCCCGGCGCAATCCTCGTCAACATCGCGCGCGGCGACGTGGTCGACGAGCAGGCGCTGATCGAGGCGCTGCGAGAGCGCCGGATCGGCGGCGCCGGGCTCGATGTCTACGAGAACGAGCCCGAGGTGCCCCAAAGCCTGCGCGAGCTGGAGAACGTCGTGCTGTTGCCGCACTTGGGCACCGCGGCACTCGAGGTGCGGGAGGCGATGGGGCGGATGGCGCTCGACAACGCGATCGCTTGGGTCGGTGGCGAGACGCCGCCACAGCTCGTCAACTGATCCTCACGCGGGGCGGTCGCCGATCGCCTCGCGGAAATGCCGTCGGCAGAGCGAGACATAGCGGTCGTTGCCGCCGATCTCGACCTGATCGCCGCCCGTGGCGACCCGACCTTGGGCATCCTTGCGCACCACCATCGTCGCCTTGCGCCCGCAATGGCAGATCGTGCGCACCTCGCGCATTTCGTCAGCCAGCGCCAGAAGCGTGGCCGAGCCGGGAAACAGCTCCCCGAGGAAATCGACGCGCAGCCCGTAGCACATCACCGGCACGTTCAGATCGTCCACCGCGCGGGCAAGCTGCCAGACCTGCCGGGGCGACAGGAACTGCGCCTCGTCGATGAAGACGCAGGCGCAGGGCGTCTCCAGCCGTCGCTCGATCTTGTCGAAGAGGTCGTCATCCGTGTCGAAGGTGTCGGCCGGACTGCCGATGCCGATCCGGCTCTTGATGAAGCCTTCGCCGGCGCGGTTGTCGAACTTGGCAGTGAGCAGGTAGGTCCGCATCCCGCGCTCGTCGTAATTATGCGCCGCCTGCAGCAGCACCGTCGACTTGCCGGCGTTCATCGTCGAGTAGTTGAAATAGAGCTTGGCCATGGGCCGGTCAGATACAGAGAGCGGCGCGTCGTGACAACGCGCCGCTCCCGGCTGGATGGTTATTTCCGGGGCCCGTGCGTCAGACGCGCGACGGCACCTCGCCCTCGATCCGCATCCGGCCGATCGGGCGCACGCTCGTTGCCTGCGGCCCCATGCCGTTGGGCCCGTCATCGACGATGGAGAGCTCGACCGGCGTGTCCTCCTCGAGCTTCTCGAAGCCGTTCTCGGCCACGCTCGCCTTGTGGAACCAGATGTCGCGGCCGTCGAGCGTCTCGATGAAGCCGTATTCCGTGAAAAGCTGGCGCACCCGGCCCTGCGGCGGACCCTCGTGGCTCTTCACTTCGCCCTGCACCTTCTGGGCGGCGTGTTCGAGCTGCCGTTCCATCGCATAGAAGGCGTCGCGGACCGCGAGGTAAGGGTCATGCTTGTCGCCTTTTCCGGGATCGTGGCTCACCACGAGTTCCTTGCCCGGCACGCGGCACTCGATGCGCACGTGGTATCCCTTGGCCCCCGCCTGACTGCGGTTGGGCACCTCGACCACGACGTGGCAGCTGGTGATATGGCTGTGAAAACGCTCGAGCTTGTCGGCCCGTTCGCGGATCTTGGCCTCAAGCCCGTCGGAGCTGTCCATGTTGTGGAAGGCGATCTCGAGGGGGGTGTCCATGCGTCTCTCCCTTCTGGTTGGTGAGGGAGAAACGCATGGTGCCTTAGGCCGTTCCGGCTGACGTCACGCCTGCAGCGAACGCACGCCGACCTCGCCCTCGACGCGGGCCTTCATCGCCTGCGCCGCGGCCTGTGCCGCCGCAGCGGTGGTGAAGTAGGGGATTTTGGCATGCAGCGCCGCCGAGCGGATGTCGCGGCTGTCCTCGATCGCCTGCGCGCCCTCGGTGGTGTTCATCACCAGCGCCACGTGCCCGTCCTTGAGCCGGTCGACGATGGTGAGCCCGCCCTCGTAGAGCTTGTTGACCAGTTCCGCCTCGACGCCGTTCTCCTTGAGCCAGCCCAGCGTGCCGCGCGTGGCGAGGATGGTGAGGCCCAGAGAGGTGACGATGCGCGCGGCCTCGGCCATGTCGGCGGTCTTGTCGCCGTCGCGGATCGACAGGAACACGCGGCCCTCGCGCGGCAGATCCGAGCCCGCGCCCATCTGCGCCTTGAGGAAGGCCAGAGCAAAGCTGCGGTCCCAGCCCATCACCTCGCCGGTGGAGCGCATCTCCGGCCCGAGGATGGTGTCGACGCCGGGGAAGCGGGCGAAGGGCAGCACCGCCTCCTTGACCGAGAACCACGGCATGTTGGGGTCCGCCAGCGTCATCGGGTCGGCATAGGGCAGGTCGCTGTCGTAATCGACGTTCTCGTAGGCCGGGCGGAACGGGAAGGCCGACAGCTTTTCGCCCGCCATGAGGCGCGCGGCGATGCTCGCGATGGCGCTGTCGGTTGCCTTGGCGACGAAGGGCACGGTGCGCGAGGCACGCGGGTTGACCTCGATCAGGTAGACCTCGTCATCCTTGACCGCGAACTGCACGTTCATCAGCCCGACCACGCCGAGCGCCAATGCCAGCGCCTCGGTCTGGCGCCGGATCTCGGCCTGGATCTCGGAGCTGAGCGAGTGCGGCGGCAGGCAGCACGCACTGTCGCCCGAATGCACGCCGGCCTCCTCGATGTGCTGCATGATCCCCGCGACATGGACCTTCTCGCCGTCGCAGAGCGCGTCCACGTCCACCTCGGTCGCGCCCGAGAGGTAGCTGTCGAGCAGCACCGGGCTGTCGCCCGAGACGATGACGGCGTTGCGGATATAGCGCTTGAGATGGTCCATGTCGCGGACGATCTCCATGGCCCGGCCGCCCAGCACGTAGGAGGGGCGGATCACCAGCGGGAAGCCGATATCGTCGGCGATGTCGATCGCCTGCTGGTCGGTCGAGGCGATGCCGTTCACCGGCTGTTTGAGGCCGAGACGGTTCACGAGATCCTGGAACCGCTCGCGGTCCTCGGCGAGGTCGATCGCGTCGGGCGTGGTGCCGAGGATCGGGATGCCTTCGGCCTCGAGCGCGCGCGCCAGCTTGAGCGGGGTCTGGCCGCCGAACTGCACGATCACACCGTGCAGCGTGCCGTTCTCCTGCTCGACGCGCAGGATCTCCATCACGTGCTCGAAGGTGAGCGGCTCGAAATAGAGCCGGTCCGAAGTGTCGTAATCGGTCGAGACCGTCTCGGGGTTGCAGTTGACCATTATGGTCTCATAGCCCGCATCGGTCAGCGCAAAGCAGGCATGACAGCAGCAATAGTCGAACTCGATGCCTTGGCCGATCCGGTTCGGACCGCCGCCCAGGATCACGACCTTCTTGCGGTCCGAGGGCCGCGCCTCGTCTTCGACCTCGCCCATCACGGGATGCTCGTAGGTCGAATACATGTAGGGCGTCTGCGCCTCGAACTCGGCGGCGCAGGTGTCGATCCGCTTGAACACCGCCGTGACGCCGAGGCTGCGACGCGCGCGGCGGATGTCGTCCTCGTCGCGGCCCGTCAGCGTGGCAAGGCGCGCGTCGGTGAAACCCATCATCTTGAGGTGGCGCAGCCCCTCCTCGGTGGTGGGCAGGCCGGTCTTGCGCACGTCGTTCTCGGTGTCGACGATCTCGCGGATCCGGTCGAGGAACCACGGGTCGAACTTGGTCACCGCCTGAATCTCGTCATTCGACAGACCCTCGCGCATCGCCTGCGCGATGACGCGGATCCGGTCGGGGGTGGTCTTCGACAGCGCCTTGGTGATCGCCGCGCGGTCCGGCGCGCCGGCGATCTCGATCTCGTCGAAACCGGTGAGACCGGTCTCCATCGAGGCCAGCGCCTTCTGGAAGGATTCGTGGAAGGTCCGGCCGATGGCCATCGCCTCGCCCACCGATTTCATCGCGGTGGTGAGATGCGGCTCGGAGCCGGGGAACTTCTCGAAGGCGAAGCGCGGGATCTTGGTGACGACGTAATCGATGGTCGGCTCGAAGCTCGCGGGCGTCACTTTGGTGATGTCGTTGTCGAGTTCGTCGAGCGTGTAGCCCACGGCGAGCTTGGCCGCGATCTTGGCGATCGGAAAACCGGTGGCCTTGGAGGCCAGTGCCGAGGAGCGCGACACGCGCGGGTTCATCTCGATCACCACCATGCGGCCGTCATCGGGGTTCACCGCCCATTGCACGTTCGACCCGCCGGTCTCGACGCCGATCTCGCGCAGCACGGCGATCGATCCGTTGCGCATGTGCTGGTATTCGCGGTCGGTGAGCGTCAACGCCGGGGCCACGGTGATCGAATCGCCGGTATGCACGCCCATCGGATCGACGTTCTCGATGGCGCAGACGATGATGGCATTGTCGGCGCGGTCGCGCACGACTTCCATCTCGTATTCCTTCCAGCCGAGCAGGCTCTCATCCACGAGGATCTGGCCCACGGGCGAGGCGTCCATGCCGGTGCGGCAGTAATGCTCGTATTCGGCGCGGTTGTAGGCGATGCCGCCGCCCGTTCCGCCCAGCGTGAAGGCGGGGCGGATGATCGCTGGCAGGCCGATCTCCTCGAGCGCCTCGATGGCGAGGCTGACGCCCGCGTTCAGGTCGCGCTTGCCATTGGCCATCTTGGGCGCGGTGACGATCGTGGCCTTGGGGTTCTCGAGTCCGATCCGGTCCATCGCCTCGCGGAACAACTTGCGGTCCTCGGCCATCTCGATGGCCTCGCGCTTGGCACCGATCATCTCGACGCCGAACTTCTCGAGCACGCCCATGTCGGCGAGCGCCAGCGAGGTGTTGAGACCGGTCTGCCCGCCCATGGTCGGCAAAAGCGCGTCGGGGCGCTCCTTTTCGATGATCTTGGCGACGACCTCGGGTGTGATCGGCTCGATATAGGTGGCATCGGCGAGACCGGGGTCGGTCATGATCGTTGCGGGGTTGGAGTTCACGAGGATGACCCGGTAGCCTTCCTCGCGCAGCGCCTTGCAGGCTTGCGCGCCCGAGTAATCGAACTCGCAGGCCTGGCCGATGACGATCGGCCCCGCGCCGATGATCATGATCGAGCGGATATCGGTTCTTTTCGGCATGGGACCCTCGTGTTTCTCGCGCCGCCTCAGGGGAGGGGGGCCGCGCAAATCGTCGCGGTTATAGACATGGGCGATCTCAGCGCAAGGCCCCGCGGTCCCGCTAGGAAGGCAATCGCACCGCCCTCTGTTGCCTGACCGCCCGGCGATGTATCGGGGAGGCGCAAAAGAATGTGGGCGAACATGCGGATCGGCTTCGACAAGGGCCCCGAAGGACGGGGCGCCATATTTTCGCGGCCCCGGCGCCTGATCGAGGCGTGGCGGCCCGAAGGCGTGCCCCTCGCGCTCGCCGCGATCGAGGCGGCGCGGGCCGAAGGCGCCTGGATCGCGGGCTATGCGAGCTATGAGTTGGGCTATGCGCTGGAGCGGCGGCTGCGCGCCCTGATGCCGCCCGATCGCCGCCTGCCGCTGTTGCGCTTCGGCGTGTTCGAGGAGGGCCCCGGCGACTGGACGCCAGAGGCGGGGCCCGCGCAGTTGGGTGCGTTCGAGCCGCGATGGACGCCGCAGGATCACCGCGCGGCGCTGGAGCAGGTACGCGGCTATATCGGCGCGGGCGACATCTATCAGGCGAACCTGACATTCCCGCTCGACGCCGAATGCTCGGGCGGCGCAGAGGCACTCTTTGCCGCGCTGTCGCGGGGCCAGCCCGTGGCGCATGGTGCGATGGTCGAGCAGGACGGTCTGCCCGCACTGATCTCGCGTTCGCCGGAATTGTTCTTTGCCACCGACGGGGCAGGGGGCATCGAGACGCGGCCCATGAAGGGCACGCGGCCCCGCGGCGCGACCGAGGCCGAGGACGAGGCGCACCGCGCGTTCCTTGTCTCGGATGAGAAGAACCGCGCCGAAAACCTGATGATCGTCGATCTTCTGCGCAACGATCTGAGCCGGGTGGCCGTGCCCGGCTCGGTCGCGGTGCCGAAATTGTTCGAAGTCGAGACCTATGCCTCGGTGCACCAGATGGTGAGCCATGTGACCGCGAGGCTCGCCCCCGGCGCGGGGCTCGCGGCGATCCTTGCAGCGCTCTTTCCCTGCGGCTCGATCACCGGCGCGCCGAAGCTGCGCGCGATGGAGATCATCCGCGAGTTGGAGCCATGGCCGCGCGGGGCCTATTGCGGCGCGATCGGCTGGGCGGCACCCGACGGGCGGTCCTCGTTCAACGTGGCAATCCGCACGCTGACGGTCGAAGGCGGGCGCGCCACGCTCAATGTCGGCGGCGGCATCGTCTGGGACAGCGAGGCGGCCTCGGAATGGGACGAGGCGTTGTGGAAAACCCGCTTCGCGCGCAGTCTGGCGTGATCCGGCAACTTCGCTTGGAAAATACTCGGATCGCGCATATGCCCCACGCCACCCCGCCGAAGATCATCGAAACGCTGGGCGCCCATCCGGGCGAGGGGCCGCGCCGCTTGGCCGCGCATCTCGACAGGATGGAGCGCACCGCGCTGGCGCTGGGCTATCCCTTCGATCGCGCCCGGGCCGAAGCCCTGCTCGATCTCGCCCCCGAGACCCCGCAGCGCTGCCGGCTCACGCTCGATTCCGACGGCGCGCTCGACCTGACCACCGGTCCCCTGGCCCCGAACCCGACGCTCTGGCGCGTGGCGATCCATCCCGAGCCGCTGGATGCCGGTGATCCGTGGCTGGGATATAAGACGACACGCCGGGCGCTCTATGACCGGGCGCGGGCCGCACTGCCCGAAGGCATCGACGAATGGCTGTTCCTGAACCGGGCGGGGGAGGTCTGCGAGGGCACGATCACCAATCTCTTCACCGAGACGCTGACGCCCGCCTTGTCCTCGGGGCTGCTGCCCGGCGTGCTTCGGGCCGAGCTTCTGGGACAGGGCTGGCGCGAGGCGGTGCTGCGGCCCGCCGACCTCGATGGCGCACGCCTGTTCATGGGCAATTCGCTCCGGGGGCTGATCGAGGCGCGTCTCGTGGCGGTCTGACCTCTCGGCTTGCTTGACATCAAGGCCCCAACCCGGTGTATCGGCGCGACACCCGCCGAAAGGGACCCAAGAATGCACGCCTACCGCACCCACACCTGCGCCGCCCTGACCTCTGACAATGTCGGCGATACCGTCCGGCTGTCGGGCTGGGTGCATCGGATCCGTGACCATGGCGGCATCCTGTTCATCGACCTGCGTGACCATTACGGCATGACGCAGGTGCTGTGCGATCCCGACAGCGCCGCCTTCGCCGATGTCGAAAAGCTGCGCTCGGAATGGTGCATCCGCATCGACGGCGAGGTAAAGGCGCGCGCGCCCGAGTTGGTGAACCCCAAGCTGCCCACCGGCGAGATCGAGGTCTTCGTGCGCGGCGTCGAGGTGCTGGGTGCGTCGAAGGAGCTGCCGCTGCAGGTTTTCGGCGATCAGGAATACCCCGAGGAAACGCGTCTCAAGTACCGCTATCTCGACCTGCGCCGCGAGCAGATGCAGGCCAACATGACGCTGCGCTCGGACGTGGTCCGCTCGATCCGCCAGCGCATGTGGGACCAGAACTTCCGCGAGTACCAGACGCCGATCATCACCGCCTCCTCGCCCGAGGCGCGCGCGACTTTCTCGTGCCGTCGCGCCTGCATCCGGGCAAGTTCTACGCGCTGCCGCAGGCGCCGCAGCAGTTCAAGCAGCTCCTGATGGTGTCGGGCTTCGACAAGTATTTCCAGATCGCGCCGTGTTTCCGCGACGAGGACCCGCGCGCCGACCGTTCGCCCACCGATTTCTACCAGCTCGATCTCGAGATGAGCTTTGTCGAGCAGAGCGACGTGTTCGACACGATCCAGCCGGTGATGCAGGGTATCTTCGAGGAGTTCGGCGGCGGCCGGAAGGTCGACACCGAATGGCCGCTGATCTCCTACAAGGACGCCGCGCTCTGGTACGGCACCGACAAGCCCGACCTGCGCAACCCGATCAGAATGCAGGACGTGTCCGAGCATTTCAAAGGCTCGGGCTTCGCGATCTTCGCCAAGCTTCTGGAGCAGGAGGGCACGCAGATCCGCGCCATCCCGGCACCCACGGGCGGCAGCCGCAAGTTCTGCGACCGGATGAACGCCTTCGCCCAGAAGGAGGGTCTTCCGGGGATGGGCTACATCTTCTGGCGCGAGGCCGAGGGCGGCATGGAAGCGGCAGGCCCGCTCGCCAAGAACATCGGGCCTGAGCGCACCGAGGCGATCCGCCAGCAGCTCGGCTTGGGCGTCGGTGATGCGGCCTTCTTCCTTGGTGGCAAGCCCGAGGGGTTTGAGCGCGTCGCCGGCAAGGCGCGCGTCGCGATCGGCGAGGAGCTTGGCCTGACCGAGACCGACCGTTTCGCCTTTGCTTGGATCGTCGACTTCCCGATGTACGAAAAGGACGACGAGGGCCGCATCGACTTTTCGCACAACCCGTTCTCGATGCCGCAGGGTGGGATGGAGGCGCTGCAGGGCGATCCGCTCGAAGTACTTGGCTACCAGTACGACCTCGCCTGCAACGGCTACGAGCTGATCTCGGGCGCGATCCGGAACCACAAGCCAGAGATCATGTTCAAGGCGTTCGAGCTGGCGGGCTACGGCGAAGACGAGGTGAAGAAGCGCTTCGGCGGCATGGTCAACGCGTTCCAGTACGGCGCGCCTCCGCATGGCGGCTGCGCCGCCGGGATCGACCGGGTCGTGATGCTGCTCGCGGACGAGGCCAACATCCGCGAGGTCATCCTCTTCCCGATGAACCAGCGGGCCGAGGACCTGATGATGAACGCGCCGTCCGAGCCCGCGAACGAGCAGCTGCGCGAGCTGCGGCTGCGGGTACTGCCGCCCGAAAGCTGATCGGCGCAGGCACCGACAGAAAGAAGGCCGCATCCCTCAGGGATGCGGCCTTTCTCATGTCAGCCGTTGCGACGCGTCGATCAGAACACCAGCCCGCCCAGCACGCAGATCCAGGCCAGCCCCACGGCCGCGCCTGCGACGGCGACGGCTGCGGAGCCCGAATCCTTGGCCTGCTTGGCCAAAGCGCGGCGTTCTTCCGAGACGTCGTCGACGACACGCTCGATCGCGGTGTTGAGACATTCGAAGGCCAGCACCATGACGCCGCCCATCAGGATCATGCCGCGTTCGCCCGCCGAAACCGGCAGCACGAAGATCAGGATGGCCGAGACGATGTTGGCCCACATCCACTGATGCAGGCTGCCTTCGGTGCGCCAGATATGCCTGAGCCCCTGCCAGGACCAGACCGCGCGCATGCGCAGCCTCTCGTAATGTTGTCGCATGTCTCGCCCCCGGGCTTCGCAAAAGCAGATATGACCTGTGCGAAAGGGGATGCCAATGAGGGCCCGCATCCTTTGGCATGATCATTTGTTGCCGTTGTCGCCACGTCCTCTACCTATGCGCTCTCCCACGGCACGCGGCATGCGCTAGATAACCACGCATGACACCGCAACACGAAGAATATCCCGCTTACGCACGCTCCGAGCGCATCGCCGATGGCATGATCCACGCCCTCGGCGTGATCTTCGCCTTGGCCGGGGCCATCTTGCTGGTCTCGCTCTCGGCTTGGAGCGAAGAGGCGCGCATCGACCGGACCGTCGCCGTGGCGATCTATGGTGGTGCGCTGATCGCGACCTTTTCGGCCTCGGCATTCTATCACATGACACCGTGGACCCGGCTGCGGCCGTTGCTGCGCCGGATCGATCACGCGGCGATCTATTTCAAGATCGCGGGCACCTACACGCCGCTCGTGGTGCTGATCGGCTCGGCCTTCGCCTATGCGATCCTCGCGGTGGTCTGGGCCATCGCGCTGGGCGGGGCCGTGGCCAAGCTATTCTTCTGGAAGAGCCCCGGCAGACTCGGCCCGACGCTTTATCTTCTGATGGGCTGGCTCAGCATCGCGCTGGTCTGGTCGCTGGCGATGACGCTGCCCGTGGCCTCGACCGCGCTGGTGGTGATCGGCGGGCTGCTCTATTCGGCTGGCGTGATCTTCTTCGTCTGGGAAGGGCTGCGCTTTTCCAACGCGATCTGGCATGGTTTCGTGCTCGCCGCCTCGGCCTGCTTCTTCGCCGCGATCGCGATGGGGGTGCTCGGCTGAGCACCCCCGCCTCGCGTCAGAGCCGGGCGACGGTCTGGCGCACGATGTCCATGCGCTGCGCGTTCGGCGGGTGCGTCCCGAGCAGCCGGTCGCCGGGGTCGGGTATACGCAGGAAGAACTGTGCGCCATTGACCGCGTCATAACCCGCGCGCTGGGCGATGGTCGCCCCGAGGGCGTCGGCCTCGAGTTCGAAATCCTTGGAGTAGCTGCGCGCGCCGAAACCGGCGCCGAGCTGCTGCGCGGTGCGCACCACGCTTTCGTTGCCGCCCCCCAGCCCGGTGGCGAGCTGTCCGAACACCGTCGCGCCGATCGCGGCGTTGCGGCTCTGGCGGTCGAGATGGCCCGCGATGTGATGCGCCGCCTCGTGGCTCAGCACGAAGGCCAGCTCGTCGGCGTTCTGCACTTCACTCAAAAGCGCCACGGTAAAGGCCAGAAGCGGACGGCCCTGCGCGTCGCGGGTCTGAAAGGCGTTGGCGGGCTGGCCGGGACGGTCGTCGACGACAATGCGGAAATCGCAATCGAGTTGCGGCGCGTTGGCGCGGCAGACCTGCTCGGCCACAGGTTCGAGCCGCTCCACGACCTGCACGAAATTGCGCGCCGCCGTTCGCGCGGCGTCGGGGTTGGCCACCGGGCCCGGACCCTTGGAAATGGTGACATTGGTGGGGGCGGGGGTGCCGGGGCGCGTCACGGTGGTGGTGCGCTGCGGCCCCGAGGCCACGACAACGGGCGGCGCACAGGCCGACAGCCCGAGGCCGGCGACCAGGGCGAAACAGGAAAGGCGAGACAACATCGGCAACAATATCCGGTTCGTCGTGAAGAATTACCACGATCCTAGCCGCCGCCCCGAGGCGCGACCAGCCCTGCGGGCGTGTCTCTCACGCGATCGGCATCGCGCCGCCGCTCGCGGCTTGCGCCGCCTTCGCGCGCCGCCTAGGCTGGGCCCATGTTCACCATCGAGCACGATTTCGACGCCACGGTCGTCACCCTCGTCGACGAAGGCGCCGCGCATCTTCAGGAAGACGTCACCGTCTGCGCCTTCGAGGATTGCGTGACGGTCGAGCAATACGATGCCCGCCGCGATGCGGTGGTGCGGATCACGCTGTCGCTGCATCAGGCGCGCGAGCTGCAGGCGGCGCTGAACCTGCCCGAGGGCATCTACCGCGCGAAACGCGGCGGCTGACCGGACGACCGGTCCGCGATGTCGCACCCGGCCGGAGCCGGGCGCCGTGAATATTCGTGGACTGAAGTTGCGAGGTCGGGCGCCCGTCGGGGCCGCCCTCACTCCTCTTCGGAATGGGCGGGAACCGCCTTGCCGAACTCGCGCCAGATCTCCGCACCGCGGCGGGCGAGGGGGGTGAGCGCGTCCGCCTCGTTGGTATCAAGCATCGCGAACAACCGGTCGCGCATACGTGGCTCCCAGAACGAGCGCAGATGTTCGGCCACGCGCTCGGCGCGTGTGCCCTCGGCCTGGCTCTCGAAGAAGGTGGCGATCTGGTTCGCCATGTAGACGAGCTTCTGGTCGGTGGTTCTAGAGGACATGGGCGGCTCCGATACGGGCGTGATGGGTAAAGATGCGGGTGCCATGGCGGTTGTGGGTGACAAGCGCGATGCCGGCTTCCTCGGCGAGACGCACGGCATGGGCCGTGGGCTGCGAGACCGACAGCATGAGCGGCGCGCCGATCATCGCGGTCTTCTGGACCATCTCCAGCGACAGCCGGGAGGTCAGGACGATGGCGCCCGAAGCGGGATCGGTCCCGGCCGCGGCCATGGCACCCGCCAGCTTGTCGAGGGCGTTGTGGCGGCCCACATCCTCGCGCGCCAGAACGATGCCTTGGCCGGGGACGTAGAAGCCCGCCGCGTGGACCGCGCGGGTTTCGTCGTGCAGCGGCTGCCGCGTGCGCAGGCCGTCGAGCGCCGCGGCGATCTCGGACGCGGCGAGCACGAGGCCGGAGGCGGGCACGGCGCGCACCTCCCGCGCCGCCTGCGCGAGGCTGTCGATGCCGCACAGCCCGCAGCCCACCGGGCCAACCTGCGCGCGGCGGCGCGCGTCGAGCGCGGCCTGCCTGTCCTCGGGGAGCCAGATCCGGCTTCGATGCCGTTTTCCTGTCCGACGATCTCGACATCGCCGATCTCGTGGGCCTCGGCGAAGCCTTCGGTGATGGTGAAGCCCCGCGCGAAATCCTCGATGTCGGCAGGGGTGGTCATCATCACCGCCTGGGTCGAGCCGTTGTAGACCACCGCCACCGGAGTCTCCTCGGGCAGCGACACGGGCGCGGACTCCGCGCCCGTGTCGTGGGCCGCAACCCGGCTATAGGGATGCAGCCCCTCGCTCATTCCGCCGCGGGCAGGATGCGGCGCGATTGCTCGGCCTGCGCCTCGTAGTCCTGCTGCCATTCCGACGGGCCGTTCGACGGGCTGACCTGCACCGCCGTCACCTTGTATTCCGGGCAGTTGGTGGCCCAGTCCGAAAAGTCGGTGGTGATGACGTTGGCCTGCGTCGTCGGGTGGTGGAAGGTGGTGTAGACCACGCCCGGGCTGACCCGGTCGGTGATCAGCGCGCGCAGGCTCGTGTCGCCCGAGCGCGAGGCGAGCCGCACGTAGTCGCCATCCTTCACGCCGCGCACCTCGGCGTCATGCGGGTGGATCTCCAGCACGTCCTCCTCGTGCCAGCGCGAGTTTTCGGTGCGGCGCGTCTGCGCGCCCACGTTGTACTGCGACAGGATGCGGCCGGTGGTGAGCAGCAGCGGGAAGCGTGGGCCGGTCTTTTCATCGGTGGCCACGTATTCGGTGCGGATGAACCGCCCGCGACCGCGCACGAAGCCGTCGATATGCATGAGCGGCGTGCCCTCGGGCGAGGCGTCGTTGCAGGGCCACTGCACCGAACCCTGCTCCTCCAGAAGCTCGTAGCTGACATTGGCGAAACTCGGCGTGGTCGCCGCGATCTCGGCCATGATCTGCGCGGGGTGGGTATAGGTCCAGCCACCGCCCATCGCGTTCGCCAGCAACTGCGTCACCTCCCAGTCGGCATAGCCGTTCTTCGGCGCCATGACCTTGCGCACGCGGTTGACGCGGCGCTCGGCGTTGGTGAAGGTGCCATCCTTCTCGAGGAAGGTCGAGCCGGGCAGGAAGACATGCGCGTAGTTCGCGGTTTCGTTCAGGAACAGGTCCTGCACGATCACGCACTCCATCGCCGCGAGTCCCGCCGCCACGTGCTTGGTGTCGGGGTCGGACTGAAGGATGTCCTCGCCCTGACAATAGAGGCCCTTGAACGTGCCGTCGACCGCCGCGTCGAGCATGTTGGGGATGCGCAGGCCGGGCTCGCTATCGAGCTTGACCTTCCACAGGCTCTCGAACACCTCGCGCACCTCCGAGCCCGCCACGTGGCGATAGCCCGGAAGCTCGTGCGGGAAGGAGCCCATGTCGCACGAGCCCTGCACGTTGTTCTGGCCGCGCAGCGGGTTCACGCCGACGCCGCGACGACCGATGTTGCCGGTCAGCATGGCGAGGTTGGCGATGCCGATCACGGTGGTCGAGCCTTGGGAGTGCTCGGTCACGCCGAGACCGTAGTAGATCGCGCCGTTGCCGCCCGTGGCGTAGAGGCGCGCGGCGCGGCGCAGTTCCTCGGCGGGGACGCCGGTGAGCATCTCGACGGCTTCGGGCGAATGGCGATCCTCGGCCACGAACTCGACGTAGTCCTGGAATTCCTCCCAGTCGCAGCGGGTGCGGATGAACTCCTCGTCGTAGAGCCCTTCGGTCACGATCACATGCGCGATGGCGGTGACGATCGCGACGTTGGTGCCCGGACGCAGCGCGAGATGATGCGCGGCGGCGACATGCGGGCTTTTGACGAGGTCGATCCGGCGAGGATCGACGACGATCAACTTCGCCCCCTCCCGCAGCCGCTTCTTGAGGCGGCTTGCGAAGACCGGGTGCCCGTCGGTCGGGTTGGCCCCGATGACGACGACCACATCCGTGTCCTCGACCGAATCGAAATCCTGCGTCCCGGCCGAGGTGCCGTAGGTCTGGCCCAAGCCATAACCCGTGGGTGAGTGGCAGACGCGGGCGCAGGTATCGGTGTTGTTGTTGCCAAAGACGGCGCGGGCCATCTTCTGGACGAGGTAGGTCTCCTCGTTGGTGCAGCGCGACGAGGTGATCACGCCGATCGACTTCTTGCCGTACTGCTCCTGAATGCTGCGCATTTTCGAGGCGGCGAAGCCGATCGCCTCGTCCCACGACACTTCGCGCCATGGCTGGTCGATCGTGTCGCGGATCATCGGGTTGAGGATGCGATCCTTGTGCGCGGCATAGCCATAGGCGAAGCGGCCCTTGACGCAGCTATGGCCGCGATTGGCCTTGCCGTGCTTGTAGGGGGTCATGCGCACCAGCTCGTCGCCGCGCATCTCGGCCTTGAACGAACAGCCGACGCCGCAATAGGCGCAGGTGGTGACGACCGAGCGCTCGGGCGTACCGATCTCGATCACCGATTTTTCCTGAAGCGTCGCGGTCGGGCAGGCCTGCACGCAGGCGCCGCAGGATACGCAGTCCGAGGTCATGAAATCGTCGAGCTTGGTGCCCGCGGACACGCGGCTGTCGAAGCCGCGGCCCTCGATGGTCAGCGCAAAGGTGCCCTGCACCTCGTCGCAGGCCCGCACACAGCGCGAGCAGACGATGCATTTCGAGGGATCGTAGGTGAAGTAGGGGTTGCTGTCATCCTTGGGCAGGAACTGCGGGTTGTTGATGCCCACCGGTTCGCGCAGTCGCGCCTCGGCCTGGG
>NZ_BATB01000043.1 GCF_000466965.1 Limimaricola cinnabarinus LL-001
CGGCGTCCTCGACGCCAAGAACCGCGCCGCCTAATCAAAGCGCGTCACCCAAATTCAATCATAGCTCAGCGTTCTTCGATGAGCCGCTATTCTTGGATGTCCCTAACGGCGATTTCTGATCAAGGCGACCTCGAACTTCCTCGTAACGAACGCCAGTTGAACCCTCGACCTGCAGGTGAGCCTCGTTGCGGATCTGCAGGTGATGTTGGCGTGTGGCACAATCGATCTGCTGATCGGCCCACTAAGCCTTATCGACCAAAAGGCATATGTGGATAATTCCTGCTTGCGTAAGCGGGGGTATCCACACATGCCTAGCGTTCCGCCGGTGTCCAAGGCCTGACGAGCCCCTGCGCGATCAGGCGCAGGCCCCCGGCTGCCCCTCCCGAGCGATCATCAGGTTTCGGCCTCGCAGGTCATGAGCGTGTCCTCCGCGATGAGGTCGGTGAGCATGCCGCCGCCACCCTTGACCCACCACTCGTACTGCCCGGCGACATAACGCGCCCCGATGCGGCCACCACGTTGACGAAGACGCGCTGCTCGCTGTCGATCGGAACAAGCGCCAGGCTTTCGGAATCGGATGTGACATAACGCACCTGCATGGATGGATCCTCCCCGCAGGCATAGGAGGTGGTCGTCACCTGCGCGTCGGTCAGCTGCAGGCTGATCGAGAGCGATGCGTCGGCCAGAGCCGCCGAAGAGAACAGGGTGAGCAGGATAGCATTTGAAATCGTTTTTTTTCATCTGGGACCTTTCCTGACGCGTGAAAACAGGCAGCACATGGCGGGTCGATACAGAAGATATGCCGCCGGTTCGAGCCCCTGATCTGCAAATGTCGTCATGGCGCATTTTTTTTCGCGGATTGAGAAAACGCATTGCGCTGGATTACTGGGCGCGAGCGGCTATTACGACATGACCGACGATCATCCAAGGAGTCTTTGGCAAGTATTTGCGCAGCCCTCTGCCATGAGCTTGCTTATTTTCAAAGAACCTCTATATCGGAGGCATGACCATGTTCAGCGCTCATAAGAGGTTCCTGCTCAACGCAGGAAAGCTACTGAACCGCCGGTAACCCCGAGCGGGCAAGCCATGGTGCTTGTTCACGCCTCGGGGGTTTTTGATCTCTCACAGATCCAATCAACACGACAAAGGCGCCATGCCCGCATTGCCGGCGCGCGATCACGCGCATCATGCTTTCATGCGAAATGGCGCCTGACGTCTCGGCATCAGTAGACTCAAGGCAGCAAGAACATGTCAATCTACATCACGCGCAAATGATAGATTCCTCCGTTCAGAAAAGCAGGAATCAAATGAATGGCTCCATCTTTTCGGTTCTGTTCCGGTGGGTCAGAAGGCAGCTGCAACGGCGCAGCATGATGGCCGACCTTCAGGCGTTGGACGACAAGATGCTCGACGATATCGGCATCCGCCGAGCGGATATACCGCGACTGGTCGGCACTTTTGGTGATCACGAACTGCGCATGCGCAGCTTGGTGCAGAACGCCAGAGCGTAACAACGAAATTGCCTTTTTGCAGCGTTCAGCGTGACAACGCCGTGCGTTTTGGCATGCCGCGATTGCGGCATGCCCCTATTCACCATTTGCATCCAACTCCGCGCAATGAGGATCGAAACGATGATGATTTGCCAGATGAATATCGAAAGATCTGTACCAAAAAATTCCGCTTCCAACGCCGCATGTATCGCCCGATGGGAAGATGACGGCGGGGGGCCCAACCCTATTCTGTTCACCAATTGCTCGTCGGGCCCGGAAGCGCGCCGTATCGGTCGAATGCCCCCGCGCAAGATTGCTGCGGCATCAGCCGAAACAGATCTTTTTTCTGAAGGTGAACGGCCTGTCAGGGAGAAGTTTCACGGAGTGACCATCACACGACGTGATGGCGCCATGGAATGCATCCGGACCCAATACAACAAATCACTAGATGATCATTCGCCGCGACAAATCGAACTTTCATTCGAAATGAATGCCGCGACGCAATCTCACTGCCATGTCAACATGACGTCCCGAAGAACAAGACAACCTTTACTCTCACGATGGAGGCACCATTGACGATCACCCTCAAGCACAGCCAACACTCCGAAAACGCCAAGGCCGTCAATCCCGATGTCACACCCGTCGCCGACGCGCTGACCGATGTTCTGACGGACACCTACCGTCTCGTGTTGAAGACCCACGCTTGCCACTGGAACGTGGTCGGCCCGATATTCTACCCGATACACCAGATGACGGAGGAGCATTACACCGACATGTTCGCCGCCGCGGACGTTTTGGCCGAGCGCATCAGGGCCTTGGGCAAACGCGCCTCGGTGAATCCGGTCCGGATGATCGATGGCTTGGACCCGGATGCGGATCTGGCGGCGGACGAGATGGTCAGGGGGCTGTTGTCGGATCACGAGACACTGTCGCAGCGCTTGTACGCCCTCGTGGAGACCGCCGAAATTTCCGGTGATCCGGTCACCGCCGACATCGCAACGGAGCGCGCGGCATTCCACGACAAGGCGGCCTGGATGCTCCGTGCGACAGCCGCGTAAACGCGCCCTGTCGCGGCAACAGGCGAAGGATTGCCCCGCTTCGGCCGGGGTATTCTCATTGACGCGGTCCCGTCGCTGTTCATCATCACCGGACCGCCTTGACGTTCGAGCTGAACTGTCCCGCGAAGGGACGAGATTGCGGATCAGGCCATGGCACACAAACTGCGCGACTTGCTGGCGCCCGTAAAATCCCTGCTTGGCGGAACGGTCGCCTTCATGGCTGGAAATAGCCTGCTTGGTGTCATTCTGCCGCTTCGCATGGAGGCTGAAGCCTATCCGGTCGCACTGACGGGCGCGATCATGGCGGCATATTACCTCGGCCTCGCGCTTGGCGGCGTGAAGTGCAAGCACGTCATCCTTCGTATCGGACACATCCGCGCGTTCTCGACCTTCGCCGCGCTCACCGCGGCGATCTGTCTAGCCTATGCGTTCTTCTTCAACCCAGCGGCTTGGGTGATACTCAGACTCGTCAACGGGTTCTGCATCGCCGGCATGACGACATCGATCGAAAGCTGGCTTAACGACCGCAGCAGCAACGAAACCCGCGGGCGCGTTCTTGGCTATTACATGCTGACCTTCTACCTCGCCATCGCCCTCGGCCAGACCTTGGTGAACACGGCCCCCGTCGCAGGCAGCGATCTTCTGATGATGTCCGCCGCGCTGATCGGCTTGTCTCTCGTTCCCATAGCCCTGACGACTCTGGGTGAGCCGAACCTCGGTGAGTTGCGCGTCCTGAACGTGAAAGAGCTGTTCGAAGCCTCGCGGGTCGGTGTGGTCGGCGCCGGTGTGGCGGGCATCCTCGTCGGCTCATTCTATGCCTTGGGCATCGTCTTTGCCCGTCAGATCGGGTTGAGCGTGACGGAAGCGGCGCTGTTCATGAGCACCGTCGTGCTCGGGGGGCTGAGTTTTCAGGTGCCCATCGGCATCCTGGCGGACAGGTTCGACCGGCGGATCGTCATGTCCTGCATGCTGATCGCGGTGGGGGTGTCATGGGGCCTGCTTTCCAAGTCGATCTCGAACGGAGTGCCGCTGATTGCCTTGATGCTGATGGCGCTGACCTTCGGCGGCGCGATCAGCAGCGTCTATCCGCTCTGTGTCGCGCAAACCTTCGACCGACTGGATCGGAGATACTACGTCGCGGCCTCTGGGCGCTTGCTGATGGTCTATTCGATCGGCGCGACGATCGGTCCGTTGCTCGCCTCGGCGCTCATGTCGCTCTACGGACCATTCTCGTTCTTCCTGTTCGAGTCAGCCATCGCGATCGCCTATGCGCTGTTCGTTCTCGTCAGCGTCAAGGCGGGGCCCGAACTGCCCGCCGATGGACGCGAGAAATTCGTGCCGCTTCCCGACATCTCGCCCGTTGCCATGGGGCTCGACCCGCGCACGGAACCGGATCCGTCCGAGCCGGACGCCGGGTTGACACCAGTGAGGAAGAGCGCGGTCGATCGGTGACGGGGTAACCGGTTCGGCATGCGTTCCACTTGGGCCCCCCGTCGCGATGCGGGGTTCTGCGTCGCGGGGAAAGCGAAGGGGCGACGGCAAATACTTTTGAAAGGTCCGACAGGCCAGAACGATGCCCGCCTGAAATCGAGACGGCTATAGAAATGTCCAAACCGGCATCGCATAAGCCTGACGCCGGAGCCGAATTGCAGCCGTTTTCCCTATGAGAATTTCTTCTGAACGCAACGGAGTTTTGCGATAGGCGGCTTTGCGCCTCTTTGTCGCATGGTCCTTCCACTCTCTTGAGCTCACCCCGCCCAACATGTATCTTCAGGTCATGATGATGTTCAGCCTTCATACGAGGTTCCTGCTTTTTGCAGGCAATCTGCTGAACCGCCGGTAGCCCCGGGCGGTCCGGTCCGGTTGGGCCGGTTTCCGCACCGGGGTTCTTCTGATCCGCAATCAACCAAACAGACCAACAGCGCAATTGCGTTGTCCGGGAAAGACGTTCTGGCGACGGAAATCTTTTCCAGACGGCGCGTGCGCCGCCGGAATATCTGTTTTGCTGGTCCTTTTACCGGAGAATGATATGTATCCCTATATCGAGAAGAACGCACTCGCTCGGCTGCCTCGCCACGAATCGCCGAAACCATCGTCGGGCGGCATTCGCAGTTGGATCAAGGCTGCAACACGAGAGTGGAGGCGCCGCAAGATGATCGCCGCGCTCGAGGCGATGGACGACCGGTTGCTGCGCGACATTGGCTTGTATCGCGGCGACATCAGGAACGTGGTGAACGGTCTTGACGACCGCGAGCTGCGAATGACTCCGGTCGCGCGGAGCGCCGATAATGGCTGCCCGTGCCGATCTGCTTTCTCGGAAGCCGCGTGGTGATCTGATTTTCGAAAGCTGCTTCGTATTCAACGGATTCAAGGAAGGATGTTCGCAATGCTCAGCAATGTTGATTTCGAAGACCTGTTTCCCGATATGTTTTCACCGAAGCGACGACTTTCGGACGATCGGCGCCAGTCATCCATGCCGAAAGCCAGCACTCCGCGTGATAATGTTGTAGCCCACAATCCGGATGAAACGGCGGTGGTTCTGGCAATGGCACCCGTCATCGCAACAGCTGGAGCCGTTCACGCTTTCATGGCGGCTTGGGCGCGAAACGCGCAGTGACGTCGTACCACAGGAAAAATGCTCGCAGTATGGACGAATGGCAATGCTTGGAACCATTCGTTCGGGCATCTCTGGAATCTAGTCGTTTCCAGCGATGCCGTGCCGATGGGCCATTCGTCGAATTGAAGAGGTTGATGTCATGATCTCGCACGAAACTCATTTCCGGTTCCTTCTACTGAACCGCCCGGTGCCCCGGGCGGTCTGCGCATAGGCGCGTCAAGGACCGACCCGGGGCATCTCGTTTTTGCAAACTGAGAACGTGGGCTACGTGCCCCGGGGAGTATGATCATGACCCTCATGAAACCGGTTCGTCCATCGACCAGCCAAGCCATTCCGGCGATGCTGGAACAAACGGCTCTCGGCACGGGATTTGCGCTGACCCTCGCAGATCGCATCGCCATCGAGCGCCTGCTTTGCAATGGTGCGACGCTCAACGCGCCCGATCCGCTGCTCCTGACGGCCTTGTTGCGTCACAAGCTGCGGATCTCGCGCGCGGCCAGAGAGCCTGCGGCACCCGACCTCGTCGTGGCCGGTCGCGTCGTCACCTATGAGATCGAGGGCGACGGCATTCGCTCCGGAACGCTTAGCACGTCGCGCATGCCGTTTCCGAACCATGTCCTCGTGGCCTCCCTGCTCGGAGCCACGCTGATCGGCATGCGGGCACTGCAGACGGGGCCGCTGCTGCGCAGCGACGGAAGCGTCGCCTCGGTGACCATACTCGATATAGCGGCACCCCCGGTTGAGGACGCGGCCTGACCGATGAGCGATCCGCCTCGGCGCTCCGCCCCGAACCGCCTCATCATGAATACGCCCACGCGCTTGCCGCGACTATTCAGGTAGAACCATGCTTGCAATGCTGACCTCCCCCCACCTGCTCCGCCGTCGGCCAAGGCTGACGATCAGCGACCAGGATCTCGCGCGGCTCGAAGCAATGGCTGCAAACAAGCTGTCCCAGGACCCCGATCTGGCAAACCACCTGCTCGAGGAGTTGGGTCGGGCGCGGATCGTGCCCGCGCACAAGCTGCCCCGCACCGTCGCGGCGATCGGCCGGAGCGTGACATACCACGACGAGACGGCGGATCGGGACCGGACCGTGACCCTCGTCTTCCCTGAGAACGCGGACATTGCCTCCGGTCGCGTGTCGGTCATGACGCCGATCGGCGTGGCCCTGATCGGCCTGTCCGAGGGCGCGAGTTTTCATTGGGAAACTCGCGCCCATGCGATCCGCAGGCTCACCGTGCTGCGGGTCGCGGAGCCACGTATCACCGAGCTCGTCGAAACCTGATGCGACCCGCCGCTTCAAAGGCCCCACAGGTCATGCCTTGCCTGAGAAGATATGGCCGAAGCGCCTCGGCAATCTTGAGACCCTTCGGGAAGATCGGAACTCGGCACGCCGCCGCTATCATTCTGCCGCGAGGATACCATGCTCCATCACCGCATCAGTTCCTGTCCCGCTTGCACCGCCCCGTTGCCGCGCAGGACCATCGCCCACTGCCCGCATTGTCATCATGCCATGACGGTCCGCCGGACCATCGTCGAGGTCGCTTGTCGCCGATGCGGATCGACTATCGTGCAAAACGGCACGCCCACGCTGATCTGCCGACCCTGCCGCAGGCTGCGGCCTTCGCGCATGGCGCCGCGCATGAGGCTCCTGTTTTGATACCACTAGCCTGACTTTCGTGCCTGTCGTTTGTAACAGCGAGCCAGCTGACGATCGCCCTCCGGGTCTCCGGTCTCGGCGTGTGCCGCAGAGAAGCTGATTGAGTCCAGACCGCATGCTTGATCGAAGAGACAGGTATCCACATCGCATCGATTTTGCCCGATGCCGGCGCTGCGGTGCTTTTGCTCAGCGCAAGACCGAGCGGATCGCCAATGGCCGGTTCTCCAGGATCGCCTCCATCGCGAAATGGCCCGTTACCGCCTCGATGTCGAAACCTTGGATCAGCGCTTGATAGAAGCGATCATAGCCTGCCATGTCAGCGCAGACCGCCTTGATCATGTAGTCCCAATGCCCGCCGATCCGATGAAAATCCACGACTTCGGGGAGCGCCTCGACATGCGTGCGGAAGGTTCGCGCCCAGTCCGAGGCATGGTGACGGGTGCGGATCATCACGAAGACTGTCAGCCCCAGCCCGAGCGCTGCCGGATCGATGTTGGCCCGCCGCCCCTTGAGCACGCCCGCTTCCTCCAGCCGCTTGAGCCGGCGCCAACAGGCGTTCTGCGACAGACCGACCCGGGTGGCCAGCTCGCGCTGCGACAGCCCGCCTTCGCGCTGCAGCAGCTCGAGAAGCTGGTTATCTAACTGATCGGTCTGAATAGCCATATCGCCGTATTCTGACCCAATCGACTGCAGCATTCCAGTTCAGTTTGCCGTCGAATGATCTATGTGCGGTGAAGATGATAGGTCGCAACTCGCTTAGGAGAACACCGCCGTGACCGACCCTTTCGACCGTTTCGAGACCGCTTTGACCGAGGCTGGGCCTAAGGCCCTGCGAGCCGGCCAGTTCGGACGCGGTGCCGTCGTTCCGGGCCCGTTCGGGCCGAAGCCGCTGGTCTATGCCGACGATACCGCTTCGGGCAGAGCGCTGCGACAGGTTGAGACATGGCTGCAGGAAGAAGTCCTGCCCTTCTATGCCAACAGCCATACCGAGCCTCGCATTGCGGCGCACTGATGACCCGGCTGCGCCGCGCGGCGCGGGTTCGGGTGGCGCAAGGCTGCGGCGCGGGCCCCGATCACACGGTGATCTTCTGCGGCAACGGCGCGACCGCGGGGATCAACCGGTTGGTGCAGCTTTTTGGTGTGGCCCGGTCGCTGGCCGTCGGCCGCCCGGTCCATGTCCTGATTGGCCCGTGGGAACATCATTCCAACATTCTGCCTTGGCGCGAGAGCGGCGCCGAAGTCACCGAGCTGTCGGAAGGGCCGCACGGCCCCTGCCTCAATGCGCTCGAAATGGCCCTTGCGCGGGCGCGCCGAACGGGCGCGCTCTGCATCGTGGCCCTCTCGGGTGCCTCGAACGTCACCGGTGCCATCGCCGATACGGACCGCGTCACGGCGGCGGTCAAGCGCGGCGGCGGGCTGATGATCTGGGACATGGCCTGTGCCGCGCCCTACCTGCCACTCGCCATGCGCAGCGGCGGGACCGAGGCCGACGCCTGGTGCTTTCGTCGCACAAGTTCGCGGGCGGGCCGGGCGCCTCGGGCGTGCTGGTGGTTCGCCGCGCCGCCTGCGCGACAGACCGTCCGACCCAGCCCGGCGGCGGCACGGTGCGCTTCGTCGGTCCCGAGACGCATGATTACGTCCCCGACCTCGCCGCGCGCGAAGAGGCCGGCACGCCGAACCTGCTGGGCGACATTCGCGCCGCGCTGGCCTTCGCGGTCAAAGGCGCGATGACGCGCATGGGGCTGCTCGAGACCGAGGCCGCGCTGGCCCGGCGCGGCCTCGCCGCGATCGGGGACACCCCCGGCATCGACCTGCTCGGCGATTCCGACCGTCCCCGCCTGCCGGTCCTGTCGTTCCGGGTGACCGCCGCCGACGGGACGCCGCTGCACCAGCAACTCGCCACCCGGATGCTGTCGGACCTGTTCGGCGTGCAGGCGCGCGGCGGCTGCGCCTGTGCAGGGCCCTACGTGCACCGCCTGCTCGGCATCGACGCGGCCGCGTCCGAGGCGCTGCGCGCCCGCATCCTCTCGGGCGAAGAGCTGGCCAAGCCCGGCTTCGTGCGCTGCAACCTGTCGCCGATGATGTCAGAGGACGAGCTCGACACGGTGCTCAGCGCGATCGCCGCCCTGCCCGACGCGGCGCTGCGGCATCGCGACCATTACGAAGCAGATGCCGGACGGGCCATTTTCGGGACCAAAGCCGCCTAGATCGTGCTGCATGGCAGCGCCGCGACGATCCGGCGCGCCTGCCGCAACGCGATGCATTCTCCGGACAAGTAGCCTGCGCAGCCATCACCGCAGCTGAACCCGTCGCCCGCTCCCGGCGACCGGACAGGCATCGCGGCAAATCCGTTGCTCGGCTTTCCCGGCGATTCCGGCTGGCCCCCCTCGCCAAGGGAGATCATGCTCCGGTGTCCCGGACCCGTCGACCGGCCCGATTTGCAAACCAGCTGACAGGAAAGATCGTTTCGTGACACCCGACCCGACCCGCATCGAAGATCTTGCGACGCCCGCCTTGCTGCTCGACGAGGCGAAGATGACCCGCAACATTGAACGGCTCGCGGCTCGGGCCCGCGCGTTGGGCGTGTCCCTGAGGCCGCATCTGAAGACGGCCAAATGCACCGAGATCGCGCGCCGCCTCGGCGGCGGCATGCCCGGCCCGATCACCGTCTCCACCCTGGCCGAGGCAGAGGTGTTCCACGCCGCGGGTCATGACGACATCCTCTATGCCGTCGGGATCGCCCCGCAGAAGCTTGCCCGCGTGCAGGCCTTGCGCGAGGGGGGCTGCGATCTCACCGTCATCCTCGACAGCCCCGAGCAGGCGAAGGCCGTGGTCGAGGCGCGGGTGCCGGCGCTGATCGAGATCGACAGCGACGGCCATCGCGGCGGACGCCGCGCCGAGGATCCGGCGCTGATCGAGATCGGGCGCATCCTGCACGGCACGGAATGCCTGCGCGGCGTGATGACCCATGCGGGCGAAAGCTACGGGGTGCGCGGCGAGGCCGCCCATGCGGCGTTCGCCGAGCGCGAGCGTTGCGCCGTGGTTGCGGCGGCCGAGGCCCTGCGCCGGGACGGGCTGCCCTGCCCCGTCGTCAGCGTCGGATCGACACCCACCGCCCATGCCGCGCGCGACCTGACGGGCGTCACCGATCTGCGCGCCGGGGTCTACATGTTCTTCGATCTCGTGATGGCGGGCATCGAGGTCTGTAAGACGGAGGACATCGCGCTGTCGGTCCTGACCACCGTCATCGGGCATCAGCGCGACAAGGGCTGGGTCATGATCGATGCCGGTTGGATGGCGATGTCGCGCGATCGCGGCACAGCGGCGCAGGACGTGGATCAGGGCTATGGCCTCGTCTGCGACGTGGAGGGGCGGGTTCTGGACGACCTGATCGTCGGTAGCGCCAATCAGGAGCACGGGATCGTCTCGTTGCGTCCGGGCGCGGATGCGGCGCTGCCGGACCTGCCCATCGGCACCCGCCTGCGCATTCTCCCAAACCACGCTTGCGCGACCGCCGCGCAGCATGATCGCTACCATCTTCTGCCCGCAGCGGACGGCGCCCTGAAGGTCTGGCACCGGTTCGGCGGCTGGTAGGGCGCGACGGCACGCCACGAACCGATGCCCATATCCCCGGGTCTTCGCGGGAAAAGGGGGAGGTGTTTGCCGTGTGAGAAGGACGATGACACCCGGTGTGCCGCAACGCCCCGGGGGCAGGTTCCAAACAGTGGGGCCCGAGCCGCCATCCCGCCGATGAAGGCCCGCGCGACACCCGGTCGCGCGGGCCCGGCTTCATGCGGCGTAATGGATCACGCTGCGGATGCTCTTGCCTTCATGCATCAACTCGAACGCCTCGTTGATCTTCTCGAGCGGCATGGTGTGGGTGATGAAATCGCTCAGCTTGAACTCGCCCGCGAGATAGCGCTCGACATAGTCGGGCAGCTCCGAGCGGCCCTTGACGCCGCCGAAGGCCGAGCCGCGCCAGACGCGGCCGGTGACGAGCTGGAACGGACGGGTCGAGATCTCCTGACCCGCGCCCGCCACACCGATCACCACGCTCTCGCCCCAGCCCTTGTGGCAGCATTCCAGCGCCGAGCGCATGACGTTGACGTTGCCGATGCACTCGAAGGAGTAGTCGACGCCGCCATCCGTCATCTCGACGATGACCTCCTGGATCGGTTTGTCGTGATCCTTGGGGTTCACGCAGTCGGTGGCGCCAAGCTGGCGCGCCAGCTCGAACTTGCTCTCGTTGATGTCGATGGCGATGATCCGGCCCGCCTTGGCCATGGTCGCGCCGATGATCGCCGACAGGCCGATGCCGCCGAGCCCGAAGATCGCGACCGTCGCCCCCTCTTCGACCTTGGCGGTGTTCATCACGGCACCCATGCCGGTGGTGACACCGCAGCCCAGAAGGCAGACCTCTTCGAGCGGCGCCTCGGGGTTGACCTTGGCGAGCGAGATCTCGGGCAGGACCGTGTATTCCGAGAAGGTCGAGCAGCCCATGTAATGGTGGATCGGCTGGCCGTCCTTGGAAAACCGCGTCGTGCCATCGGGCATCAGCCCCTTGCCCTGAGTCTCGCGGATCTTCTGACACAGGTTGGTCTTGCCCGAGCGGCAGAATTTGCACTCGCCGCATTCGGGCGTGTAGAGCGGAATCACGTGATCGCCTACGGCGACGCTGGTGACGCCCTCGCCAATGGACTCGACGATGCCGCCGCCCTCGTGGCCCAGCACCGCGGGAAAGATCCCCTCGGGGTCATCGCCCGAGAGGGTGAAGGCGTCGGTGTGGCAGACCCCGGTGGCGACGATGCGCAGCCGCACCTCGCCCGCCTTGGGCGGCGCCACCTCGATCTCCTCGATCGAAAGCGGCTCCCCTGCGGCCCAGGCGACCGCGGCCTTGCAAGTGATGGTCTCTGCCATGGTCTGGCGCTCCTGTCTTGGATCGGAAAGCCGCGACGATGCGCGGCATGGAGCTCACTTACATTACTTCACCAAGCGCGTTAATCTCCGGTTCTGGAAAACACTATTGCACATGTGCAAAGATCGGAGGGGAGGCAATGCAGGAGTGGGAAGGGGTCGGCGAGTTCGCGGCCGTGGCCGAAACGCTGAGCTTCACCCGAGCGGCCGCCCGGCTCGGCATCTCGACCGCGCAGGTCAGCCGACGGGTCAGCGCGCTGGAGGCCCGGCTGGGCGTGAAGCTCCTGCAGCGGACGACGCGCAGCGTTTCCATGACCGAGCAGGGAGAAACCTACTACGCCCATATCCGCCGGGTACTCGACGGGCTGGCTGAGGCCGAGCGCGCGGTGACCCAGGCCAACGCCGCGCCGGCCGGACGATTGTCCCTCACCGCCCCCGTCACATTCGGCGAAAGCGTCATCGGTCCGTTGGTGAACGAGTTTCTCACGCGGCATCCCGCGCTCGAGGTGACGCTGACGCTGACCAATCAGAAGATCGATCTGGTGGCGGAGGGCTACGATCTGGCAATCCGGCTCGGAACGCTCCAGGATTCGAGCCTTATCGCCACGCGCCTGGCGGCCCGGACGTTGCATGTCTGCGCCAGCCCTGCCTATCTCGCCTCCAGGGGAACGCCGCAGCAACCCGGCGACCTGTCGCGGCACAATTGCTTGCAAGGCACGCTGGACCACTGGCGATTTCGACAGAACGGGCGCCGCGACAGCTGCGGGTTCACGGCAGCCTGCGGTGCAACAGCGGCTGGAGCCTGCTCGACGCGGCCATCAAAGGGGTGGGGTTGGTGCAACTGCCGGACTACTACCTGCGCACCGCCTTGGCCGAACAGAAGCTCGTGCCGGTTCTGGAAGAGTTCCAGCCGCCGGAAGAAGGCGTCTGGGCGGTGTATCCGCCGAACAGGCATCTATCATCCAAGGTCAGGCTACTGCTGGATTTCCTGGCCGAGCATCTTGGCCGATCCGGTTGAGCGCCTGGCAGCCCCGGGGGTTGCGCAGGGGACCATGACTCGCCTGACCGCTCAGCCCGACGCCCTGCCCCCATCGGGCAGCTGCCCATCCACGATGGTGCCAAGCGCATGCAGATCGTCGCCCAGCAGGGTCACGGAGGCGCGGTAACCCGGGGCGATGCGTCCCAGCTCCGCGCCCAGCCCGAGTGCTTCGGCCGGGGTCGTCGACGCCATCCGCAGCGCCTGCGCCCGGCGCGCCCCGCCCAGATGGCACATATTGCGCACGGCCTCGTCCATCGCCAGATGCGCGCCGGCCAGTCGGCCTTCCGCATCGGCAAGCCGCCCGTCCTGCTGGCGGATGGTCTTGCCGTTGACCGTGAAGCTCGCCTCGGGCGCATCCAGCGTCGCCATCGCATCGGTGACGAGACACAGCCGCCGCTCCGTCATGACCTGCAACGCGAGCCGCAGGTTCGCCGGATGCACATGGATGTCGTCGGCGATGATCCCGGCGAAGAGCCGCGCGTTGCCGAAGACAGCGCCGACCACGCCGGGCGCGCGGCCCATGATCTGCGACATGGCATTGAACAGATGCGTGGCCCCGCCGAGGCCCTCCTCGGCCGCGCGGCTCATCGCGGCGTGGTCGGCCTCGCTATGGCCCGCGAAGACTGTCAGACCAGCCTTTGTCAGCCGCGCGATCGCGCCCGGCGGCGCCTCTTCCGGCGCCAGCGTCAGCAGCAGCGGCCCACCCACGCCCTCGCACAGCGCGTCGAGATCGCCGGGCGCCAGCTTGCGCACCGCGTCCGGCGGATGGATCCCCGGCCGCGCGGGCGACAGGAACGGCCCTTCGAGGTGCAGGCCGAGAGTGCCCGGCTCCGCTTGTGTCAGCGCCTCGCGCACCGTGCGCATCGCGGCGAGATAGCCCGTGCCCGGCGCGGTGATGAAGGTCGGCAGGATATGCGCCGTCCCGCCCCGGCGCGCCGCGCGCGCCATGCGGCGCAGCGTCTCGCGCGTGGGCGCGTCGTTGAACATGACCCCGCCGCCGCCGTTGATCTGCAGGTCGATGAAGCCCGGCGCCGCCACGGGCGCGCGCAGCACGCGGCCCGGCGGCGCATGGGCGGCGGCGGTGACGTCGTGGATGTGGCCGTGCCGGATCACGACAGCCCGCTCCGCGCGCGGCTGCTCCGCCTCGCCGTCGAACAACGCCTCTGGCAGGACGATCAGGTCGGTCTCGTCAGCCAAGCGCCACCTCCTGCCCCTGCGGGTGGACCGTCTCGTAATACTGCCGCAGTTCCAAATCGGCGGCAGCATCGGCGTCGAGCACGATGGTCGCGCGGGGATGCAGCTGCAGCGCCGAAGCCGGACAACGGGCGCTGAGCGGGCCCTCGGCCATCGCCGCCACCGCCGTCGCCTTCTTCGTACCTGTGGCCAGCAGCACGGCATGGCGGCTGCGCAGGATCGTGGCGATGCCCATGGTGATCGCGAAGCGCGGCACCGTCTCTTCCGGCCCGAAGAAGCGTGCATTGGCCTCGCGGGTGGCAAGGGTCAGCGTCTTGACCCGCGTCGGCGAGGCCAGCGAGGAGCTGGGTTCGTTGAAGCCGATATGGCCATTGCCGCCGATGCCGAGAAGCTGCAGGTCGATGCCGCCCGCCTGCGCGATCGCGGCATCAAAGCGCGCGCCTCGGCGGCGGGGTCCGGCGCGTCGCCACGCGGCAGGTGGGTGCGAGACGGATCGAGCCCGAGCGGGCCGAACAGCCGATCTCGCATGTAGCTGTGGTAGGACTGCGAATGCTCCGGCGGCAGGCCGACATATTCGTCGAGGTTGAAGCTGGTCATGCGGTCGAGCGCGATCTCACCGGCCCGGGCTCGCTCCACGAGCCTTGCATAGACCGGCTCCATCGTGCCGCCGGTGGCAAGCCCGAGGACGGCCTGCGGCTTTTCGTTCAGGGTCTGCGCGATGATCTCCACGCAGCGTGCCACGGCGGCGGCGGGATCGGGCAGGATCAGGATCTTCATGGTATCGGACCTTCACGGTGCC
Organism: Limimaricola cinnabarinus LL-001; assembly: GCF_000466965.1. GTDB lineage: Bacteria > Pseudomonadota > Alphaproteobacteria > Rhodobacterales > Rhodobacteraceae > Limimaricola > Limimaricola cinnabarinus. The sequence continues at coordinate 14,772 of NZ_BATB01000043.1, forward strand.
GGCGGTCGTCGAGCGCCGGTAGGCTAAGACAGGGGTACAGGAGCGCGGTCATGCGAGCGTCTCAGGCCCGCGCCAGCTCCGCGATCCCGATGATGCCGGCGCCGCCGCTGAGCTTGGCGGCTCGCAGCTCGGGGCGCAGCGCGGCTGGCAGCGCTGCGAGTGCCGCGCGGATCCGATCGAGAAAGCCGGGGGCCAGGCCGACCCCGCCGCCGATCACGATGCGGGGCGGGTCGATCAGCATCTGCAGATCCGTGCAGAGCGCGGCCGCGCGGGCAGCGGCCGTCGACACGATCTCTTCGGCCCAGCCCTCACCGGCCCGCGCCGCCGAGAAGACGCCGCGCGCATCGGTGTCATGGCCGGTCTCGCGCGCGGCCCGGGCGATCCAGCGGCCCGACATCCGGTCCTCCAGCGGCCCCTTCTCCGGGGTCAGCCCTTTCATCTGGCCCGCATGCCCCGCCAGACCGCCGCGCCCGGACAGAAGGCGCCCCCCCGTCACGATGCCGCCCCCGATGCCGGTGGAGATCGTCAGGTAGATCATGTCCTGCCCCGCGCCCGCGCCATGCAGATGCTCTCCCCAGGCCGCCGCCTGCGCATCATTGGCCAGCGTCACCGGGCGGCGCAGCCGCGCTTCGGCCATGGCGGCGTAGGGGGTCTCGGCCGGAATCGCCAATGTGCCGGGATTGAGCGCGGACCACAGGCCATCCGAGATACGGCCCGTCACCGCGATGCCGACGCGGTCGTAGCGCCCCTCCCAGCGTGCCGCGAGCTCTGTCGCGGCATCGAGCCAGGCCTCGGGGCCTGCCTCGCGGTCGGTCGGCAGGGTTGCCTGGTCGAGCACATGGCCCTCCTCGACGAGAGCGCAAAGCAGCTTGGTGCCGCCCTGATCTATGGCGAGGACCGGCCCGCTCATGGGCGCGTTCCCGCCCCGCTCACCGCCTCGGCGAACCAGCCGGTGACATGCTCGATCCGCGTGATCGCGGAGCCCACGACGACGGCATGCGCCCCGGCGGCGATCGCCTGCGCTGCCTGTTCGGGGCGGTGATAGCGCCCCTCGGCGATGGCGGGCAGGCCGGTGGACGCGAGCGCCGTCACCAGCTCAAGATCCGGCCCCTCGGGCGGCGCCTCGCCATCGGTATAGCCCGACATGGTGGAGCCGAGCAGCGCCGCCCCGGCAGCGGCGGCGGCGCGCCCGTCCTCGGGCGTGGCGCAATCGGCCATGGCGAGACGCCCGGTGGCGCGCACCACCTCGATCAGCGTGGCGACGGCTTCGGGCCGGTCACGACGGGTCGCGTCGACGGCGATGATGTCGGCCCCGGCATCCGCCAGATCCGCGACATCCTGCGCGAAGGGGGTGATCCGCACCGGGCTGTCGACGAGGTCGCGCTTCACGAGGCCGATGATCGGCGCATCGGTCAGGGCGCGCACCGCGCGCAGGTTGGCGATCCCCTCGATCCGCAACCCTGCCGCGCCGCCGTCGAGGGCCGCCTTCGCCATCGCGGCGACGATCTCGGGGTGGTCCATCGCCCCGCCGGTCACCGGCTGGCAGGACACGACGAGACGGCCACGTAGTTGATCGATCATGTATGAGGCTCCGATCTTGCTTTGAACAAAGGGCGATGCGCGGGCCTGCGCGGGAACCCGGCCTAGCGCATCAAGCCGGGCAGCCCGGTCGCGAGGATGGGAAAGACACAGACCAGCAGCAGCACCACCACCGGCGGAATCAGCCAGGGCAGGATCGCGCGCGCCAACCGGTGAAACGGGATGTCGCCCACCTGCGCAACCACGAACAGCGCCATGCCCATCGGCGGTGTCAGGATCGAGATCATGAGGTTGAGGATCACGATGATTCCGAAATGCACCGGATCGATTCCGAAGCCCATCGCGATCGGCACGAGGATCGGCACCACGATCAGCAGGATCACGAGGCTCTCGATGAAGCAGCCGAGCAGGAAGATCATCAGGTTGACCGCGATCAAGAAGGAGATCGGCCCATCGGCGAGGTTGAGGAACATCGAAGCGATCTGCTGCGGCGCCTGCTCGCGCGCCAGCACGAAGCCCAGGAGCCCCACCCCCGCCACGATGGTGGCGATCGAGGCCGAGGTCAGCGTCGAGTCGTAGATCGCGTCCCATAGCCGGCGCAGCGTCAGCTCGCGGTAGAACAGAAGGTCGATCGCGATGGCGTAGAGCACCGTCACCGCCGCCGCCTCGGTGGGCGAGAACAGCCCAGAAAAGATGCCGCCGACAATCACCGCGGGCGTGAGCAGCGCCGGCAGGCTCTTGACGAAGAGAAGGCCGACAGCGCGCGCCTCGGGCCGGGGATCGCGCGGATAGTCGCGCTTCTTGGCGGTGGCATAGACCATCACCATCAACGCCACGGCGCAGAGCACGCCCGGCACCACGCCGCCGAGGAACAGCGCCCCGATCGAGGTATTGGAGATGACGCCGTAGAGCACCATGGTGATCGAGGGCGGCACCAGCGGGCCGATCATCGAGGACGAGGCCGTCACCGCGCCCGCGAATTCCTCGTCATAGCCCGCCTCGCGCATCGCCTCGATCTCCATCTTGCCCAAGCCCCCCGCATCGGCGAGCGCCGAGCCGGACATGCCCGAGAAGAACAGCGAGGCCAGCACGTTGACATGACCCAGCCCGCCGGTGATGTGTCCGACGAGGGCGCGGGCGAAGCCGAACAGGTGATGGGTGATGCCAGCAGAGTTCAGGATCGCGGCGGCGAGAATGAACAGCGGCACGGCGAGGATCGGGAAGCTGTTAAGCCCGTCGACCATGCGCTGCATGGCGAAGCTCAGTCCCATGCCGGTGTGATAGAAATAGCCCATGGAGACGATGATCATCGCCATGCCGATCGGCACGCCGATCAGCACCATAAAGAGCCAGACGAGGCCGACGGAGGCGAGGATCATGCCACGTCCTCCAGGCCGGGGCCGCCCGGGGCCTGCATGTCGGGCCCTCGTCTGAGGCGCGCGAGGATGCGTCGCACCACCCGGTGCAGAACGAGAACCACCGCGACGAGGCCCGCAGTATAGAGCACGGCATCCGAGGCGGGCAACGTCACCGCTTCGTTGTTCCAGGTGCGCTGGACCGTCTTCCACGAGATGAGGACGAGATGGCACAGGATGCCGCCCCAGAGCAGGTCCACGGCGATGGCGAGCCAGTGCCGCGCGCGGGCGGGCAGCGCGTCCGCGAGAAAGCCCATGCGCAGCTGCGCGTCGTTCCGCTCGACCGCGGCGATGGCGATGAAGGCCATCCACACCCAGATCCAGCGCGCCGCTTCCTCGGTCCAGACCGGGCCTCGGAACAGTGGGGTGCGGCCGAAGATCTGGATCATCAGCACGGCGAAGAGGACGATGAAGAGCGCCGAGGCCACGATGCCTTCGAAGCTGTATCTGCGCATGAGATCTCCGTTCCTTCGGTTGGGAGAAGTATGGCGGCGAGGCGCACCTCGCCGCCGGATCACGAGGGGCGGGCGGAGGGGGAGGCCTCCGCCCGCCGCCCGTCAGCGGCTCATTCGCCGCGGACCTCGGCGATCGCGCCCGCGCCGAACTCGGCTTCGAGTTCGTCGTAATAGGGCTGCATCGCCTCGCGGAACGGCGCGAGATCGGGGCGGGTGATGGTCAGGCCGCGCTCCTCGAAGGTAGCGATCAAGTCCTCCTCGGCCTTTACGGTCATCTCGTCCGAAACCTCGCCGCCCGCCTCGATCGCCTCGCGGACCCAGCCCTGCTCTTCTTCGCTCAGGCTCTCCCAGGTGCCGTTCGACATCAGGATCGCGGCGCTGGCGACGAAGTGGTTGGTCATCGCGACGTGGTCCTGAACCTCGTAGAACTTCATCGCGTCGATGGTCGGCAGCGGGTTCTCCTGCGCGTCGACCTGGTTGGTCTGCAGCGCGAGATAAACCTCTTGGAAGGCCACGGGCGCCGGGGTGGCGCCGACATTCTCGGCATAGGCGATGAGGAACGGCACGTTGGGGGTGCGCATGCGCAGGCCCTTCATGTCGTCGATGCTCTCGATCGGCTTGTTCGCCGTGGTCTGGCGGGTGCCATAATACCACAGGTCGAGCATCTCGACGCCCTGCTCGGCGAACTTCGCGTCCATCTCCTGGCCCCAGGGGCCGTCCACGATCTCTTCGAGATGCGCGAAATCATCGACGACATAGGGCGCGCCGACGAGCTTCAGCTCGGGGATGACATAGCTCATGTCCGGGTAGCCGGTGATGACCATGTCCAGCTCGCCCGCCTGCAGCTGCGCCACCATGGCCTTGAAGTCGCCAAGCGTGCCGGAGGGGAACAGGTTCACGGTCAGCTCGCCGCCCGACAGCTCCTCGAGCTTTTCGCCGAAGGCCTGCGCGCCCTTGAAGACGTTGGACACCTCGTTGTCCTGCATGCCGAAGGTCAGTTCGCGCGCCTGCGCGCCCCCGGCGATCAGGGCCAGCATCGCGGTCGCGGCGAGCATCTTGGTATGGATCATGGTCGTTCTCCTCCTTGGTATGTCGTTGGCCGCCGGACGGCGTCAGTCGCCCTCCGGCGGCAGGTCCATCCCGGTGCTGCGCGGGGCCTTGAGCCGGGCGCGGTAGGATCTGGCGAGATGGCGGTCCATCACGTCGGTGGCGGTCACCACGTCGCCCGCGAGCACCGCCTCGTAGATCGCGCGGTGTTCCTCGTAGGCGATGCGGTCGTAGCGGGCCGGATCGTCGGTCGGGGCGCGGCGCGCGAGCATGCCGCTCACGAACATGTCGTGCAGCGCGAGGATCACCGGGTTGTCGATCACCGTGACCAAGGCCCGGTGAAAGGCGATGTCGGAGCTAGCGAAGTCGGGCGTGCCGATCGCCTCGAAATTGCGGTCGAGCGCCGAGCGGATGCGGGTGATGCGGATGTTGTCGGCATGCATCGCCGCCTGCCGCGCGGCGCCGCTTTCGATGAACTGGCGCATCTGTTCGAGATGCGCGCGGCTCTCGTCGTCGCCCAGCACGTCGCGCAGGTGGTCGCCCGCCGCCGTCAGGACCCCTTCGAGCGACGGCGTCGCCGCGCGCGGGCGGTGACCGGTCTGGGTCTTGAGGTAGCCGCGAAGCTGCATCTGCGCGAAGGCCTCGCGCACGGTCGGCCGGGAGGCACCGAAGCGCTCGCCCAGCTCGCGTTCGGTCGGAAGGGGAGAGTCGGGGGCGATCTGGCCGCCGCGGATCTCCGCGATCAGCGTCTCGGCGATGACACCGGATGCGCGTTGCGCCGTCATGTCAGCCCCTCCCTCAGCACCGATCCTCGTCTCCTCGCAGTCTTGGTATTTTCAGGATACAATATTGTCAAACCAAAATATCCCATATAGGCAATACTGGATTACAGGCACCATCTCGGGTCCGATCCTCGGGCGGTGTCCATCACCAGAGGGGGAACGCCAAGGTGGCCAAGCAATTTTCGGGAATGTACGCGGCGCTAATGACCGGCATGGACGAGGCCGGGGAGTTTTCGCCCGACCGCCAGCGCAACATCGACGTCTATGTGCTGCGGCAGGGGCTGGCCGGTCTCTATGTCGGCGGCAGCAGCGGTGAATCGGGGCTCATGGGCACCGATGAGCTGCTTGCGCAGCAGGCCGTGGTGGCCGAAAGCGCCAGGGGCCACGACGCCCGGCTGATCGCCCATGTCGGCGTGCCGTCGCTGCGCGATTCCGTCGCGCTGGCGCGCCGGGCCGAAGCCTTGGGATACCACGCGCTGTCGGCCCTACCGCCGCATGCTTACCCCTTCTCCGACGACGAGGTGCTCGCCTATTACCGCGAGCTCTCGGCCGCGACCGCGCTGCCGCTCATCGTCTACGAGGTGCCGATCCGCACCGGCCGCCCCTTCGGCCTCGACACCCTGGTGCAGCTTCTGGAGATGCCGGGCGTCGGCGGCATCAAATTCACCTCGACCGACCTGTTCAAGTTCTCGATGCTGCGGCGCCGTTGCCCCGAAAGCCTGTTCTTCTTCGGCTTCGACGAGGTCTACATCACCGGCGCCGCGCTCGGGGCCGATGGCGGCATCGGCACGACATACAGCATCCTCGGCAGGCTCTACGTGGCGCTCGACGCCGCGATGCGCGCGGGCGATCTGGCACGCGCGCAGGAGCTTCAGGACCTGTCACAGCGCTTCGTCGAAGCGCTTCTGGACGTCGGCGTCCTGCCCGGCATGAAGGCGGCGTTCCGGGCGATCGGTGTCGATTGCGGCCCGACGCGAGCGCCGCTCACCCCGAAGATCGCGGATGCCGAGGCGCGCATGAAAGCGGTCCTGGATCAAGCCGAGTTCAAGCGCTGGCTTGCCTGAAACGGCTTTCGTCCGGCGGCTGAAGCGGCCGGACGAGACCACGGCCCCTTCGCGTCGACCGGCCATACGCTCCGCACCGGTCAGGCCGCCCCGAACCCGCCCATCGCGACCAGATCGGAGGCCGCTGGGCATGCCTTCGCGGATTTCGGTCGTCTCGCGGACGGGGCTAAGGCCGCCTCGATGCTGCCGGACGCGGGACAGGATCGGCTGGATCTGCCCAAGCCGGGCCACGGCTTTCGCAACGCGCTTGCTGTCCGAAGACCTCAACGCTTGGAATGCGTTCCGTGTGATAGAAGCGCCTCATCCATCGGCACGTCCCATGGCATCGGATAGATGCTCGGCAAATCGCATCCCGCGAAGCCCACCCCGATGATCCGTGGCCGCGGCTGAAGCCGCGCCAATGTCCGGTCATAATAGCCGCCGCCATTGCCGAGCCGGTAAAGGTCCCGGTCGATACCGACGAGGGGCGCGATGACGATATCCGGCACGCGCGCCTCGCCATTCACCGGCACGGGAATGTTCCAGATGCCACGGGTCATCGGGCAGCCGGGCGACCAGGCGCGGAATTCGAGCGGCATGGCCTTGTCGACCACGACGGGAAGCAAGACGCCCGCGCCGGTCGCATGGGCCCCGGCCATCCATGGCCGCAGATCCGGCTCCCCGCGGATCGGCCAGTAGACAGCGATGGTAACGCCCGGCTTCCGCGCGACGATCCTGTCGAGGCCCTCGATCAGGGCCGCCGTCGACCTTTCGCGTTCCTGCGAAGGCATGGTGCGAGCCGCGAGAAGCCGCGCCCGCTCGGCGCGCCTGAACCGCGCCACGTCCCGCGCCGTCTCGGCATCGACCGGATGCCCGTCGACGAGCAGATGGGCAAAGCAGGGCGAGGCCCCCCCGCCGGTGTCGTCTTCCATCCCGGATCTCCCGTTGCAGCGCATGCGGCCGGAACAGCCTATCGCAGACACGGGCAAAGGCGATAGCGGCCCATGCCGGACGATCGCCTTGCGCCTCAGGCGGCCTCGCGGTCCCCTGCCCCGCGCAGCAGCAGCCGAATGATGTCGGAGCGGGTCAGGATGCCGACCAGCCGCTCCTGTCGCACCACCGGGATGACCTCGCTGCCCTGCGCCGCCAGCCGGTACAGCAGCGCGCCGACCGGCATGTCATGCGGCACCGCCCGCGCGGCGGGCCGCATCACCTCCGATACGCTGCGGCGCGGCGAGCGGCGCTTGAAGGCCAGCGGGCGTTCCTGGGCCACCACGGCATAGAGCAGGTCGGCCTGCAGCACGATACCGCGCAGCGACATGTCGGCCTCGACGACGGGAAGGCTCTTGATGGCGTGGCGGCGAAACAGCCGCGCCGCCTCCGGCAACGGCGTGTCGGGCCGCACGGTGATCAACCCGGTGGTCATGATGTCGGCGCAGGTCGTGCCGTCGAACCGGTGCCGGGTCGCCTCCTCCTGCGCCGCCGCCAGCATCCGGCCGAGATCCACCACGCCGAGGTTGGTCGATTGGTTGAACCGGTCGAGCAGCGCGCCAAGCTGCGCCTCCGACAGGCCGAGCCGCGGCGCGGGGTCCTCCGCCGTTTCCGGCTGGCGGAAGGGATAGACCCGCCCGGTGGCGCGGTTGTAGAGCACGGCGACGAGCACCAGCGCGGCGGTGGTCAGCCCCACCGGCACGAGCGCGAAGATGGGCCCCGCCTCCAGCGCCGGCCCCGGCTCGAGCGCGGTCAGCAGCGCGACGGCGCCGCCGGGCGGGTGCAACGCCCGCAGCATCATCATCACGCTGATCGCCGACCCGACGGCCACGGCGGCCGACCAGGGCTCGGGGACGACCCAAACCGTCGCCAGCGCGACGAGCGCCGCCGCCCCATTGCCGACCACGGCCGACCACGGCTGGGCGAGCGGCGAGTTCGGAACGCAGAAGACCAGCACGGCCGTCGCCCCCAGGGGGGCGACGAGATAGAGCGAAGAGACGCCGAGCGGGGCCGCCGCCGCCACCCCGAGGGCGCAGAGCCCGATCCCCAGGAGCGCGCCGACGCCCGCGCGCAGGGCCTCGACCCCATGAAACGCCGGAAGCGCCGGGTAGAAATGATGCCATGCCCGCATCCGAACCTCCTGCACCGCCCGAAAACCGGGCAACCACGAGGCCCTATGCCCTAGAAGCGGGCGATGTTGAAACGCCCGCGCACCGGGAAAAGGAGATCGTTCTTCCCGCGGGATGGGCGAGAGAACATGCATGCCAAACAAGGTCTCGAAGCCGTCTTCAAATCCGCGTCGGCGTAGAACGCCGATCATAATTGATCTCATGGCGCCCCAGCTGAACGACCGGGCCGCCCATCGACGAGGGTCATCGCTCAAGCCGGCAAGGAAACCGAGCTACCACTCGCTCTCATGAACATGCATCGCAGAACATTTGGCGATGAGAGCCGGAACGGTCGGCACCCTCGCCGCCGACGTCGGTGCATTGGTGATCAAGCCTTCAGCTCTTCGGCGACATCCTCACGAACGACGCGGAGCACGGTGAGCACCCTGCGCTTGCCGCCTCTGGTATCCCAGTGAAGTGAGGCGCCCTCAGCCAAGCCGATCAAGGCGACCCCGATCGGGGTCAGGACCGAAATCCGGCCGCATGCGATGTCGGCCTCCTCGGGAAAGACCAGCGTTACGGTCTTTTCCTGGTCTGTCGCTTCATCGCGATAGGTGACCGCGCGTCCGATCGCCACCACGTTCGATGGAAACTTCGCCGCCGGGACGATACGGGCCCGACCGATCTCGCCGAGCAATCGGTCGGCAAGGTCCGGGTCGCGCACGATCGCGCGTTCCGCCACGGCTTCGAGCCTGTCCAGGCAGTCGGCGCCGATGACGATCCTGGGCTGCCTGCCGCCGCCGCGTGAAATGGAGCGTTGTGCGTTCATCGGGTTCTCCCTTTCGACGAACCATGGCGCGGGCGCTTCGTGAACGAGCAATGCCCGAACCGCCAAAGACGAAGATGATCAGGCCGCATCGTGATCCGGCGGCGGGCTCACATCGAGCACGACGAGAGTGTCTATCTGCCCGTCCTCCCGCTGAAGCGGGGCCTTTTGCAGCTTTCGCATCCCGATCAGGGTCCCCCCGAGCAGGGACGCCACGAGAATGTGCCCCGGGATCGGGGCAGAGCTCATGGTGAGCACGCCGGAACGCGATCCTTCACCGCTTATCATGTATGTGACGTGGCACCCGGCCACGACGAGTTCGGGCGAAGCGGGCTCGGGCGCGCCGCGAGAGATCCGCAGCTTGTGGCGTAAAAGCCCGTTCAGAAGCGGGGGATTCGGAGCATGCCGGCCCGCGCGTATGCGCAGCAGACGTTCGATCCCGGCCCGGGCCTCGACCGTGAGAAGAAAGCCGGTCTCGGCAGCGGACCGTTCGAACAACGACCGAAGGTCACTGCCGGAGGGCAGTTGCACGAAATTGGTGATGGGCATGGGTGTCTCCCGGGGCGGCGAAGCCCGCGTTCTCAATTCAAGGAGGTGAGAAAGCCCCGGGTGGTCAGAGACGCGCTTGAGCGCGGACCGCCCGGGGACCCGAGCGATTCAGAAGCAGAAACCGGAAGAGGTTTTCGTGCGTGACCATCACGAGATGCTAGCCACTGCGCGCAGGCTGTCAATCCTGGAGACGGGACCCGGCTTGGAACGGCGTGAAGGATATGGGTGTTGAACGAGGAAAGGAGGTGAGCCGATGGCGAAGTATTCGAAAGGCGATCGCGTAAGCTGGAACTCCGAAGCCGGACGTGTCAGCGGTCGCATCGTGAAGGTCCACGAGACGGATTTCGACTACAAGGGGCATCGGCGCCGCGCCTCGAAAGAGGATCCGCAATACGAGATCGAGAGCGACAAAACCGACCACATCGCGGCGCACAAGGAAGACGCGCTGACCAAGCTCGACAAGTGAGCGGCGGCTTCGCAACCATCGGGCATTCCAGTCGGCCGCCGCAGCTGGTCCTCGACATGCTGCGGGAAGCGGGGATCCGGTTGCTGGTCGATGTGCGATCTTTCCCAAAGTCCCGCAGCAACCCCGACTACAACGACGACAGGTTCCCCCAAAGGCTGGCCGAACATCAAATAGGCTATCGCCACATGCTGGCGCTCGGTGGACGACGCCCCAGGCAACCCGACATCGATGACGACCTGAACGCCTTCTGGCGTGTCCGGAGCTTCCACAACTACGCCGACTATGCCCTTGGCGCCGAATTCCAAGGCGCATTGCGAGAATTGGTGGATCTTGGCCGCAACCAATCCCTTGCGATGATGTGTTCTGAGGCCGTCTGGTGGCGCTGCCATCGCAGGATTATCACCGATTACCTGCTGCTCCATGGCCATGAGGTTCGCCATCTGATGGCACCTGGTCGCATTGAACCGGCGCGCCCTTCGGAAGGAGCGTGTCTCCGAAAAGATGGGGCGGTCATCTATCCTCGGGTTTGACCTATGCCGCCGTAACTGGCCTGGTCAGATCGACATTCCGCGCGCTTCATGACACCCGGCGGCAGCGACTATTTGTCGAGGGTGCGCGATCCGCACCGCATCACCCTTGGGCAGCACAAGTATTTTCCAAGGTCAACAAAATGCGGTCAAGTAAGTGTGTCGAATCCTCTGTTTATGAGGGCCCTGGTCCATGCTTCTACAAAAGGAAGCGACGATGGTCATTTCCAAAGAACTACTGGACGAGCTTCTGAAGAGTTGCGAGCGGCCTGAGGATCAGCTTTGCAGGTCCGGGCTGATGGAACGACTGCTCTTTGCGGAATTAACAGAGCATCTGGGCTACGAGAAGGACAAGGACGCGCCTGCGGATCAGCCGAACTGCGACAACAGCTCCTCCTCGAAAGTGCTGAAGGGCCAAGGTTGTGCGCTGCCGATTTCGATATCCTGCGACAGAGACAGCAGTTTCGATCCGAAGCTGGGCAGGAAGGACAGACTCGGATCGATAGGATGGATGACAGGATCATCGGGCTCTATATGGCAACCCGACAGTGCGCGACATCCGCGTCCATCTTGATGACGCCTATAGGTTGAAGGTCTCCCCGGACTTGATCAGCCGCGTCACGGACGCGATGATCGGGGCGGTCTGGGAATGACAGGGCTGTGCGCTGGACTGCATGCGTCTGATCCCCCTGTTCGACGCTCTGCGTGTGATGATCCGTGATGCCGATAGCCGCATGGTCGAGAGCGAAGCGGTCTACCCATGGCGGCCCGAGCGGGACAGCATGCCGGCGACGGCACGACCGCGCGGCGAAAACACGATCGCATCATTGACAATATCGCCCGCTACCGCCTAAGTGAAACCGCTTTCACTTTCAGCGCTGCGGAGGAGGCAACGTGATCAGGTCTTGGAATGCTCTCGAACCCCACCTGGGGTTCTTGCTCGAAGGCTTCGCGCTGACCGTCGCGGCCTGCGTGCTGGCGGTGGCGGGCGCGGTGGTGCTCGGCGCGTTGATCGCCTCGCTGCGCACCGCGCGCAGCCGCGCCGCCCGCACCGTCGCCGCCGTCTACTGCGACCTGTTCCGCAATGTGCCCTTCATCGTGCAGCTGTTCTTCTTCTTCTACGGCCTGCCTGAGCTCGGCATCTATATCGGCGCCTTCGAGACCGGCGTGCTGGCGATGTCGATCGCCGGCGGCGCCTTCGTCGCCGACGTGATCCGCGCCGGCATCCTGTCGATCGAACAGGGCGTGATCGAGGCGGCGCGGGTGTTCGGCCTCAGCCGGTGGCAGATCTTCAGCCGCATCGTCATGCCCAACGCGCTGCGCGTCTCGGTGCGACCGATGGGCTCGGTGCTGATCAACCTCGTGCTGACCTCCTCGATCCTGTCGACCATCACCGTCAACGAGCTGACCGGCACCGCCAAAATCGTCGCCGCCACCACCTTCATGCCGTTCGAGGTCTATGCCGTGCTCCTGGTGCTCTACGCTGCCTTGACATATACGCTCTCGCTCGCCGTCACGGGCGTGCATCGCAGACTCAACCGCGGCATGCCGGAGGCGGTGGCATGAGATACGCCGACTTCACTCCCTACGACCTCGTGCTTCTGGCGCAGGGCCTTGGCGTCACGCTCGGCCTCTTCGCCGCGACCACGCTGATCGGACTTGCGCTCGGCGCGGCGCTTACGGTGCTGCATTACTACCGCGTGCCGGTGATCGGTCATGTCGTCGTTGCCGTGACCGAGCTTCTGAAGAATTCGCCGGTGCTGGTGCAGCTGTTTCTGGTGTTCTTTGGGATGCCGGCCTTCTTTCAGGTCAACATGACCCCGGTCACGGCGGCGCTTCTGACAGTGAGCCTCAACACCGCCGCCTTCGCTTTCGTGATCTTCCGCTCCGGCGTCGAGGCGGTCGAGCGCGACCAGATCGAGGCGGCGCGGGTCTTCGGCCACAGCCGTTGGCAGATCTTGCGCCGGATCATTTCGCCGCAGGCCGCCGCCTTCTCGGTCGGCCCGCTGATCGGGCTTTTGGTGAACCAGCTGCAGGTGACCTCGCTGATCTCGGTGATCGGTGTCGCCGACCTGACCAAGATCGGCAACATCCTCAACCTCCGCACGCTCGAACCCTTCGTGGTCTGGAGCGTGATCGGGCTGACCTATTACCTCTGCGCCAAGGCATTGGCCGCCCTTGGGGGCCGGCTTGAACGGCACCTGCGCAGATCCGTCGTGTGGCAGGGACTCTGATGATCGAAATCAACAATGTCGAGAAGCGGTTCGGCAGCGCCGAGGTGCTCAAGCGGATCAACCTCAAGGTCGAACCCGGCGAGGTGGTGACGATCCTCGGCTCCTCGGGCTCGGGCAAATCGACCCTGATACGTTGCATCAACGGGCTCGAGGCTCTCTCGGGCGGTGCGATCCGGGTCGACGGCCACGACGTCTCGACCTCCGCGGGCCTCGCCGCGGCGCGGCGTCGATCGGCCACGGTGTTTCAGCTGTTCAACCTCTACCCGCACATGACGGTGCTGCGGAACGTCACGCTCGCGCCGATCCAAGTGCTGGGCCAGCCGCGCGCCGAGGCCGAGGCGCAGGCGCGTGCGCTCATCGATCTGGTCGGTCTCACGGAGCATGCCGACGCCTACCCGCAGCGCCTCTCTGGCGGCCAGCGCCAGCGCGTCGGCATCTGTCGGGCGCTGGCGATGCAGCCGCGCTATCTTCTGCTCGACGAAGTGACGAGCGCGCTCGATCCCGAGATGACCGGCGAGGTGCTCGCCATCCTCGCCCGCCTTGCGGCGGAGGGCACGACGATGGTCTTCGTCACCCACGAGATCGAGTTCGCGCGGCGCATCTCCGATCGCATCGTGTTTCTCGAAGCCGGAGAGCTGATCGTCGACATGCCGACCGAGGCCTTCTTTTCCGAGGAGGGCGGCCTCGCCGTGCCGCGGATCCGCAAATTCCTCTCGAAGATGACGAAAGACTGATCCCGTGATCCTGCTTGCAAACTGCGAGGCCGAGCCCGGCTTCTTTCATTCCGTGACCGCACTGAAGGCCGGAACCGGTGCCGTCGACGCGCTGGTCGAGGGCATCGGCCATGTCGAGGCCGATCCGGCGGTGCGCTCGGTCGGCTATGGCGGCTGGCCCAACATGATCGGCGAGATGGAATGCGACGCGGGCGTCATGGACGGCACCACCCGCGAGGTCGGCGCCGTCGGTGCGGTGCCGCGCACCTTGCCCGTGGCACGGCTCGCGCGCGAGGTGATGCGCCGTCTGCCGCATGTCATGCTGACCGGAGCCGGCGCGCGCAGGTTTGCGGATGAAAGCGGTTTCATCAGCGATGAGATGCTGCATCCTGACAGCGCTAGGGTGTGGTGGGACAAGCTCGAAGGCCTGCTCGACCCGGCCCAGAGGGCGGCCTTTCCCGATCTGCCGCTCGCGCCCTTTTCCAAGGCGATCACCGATCCCGAGCGGGTGCGCGACACCACCGTGTTCCTAGGCCGCGATAGCGGCGGCGACATGGCGGCCGTCACCTCGACCTCGGGCTGGGCCTGGAAATATCCGGGCCGACTCGGCGACAGCCCGATCCCCGGCGCGGGCTTTTACGCCGACAGCCGTTTCGGCGCCGCCGCCTGCACCCATACCGGCGAAATGACCATGCGCAGCGCCACCGCCCACGCGGTGGTCCACGCCATGCAACTCGGGCTCGATCTCGACCAGGCGGTGGAGGCCGCCGCGCGCGACCTGCTGACGCTCGAAACCGGCTTTCTCGGCGAGGTGGTGATCCATGCCATCGACGCGACGGGCCGGCACCGGGTGGTCAACCTTCTCGGCCGGGCCCCGGTGTCCTACTGGATCTGGACGCCGGAGATGGCAGAGCCGGAGCGCCGGCTCTCGGAGCAGTTTCAGTCTTGAACCAAGGGAGGACCTCATGAAGACCTTACTGAAGAACGCGATGATGGCCGCGGCGGCAGCGCTGGCGTTCGGCGCTTCGGCGAATGCCGGCACGCTCGATGACATCGTCGAGCGCGGCGTGGTGCGGATCGGCGTGTCGCTGGGCGGCGAGCCGATCGGCTTCCGCGACGACCGCAACAACCCGGTCGGCTACGATGTGGATGTCGCCACCATGCTGGCTGAGAAGATCGGCGTCCCGGTCGAATTCACCGATGTCTCGGGCGATGCCCGCGTGTCAATGCTGGTCTCGGGCCAGCTCGACGTGGTGGTGGCCAACACCTCCGCGACGCTGCCGCGTGCCCGCGCGGTAAGCTTCTCGATCCCCTACAACCGCGCCGGCCTGCGGGTTATCGCGCAGACGGATTCGGACATCGACACCATCGCCGATCTCGACGGCAAGAAGGTCGTGGTCGGCCGCGGCACCACCGGCGAGGCCTTCCTCAAACGCGAGGTTCCGGGCGCCGAGCTGGTCTATACCGATACCTTCTCGCCCGACGGCGTGCTGCTGCTGCGCCAGAAGCGGGTCGACGCCGGGATCGAGGACAGCTCGCTGCTCGATTACCTCGCCACCCAGGAGGACAGCCTCAAGACCCTGCCGGGCCTGCATTCGAACGACCCGATCGGCATTGCCATCGCGCAGGGCGACCCCGCCTTCCAGCGCTGGATCGACATGTTCGTCTCCGACTATATCCAGTCCGGCGCCTACGAGGCCAACTACAAGAAATGGTGGGGCGACGACGCCAACCCGCCCGAGCTGAAGACGCTCTGGTAAGCCCGTCGGCCGGGCTGGGGCCGCGCGCCTCAGCCCGTGCCGCGCGGCACGAAGCCGGTGCGGATCTCGTGCAACTCGCCGCGCGCCGAGAACCCGGCCGGATCCTTCAGAAACAGCGCCACGCGCTCGATCAGCACGCCCTTGTCGAAGCCGATGGTCGAAATGTCGTAGGCGTCGAAATTGGACCGGCTCAGCGCGTCGAAACCGTAGAGCAGGTAATCCTGCGGTGGCCGCAGCCCGGTCGGCCGCATCCCGTCCATCACCCCCATCGCCATGGAGTCCGAAGTGCAGAAGACCACGTCCGGGACATCCTTCGGATCAATCCCCGCCGCTGCCTTCAGCCCCGAGGCATAGGAGTAATCGCCTTGGATCTCTCGCGCGATCACGATGCCGCTGGCGGCACAGTGGTTGCGGTAGAAGCCGCAGCGCGCCTGCTCGACCAGCGAGGAATCCCGTCCCGTCACCAGCACCGCGCGCCGCGCGCCCTGCGCCGCCGCCCGCTCCACCGCCGCCGCGATCCCGGCGGCGTCGTCGACCACGATCCGCGCCGATTGCAGGTCGGCGCGCCCGTTCAGCATCAGCACATTGTCGCTATGAAACAGCTCGCGCACCGTCTGCGCATCGGCGAAATCCGAGAACACCAGCGCGGCATGCACGTGGTAGGCGACGCTGTTGCGCAGGAAATCCTCGATCCGGCGGGTCTCGCCCACCCGGATCAGCACGGCCTGCTTACCAAGCGCCTGGATCCGCTCCAGCAGCGGGTCGATCAGGTCGAGATCCGACAGGTCGTTGAGATGGTTGACCAGCACCGCCACGAGATCGAGGGACTTGGTCGCCAGCCCCCGCGCCAGCGGGTTTTGGTTGTAGCCCAGCTCGGCCGCCGCTTTGAGGACGCGCTCGCGCTTCTCCTGCGAGACGGGCCGGCGCACCGGCGACAGCGCGCGCGACACGATCGCGGGCGCGACGCCGGCGCGGCGTGCCACATCGGCAATGGTCGGCCGCTTGTCGCGGCTGGCAGGATCATCGGGCATTCGGGAAAGCTCGCGAGGTTCGCCCCGGGATTTAGCGAAAAACCGGGGCCAAGGAAACAGGACAGACCCGCATGATATGCGCATTCGACATCGGCGGCTCCAAGATTGCCGCCGCCACGCCCATCTCCGGCGATCCGGCCCGGCTGAAGCCCTTGGGCGAGGTGCCGACGCCCACGCAGGACTTCGACGGCTTTTGCGCGGCACTCGCAGCACTGCTGCCAGCCGGTACGCACCGCGCCGGCGTCTCGGTCGCGGGGTGATCGGGCCGGAGGGCGACCGCCTCTCCAGCGCCAACATCCCCTGCATCCACGGCCGCGCGCTGGCGCGTGAGCTGACCGAGCGGCTTGGCCTGCCGGTCGACGTGATCAACGACGCCAACGCCTTCGGCCTGGCCGAAAGCGTTCTGGCTGCGGCGCGGGCCACCGCGTGGTCTTCGCCGCCATCCTCGGCACCGGCATCGGCGGCGCGGTGGTGATCGACGGGCGCGTGCATGAGGGCCGCGCCGGCACCGCCGGCGAATGGGGTCACGGCCCGGCCTCCGCCGCCGACGCAGCCGCCCTGCCCCGCCTGCCCTGCGGCTGCGGCCAGACCGGCTGCGTCGACACGCTGGGCGGGGCGCGCGGGCTCGAACGGCTGCACCACCACCTGTACGGCCGCAGCGCCACCAGCCACGAAATCCTGTCAGGCTGGCACGCGGGCGACCCTGCCGCCGGGCATACGCTTGGCCTTTATCTCGACGTGGTCGGCGGCGCGCTCGCCGCGGCGGCGAACTTGATCGACCCCTCGATCGTGCCGGTCGGCGGCGGGCTTGGGCAGGACGCCCGGCTGGTCGCCGCGCTCGACGCCGAGGTTCGCGCGCGCATGATCGCGCCGTCGGACGCGCCGCTTTTGCGGCAGGCCAGTTTGCAACCCCATGCGGGCCTGATCGGCGCCGCGATCCATGCCGGGAGGTGCGGCGATGACCGGAACGCTTGAGGTCTGCATCGACGATGCCGAGGGCCTCGCCGCCTGCCGCGCCGCAGGCGTCGACCGGATCGAGCTTTGCGCCGCTCTGGCGCTTGGCGGGCTGACGCCCGGCCCCGGGCTGATGCGCGCTGCGGCGCGATCGGGATTGCCGGTCTACGCGATGATCCGCCCGCGCGCCGGCAGCTTTGGCGCCGGGCCCGAGGAGCTCGCGGTGATGCGCGACGACATCGCGATGGCGCGCGACTGCGGCCTCGCCGGCGTCGTGCTCGGCGTGGCCCGGCCCGATGGCACGCTTGACACCCGCGCGCTCGAGACGCTTTGCGCCGCGGCCCAGGGCATGGGCCAAACGCTGCACCGGGTGATCGACCTCGTCCCCGATCCGCTCGCGGCGATCGACCAGGCCGTGGCGTTGGGGTTCGAGCGGGTGCTGAGCTCGGGCCAGACGCGCCGCGCGCCGGACGGCGCCGAGATGCTGGCGCGGATGCACCGTCACGCCGCCGGGCGGATCGAGATCATGGCAGGTGCGGGCGTCACGCCCGACAACGTCGCCGATCTCGCCCGCGCGACCGGGCTCGACGCCTTCCATGCCTCCTGCAGCACGGCCGCGCCCAACCCACCCGAGATCGTCGCGATGGGCTTCGCCGCCGCCACTCGCTCGCGCACCGAGGCCGGGCGCATCCGCGCCCTCAGGCCCGGATCGCCGCGCTCGACCCGCCCGCCTGACCGGGCCACGCGCCCCCTCCCCCAACGCCGGAAGACAGACCCCATGAAGATCCTCATCCTGCCAGACCCGGACGCCGCCGCCGCGCGCGTAGCCGACATCATCGCCCGGACCCTCATCGCGCGGCCCGAGGCGGTGCTGGGCCTCGCCACCGGCGGCACGATGGAGCCGGTCTATGCTCGGCTCGTCGCGCAGGCCCGGGCCGGCCGGGTCGCGCTCGACCGCATGACCGGTTTCAACCTCGACGAATATGTCGGCCTGCCGCCCCGGCACCCGCAATCCTACCACGCCTTCATGCGCGCTCATCTCGCCGCGCCGGCCGGGCTCGACCCGGCCCGACTGCAGCTGCCACGGGGCGACGCGCCCGACGCGGTCGCCGAGGCCGCGCGCTACGAGGCCGCGATTGAGGCGGCCGGCGGCATCGACCTGCAACTCCTCGGCCTCGGCGCGAATGGCCATATCGGCTTCAACGAGCCCAGCTCCTCGCTGGCCTCGCCCACGCGCGTCAAGACGCTGAACCACGCCACGCGGGCCGCCAATGCCCGCTTCTTCGGCCCGGGAGAAGAGGTGCCGCGCCATGCCATCACCATGGGCATCGCCACCATTCTGCGCGCGCGCCACGCGCTGCTTCTGGCCACCGGCGCGCACAAGGCGCAGGCCGTCGCGGCCATGGTCGAGGGCCCGGTCAGCGCCCGCTGCCCGGCCTCGGCGCTGCAGATGCA
>NZ_BATB01000042.1 GCF_000466965.1 Limimaricola cinnabarinus LL-001
GGCAGGCCACGGGCACCAAGTCTCAAGCAGTTGAAGGACGGATCATGACCGGAGTCACGCTGATTTCGACGGGCGGCACCATCGCTTCGCGCCATTCCGAGGCCGAAGGCGCGGTCACCGCCTCTCTGCCCGGCGCGGCCCTGATGGAGATGCTGCACGATCCGCTGAACGGCATCGAGGTCCGGGTCGAGGCGTATCGCGAACTCAACAGCTTCGCGCTTACCCTCGCGGATGCCCACGGTCTCGTGGCGGCGATCCGCGCGGCGCTGGAGCGGCCCGATTGCGCGGGCGTCGTCGTCACCCACGGCACCGACACGATGGAGGAGAGTGCCTATCTTGCCGACCTCCTCGTGGCGGGGGACAAGCCCATCGTTTTCACCGGCGCGCAGCGCCACGCGGGCGATCCCGACAGCGACGGGCCGCGCAACATCGCCGATGCGATCCGCGTCGCCGCGTCTCCCGTAGCGCGCGGCATCGGCGCGGTGATCGTCTTCGAGGGCGAGATTCACGCCGCGCGCGATGTGACCAAGATGCACAGCGCGCGCACCGACACCTTCCGCAGCCCCGGGCTGGGCAAGCTGGGCGAGGTGGATCTCGGCGAGGTGCATGTCTATCGCCAGCCCGGCCCGCGCCGGGTGCTGGCGGATGCGGGGTTGGTCGCGGAAGTCGAGTTGGTCAAGCTCGCGCTTGGCACGACCCCGGCCTTTCTCGAGTTCTGCGAGGCCAATGGCGCACGCGGCGTGGTGATCGAAGGTTTCGGCCGCGGCAACGCCCCGCGCGGTTACGCGCCCGTGGTGGCACGGCTCACGCAGGCCGGGGTGCCGGTGCTGCTGGCCTCGCGCTGCGTCGAGGGACGCACCCATGCGGTCTATGGCGCCGATAGCGGCGGTGCCACGATGGTTGCCGCGGGCGCAATGCTGACCGGCACGCTGTCGGGGCTCAAGGCGCGTCTGCTGCTGTCGGTGCTGCTGGGGCAGGGGGCGAGCCGCGAGGACATCGCGGCGGCGCTCGGCTGAGGCGTCCGCGTTCCTTCAGCCCGCTGTGAAGGCCACCTCAAAGCGAAACCCCTCGGGGGCGAATTCGGAGCGGACCTCGGCCCCCAGTTCGGCCTGCAGCACGAGGCCGATCATTTTGGAGCCGAAGCCTTGCCGCGTCGGGGGCGTCACCGGCGGGCCCCCGACCTCGCGCCAGCGCAACCGGAAGGGTCCGGTTTCGCCGGAGCCGTCCAAGGTGTAATCGACCCGCACCTGTCCCTGTTCGCTCGAAAGAGCGCCGTATTTCAGCGCGTTGGTGACCAACTCGTGCAGCGCCATCGACATCGAGGTCGCCTGCCGGGCCGAAAGCCGCACCCGTGGTCCTTGGATCACGAACCGTGCGGGTCCGCCCGCCGCCTTGCAGGAGAACGCCAGCAGCGCGCCGATCTCGACCACTGGCTCTGATCCGATGTCATCATCGGGCCGGATCAGGGCGTCATGGGCCGAGGACAGGGCCTGAAGCCGCGAGACGAGCTGCTCGGCGCTCGGGCGCGGCAGGGTCTGGCGCGCGATGCCCGCGACGACGCCGAGCGTGTTCTTCATGCGGTGCCGCATCTCGTCGAAGATCACCTGCAGGCGGCGCTCGGCCTGCTTGCGGCGCGTGACGTCGCGCAGGATCACCGACCAGTCCTCGGAGGCACCGGGCAGGCCGCGCTCGCCGATCGGCGCGAGAGTGACCTCGAAATCGCGCGCGCTGGCATGCCGGGCCTCGAACGAGATCTCCGCCTCGTCCTGAAGCGCGCGGGCCTCGCGCATGAACCAGTCGGGCCGGTCCAGCAGCTGGATCGCCTCGGCGACGGGCCGACCCAGCGCCTGCTCGGCCGAGCGTCCCAGAAGCCGGACCGCGCCGTTGTTCCAACTGCGCACGCAGCCCCCGGAATCGACGCGCAGGATGGCGTTGGGGGAGCTGCTGACGATCGCCGCCAACTCGCCCGCCTCGCGCTTGGCGCGGCGCAGCGCCTCCTCATAGGCGCGCCGTTCACGCGCGTCGAAGACGGTGTAGTCGAACCTTGTGCAGACCCCTTGGGCGTCGCGCCGGGCGACACCGCTGAGCATCACTGGCAAGGGCGGCCCGTCTTGCACGTCGAGTGTGCAGGATATCTCGCGCACGAAGCCCTGAAGCCGCATCATCGGCGCCATGTGGGTGTCGTAGAATATCCTCCCCGGCCCGGTGAGCAGCGAGGCAAAGGTCGCGCGCGAGGGATCGCCCCCAGGCGGCAGCCCGAGCCATTGGGTCAGGGTCTTGTTCACATAGCGCAGGCGTCCGTCGGGGTCCGTGACGGCGATGCCGCAGGGGGCGTCCTCGATCAGTTCCGTCGCCACATCGAGGCCGTCCCCTCTTTCGAAGGACATCAGGCCGTCCCAAGATGCTGGCGGATCGTCTTCACGACCTTGTCCGGCACGGTCATGTGCGGGGAATGACCGCTCGCCTCGAGTACCTCGAGCGTGGCGTCCGGCACCCGGTCGCGCATCCATTCGGCCACATTCATGGGCACGAGCGCGTCGTCGCTGCAATGCAGGATCAGGACCGGACAGGCCGCGCGCTCGTAATCGGCGCGACGGTCGGAAAAGAAGGTGACCCGACCGAAATGGCGCGCGATCTCGGGATCGGTGCGGCAGAAGCTCTGCGTGAGCGTTTCGGTCGATGGCGCCTCAACGGGTTGGCCGGTGATGGTCGGAGCCATCTGCATGGACCAACCGAGTTGGTTCTCCTCGAGAAGTCCGACCAGCCCCTCGATCTCCTCGCGGCCGAATCCGCCCCGGTACCCGGCCTCGGCATCATCGAGAAAGGCCGGGCTGGGCGACACCATGACCAGCCGCGACACCCGTTCGGGCGCGCGGTTGGCCGCCAGAAGCGCGATCGAAGCCCCGATCGAATGCCCGACGAGGCAGACGTCGCGCAGCGACAGCGCCTCGAGGATTTCCAGCAGGTCGTCGGCATGGCTCTGAAGATCGGCATAGCGCCGCGGCTCGTAGGCCGACAGATCCGAGCCGCCCATGCCGGTGAGATCATAGGTGACGATGCGGTGCGTCTGCACGAAAGCGGGCGCCACGTCGCGCCACATCGACCGATCGCAGCCGAAGCCATGCACGAACACCATCGGTCCGGCGCTGACAGGTCCGTCCACATCAACGTTGTTGCGCAAGATCGCTGTCATCGAACCGCATCCCGACTGTCCAAGCCCCACCCATGATATGCCGGAAGACGGATGGTTTCCATGCCCCCTCCTTCCGATCCAGTGCAAGGCCGAGGTCTAGAGCAGGCTCTGATCGCGGGCCATCATCGCGGCCTGGGTGCGGTTGCGGGCCCCCAGCTTGCGGCACAGGGTTTTGACATGGAGCTTGACCGTCACCTCCTGAATCTCGCGGTCGATGGCGATCTCCTTGTTCGACTTGCCCTGCGTGAGACCTTCGAGCACCTGCCTCTCGCGCGGGGTCAGGTGCGACAGCGACGGGTTCTCCTCGTCGCGGCCGACCATGAAATCATGCGGAACATAGGTCTCGCCCATCGCCATGAACCGGACCGCGTTGACCAGCGAGCGGGCAGGCATCGTCTTGGGCAGGAACCCCGCGGCCCCCGCCGCGAGCGCCGTCTCCGCGATGCCCCGCCCCGCGGTGCCCGAGACGAGCGCCACCGGGTTGCCGCCGCTTTCCAAGAGCGCGGCACTCAACCCTTCGAGGCCGCGCATGCCCGGCATCAGGTAATCGAGCAGCACCAGTTCGAACGGTCCGCTGCGCCGTATCTCGCGCAATGCCGCCTCCAAGCTGTTGGCTTGCATCACCTGCATGCCGCCATCCCGTTCGAGATAGGCAGCCATCATTTCCCGCACGAGGTCATGGTCATCCGCGATCAGGATACGCATCGGGGTCTCCGGTTGTTGCTCACAAGGCCCTGACAGGCCATTTCGATCATGCCCCAGATTCGTTGCCGTTTCGGGAAGTTTCGGCGCTCCGTGGCCAGCCAAAGCCGTATGACGGTGCGTCAGGGCCCGGTTTTCTCTAAAATCAGAGCGGATTTACCAACCGGAGAGCAGCCCTATCTCATGGGATAGGTTCCTGTTCGGAAGCGATGTGGTTCGAATCCGGGACCTGCCCCAAGGTGCTTCGAGCATAGCCGAGGGATGATTCGTGATGATCAGAACCCATGCAACCGCCGTGGCCGCCACCGTGTTCTCGATGCTGGCCGGCACCGCTTTTGCGCAGCCGCTGGCGCTGCGGGTCACTGGCCCGGACCTGGCCGTGGTAGAACTCGACCTCGCGGCACTCGACGCGCTGCCGCAGGAGGAGTTCGTGACCGGCACGATCTGGACCGACGGCGAGACGCGCTTTTCGGGCGTGCCGCTGGCGGCGCTCATCGAATCCGTCGGCACCGAGTCGGGGGAGGCCGAACAGGTCGAACTGGTCGCGCTCAATGACTACCGGATCGAGATTCCGATAGACGAGATCGACGCGACCTCGCCCATGGTGGCGACCCGGGTGAACGGCGAAACCATGCAGGTGCGCGACAAGGGACCCTACTGGCTTGTCTATCCCTATGATCGCGGCGCGCAATATCGCACCGAAGCGACCTTCGCCCGGAGCATCTGGCAGCTCGCCCAGGTGAATATCGCGCGCTGAACGCCATCACCGACCTGCCGCGGGGGCCTTGACGACTGCCCGACCGGGGCCTCGGCGGCCATGCGCGAGGCGGCAGAGATTACGAGACGTGCCGCCCGCACGGATCGCCAAAGCGCACCTAGCCCCCGGCCTGCGCCAGAAGCGCCTGCATCCGGTCGTTGCCCTTGCCGCGCAGCTTGCCGATCCCGGGTACCGTGTCGGGATCGCCGACGCGGATCAGCCCGACCATGCCCATCGCCTCGTGCGGCTTGCACTTGAAACCGTAGTAGCCCGGCTGGTCGAAGCTCACCGTGATCTCCTCGTCGCGCTTGCCGACCCAGCTTTCGGCCCCTTCGGGCAGCATGTCGTCCACGCTTTCGGCGTTGTGCGACCGTTCGGTCGGCACGAAGGTGACGCTGTCGCCCGGCGCGATCTCCAGATAGGCGGGTTCGAACACCATCATGTCGCCTGCCGCGTCGCGGTTGAGCATCTGGACCAGATGGGTCTCGGCGAGGGCAGGGGTGGCCATGAAGAGGCCGAGCACGAGGGTTGCGGTCAGGCGCATCGGAGTCATCCTTTGGTCGGGAATGGGGATCAGAGACAGACCTCGGAGCGGGTGAGAAACCGCCGCCCCGTGCCGTTGTCGAGAGAGAACATGCCACCCATGCCCGCGACCGCGTCGATGGTCAGGGTGGTGTGCTTCCAACGGTCGTGCTGGTCGCGGTTCATGTAGAAGGGCACGCTGCCGATGCGCCCCAGGCAGACGTCCTGCGGCCCTACCATGTAGTCCGAGGCGGCAAAGCACATCGGTGCGCTGCCGTCACAGCAACCGCCCGATTGGTGAAACAGCAGGTCGTCGCCGTGGCGGGATTTGATCTCGGCGAGAAGGTCGAGCGCGGCGTCGGTGGCGCTCACCATCGCGCGGCCCGCACCGCTCGTGTCCGCTGTCGTGTCGGCCATGGGCCTCGTCTCCGGTAAAAGAAGGGGAGGGGCCCGGACCGACGCGGGAGCTCGCCGGTCCGGGGGGGGGGAGGAGCCAGGTCTAGAAGAAGCCCAGCGCATTCTGGTCGTAGGAGACCAGAAGGTTCTTGGTCTGGCGGTAGTGGTCGAGCATCATCTTGTGGTTCTCGCGCCCGATGCCCGACTGCTTGTAGCCGCCGAAGGCCGCGTGGGCGGGGTACTGGTGGTAGCAGTTGGTCCAGACCCGGCCCGCCTGAATCGCCCGGCCCATGCGGAAAGCGCGGGAGCCGTCGCGCGTCCAGACACCGGCGCCGAGGCCGTAGAGCGTGTCGTTGGCAATCTCCAGCGCCTCGGCTTCGTCGCGGAAAGTCGTGACCGAGAGCACCGGCCCGAAGATCTCCTCCTGGAAGATCCGCATCTTGTTGTTGCCGCGAAAGACCGTGGGCTGGATGTAGTTGCCGTTCTCGAGCCCCGCGCCCATCTTGGCCACCTCGCCGCCGATCAGCGCCTCGGCCCCCTCGTCGCGGCCGAGCTTCAGATAGGAGCCGATCTTCTCCATCTGCTCGGTCGAGGCCTGTGCGCCGATCATCGTGTTCATGTCGAGCGGGTTGCCCTGCACCACCTTGCCAACGCGCTCGATGGCCCGGGCGATGAAGTCGTCGTAGATCGATTCCTGGATCAGCGCGCGCGAGGGGCAGGTGCAGACCTCGCCCTGATTGAGGGCGAACATGGTGAAGCCTTCGAGGCACTTGTCGAAGAAGGCGTCATCGGCCTGCATCACGTCCTCGAAGAAGACGTTGGGCGACTTGCCACCGAGCTCCAGCGTCACCGGGATCAGGTTCTGCGAGGCGTATTGCATGATCAACCGGCCGGTCGTGGTCTCGCCGGTGAAGGCGATCTTGGCGATCCGGTCGGATTGCGCGAGCGGCTTGCCGGCCTCGAGCCCGAAGCCCTGCACGATATTGAGTACGCCCGGCGGCAGCAGCTCGCCGATCAGTTCCATCAGCACCATGATCGAGGCGGGGGTCTGTTCGGCGGGCTTGAGCACCACGCAGTTGCCCGCAGCCAGCGCGGGCGCGATCTTCCACGTCGCCATCAGGAGCGGGAAGTTCCACGGGATGATCTGGCCGACCACGCCCAAGGGCTCATTGAAGTGGTAGGCATAGGTGTTGGCGTCGATCTCGGCGATCGAGCCTTCCTCGGCGCGGATGACGCCCGCAAAATAGCGGAAGTGATCGACGGCCAGCGCGAGGTCGGCGTTGACCGACTCGCGGATCGGCTTGCCGTTGTCGATGGTCTCGGCGGCGGCGAGGAGTTGCAGGTTCTCCTCCATGACGTTGGCAATCCTGTTGAGGATGTTCGACCGCTCGCCCAGCGAGGTCTTGCCCCAGGTCGGGAAGGCGGCATGAGCGGCGTCGAGCGCGGCCTCCACGTCGTCGGAGTTGGAGCGCGCGATCTCGCAGATCACCTCGCCGGTGATCGGGGTCGGGTTCTCGAAATACCGGCCCGAGCGCGGCTCGACGAACCGGCCGCCGATGAAGTTGCCGTAACGCGACTTGAACGGGAACGGCACGCCGAGATGGCTGGTGTCGAGCGCGGAGCTGACCTGGCGGCTCGGGGCGGTCTGCGTCTGGATGTTCATGATGTCCTCCCTACAGGAACGCCGGACCCCGCATCGGTGCGGGGGGCGCGTCTGCGGTCGAGGATGCCCAAAGCGGTGCGATCCAGAAATGCGGCCATGGTCGTACGACCAAGGTGGGCCTAGCCGCCGCGTCCCAGAAAGCGGCGCAGATCATGGGTGGAGACGGGCTTGGGCAGGATCGTCACCCCGGCCTGCCGCGCCGCGTCCCGCAGTTCGGGCGAGCGGTCGGCGGTGACGAGGCGCAAGGGGCGGTCGGGCAGGAGCAGGCGCAGCGCCGCGATGGTGTCGAGCCCGGTCATCCCGGCCCCGAGCTGCTGGTCCACGAGCAGGAAATCCGGCTCGGCCCCGGTCTCATCGAGCAGCGCCAGCGCCGCCTCGCCGCTCTCGACGTCAAGCACGGTGAGACCCCAGCGCTCCAGCAGGTGGCACATGGCACGGCGCACCTCGGCGTCGTTCTCGACCAGAAGCGCCACCCGCTCGGGCCCGCCGCCCGTCTCCGACAGCGCCCGGCCCGGGGCCTCGGCGTCGGGGGCGCGGGCGATGGTGACGGGCACGCCGACGCTGAACCGCGTGAAACGGCCCGGCTCGGAGGCCACGTCGAGCGGATGGCCGAGGATCGCGCAGGCGCGCTCGACGATGGCGAGGCCCAGCCCCATGCCCTCGGAGGCGCTGGCGCGGGCATTGAGCCGCGAGAATTCGCGAAAGATCGTCTGCATGTCCTCTTCGGCGATGCCGGGTCCGGTGTCCCAGACCTCGACCACCGCCGCGCCGCCGCGCCGTCGCGCACCGACGAGGACGCGGCCCGTCCCGGTATAGCGCACCGCGTTGCCGATCAGGTTCTGCAGCACCCGCTTGAGATAGGTCCGATCGCTCGACACCACGAGACCGGTGGGCACGATGTCGAGCCTGAGCCCCTTGGCCTGCGCCTGCAGCGCGAACTGGTCGTGCAGCTGCGCCAGCACCGGCCCGAGCGCCACCGGGCCCACATCCATCGAGGCGTGGCCCAGCTCCAGCTTGGAGATGTCGAGAAGCGCGTGCAGGATCGCCTCGACGCTGTGCAGCGCGTCATGCGCCTTGCCCAGCACCTCGCGGTTGGCCGGGTCGTCATGCGCCAGCGCCGACAGGAACAGGTTCGCCGCCGAGAGAGGCTGCAGCAGGTCGTGGCTGGTGGCGGCGACAAAGCGCGAGCGGCTGGCATTGGCGCGTCCCGCCCGCTCCAGCGCGTCCTCGAGTTCAAGCGTGCGCGCGCGGACCCGCTCCTCCAGCGCCTCGTTGGTGCGTGCGAGGTCACGGATCGCGCGGCGTTCGGCGGTGATGTCGGTAAAGCTGAAGACGAAGCCGCCATCGGGCATCTGCTGGGCGCTCGCGTCGATGAAGCGCTGGTCCTCGCTGCGCATCCGGAACCGCAGCGGCTGGCGTGCCACCGGTGCCTCGACCCACGTCGTGAGCCGCTGCATCGTCATGTCTCCATCAAGGCCGAAATCCTGGTCGATCATCCGCCACAGCGCCGGAAACTGCAGTCCGCGCCTGAGCCGTGGCGTCGGCACGCCCATGAGCTGGCTCAGACCGTCGTTCCACCCCGCAAGCCGCAGCCTGCCGTCGAAGATGCAGATCCCCTGCTTGATGTGGTCGAGCGTGGCGCGCGCCATGCGCGACTGGTCGTCGAGCATCCGCTCGCGCGCCTGCCGCTCGGCGCGGATCATGTCGGTCACGTCGGTCTGCATGATCACCGTGCCGCCGCCGGGCGTGCGGTGCTGGCTCACCTGCACCCAGTGGTCGCCTGCCAGAGAGACGTTGAAGATCGCGTGCCGGTCGTCGTGCCGCGCCAGCCGCCGCGCCTGCCACATCTGCGGCGTCTCGCCGAGCGGCAGGGACAGCGAACGCGAGCCTGCGACATGGGCGATGTAGTCGTCGAAGCGCAGGCCGGGACGCAGCGTATCGCGCAGATCCTCCATGTGCATGCCAAAGCGGGAATTGCACATCACCATGCGCCGGAGAGGTCGAACATGGCGAAGCCCTCCTGCACCGTCTCGATCGCGGTCGACAGGTCGCGCCGCGCGGCCTCGGTCTCGCGCATCGCCTGTGCCAGACGGGCGTTGGAACGGTTGAGCATCTCCAGCGCGTTTTCAAGCTCGACCGTGCGCGCCTGCACCTGCTCCTCGAGCAGGGCGGCGCGGCGGAACTGGGCATAGGCCTCGCCCGAGCCCGAGCCGCCGCGCTCGACTTGCCGCACCAGCGCATCGACGATCTGGATCAGCTTCTCGTTCTGCCGCTCGAGGCTGTCCTCGGGATCGAGGAACGCATGGGTGGCGGCCGCGTCCTGCGTCACGGGCGGTAGAGGGCCACGCCCGTCATCGTCTGGTTCACGTGAAGGCCGTTCATCTGTTCGCCATAGGTCGAGAAGCCGACGATGCGGTGCTTGCGCAGCACCGCGCTCATCTGGCCGCCCATCTGCTTTTCAGTGGCTTCGAGCCTACGCAGGATGCAGTCGAAGGCGAGGATCGCGGCGGGCGGCCCGGCCTCGCGCGCCATCTCCTCAAAGGCGGTGTCGAGATGCTGGGCGATGTCGCGTGGCTCGGCCAGAGACAGCACCATGCCCTCGTCGATCGCGGCATAGAAGATCAGCTCACCTGCCTCACCGATCCGCTGGATCGCGCGGACGTGGTGACGCCCGCCGATGCGCACTACCAGAGGATGCGCCGCGAAGGTGAAGGCCGAAAGCTGCGCGTGGTCGAACCCCAGCACACGGGCGTATTCGCGCGCGGCGGGTTCGCCGTTGAGACGGCGCACCACGCGGGCCTCGGGGTCGGCCTCGGTGACGATCATCCGTTCCTCGGTCGGGTCGAAATGGTCGAGGTTGAACACCGAGGCGCCGCAGGCGGTGCGCACAAAGGCCAGCACGGCGGCGTCCTGCTGCCAGACGCCGTCGATCAGCACCCGGGTCTCGCCGAAGGCTTCTCCATCGCCGGCCGATCCGCCGAACAGCGGCACCCGCCCGATCCCCGCCGACAGCGCGGCGGCGAGCGCATCCTCGCGCCGCGACAGCCCGTCGACGAGCAGCATCGCAAATTCCGAAGGCCAGTCGCGGCGGCGGCCCTCGAGCCTCTGACGGATTTGGGTCATGTCGCCGACCATGTCGCGTCCACCGATCCGGGCGAGATCCGGGATCGCCATGATCTCGGCCTCGAACAATTCGGCAGGCAGGCCGATGCCGACGATCTCGTCCTCGGCATAGCCCGCGCCGGTGATCTCGCCCGCCGTGGTGCAGCCGATGACGCATTTGGCCCCGGGCCAGGCGCGGGCGGCGCGGGCGATGTCCTCGAGCGGTGCGCGCGGCGCGGCAAAGATCATGACCAATGCGAAGGGGCCGGGGCCAAGGGCGCGCATCAACGCCTGCGCCGCCTCAGGCTCGAAGGCCGAGACGCTGGCGGTGCGCATCACCGTGGCGTCGCCGAGGCGCCCCTCCCCGGGCGCGGTGGCGCAAAGCTCCATCCCTCGTCCTCCCTCGGCCGGAGGCTACTGCCGCAGCGGTGGGTCAGGCAACATGTTTCCAAAGCTCGCCTCCTTGGCGAGCAGCACCGCCTGCGTCCGGGTCTGGACGCCCAGCTTGCGCATGATCGAGGTGACATGCGCCTTCACCGTGGTTTCGGCGATCGACAGGTCGTAGGCGATCTGCTTGTTCATCGCGCCGCAGCAGATCCTGTGCAGGATCGTCGCCTGCTGCGGCGTCAGCTGCGCTAGCCGGTCGAGCGCGTCCTCGTAACCGCGCCCCGGCGCGTCGGGCAGGTCCATCCCTTCGGGCAGGTAGAGCCCGCCCGCCGCGATGATCCGGAACGCGGTCAGGAACACTTCGCGGTCGCTGTGCTTGGGCACGAAGCCGCGTGCCCCGGCGCGGATCGCCGCCGAGACCACCTGCCGGTCGGCGAGAGACGAGACCACGACGATCGGCGCGGACCCCGCGACCC
The DNA here is from genome assembly GCF_000466965.1 of Limimaricola cinnabarinus LL-001. GTDB lineage: Bacteria > Pseudomonadota > Alphaproteobacteria > Rhodobacterales > Rhodobacteraceae > Limimaricola > Limimaricola cinnabarinus. Next base: position 11,199 of record NZ_BATB01000042.1, read on the forward strand.
GGCGCAGCCGCACCAGCCCGTCGAGCCCCGACACGTCGGGCAGGTGCAGGTCGAGCAGGATCACATCGGGCTTTTCGCCCGCGCCGAGCCGCGCCAGCGCCGCCTCGAGCCGGTCGGCGGTGTCGATCCGCTCGATCCCGGCGAAATGGCGCAGCGTCAGTCCGAGCGCGTCGCAGAACAGCGGATGGTCGTCGATTACCAGCGCGTGGCGGAACGCCGTCTCGGCCTGTAGCTTCTCCTGCGCCATGATCCCGCTCCGTTGGTGCGTCCCGGTCAGGCTATCAGGCTGCGCGCGGACCAGACATAGGCCAAAGGTCTCATGACCGCGCTCCGGCACCAAGGTCGAATGTCGCGGCGCGGTCGCCGGGCGTAGCAGTTGGACATGCGCCTCGTTCTCGTACTCCTGCAACTTCTCCTCGCGCACGCCCTTGCCGTGCCGGGCCTCGCTGCGCCCGATACGCATCGTCTCGGCACGCTGCCGCGCGAGGCGTTGGCCGAGATGATCGTGCCGCCCTATTCTCTGGGTGATCCGATCGGCGAGGACGGCGTCTGGAGCCTGCTGAACTCGGGCGGGACGCAGGCGGGCTACGTGTTCCAGACCGAGCCTCTCGCGCCGCTGCCGGGGTTTTCGGGTGCGCCGATCGACATGCTGGTGACGCTCGATCTCGCAGGGCGCTTCATCGACGTGCGGCTGGTCTCGCAGAACGAGCCGATCTTCGTCTCGGGTCTGGGCGAAGCGCCGCTGCGCGGGTTTCTCGAGCAATATGGCGGGCTGTCCATCGCCGACAGCCTGGTGGTCGGCACGCCTTACGGGGCGGCGGGGGCGGGCTCTTCGCTGGTCTATCTCGACGGGGTGACCAAGGCGACGGCGAGCGTGCGGATCGCCCACGAGTCGATCCTCGCCGCCGCGCTGAAGGTGGCACGCGAGAAGATGCAGGGCATCGCCTCGGCCCCGCCCTCGCGGCCCGACCCCGACCATGTCGAGGCGCTGACATGGGACGACCTCGTGGCGCAGGACATCGTCACTCATGCCGTGGTACGCAACGCCGAGCTCAACGCGCGCTTTGCCGACACGATCTGGAGCCATGACGACCCGGAGGCGCGCGCCGCCCCCGACGCAGCGTTTCTCGACCTGTGGATGGTCGATCTCGGCCCGCCCTCGATCGCCCGCGCGGCGCTCTCCGAGGAAACGTTGGCCGAACTGGGACGGTTCGCGGAGATCGCGCCGCATGACGAGCCGATCCTGCTGATCGAATCCGCGCGGCATGGGCTGGTGGGCGAGGATTTCGTGCGCAACACCGCGCCCGACCTCCTTTCGGCGCATCAAGGCGGCCTGCCGGTGGCGCTGCGCGACAGCGACATCTTCGTGGAACTGGCGCCGGGCATGCCGGAGGGCCGCGCGATGATCCTGCGCGCCGACCGGCGGCTCGGTTTCGACCCTTCGGCGGAATGGACGCTGAACGTGCTGGCGCTGCGCGAACATGGGATGCTGCGCCCCGAGATCGGCTCGGCCAGCTTCGAGATCGCCCATGCCACGCCGGAACGTTTCTTCGAGCGACCCGCCCAGCCCGTGGCCCAATCGCCGTGGCGCGAGGCGTTGCGCGCGCGTACCGCCGATCTGGGCCTGCTGGCTCTGCTGCTTGCCACGCTCTTCGCGGCGCTCTGGCCAGGGCTGCGGCGGACGGCCTCGGCCGAGGTGCTGACGCCGTTTCGTCTTTCGGCGCTGGTGCTGGTCACGGGGTTCGTCGGCTGGTGGGGGCAGGGGCAGCTGTCGATCGTCACCGTGCTCGGCGTGATCCGCACCGCCATCGAGGGCGGCAGTTTCGCCTTTCTGCTCTACGACCCCTTCGGCCTTGCGGTCTGGGGCGCCGCCATCCTCGGCTTCGTGATCTGGGGGCGGGCGCTGTTTTGCGGCTGGCTGTGCCCCTTTGGCGCGCTGCAGGAGTTCGCGCATCATGCGGGGCGGCTTTTGCGCCTGCCGCAGATCCGGCCCTCCGCTACTTGGGATCGGCGGCTCAAATCGCTGAAATACATCGCTCTCGCGGGCCTCGTCCTGCTGGTGATCCTCGCGCCCGATCACGTCGACAAGGCCGCCGAGATCGAACCCTTCAAAACCGCGATCACCACCTTCTTCCTGCGCGAATGGTATTACGTCGCCTATGCGGCCTTCTGGCTGCTGCTCGGCACGGTGCTGTTCAAAGGGTTCTGCCGCTATCTCTGTCCGCTCGGCGCGGTGATGGCGATCGGCGGCCTGCTGCGCGGGCGTGACTGGATCGCGCGGCGGGCGCCATGCGGATCGCCGTGCCAGCTGTGCCGGGTGAAATGCGCCTATGGGGCGATCGAAAAGTCAGGCCACGTCAACTATTCCGAATGCTTCGGATGCCTTGATTGTGTGTCGATCCACGACGATCCGGCGCGCTGCGTGCCGCTGGTGCTCGATGCGCGCCGCCCGTCTCGCGCCCGTTCCGCCGCCCCGCTCATCGCCGAATGAGGACCGCCATGCCGAGCCGTCGCCGCTTTCTCGCGATCACCGCCGCCGCCATTGCGGCCCCCGGTGCGGGCCATGCCGCCACATGGCGCGGCACCGCGCTGGGGGCCGCCGCTGCGATCACGCTTTCGGGGCCGCGCCACCGGGTCGAACTCGCTCTTGCGGCGGCGCGCGAGACGCTGGAGCGAATGGAGGCGCTGTTCAGCCTCTACCGCGAGGACAGCGCGCTGTCGCGGCTCAACGCCACCGGGCGGCTCAAGGCACCCGACGCCGATTTCACGAACTTGATGGCGCTGTGCGACCGGGCCGTCGCGGCGACGGGCGGGCGGTTCGACCCGACGGTGCAGCCGCTGTGGCGCGCCCTGGCCGAGGGCGGCGACGCGCGCGACGCTGCCGCGCGCATTGGCTGGGGCCGGGTGACGACCGCGCCCGGCATCCGGCTCGGGAGAGGTCAGGCGTTGACGCTCAACGGCATCGCGCAGGGTTTCGCCAGCGACCGCGTGGCCGAGGGGCTGGCAGCGGCGGGGTTCAGCCGCGCGCTGGTCGATATCGGCGAGATGCGGGCGCTGGGCGGGCCGTGGCGCATCGGGATCGAGGACCACGCGCAAGGGCTCATGGGGCAGGTGAGCCTCTCGGGCGGGGCCATCGCCACCTCCAGCCCCGATGCGCTTCTCCTTCCGGGCGGCGCGAGCCACGTCCTCGACCCGCTGAGCGGCAGTCTCGCGCAGCCGCTGTGGTCGAGCGTCAGCGTCGAGGCCGATACGGCGGCGCTGGCCGACGCGCTGTCGACCGCGATGTGCCTGATGCCGCGCAATGAGATTGAGGGCCTGCGCGTCGAGGGGCTGCGCAAGGTCAGGCTGGTGGACCGCGCGGGCGACATGGTGACGCTCTAGGTGCTCACCACTCGGGCGCGGTCCAGCTCAGCCCACGGGCCTCGAAGATCGCACCGATCCGCCCGTCGGCCACGGCCTCGGCGACGATGCCCTCGATCATGTAGCCCAGATCCCGGTGGCTGTGATGCACCGCGAGGCCGATCGGCCAGTCGGGCTTCATCAGGCCGGGAAAGGGCGGCACATGCAGCAAGGCGCCGCCGAGACCGGCCTCGAGTTGCGCGCGCGGCCCCATCAGCGCCGTCACCTCGCCCGCCGCCAGCGCCGCCATCGCGCCCTCCAGCGTCGCAAATCGCGAGATGTTAGGACCGAGTTGCCCGCCCGCCATGGCGGAGAGGTAGAAATCCGAGATCGAGTCGTTCTCGACCCCGACCCGGTGCATCCGGAAATAGGCGGGCAGGGGGGCATCGTCGGGAAACACCGCCCCGTCATAGGCGATGGCGAGGGTCTCGACATCGTAAAGACCGGTGAACATCACCTGCTCGATGCGGCAGGTGAAATCGCTGTCATAGGGGACGTGCAGCATCACGTTGGCGACGCCGCCGCCCACCAGCGGGCCTTTCCAGACCCAGTTGCGCAGATCGGCGGCGAGGTCCTCGGCCGCGGCCACCAGCCGGAACCGCGCCTCGACGCCCATGCCATCGGCGATCAGCCGCCCGATCTCCACGTCGACCCCCGCGGCGGTGTCGCCCTCGGCGAAGGACCATGGCGGGAAATCCGCATAGACCGCGAATTCGACGAAGCCCCGATCGAGGATCTCGTCGAGGGTCTGGCCCATATAGTCGCGGTCGGCGTTCTGGGGCTTGGGCTGCGGCACGTAATCTTCGCAACGCGCGAGCGCGGACCCGCCGCCGAAGGTGAGGGCGAGGCCAAGGGCCAGCACGCGGCCTGCGCGGCGCATCACTGAGCCGCCGAAAGGCCCACGGTCAGCGTCTCCGCCGCCTTGTGGTAGCTTTCGGGCGTGCCGTCGATGACATGGGCGGCGCGGTAGGCGATGGAATCGGCGATCGGCGCGCCGGACAGCGTCTCGATCTCCTCGGCGATGCCCGATAGCTCGGACCGGATCGCCTCCGCGTCGAGATCGCCGCCATCGGAGAGCGTGTCGCGAAGCGCCTTCAGCTCGGCGGACTTCGCGCTCACCGCTTCCTCGTCGGGACGGGTTTCGAGATAGGTGCGGATCGCCCATGCGGCCTTCTGGCCCAGAAGCGCGCCGAAGGCTGGCATCCGGGTGACGCCGTTCTGGGTGAAGCCATGCCGGAACCGCTCCATGTACCACTCGTCGCCATACTCCTCGGCCTCGAGGAACCGCAGGTCCGGGGCAAGCCCGCCCGAGACCGCGCCGAGCCCGTGGCAACGCGCGCAGTTCTGGTTGTAGCCCGAGGCGCCGATCTCGATCGCCTGCTGCCAGACCTCTTCGCCCTGATCGCGGTAGGGGTTCACGGTCAGCCATTCCTCCTTGAGCTCGGGCAGCGCGTCGGTGTTCACCGCCTGGATATCGAGCGGCAGGCCGGCGGCCTGGGCGATGCTGACGGCGGCGGCGATGGCGCCAAGCGTCGCGAGAATGCGGGTCTTGCGGGGCATGGTGGGTCCTCCTGCGAATGTCGTCTCCAGCCTTAGCCGTCCGGCGCGGGGGGGCATATGCGACCTTCGGCGGGGCCGCGACCATGGTCGTATTCGAAGGCGGGCGTAGGCGCTGCTAGCCTCGGGATTGGGAGGATACCGATGATCCGTCACGCGGCACGCATCTTGGCGCTGGGCCTTTGGGCCGGGACGGCGCAGGCCGGCATCGAGGTGCCGGTGACATGGCTTCGGGCCGAGATCGACCGCCCTCCGGTGCGCTCGAGCCTCGACACGTGGCCCGAGGACGAGGGCCGTGCAGGCGCGGCGCTCGGCCTTGCGGACAACGCGACCACCGGGCGCTTTCTCGGGCATGACTATAGGCTCCACACCCTTTCGGTGCCGCCGGGCGGAGACCTCATGGAGGCCGCGAAAGCCGCGCTTGCGCGCGGCGGTCCGCTGATCCTCGACATGCCCGCCGAAGCGATGCTGGCGGTGGCCGATCTGCCGGAGGCGCGCGGCGCGCTCATCTTCAACACCGCCGCGCCCGAGGCGCGGCTGCGCGGCGTGGATTGCCGCGCCGCCGTGCTGCATACCTTGCCCTCGACCGCGATGCGCACCGACGCCCTCGCGCAGTTCCTGGTGCAGCGGCGCTGGGACGATCTGGCGATGGTTACGGGCGCGCGGTCCGAGGATGCGGATTTCGCCGAGAGCCTGCGCGGATCGCTCACCAAGTTCGGGCTGAAGCTGCGCACCGAAGCGCCGTGGCTGGCGGATGCCGATATCCGCCGTAACGCCGGGCAGGAGGTGCCCGTCTTCACCCAAGCCCTGCCCGAACACGACGTGCTTCTGGTGGCCGACGAGGCGGGGGATTTCGCGCGCTACGTCGCCTATAACACGTGGACGCCGCGCCCGCTCGCGGGCTCGGAAGGGTTGCGCCCCGTCGCCTGGGCCCCGGTGGTCGAGGCGTGGGGCGCAGCACAGCTGCAATCGCGGTTCCGCGCGCAGTCTGACCGCGAGATGCGCCCGCGCGACTTTGCCGCCTGGGCCGCGATGCGCGCCATCGGCGAGGCCGTGACCCGGACCGGCTCTGCCGATCCCGCCATTCTGCGGGCCTTCCTGCTGGGGCCTGCCTTCGAACTCGGCGGCTTTCTGGGAAGTCCGCTCAGCTTTCGCGCTTGGGACGGTCAGATGCGCCAGCCTATCCCACTCGTCACCGAGCGGGCGGTCGTCGCCATGGCCCCGCTCGAAGGCTTCCTGCACCCGTCGAGCGAGATGGACACGCTCGGCACCGATGCGCCCGAAACCACCTGCACCGCTTTCGAGGATACCGCATGAAACACGCCATCGCCTTCGCCCTCATGGCCGCGCCCGCTTTCGCCCAAGGGCAGGGCGAAATCTGGGTGACCAACGAAAAGGACGACACGATCAGCGTCATCGACGTGGCGACGATGGAGGTCACGCGCACCATCCCCACGGGAGAGCGGCCACGCGGGCTGACCTTCAGCCATGACTTCTCGCGGCTCTACATCTGTGCCTCGGACAGCGACGCGGTACAGGTGATGGACCCCGAAACCGGAGAGATCCTGCATGATCTGCCATCGGGCGAGGACCCCGAGCAGTTCGTGCTGCACCCTGACGACCGGCGGCTCTACATTGCGAACGAGGACGACGCGATCACCACCGTGGTCGACACCGAGACCCGCGAGGTGATCGCGCAGATCGATGTCGGCATCGAACCCGAGGGCATGGCGGTGAGCCGGATGGCCGGATCGCGATCACCACCTCCGAGACCACCAACATGGCGCATTGGATCGACACCGAGACGCAGACCCTATTCGCCAATACGCTGGTCGATGCCCGACCCCGACATGCCGAATTCGTCAAGGAGGGGGCGGAGCTTTGGGTAAGCTCCGAGATCGGCGGCACGATCACCGTGTTCGACACCGCGACGCAGGCCGAGACGGCCAAGATCGGCTTCGAGGTTGCGGGCGTGCATCCCGACCGGGTGCAGCCCGTGGGCTTCGAGCTGACGGCGGATGGCAGCACCGCCTTCGTGGCGCTGGGGCCGTCGAACCACGTCGCGGTGGTGAATGCGCGCAGCTTCGAGGTCGAGGACTACATCCTCGTCGGCCGCCGGGTCTGGCACATGGCCTTCAATGCCGACCGGTCGCTGCTGTTTACCACCAATGGCGTCTCGGGCGACGTGACGGTGATCGACGTGGCCGCGCGCCGACCGCTCAAGACCATCAAGGTCGGCCGCTTCCCATGGGGCGCGGCCTTTCGTCCAGTACAGGGAAACCCCGCATGATCCGCATTCTCGCCAGCGTCTTCGCGCTCGCCGCTTTGCCCGTTCTTGCCGACGATCATGATGGTGGCGGTTTCGGCATGGCCGGGCTCCTGTCCGGCAGCAACAAGCAGGACCTGCCGCCGATCACCCTCTCGACCGGGATGCCGCTGGCCCAGGCGCCGCTGACGCTCAAATCCGGCACCTATTACGAGATCGAGATCGAGGCCGATGGCAGTCAGGAACTGGCGCTGGTGGGCCCGGAATTCTTTCGCGCGATATGGATCGACGAGATCGTCATCGAGGGTCTGGAGATCCGGCCGCTCGGTCTCGACAGCGTCGAGTTCGACGAGGCCGGGGTGATGGAGATCGGTTTCGTGGCGATCAAGCCGGGTCGCTACGAGATCCGGGTGCCCGGCACCACGGGCGAAACCCAGCGCCTCGACGTGGTGATCGAATGAGCGGATTGATCGTCAGCGGCGTGAGCCATGCCTATGGCGCCCGGCGGGCGCTGGAGACGGTGTCGCTGCGGGTGCCCCGGGGGCGGTTCTGCGCGCTCCTCGGTCCCAACGGCGCGGGCAAGTCGACGCTGTTTTCGTTGCTCACCCGGCTGATGACGGTGCAAGCGGGACGGATCGAGGTGGCGGGGCATGATCTGTTCGACGCCCCGCGCACCGCGCTGGCCGAAATCGGGGTGGTGTTCCAGCAGACGACGCTCGACCTCGACCTCAGCGTGACCGAGAACCTGCGATATTTCGCGGCGCTGCACGGGCTGTCCGGGCGCGAAGCCGCGCGCCGCATCGACGCGGCGCTCGACCGGCTGGCGATGGGCGAGCGGGCGCATGAGCGGGCGCGCGATCTCAACGGCGGGCACCGCAGGCGCGCCGAAATCGCGCGTGCGCTGGTGCATGGCCCCTCGGTCCTGCTGCTCGACGAGCCGACGGTGGGCCTCGACGCCGCGAGCCGCGCGGCGATCACCGCGCATGTGCACGATCTGGCGGGGGAGGGCGGGCTGACCGTCCTTTGGGCCACGCATCTGGCAGACGAGGTGGCGCCCGGCGATCAGGTCGTGGTGCTGCACCGGGGCCGGGTCATAGCCGACGCCCCGGCCCGCGAGATCGCCCCGGAGGGCGACCTCGCCGCGCGGTTCCTCGCGCTGACCTCGGAGGCCGCATGACCGATACCGCCGCCCCGCGCGCCACCGCCCCACGAGCCGCCTCGCTCGCCACGGCGTCGCGCCCCTCCGCGGCGCGGGCCCATGCGGTGGCGATGCTCTGGATCGTGCGGCGCGAGGCACGGCGCTTCGTCGGCCAGCGTGGCCGGCTGGTCGCGGCGCTGGTGCGCCCGCTGGTCTGGCTGCTGGTGTTCGCGGCGGGGTTTCGCGCGGCGCTCGGCCTGTCGATCACGCCGCCCTACCAGACCTATGTCACCTACGAGACCTACATCGTGCCCGGCTGTGCGGCATGATCCTGCTGTTCAACGGGATGCAATCCTCGCTCGGCCTCGTGCATGACCGCGAGATGGGTTCGATGCGGCTTCTGCTGACTTCGCCTTTGCCGCGTGGCTGGCTCCTGCTCTCCAAGCTCGTGGCCTCGACCCTGATCTCGATCCTGCAGGTCTATGCCTTCCTCGCCGTGGCCGCGCTTTTTGGCACCGTCCTGCCATGGCCGGGCTATGTGGCGGTGCTGCCCGCGCTTTTCGCCGCCGGGCTGATGCTCGGGGCGCTGGGCCTCGCACTGTCGAGTACGGTGCGGCAACTTGAGAACTTTGCTGGCGTCATGAACTTCGTGATCTTCCCGATGTTCTTCATGTCCTCGGCGCTCTATCCGCTATGGAAGATGGCCGAGGCCAGTGCGCTGCTGCACGACATCTGCGCCGTCAATCCCTTCACCCACGCGGTCGAGCTGATCCGCTTCGCGCTTTACGCAGAGGCCAACTGGCCCGCGCTGGGCTGGACCGGGCTGGCGGCGGCGGTGTTTGTGGCGCTGGCGCTGTGGGGCTATGACCCGGCGCGTGGACTGGTGCGGCGCGGCGTGTGATCTGCAACCTATGTCCGGGGTGACGCGGCGCGGGCGTCGCCTATCCTTTCCTTCAGGAGACCACGCCATGCGGATTGCCTGCCTGCTGATCGCCCTGCTGCCCGGCCTGTCCCTCGCTCCGGCGCCCCTCATCGCCCAGGAGCGGGGGACCCTCAACCCCGAGGAAATGACCATGGGGCGGATCGTCGAGGATATCCGCGCGGGCCGCACCTCCATGACAAACTGCGCCGCCGGATACCTGATGACCAAATCGGGCCGCCACGCGCCTGCGCGCGAGACCTTCGATGCCTGCGCCAGTGCGGGCTATGCGCGCGCCATGACGTGGATGGGGTACATGGACGAGAACGGCTATGCCGGGCCGCGCGATCCGGCCGCCGCCGCCGAATGGGACCGCCGCGCGGCGGAGGCAGGCGACCCGATCGGGGCGTTCAACCACGGCCTCGCGCTGATCCGGGGACACGGCGTCGCCGCCGATCCCGAACGGGGGCGCGAGATGGTCGACGCCGCCGCCAAGGCCGGGCTGGAGGCGGCGCAGCGGTTGCGCGCGGCGGGCTACGACCCCGACGAGGTCACGCCCGACGCCGATGAATGGAAGTATCTCAAGGCCTATTGACCCGGCGCCACGACCCACCGTTACAACCCGCCACCGCGCGTCATCCGGACCACCGGGTGGCGCGGTGGTGCGCATGGCCGGCACAAGACAGGCGGCCCCTACGACCTTGGCAGGGGGGACGGGCTACGACCATCGTCCGATTTCCGGCGCCTGTCGCGGCGGCGATCATGGGGGCGGCGAAGGTGTCCCCGCGCGGGCCCCCGGCGCCACCACGCCAGGGAGGAGACCCATATGAACCGCTTCATCGCCGCCGCCTGCGTCGCGCTGATCACGACCCAGGCCGCACGGGCCCAAGTCACCGACGAGGACATCGCCAACGACGCCATGACCACCGGGGACGTGGTCACCAACGGCATGGGCCGCAGTCTGCAACGCTACAGCCCGCTCGACACTCTCAACCGAAACAACATCGAATATCTGGTCCCGGCATGGGCCTTCGCGCTGGGCGGCGAAAAGCAGCGAGGGCAGGAGACGCAGCCGCTCGTGCACGACGGGGTGATGTACATCACCGGCTCCTATTCGCGGCTCTACGCCATCGACGTGACGACCGGCGAGGAGCTGTGGCAATACGACGCCCGGCTGCCCGAGGGCATCCTGCCGTGCTGCGACGTGGTCAACCGCGGGGCCGCGCTCTACGGCGACAAGGTCTATTTCGGCACGCTCGACGCGCGGCTCGTGGCGCTCGACGCCAAGACCGGCGACGTGGTCTGGAACAAGAAGATCGCCGACTACAAGGAAGGCTACAGCTACACCGCCGCGCCACTGATCCATGACGGGCTGATCATCACCGGCAATTCGGGCGGCGAATTCGGGATCGTCGGCGAGGTGCAGGCCCGCGACGCCGAGACCGGCGAGATGGTCTGGACCCGGCCGATGATCGAGGGCCACATGGGCACGCTCAACGGCGAGGAGAGCACCATGACCGGCACGCTCAACGCGACATGGCCGGGCGACATGTGGAAGACCGGCGGCGGCGCGACATGGCTCGGCGGCTCCTATGACGCCGAGACCGACACGCTGGTCTTCGGGGCGGGCAACCCCGCGCCGTGGAACAGCTGGTTGCGCAATGCGGGCGAGCCGGTCGACGGCAACACCGGCGACAACCTCTATGCCGCGAGCCGCGTCGGCCTCGATCCGGCGACGGGTGAGATCAAGTGGCACTTCCAGACCACCCCGCGCGAGGGTTGGGATTTCGACGGCGTCAACGAGGTGGTGGGCTTCACCGACGCCGACGGCCACAAGCGTTACGGCACCGCCGACCGCAACGGTTTTTTCTACGTGCTCGACCGCGCGGATGGCGGCTTTGTCGACGCCTTTCCCTTCGTGAAGGATATCACCTGGGCCGAGGGGATCGACGACACCGGTCGGCCGATCTTCGTCGAGGCGAACCGCCCCGGCCGCCCTGCCGAGCTGACCGGCGAGGCCAAGGGCGAGACGATCTTCGCCGCGCCCTCGTTTCTCGGCGGCAAGAACTGGATGCCGATGAGCTACTCCGAGAACACCGGCCTGTTCTATGTCCCGTCGAACGAATGGGGCATGGACATGTGGAACGAGCCGGTGACCTACAAGAAGGGCGCGGCCTATATGGGCGCGGGCTTCACCATCAAGCCGCTCTACGAGGATCACATCGGCAGCCTCAAGGCGATCGATCCCGCGACCGGCGAATGGGTGTGGGAGTTCAAGAACGACGCGCCGCTCTGGGGCGGGGTGATGTCGACCGCGGGCGGACTGGTGTTCACCGGCACGCCGGAGGGCAAGTTCATCGCATTCGACGACGCGACGGGCGAGGAGCTGTGGAGCTTCCAGACCGGCTCCGGCGTGGTCGGCCAGCCGATCACCTGGGAGCAGGACGGCGAACAGTTCGTCTCGGTGATCTCGGGCTGGGGCGGGGCGGTGCCGCTCTGGGGCGGCGAGGTGGCCAAGAAGGTCAACTTCCTGAACCAGGGCGCGACGCTGTGGACCTTCAAGCTGCCAAAGGCGCTGGCGGAACTGGCCGCCGCGGAGTGAAAGCCGGGGGTGTGGGGCGGTCTGCCGCCCCTCGCTGGCGTCAATGGTCCCGGACCCCGTCGCGGGATCCGGGGCCTCGCGCCTCCGGAGGATCGGGCTCAGCCGGGCGTCCGGGCGGCGCAGATCTGCGTCAGGCCGGGAGTGCCCGGGGTGCGCAGGCTGGCAAGGCGACCATCGCTCTCGAAGCGGTTCTCCATGTCGAGAGGCCGGTTCGGCCCGACCAGCCGCCACCTTGCGCCCGCCACCGCCGCCGTGATCGCTTCGGCCTCGCGGTTGCGGGCGGTGTCGGTATAGGGGAACAGATCGTAGGCAAGTGCGGGCACCTCCCCCCACAGGCGCAGCGTCACGGCGTCGATGCGCCCGACCGCCCCGAGATAGACCGGCGGCAGGCCCTGCGGCACTGCGACCCGCCACAGCCTGAGCTGCGTGCGTGGCACGGTGCCGCGTCGTTCCTGCCAGGCCAGATCGGTGGCGATGCCGTCGAGCAGGATCGACGAGGCGGGCGGCAGCCCCGCGAAGGTGAGGCGCAGGATCTCCATCGCGTCGAGACCGTCGCCCGCATAGGTGCGGTTGCGCAGCCAGCCCAGGCTGCGCAACAGGGCGGCGGGATCGTCGAAGCCGCTGAGAGCGAGGTTTATCGGCTGCGCCGCGTGCAGCGGCGTGTCCCCGGTGCGCGCGATCAGGGTCTCGTCCAGCGCCCGGCAGGCAAGGTCCAGCGGCAAAGGCGCGACGCCGCCCGCCGCCTCGGCCCGGCTGGTCAGCGCCCCGAGATTGACCGCCACGAACATCGCCAGCGCCAGGAGCCCCGCATAGGCCAGCCGCAACGGCAGCGGATGCCGCACCCGCCGCAGGATCAGCAGCGTGCCGAGCGTCAGCAAAAGCAGCAGGCCGATCGTCACCCGGTAGGGCCCGATCCACACCAGAAGCGGCTCCTCGGGCTGCAGCCCCAGCATGTGCAGCCCGGCGGCCGAGAAATAGCCGATCGCCGCGTATTGGGCGATTGCCAGAACCGCGCCGATGGCTGAGGCTCCGAGATAGGTGGCGGGGCGCATCCCCCAGACACCGGCCATGACCTGCGTCAGCGTGGCGATGGGCCAGATCATCTGCGCGATCACCACGAAGGCCGCGCCGCGCCGCTCGAACAGCCGCCGCGCCCGTGCCATGGCCCGGGGCGCCACATTCATCCGCGCCACCACCCGCGCGCCCGCGGTACGCCCGAGCCAGAAGGCGCCCTGGCTGCCGATCCAGACGCCGATCATGCATAGGAGAAGCGAAGGCCCGCCCGCCGCCGGAAGCTGTGTGCCGAGATAGACATAGACCGGCTCGGTCGGCACGAAGATGCTGATCACGGGCAGCTGATTGATGATTGTCGCCAGCAGCAGCGCCGGTTCGCCCCACGACACCATGTTCCCGGTTCCCCATTCGGCCACGAGGTCGGCCGCCTCGCCCGGGGATCTCTACAGGCTCTCAAGACCGGGTGCATCCACGTTCCGAACCTGCCACCGTACGGTGCCGCATTCCTGCACCGGGCCCGATCCGGACGCCTCGCGGCGGCCGTGGCCTCCCCGCCGCGGGGGGCGGGAAGGCCGGGCGGATCAGTCCGTATAGGCCGCGATTTCGCCGCTGCGCAGGCGCCGCCCATAGGAGCGCAATTCCGCGCGCACGACCTTCATCAGGAAATAGAGGCCGAAGATGTTGACCACCGCCATGGCGAAGATCGCCGCATCGGAGAAGTCGATGACGGGGCCGAGATTGGCCGCCGCGCCGACCACCACGAAGGCGCAAAAGATGAGCTTGAACACCAGCTCCTTGGTCTTGCCCTCGCCGAACAGGTAGGTCCAGGCCTTCAGCCCGTAATAGGACCAGCTGATCATCGTCGAGAAGGCGAAGAGCACCACCGCCACCGCGAGCACGTAGGGAAACCAGCTGATCCCTTCGGCGAAGGCCGCCGAGGTCAGCGCCACGCCGGTGTTGCCGTCGATCGTGGCGATCGCGGCTCCTGCCTCGTCGAGAACGAAGCGTCCCGTCTGCGGGTCCATGATGAGCTGGCCCGAGATGGTGATGACGAGCGCGGTCATGGTGCAGATCACCACCGTGTCGATCAGCGGCTCGAGCAGCGAGACGAAGCCTTCGGTGATCGGCTCCTTGGTGCGCACCGCCGAATGGGCGATCGCGGCCGAACCCACGCCTGCTTCGTTCGAGAAGGCCGCGCGCTTGAAGCCCTGGATCAGCGCACCGACGAGACCGCCCGCGACGCCCAGACCGCTGAAGGCACCGGCGAAGATCTGGCCGAAGGCCCAGCCGATCTTGTCGTATTCGACGATCAGGATGATCAGCGCCGCGCCGACATAGAGGATGCCCATGAAAGGCACGATCTTCTCGGTGACCCGCGCGATCGACTTGATGCCGCCGACGATGACGAGAAAGACCACGGAGGCGAAGACGAGGCCGGTGATCCAGCCCGGATAGTCGCCGACGATGCCCGAGATCTGCGCATGCGCCTGGTTGGCCTGGAACATGTTGCCGCCGCCCAGCGCGCCGAGGATGCAGAAGATCGAGAACAGCACCGCGAGGAAGCCGCCACCGGGCACGCCAAGCTCACGAAAACCCTTGGAGAGGTAATACATCGGCCCGCCGGAGACGGTGCCGTCCTCGTATTCGTTGCGGTATTTCACGCCCAAGGTGCATTCGGTGAACTTCGACGCCATGCCCAAAAGCCCCGCGAGGATCATCCAGAAGGTCGCGCCCGGCCCGCCGATGCCGACGGCCACCGCGACGCCCGCGATGTTGCCAAGCCCCACCGTGCCCGACAGCGCCGTGGCGAGCGCCTGAAAATGGCTGACCTCGCCTGCGTCGTCGGGATCGGAGAAGTCGCCCTTCACCAGTCGGATCGAATGGCCGAAATAGCGGAACTGCACGAAGCCGAAATAGAGCGTGAACACGGTGGCCGCGATGACGAGCCACATCACGATCCACGGGAAATCCGTGCCGTAGAGCGGCGCGAAGATGAAGCTGACGAAGGGTCCCGTCACGTCCGCGAAGATTTCGTTGACGCGCGCATCGAGCGTCGAACCTTCTTGTGCGGCGGCGGGAACGGCGGTGAGCATGGCGGCGGCGAGCGCCGCGATCATGGTTTTGGTCATCCGCGACCCTTTCATTGCACCACCGTGACCGGTACGTCGGCCCCCTTCACGAGGTTGAAGGTCGAGGAGCCGAAGATGCGGCTTGAAAAGCCGCCCTCCGAGGAGCGCGCCACGATAATCTGCGCGGCCTTCTGTTCCTTGGCGATGGCGTTGAGCGTATCGGCCACGTCGCCGTGGCGCACCTTTCCGGTGACGGTCAGCCCCAGCGCTTGCAGCTTCTTTACCGCCGGGTCGATCACGCGGGTCATCACCGTGCTGATCTCTTCCTCGCGGCGCTTGTGGCGCTGGGCGTTTTCCTCGGCGGAATGGAACGAAAAGGGGGACCATTCGATCACATAGGCGACTACGAGATCGCACTCCCCGATGAGCCGGGCCTGCGTGACGGCGAAATCGAGGGCGCGTTCCCCCGAGGCATGGCCGTCCAGTCCGACAACGAGCTTGGTTGTCATTGAGCCTCTCCTTGTCTTGCTCGGGCATGACCTTGCACGGCACCATGGCTTTCGCCGGGTCGCCGCGACGGTCGGAAACACCCCTGTGATCATCTTAGAAGCGCGGATGCCAGATTGTCGTGGGTTTGTTTCGGCGCGAATGACGCCGAGAGGTGCAAATCGAGGCCGGCCCCGTAAGTCGGCTGGCCGCTGAACGGCCTGCGCTAGGGGCCAGAGCGGCGCGGGGCAGGGGGCCTTGGCGCGGCGTCAGATTGTCGATCGCCCGTCGCTGGTCTAACCCGGACATCATGAAGACCAAGGAGACTGGCCAGATGTCGCGACCGACCGTACATGACGTAGCGCGCGTGGCCAAGGTCAGCCTGTCCACCGTCGACCGGGTCCTGAACGGGCGCGACGGGGTGCGGGCGACCACGCAGGAGCGGGTTCGCGCGGCGATGAAACAGCTCGGTTACGAGCGCGACCTGATGGCCGCGAACCTGTCGCGCAAGCGGATCTACGACATCCATTTCGTGATCCCCGACGGGCCGAACAGCTTCATGCGCAACCTCGCGGCCGAGTTGGAAACGCATGCGCGGATCGCGCTGCGCGATCGCACCGAGATCACCGTCTCGCTGGTGCCGCCATTCGATGGCCGGGCGCTCGCGGCGGCGCTACGCCGTGCGAAAGAGGCGGGGGTCGACGGGGTGGTGATGGTCGCCACGGAATCGGCCGAGGTCCGGCAGGCCGTCTCAGAACTGCGCGCTGCAGGTATTCAGGTGGTGACCTTGATCTCCGACCTCTCGGCCTCGGCACGTGCCCATTTCGTGGGTATCGACAACGTCTCGGCCGGGCGCACCGCCGCCGGGCTGCTGGGCCGGTTCTGCGCCGACCGGCGGGGCCGCATCGCGATCGTCGCCGGATCGATGCTGGTGCGCGATCACGTCGAACGCAGGCTCGGCTTCGAGCAGGTCATGCATGCGGAGTTTCCGGATCTGGATCTGCTGCCTCCCATTGAGGGCGGCGACGAGGCCGCTCGGGTCGAGGCACTTTTGAGCGACGTGCTTCGCAAACATGACGACATCATTGGCATCTACAGCCTTGGCGGCGGCAATCGCGGCCTGCGCGGTGCGCTTGACCGAGCGGGGGCTGTCCCGCGACCCATGGTGGTCGTGCATGAGTTGACCGATCAGTCCCGCGTGGCCTTGCAGGACGGGGTGTTCGACGCCGTGCTGCAACAGGACATCCACAGGGAGGTGGCGAGCGCGCTCGTCATCATTCGTAGCCTTATCGAAGCGGTGCCAATCGATGCGCGGACCGGACTGGTCCATATCGAAATCTTCCTGCGCGACAACCTGCCCTGAACCGTACTTCCCATAGAGGAGGCTTTGCGCTTCGCCTTTCTTGATGTACGTTAGTCAGAAATGAAGGGCCGGATGCTGCACCGCAGGGCATATCGGCAGGCGAGGAACGAGACCAGCATGACAGATTTCTTCAAGGGCATTCCGGCAATCCGCCACGAAGGACCCGACAGCGACAACGACTTCGCGTTCCGCCACTACGCCCCGGAGGAGGTGGTGATGGGCAAGCCGATGAAGGAGCATCTGCGCTTCTCGGTCGCCTATTGGCACAGCTTCGCCTGGGAGGGTGGCGATCCCTTCGGTGGGCAGACCTTCGATCGGCCTTGGTTCGGTGAGGGGATGGAGAAGGCCAAGCTCAAGGCCGATGTCGCCTTCGAGATGTTCGAGATCCTCGGCGCGCCTTATTTCTGCTTCCACGACGTCGATGCGCGGCCCGAAGGCGCGAGCTTCGCCGAGAACACCCGCAACCTGCGCGAGATCACCGACTACTTTCAGGGCAAGATGGAAACCACGGGGACCAAGCTCCTGTGGGGCACGGCGAACCTTTTTTCGCACCGGCGCTACATGTCAGGCGCGGCCACCAACCCCGACCCGGATGTCTATGCCTTTGCCGCCGCGACGGTGAAATCCTGCATCGACGCCACGCACCAGCTTGGCGGCGAGAACTACGTGCTTTGGGGTGGGCGAGAGGGCTACGAGACGCTGCTCAACACCGACATGGGGCGCGAGCGGCAACAGGCGGGGCGCTTCCTGACGCAGGCCGTGGAGTACGCCCGCAAGATCGGATTCAACGGCACCATCCTGATCGAGCCCAAGCCGCAGGAGCCGACCAAGCACCAATACGACTACGACGTCGCGACGGTCTACGGCTTCCTCAAGGATTTCGGGCTGGAAAAGGAAGTGAAGGTCAACATCGAGCAGGGCCATGCGATCCTCGCCGGTCACAGCTTCGAGCACGAACTGGCGCTGGCGCGCGAGCTTGGCATCTTCGGCTCGATCGACATGAACCGCAACGATTACCAGTCGGGCTGGGACACCGACCAGTTTCCCAACAACGTGCCTGAGATGGCGCTGGCCTATTACGAAGTGCTGCGCGCGGGCGGCTTCACCACTGGCGGCACCAATTTCGACAGCAAGCTGCGGCGCCAGTCGCTGGACCCGGAGGACCTGATCCTCGCCCATGTCGGCGGCATGGACGCCTGTGCGGCGGGCTTCAAGGCGGCGGCGAGGATGCTGGAGGACGGCAAGCTCGAGGCCGCACGCGACACGCGCTACGCGGGCTGGGATGGCCCCGAGGCCAAGGCCATGCTGGCGGGCGGCTTTGAGCAGATCGCCGCGCGGGTCGAGGGGGAAGGGATCAACCCCGAACCGCGCTCGGGGCGGCAGGAGCGGCTCGAAAACCTCGTGAACCGCTACGTGTAAGAGGCAATGGCGGCCCCGCGCGGGGCCGCCACCTTCCGGTCGGAACGGGCTGTCGTATCGCTGCGGGTCTGGACGGAGTTTTGATAGCTGGTGTCTAGCGCCCATCGCATGGTCGGCGCATGAGGCTCGGTGGCGGCGACGTTGTAGCCGCCCGAATAGACATAGGCGATGCCGCCCAAGGCAGCGATGCCGACGGTGCCGATGCTTCCGATCAGCACGCCGAGCGCGATGTTCTTCGACTTCGACATGGTCTGTCTCCCTATCTTTCGAACTCAACCAGAAGCGGGGCGGCGGGTTCGGTGCCGCCCCGCACTTCGTGTCACCCGTCGAACCCCACCCGGGCAGCGCGCAGCCTCAGCGCATTGCCGATCACCGAGACCGAGGACAGGCTCATTGCGGCGGCCGCGATCACCGGCGACAGCAGCAGCCCGGTGAAGGGGTAGAGCAGGCCGGCCGCGACGGGCACGCCGAGGCCGTTGTAGAGGAAGGCGAAAGCGAGATTCTGCTTGATGTTGCGCACCGTGGCGCGGCTGAGCCGGCGCGCGGTGACCAGCGCCGTCAGGTCGCCGCGCACCAGCGTGACGCCGGCGCTCTCCACCGCGACATCGGCGCCGGTGCCCATGGCGATGCCGACATCCGCGGCGGCAAGGGCAGGGGCATCGTTCACCCCGTCACCGGCCATCGCCACCGTCCGGCCCTCCGACTGCAATTTGCGGATCGCCGCCTGCTTGTCGGCGGGCAGCACCTCAGCGATCACCTCGTCGATGCCAAGATCCTCGGCCACGGCGCGGGCCGTCACCTCGTTGTCGCCGGTCAGCATGACAATGCGCAGGCCCTCCTCATGCAGCGCCGCGATGGCCTTGGACGTCGTCTCCTTGATCCGGTCGGCCACAGCGACCAGCCCGGCGGCGCGTCCGTCCACCGCCACGAGGATGGCCGTCTGCCCCTTGCGCCGCGCGGCATCGGCCCGCTCGGACAGAGCAGCGGTGTCGGCGCCCGAATCCTGCATCATCGCGACGTTGCCGATCGCCACGCCGCGGCCCGCGACGCGGCCCGAGATGCCCTTGCCGGTGGTGCTGTCGAAGTCCTCGACCTCGGGCAGGGCGATGCCGCGCTCCTTCGCGCCCTCCACGATGGCACGCGCCAGCGGATGCTCGGACTGCGCCTCCAGCGCTGCAACGAGGCCCAGAAGCTCGTCCTCGCCCATGCCTTCGGCCACCACCTCGACCAGAGCAGGACGGCCTTCGGTCAGCGTGCCGGTCTTGTCCACGACCAGCGTGTCAACGGCGGCGAAACGTTCGAGCGCGGCGGCGTTCTTGATCAGCACGCCGTGCCCCGCGCCCTTGCCGACGCCCACCATGATCGACATCGGTGTGGCGAGACCGAGCGCACAAGGACAGGCGATGATCAGCACCGAGACGGCGGAGACCAGCGCGAAGGCCATCGCCGGGTCGGGGCCGAAGATGCTCCAGACCACGAAGGCGAGGATGGCCACACCGACCACCGCCGGAACGAAGTAACCCGAGACCTTGTCGGCGAGCTTCTGGATCGGTGCCTGGCTGCGCTGCGCCTCGGCGACCATGGCGACGATGCGGTTGAGCATGGTGTCGGCGCCGACGCGCTGCGCCTCCATCACGAAGCTGCCGGTCTGGTTGATCGCCCCGCCGGTGACCGGATCGCCCTCGGCCTTCTCGACCGGGATCGGCTCGCCCGTAATCATGCTCTCGTCGATGGTCGAGCGGCCCTCAAGCACCACGCCGTCCACCGGCACGCTCTCTCCCGGGCGCACGCGCAGCCGGTCGTTTGAGCGCAGCATGTCGAGCGGTACGTCGCGCTCGCCACGCTCGTCCACCAGCCGTGCCGTTTTGGGGGCGAGATCGAGCAGCGCGCGGATTGCGCCCCCGGTGCGTTCGCGCGCGCGCAGTTCCAGAAGCTGGCCCAACAGCACCAGCGTGACGATCACCGCCGCCGCCTCGAAATAGACGCCGACCTCGCCCTCGTGGCCGCGGAACTGCGGCGGAAATATCTGTGGCACTACTGTGGCCACGACCGAGTAGACATAGGCCACGCCGACCCCGAGCGCGATCAGCGTGAACATGTTGAGGTTGCGGCTGCGGACCGAGGCCCAGCCACGCTCGAAAAAGGGCAGGGCACACCACAGCACCACCGGTGTCGCGAGGATCAGCTCGATCCAGTCGAGCATCGGGGCGGAGATGATAGCAAAGGCGTGTGGCGCGAAATGCCGGCCCATCGCGATGACCGCGAGCGGCACGGTCAGCACCGCGCCAAGAACGAAGCGGCGGCGGAAGTCGATGTATTCCTCGCTCGGGCCCTCGGTCATCGGAATGCCCTTGGGCTCCAGCGCCATGCCGCAGATCGGACAGGAGCCCGGACCGACCTGTTCGATCTCGGGGTGCATCGGGCAGGTGTAGATCTGGTCCGCGCGCTCGGGCGGTGCGGCCTTCAGCGAGGGATCGAGAAAGACCTCGGGCCGGGTATCGAACTTTTCGCGGCACTTGGCCGAGCAGAAGTAGAAGGTCTCCCCCTCGTGCTCCGAGACATGCTTGGCGGTTTCGACATCGACGCTCATGCCGCAGACCGGATCGGTCGCGGTGCGATCGCCGGGAAGGGGATGATGATGCGCATGCGCATGACTGGTGTGGTCCATGGCAAGTCTCCTTGCTGCGGAGGCGCCGACTCGGCGCCTCGATGCCGTATCATACCCCCGTAGGGTATATGCACCAAGATACCCGTGTAGGGTATGGTGGGAACCCTCGTTCGGGCGTATGGTTCCGAAGCCGGAGGCGAATGACATGCAAGAAAAGAAGAACAAGACGGCGATTCAGAAGCGGCTGGCTCGGCTCGGAGGCCAGATCAGGGGCGTCTTGCGGATGGTCGAGGAAGACCGCTACTGCGTCGATGTGCTGATGCAGACAGCCGCCGTGCGCTCGGCGCTCAAGGTGGTGGAACGGCTCCTGATCGAGGACCACGCCAACCACTGCATGGAAGGGGCGATCCTGTCGGGCGACGCCGATGAGCAGCGCACCAAATTCCGCGAGATGGTCGCCCTGCTCGAGAAGGCGAGGGATTGATCGGGAATGGATCTGTCCCGATCCTCATTGAGCCCTCATGATCCAGACTATCTTGCTCTCGATCCTCGTCGTTGCGATCTGCACCGCGATCCACCACGGGACCCTCAAGACGGCACCCCTGACCGAAGGTGGCTGACTGGTTCGTGTGTGGCGCCGGAGCAAGTTCCCACGTCTTATGGAGTCGAGTGGTGAACCAATGGAGCCGGGCAGACTTTCAGTTATGTTGACCGGCTGAGAATTGAGGCGAATGGCATGCAAAGACGACAGTTTCTGACACGGGTCGCGGGGTTCGGCGTGGCGAGCGCATGGCTTCCCGGATCGGCATGGGCGCATTCCAGCCAAGAGTTGCCCGAGAAGTTTCTGCCGCGCGAAGTGGAGATCGCACCGGGTATCGCCCCGGGGGAAATCCACGTGATGCCGGACGAGTTTGCGCTCTACTGGACGCTTCCGGAGGGCAGGGCCATTCGCTACAGCGTCGGCGTCGGGCGCGACGACCTCTACCATGCTGGCCGCTATGTCGTGCAGATGAAGAAGGAATGGCCAAGCTGGAAGCCGACGCCGGCTATGGTGAAGCGGGAGCCTGAAAAATACGAGAAATATGAGAAAGACGGGATGCCCGGCGGGATCGACAATCCGCTCGGCGCGCGGGCGCTCTATCTCTTCGTCGACGGACGCGACACCTATCTGCGCATCCATGGTACCAATCAGCCTTCGACTATCGGACGAGCGGTCTCAAACGGCTGCGCGCGGCTTGTGAACGACCACATCATCGAGCTCTACGAAAAGGTGCCTATGGGCACGACGGTCTATCTCTATCCGAAGGCGGGAAATTCTTATAATCCAGACCAGCATGGGATGGACCACCATGGTTGAGTGATCCTGGGTTCCGGTGCGCGCAGGCGCGGCCGTGGTCATCGGAACCACCCCCTAACCCAGTCGAGCAGGCCGTCGGGCTCGGGATGCGGATGCGCGTTTGTCAGACCATTGATATGCATGAGAAGGTTGAGCGGCGCGAAGCCGGCGCCGTGGAAGATGGCGACATGCCGCCCCTCCCGGTCGAAGAGGTGAAGCATCGGGTTGTCTCCATTTCGTGTGGATCGGGAGGCGAGTTCTGCCTCGAGGTCTTCGAGCGCACCACTTGGCGCCGCGACCGACCAGTTCCCGGCGTCGACGGTGTCGATACCGTCCGGTTCCTCGGCGATCGTGATGAAGCGGACCATCTCGCGCATCGGGCTCGCGTTGAGCAATGTTACCGTCTGCAAAAATCGATCATGCTGCGCCCGGCAGGGCTCGAGGCAGGGGCTCGAGCGGACGTGCACGGCCACGACCTGTCCCGCGAGGTCCGCGAAATCGAGCGGCTGACCATCCGCGCCGATGAGGTCCAGATCAGGCGCGGGGCCGGAGATCGCCTCGAATGCAGGCTCCTTCAGGGCGGTGACCTCGTCGAGCCGTTCGCCCGGGTGATCGGCCAGCGCCGGGATACCGAGCAGGGCCATGATCATGGCGATGGGAGCGAGCCGCCGCATCAACTTCGTCCCTCCGCCTCGATGCGCATCTCGATCTCCCGGGCCAGATCCTCGGGGGGCTGGTCGCCTTCCAGGAAGACGGCCTCGAAGCGGCCGTCGGGCCGCATCAGGTAGATGTGGCCGGCATGCGCCATGCGGTATCCGTCGGCGGCCTCCGCATCCGGCAGCTGCTCATGATAGACCTTGAAGGCATGCGCGGCGGCCGTGACCTGATCGTTGCTGCCGGTCAGCCCGACAAACTCAGGGTGAAAGTTCGCGACGTAGTCGGCCATGACCTCGGGCGTGTCCCGCTCGGGGTCCACCGTGATGAAAAGCGGTGCGACCCGGCCTGCGTCCTCGCCCAGAAGATCGAGCGCGGTGGCCATGTAGGCCAGCGTGGTCGGGCAGACATCGGGGCAGTTGGTGAAGCCGAAGAAC
>NZ_BATB01000041.1 GCF_000466965.1 Limimaricola cinnabarinus LL-001
GCGGTGATGGCAGCCGAGAAGCCGGCCGACCCGGCGCCGATCACGGCGAGGTCGTAGGCGCCGCACTTGGGGGTGCAGCAATCTCTCATGGCAGTCTCTCTCAGTTGGTGCGTTGGCGCCGCCAGAGCGCATAGAGGGTGATGCCGACGAACACCGCAAGCGCTGGCAGCAGAACGATGTCGAGCCAGCCCAGCAGGGCCGACAGCCCGACCGCGCTCAGCAGGACCACCAGGATCGGGGTGAAGCAGCACAGCGCCGCGACGACGGTGCCGATCAGCCCGTATTTCAGCAGGCGGTCGTTCTTGTCGGAGGGCGTCTCG
Organism: Limimaricola cinnabarinus LL-001; assembly: GCF_000466965.1. GTDB lineage: Bacteria > Pseudomonadota > Alphaproteobacteria > Rhodobacterales > Rhodobacteraceae > Limimaricola > Limimaricola cinnabarinus. The sequence goes on from NZ_BATB01000041.1 coordinate 321, forward strand.
GGCTGGGTCATGACCCGCTCCCGGTGGCGAGCGAGGCCCCGTAACCGACGCCGGTGACAGCGGCGATCAGCGCCTCGGGGTTCGTGACGGCGTCGTCGTAGTGCAAGACATAGAGGCCATCCTCGGCCTCGCCCTCGGCGAATTCCGCGATCTCCACCGTGTCGATGCGCTTGAGTGTGGCGGCGACGATGTAGCTGCATGACGGACAGGTCAGACTCGTGACGTGCAACCGGGTCTCGGCTTCTTCGGCTTGGAGCGCGACCGGTGCGAAGCTGAGCGATGCGGCGAGCAGGAGGTGTTTCATTGGCTGGGGGCTCCGGTTCAGAAGGTCAGGATGCGGGGTGCGACATAGGGGAAAGCGAGGGCCAGCAGCACCACGGCGAGGGCGCCCCAGAGAAGCCCCCGCATCAAGTCTCGATCCACGGGGCGAGCGCAGGCACCGGTGCCGCAGTCTTTGGCGGGCACCGGTCGGTAGGCCTTCCAGAAGCCATAGCTGAGCGCCGCTGCCGCGAAGGAGAAGGTCACCCACTTGTAGGCGTAGAGCGCGGTGAGCTGGCCGATGAAGACGCCGGTAACGCCGAGGCTGACCAGCACCAACGGCAGGATGCAGCAGGAGGTCATCGCCAGCGCGCCGAGCACCCCGGCGCCGGTCGCAGCCCACCCGCTCCTATCGGATCTTTCACCTGTCCGTCGTTCAGTCTCGATCGTCTCCGCTGTCATCGCCTCGCCCCGTTGTCGCTCGATGACCGCCAAGGTAGGGTCTGTAGTAGCTACAGGATCAAGGGGAAATCCGATGCCGGACGATCACGCCGCTGCGAGCGACCTGAAGCGCTCCGATCTCGCCCGACTGACCGGCTGCAACCTCGAGACGATCCGCTACTACGAGAGCGTCGGCCTGATGCCCGATCCGCCGCGCACCTCATCGGGCCATCGTCGCTACGGCTTGGCGCACGTGGAGCGGCTGAATTTCGTGATGCGGGCCCGGGATCTCGGCTTCACCATGGAGGAGATCCGCGGCCTGCTGTCCCTCGTCGATCGCGGCAGCCATACCTGCGCCGAGGTGGAACGGATGGGGCGCCACCATCTCGACGTGGTCCGCGCCAAGATCCGAGACCTTCAGGCGATCGAGGCCATTCTCACACAGACCATCGTGCGCTGCACCGGGTCCGACACTCCTGACTGCCCGTTGCTCGATGTTCTCAATGAGGGGCCGGCTAAGCCTGAACGGGTAGCGAGGGCGTCCAAATAGCTGCCGTTCAGGCGAGGTGCGGCGAAAGGCCGGTATCCGCCCGTTTTGACTGGTCCAAAACCTTGGATCAGAGACCAGCTCAGTTCTCGCACTTCTCTCGAACGAGCCCGTAAATAGCGTCGGCCTCGCCGGGAGGGAACGTAAGGCCATAGGATTCCGAAACCCGGGTAAAGCGGAGGAGATACTGGCAATGGAAACCTGCATCTTCTGGTAGCCATTCGAGCGGGCCCGAGGCCCCTTTCTGCCGGTTCGCCGACGCCTCAACGGCGAACAGGTTCACCGGGTCGTTCGCGAACCGACGCCGCTTTTCCTCCGCCCATGCATTGGCACCATGGCCCCAAGCGTAGGCCAGTGGCACAAGGTGATCGACATCGAGCGCCGCGGCGTCGAGGTGAATCCGCCCCGAATAGGGGTCGTTCCAGCGACCTCGCTCGACACGGCAGCCGTCGCCCGAGTAGCGGATCGGTCCGGTGGATAGCTCGGCCAGAAGCTCATGCCGGGTGTTTTGGCAGTCACCGTCGTCATCGGCCCAGCCACCGAACAGGTCCCGGTCGTAGCTGCCGTTTCCAGCCGAGACGATGACGGCGTTGGCAGTGGGCTGGCTGAGAGCGGGCGCAGAGGACGCGAGCTCGCAGGCACCTTGGCCTTTCTTGGGGTGTCGTCCGCCTGCTTCGAGACAAGCCTGTATGGAGGGGAAGGGATGGAAGTTCTTTGTCCGCGCATAGTAGGCGCCGCCGGGGCAGTGGCAGATCGCCGAGGTCGACATCTTCACCGGATCGGCTGCGCCAAGCGTGGGAATGGCAATGGTGGCGGAGATCGCGATTGCGCGGAGAAAACTCATGCGGCACCTTCTCGAGAGCAGATGCGCCCATGTGCGCATAGCTCGCTCCGGTTGTGTAGGGGGAAATTGCCGCACCTCTTGGGAGCGAAGTAGGGTCGCGCAGTCAAGGCCATACCGTCGTTGGCAGGCGCCCAGTCCTGAAACGGCGCGGCTGATCGCCTTCAGACAAGCACTTCGGATTGAGCCATCTGTTGCTACCGAGTTGACCTGCCCTCAAAGGGATCAGTGACCAGCGCCGAGAACCTGCTGCGGATCATCTCCTCCCGGTATCGCTCGGCGAGATGCCCGTAGGTCGACGCGACCGTTCGCGTATCGGCGTGACCAAGCTGGCGAGCCACGACTTCCAGCGGCACGCCGTGGCAGATGAGGTCGCTGGCATAGGTATGCCGCAGACCATGAAAGACGAAGGTGGAGGGCAGGCCGGCTCGGGCGGCAGCGAGCCGAAATGGTCCAGCGTGCTGGCGTCGCCAGATCCTGCCAGACTCTGAGAGCAGGACATGATCCCGGGGGGCCCTTCCCACGCAGCATTGCTGAAAGAAGGCCATGCCTTCGTCTGGCAGGAAAACGAAACGGGCAGGACTTCGCTTGAAGGCCGGAATGCGCAGGCCGTAGATCTGGTAGGCGACGTCTTCCACACGCAGCTGTCCCAGCTCGCCGATGCGACAGCCGGTATAGAGGGCGGCCATCACCAAGCGCCGCAAGGCCGGCGAGCACTCACCGAGCAGGCGTTGGCATTGAGGGCGGTCGAGGAAGTCCCGGCGGGGCGTGTGGTTCACCGGTAGCCGTCGCAAGCAGCGCCACGTGCGCTCCGCATCCAGATGCCCGTTTTCCCAAGCAAGACGAAGCGCCATGCGCAGGATCGTCACCAGGCTGTTGAAGGTAAGCTTGCGGCGTCGAAGATCCTCCGAGGTAAGATCGCATAGCCGCACCTTCGGCCGCTCGCGCTGGAAGCCGAACTTCGGCGGGCGCTCCAGAACACGATGCGCCAGCCGCCGGAGATGATGAGGAGTGACCGCGTCGGCCGCTACGAACAGCAGTTCGTCCGCCAGATGATGGTTGATGAGTGCCAGCGTGTTGTAGTGCCCGCCCGGCGAATGCGCGATCTTCGTCCAGGCGGTGTAGTCGGCGAGAGCATGGCCAACCGTGTAGAGATCCCCGAGGGGACAGAAGCTGACACCCGTCATCCGCTCAACCGGCCGGGCCGTATGCGCCTTGTTGGCGACGTCAGGGGCAGCGAACCATGCCTCGGCGAGCCTCAGCGCGACCCCAAAACCCATAGCGCCCTGGCCCGCGTCCAAGGCAGGACCGAGAGCTTTCTGCTTGTAGAGTTTGTCCACTGACAGGTAGCGCGCCGTCCAGGTGCAGACTCCGGCATGGGGCCGGTAGATCCCCAGATGCCGGGAGGTGGCGATCGACCACCAGTAGGGCGTTTCCCGGAACGGCAGGGCCGCGATGGCCTGTTGAGCGGCGAAGGGACATGTCCGCTCATGCATCGCATATGGCGGTGGCACCGGCGGCGTCATGGCTGCCTCCATGCGACCGTTAACGGCTCGTTAACAGTTTGCCGCCAAACCGGAGGACATGGGAAGCGTCAGTTCATTCGAGCGATGGAACAGCAAGAGCGCCGTCGTCTACACCGCAGGGCGGGAAGTCCGATACGGCCTGTTCGGCCCGAAGGCGCTGACGCGGCTGGCAGGGCTTCCGCGCTTGCGGTGGATTCGACTGGAAGACATTGCATCCCCGTGGGCCTCGTATCGAAGCATCATGGCCCAAGAGGAGAGGGCGATCGTTGTGATGTCGGATCTGCTGGATCTGCATGGCCGTCGAGTGTTCGATCATGAGATCATCTTGTCGCCCAAGTGCTGCGACCTGTTGATCCTGATCAGCCGCGCACCGACGTCTTTCATCACGGATGTAAAAGCTACGACGACTTGCGGGTGATGTCGTCACGGTAGCGCACGACATAACGATCCCTTGACGCGATGGAGAGAACGTCGGGTCATTGCGTTAACCACGCACGTTCCGTTCGATCATCTCCGATACTACCTTACGTTGAGATGGGTAGCGGCATGATTTCCTGGATCAGGCAGCGACGCAGCGCCCCTCGTGCTCATGAACCTACCGGAACGGACGACATGACCCACCCCATTGACAAGCACGTCGGCAGTCGCATCCGCTACGGCCGCTGGATGAGAGGAAAGTCGCAGCACGACTTGGGGGATGCGGTCGAATGCAGGTTCCAGCAAATACAAAAGTATGAAACCGGGATGAACCGGGTTTCGGCTTCACGGCTCTGGGACATTGCCAAGCGCTCGACCTGCCCATCACCTACTTCTTCGAGGGCCAGGAACAGCCGGGCCTGATGCTATCGACGTTCCCGGATCGCGGTTCGGCCGAATTGCTCCGAATTTGGATGTCCTTGCCAGACAGGCAAAAGCAGGCACTGCTGAGCCTCGCGAAAAGCATGACCGACATGGATAGGTAGCCTTGGATATCTCACAGCCACTTGTCCAAGCCGAAATCGTGGCGTGAAGCCCGACGGGAGTGGAAAAACTTCGGCCTGCTCGGGTTCAACGCAACAGCGCCGCTTCACACACGTCACGGCGGCACATTGCGATGCCGTCAAGTGGGGGGAATCCACGTCATCAGCGGAATTGACTATGAGCCTGGTTCTCTGCAATGGAGTTCATGGCCTTCTTACCGCGAGATTAGAAGGAAATGGGTTCGCAAGCCACGGCACCATTTTCATGGTGTCGTAATTCCTGCTTGTAGAACACTGTCCGTGCCCGTCCCGTGGATTTCGCGCTGTACAGCGCATTGTCGGCATTGCGAATCAGTTCAGTCAGATTTTGACCTGGTAGCGCGATGACGCCCCCCACTGACATCGATAGATCAAAGGATATTGCGTTTCCATCCAGATCTTCTATGTCATTAATATTGATGGGCTGACAGATACGCGTTGACACAGTTAGTGCTGTAGCTTTGTCGGCATTAACCAATAGCACGGCAAATTCTTCTCCTCCCAACCTGCCGACTACGTCTCCAGCACGCGTATTGTCAGTCAAGTGTTTGCCTACACGGCAAAGAGAAAAATCTCCGACAGAATGGCCGTATTCATCATTTACAGCCTTGAAGTGGTCCACATCGATCATCAGGACTGTTGAGCTGGGCTGTTCCGATAGCTTCCTGTGAGAGATTTCCAAAAATGCCTGTCGGTTCGCCAATCCAGTCAGTTGATCTGTCTCGGCTATTTTCTTCAATCTCTCTTTCAATCTACGCTGGACGGCCATCACTCCCATCACGAAGAATCCAAATGGCGCCGCGACAAGTAATGTTATAATTAATTCAATGCTGACGCTTTCTCCTGTTATGCTCTGAGTCGCCCGATCTGCAAAATAGTCGAATGCCGTGAATGAGATAATAAGCGCCAGCACTTTCAGCAGCAGGTCAAAAGTATTTTTTGGCGCAATAACGTCGACTATCTTTTCCATGTAGGCGCCTTGCATTGGATTGAAATACGGAAGAAGTTCTTGAATTTTTGATTTATTCGATATGAAATATGAATTTGATCATTTGGCGCCTCAACAATGGTGCCGATGATGATGCAATAGACTTACGATGTTCGCGAAGCCCGGACGCGCGAGCAGACGGACTATTATATTCTGCTGTCTCCCCGCCGACACATGAAACGATGCTTTGCAGGTCAAGGAACGCATGGACCAAGGCCCTCGTACACAGAAGATCTGACACTCGCGTTGACCCTGAACCGCTGAGGCGCCTCTCTGACCAGATGGCCTTACTCGGTGATCTGCGCGACCGCGTCCCGATTGAACTCCTCAGTGAACCTAATGCCGCTCAGCAGGGCCTCCTTGCCTCAAAATTAGGGAAGTGGCGTTCCTGAACCACCGGGCTATTCACCCGTCCTATGTCGCTGCCCCCCAAACAACCAGTTTGCCCAAAAATGAAGGCTTCCTATGCAATAATGTGATAAGAAGCGACTGCCTGGCGTATCCCTATTGCGATCCGGCGTACTGATTCCTCCCGCATCGCCATTTCGGCGCAGTCACAGGAGCGACCCATGATCCGCAGAACTTTTCTCTCGATCACCGCCGCAACGGTCGTGGCAACCTCGGCCTATGCCGAAAGCCACTCGATGGAGGCCATGGACATCGTCGATACCGCCGCCGGTGCCGAGAACTTCTCGACCCTCGTCGCCGCGGTCGAGGCGGCCGGTCTGGTGGAGACCCTGAAGGGCGAAGGCCCGTTCACCGTCTTCGCGCCGACCGACGAAGCCTTCGCCGCGCTGCCCGAGGGCACCGTTGACGAGCTGCTGATGCCCGAAAATATGGAGCGGCTCACTGCCATTCTGACCTACCACGTCGTGCCCGGCGCGGTGATGTCGGGCGACCTCACCGACGGCATGGAGGCCGAGACGGTCGAAGGCGGCATGGTCACGATTGGCACCGAGGGTGGCGTGACGGTGAACGACGCCAATGTCGTGACCGCTGACATCGAGGCCTCGAACGGTGTGATCCACGCCGTCGACACGGTGCTCATGCCGGACATGTGACATTCCTGCGGGAGGCGGCTTGGACCGCCTCCCGTCGTCCGCTCTGACACGCGCATCCTCGAGGCGGCGATCCTGTCTCTATCCGCGCCAGCCGTTGAACAGGTATTGAAGGGAGGATCACCATGACCCGCATGACCGCCAAGGATTTCGACCAGGATCTGCTCGATCTCTACGACTTCTACGCCCACGGAAAGATCACCAAGCGCGAGTTTCTCGATCGTGCCGGCAAATGGGCTGTGGGCGGGCTGACCGCAGCCGCCTTGCTCAACATACTGAGCCCGAACTACGCGCTGGCCGAGCAGGTCTCGTTCAACGATCCCGACATCACCGCCGAATACATCACTTACCCATCGCCGAACGGGCACGGCGAGGTGCGCGGCTATCTGGTCCGACCGAGCGCCGCCGAGGGCGAACTGCCCGCCGTGCTCGTGGTCCACGAGAACCGTGGCCTGAACCCCTATATCGAGGACGTCGCACGCCGCTTGGCCAAGGCCGGGTTCATGGCCCTCGCGCCCGACGGGTTGTCGAGCGTCGGCGGCTATCCCGGCAATGATGCCGAGGGCCGGGAGCTGCAAAGTTCGGTCGACGGCGAAAAGCTGATGAACGACTTCTTCGCGGGCTTCGAGCACCTGATGGCGCGCGGGGACTCGACCGGCAAGGTTGGCGCGGTCGGGTTCTGCTACGGTGGTGGCGTGTGCAACGCACTGGCCGTGGCTATCCCGAGATGGCGGCGTCGGTGCCATTCTATGGCCGACAACCCGCCGCGGCGGATGTTTCGAAGATCGAGGCGCCGCTGCTGCTGCACTACGCGGCACTCGATGATCGGATCAACGAAGGCTGGCCGACCTACGAGAAAGCCCTGATCGAGAACGAGAAGATCTTCGAGGCCCATATCTACCCGGACGTGAACCATGGGTTTCACAACGATTCCACCCCGCGCTACGACGAGGAGGCTGCTCAGCTGGCCTGGGATCGGACCGTCGCGTGGTTCAACACCTATCTCGCATCTTGAGGAGTCGAGGGCGTTCGACGTCGTCCGGTTGGGATAACCTCAAGCGACCGCTCCTGAAAGGTCAGGAACTCACCTTTACAAGCGCCCGCATATTCCGGTCAGCCGACCTGAAGCGCAGAAGTGTGCTGCGAAGGCCGAGAGTTTCGGATTTCGGCGGACCAAGGTAGAGTTTCAGAGCACCCATTATTGAGATGCGTGAAACGACCAATCTTGATTGTCCATAAAGTGTGATCTCAGAATCTGCGCTTTGTCGGCAAAAGGAACCCGCCATCAAGCCTCGCGTTGGCCTCGGAAATGTGAGGGAACCGTATGACGCATCGAGATCGCCAGCCTGGACTGGGATTGACCTTGATCGGCGCGATCATTGCCTTCGTGGCGGCGCTTGTCGCCTATCTCTGGCAGGACAGCGGCGTGGCAGGCACTGCGGGTGCGGCGCTGGCGCTGGCCGGGACAGTCGCAGTCGCTGCGGCCTCGGCGGCAGCGCTCTTCGTGTTGATGCCGCATGGCCTCAACCTCACACTCAAATGGCTGATCCTGCTCGGGTCCGTCCTGACCGCACTGGCGGGGTACTTCCTGATGCAGGACGTGCTGATGTGGGCGATGGTCGCGGCCTCCGTAGGCGCGGTCTGGAACCTTGTCTCGCGCAAAGGCCGGGAGCGGCGGCGCCCCCTCATGGCGCTCGCACTCTTTGCCCTGCCGCTCTTGCCCGCACCGCAAGCGCAGGCGCAGGACTGGCCCGGTTTTCATGGCGACTTGCAGGCACGCAAGTACAGCCCGCTTGCGCAGATCACGCCGATGAACGTCGACGACCTCGAACCGGTCTGGGAGGTTGAGACCGGCGACGTCTCCGACGGCTCGGGCGACCTGCCGCAGACGGTGTGGTCCGCCACGCCGGTCTATGCCAATGCGACACTCTATCTCGGCACGCCGTTCTACCGCATCCTCGCGCTCGATCCCGCGACGGGCGAGGAGCGCTGGTCCTACGACAGCCGCGCCCGGCTCGAGGCGCTGACCCAGCCTGCGCTCAAGAACCGCGGCGTCACCTACTGGGCCGATCCCGAGGCCACCGGTGTTTGCGCCAAGCGCGTCTATATCGGCACGATGGACGCCAAGCTGCATTCGGTCGACGCAGATACCGGTCAGCCCTGCGAGGATTTCGCGCAAGGTGGCATCCTCGACGTGAACCAATGGAACGACACCAACGACCGCTGGCCGCTGTCTCTGCTCCAACCGCCCGTGGCGCATGAGGGCCGCCTGTTCATCGGCTGGGCAGGCAAGGATTGGGAGAGCGCGCAGGCCCCTCCCGGCACCGTCTTCGCAGTGGACGCGCGCACCGGCGAGCTCGACTGGACCGTGAACTTCATCCCCAAGGAGCTGTGGGACCGCACCGGCACTGCCAATGTCTGGACCCACATGACCGTGGATCCCGAGCGCGACATCCTCTACATGCCGGTCTCCTCGCCCTCGCCCAACTACTATGGCGGCGATCGAACCGAAGAGCTCCCCTTGGCCACCTCCGTCACGGCGGTGAATACCAACACCGGCGAGATCATCTGGTCGCGTCAGCTCGTACATCACGACATCTGGGATTACGACACCGGCGCGGCGCCCGCGCTGGTGGACATCGAACGCGATGGTGAGGTGATCCCGGCGCTCGTCCAGACCTCTAAGCAGGGCATGCTCTACGTCCTTGATCGCGAGACCGGCGAGCCGGTCTTCGGCATGGAGGAGCGGCCCGTGCCTGCTTCGGACCTACCGGGCGAAGTGGCCGCGCCGACGCAGCCCTTCTACGATGTCCCGAAACCCACCAACACCTCCGACACCTGGCCCGGCATCTGGTGGCTCGCTGATCTTGCAAGCTTCGGCTACTGCTCGCGCACGCTTGAGGAGCTACGCTACGAGGGGTTGTTCACGCCCCCCACCGCTGAGGGCAAGGGCACGCTGATGTATCCGGGCACGGCGGGCGGCATGCAGTGGGGCGGCGGTGCGCTCGATCCCGAGACCAACACCTTCTACGTCAACACTCAGAAGGTGGCGCAAATCCTGCGGATGATCCCGCGCGAGGAATACGAGGAGATCGCGGGCGAAAGCGGCGCCGAGCAGGGCTTCTACCCGCAGGAGGGCGTGCCTTACGGCTTCGAGTTGACCAACTTCCTGACGCCCTTGGGTTTGCCATGCTGGAAGCCGCCCTTCGGCACGATCCTTGCCTATGACCTCAACACCGGAGAGCAGCTCTGGGAACGGCCCTTTGGCATGACCCAGCAATGGGGCTTCTACGCACCCGCGAGCTGGGGCAGCCCGACGCTCGGCGGCCCGGCGGTGACAGCGGGCGGGGTGATCTTCATTGGTGCCTCGATGGACGCGCATGTGCGCGCACTTTCGGCTGCGACCGGCGAGGAGTTGTGGAAATGGCAGGTTGAGGCCCCGGCAGTGGCGAACCCGGCCGTCTACGAGCACGAGGGGCGGCAATATGTGAGCTTCGTCGCAGGCGGCAATCCGATCCTCAAGCTGCAGGTGGGTGATCAAGTCATCACGTTCGCACTGCCAGTTGAGGAGTGAGCATTATGATGTCAGAGGCGGCGCTCACCATGCCCACCGATGACATGCAGCCCGTGCTCGACAAAGCTCGGTGCCAAGCCGATCTCGGAGCTGTCGGTCAAGAAAGCCCGCAGCCAGCCTAACCCCCGACGAAGGCAAGGGTCGTTCTCGCTAATCGTCCATTTCCACAGCGGCGGCTGGGTTGGGTGATCGCCGGCATCGACGTCTACGACGCTTCGGCCCGTGCCTTGGCCGCCGGCACGAACGCGGTGATGGTCTTGGCCACCTACCGGTAGGCTCCGGGCGCGATCTTCCCGGCGCAGCACGAGGACGCCAACGCGGCCTATGAATGGATCGTCGAGAACTCGGGCGACTTCAACGCCGATGCCGAGCAGCTCGCCATCACGGGCAAGAGCGCAGACGACAACCTCGCGCTGAACGTGGCGGCCCATGTTCGGGACGCCGGACTGATTCAGCTCGACCAAGTGCTTTCGGTCTACCCGATCGCCAGCGACGACATGCGGACGCCGTCCTACGAGGCCGATGACGCCGCCGATCCTGCACAAGGGGAAGCAACAATTGCAAACTGATGATCGGCTTCAGGCGGGCTCGCTGCTGCCCGCCCCGGCTTGGGCAAAGGCAAGATGCGAAGTGCTATGGCAAAACATGTGAGGAACGTAGTCGAACGCATGGACGGCCTCCTGGTATGACTGCCACACCAATTGCGTGCATCCGCTTCGGTTCCTTAAACCGACCCGCTCTTCTGTTCTGTCAAATTTTACCGGTTGTTTTCAGAGATCCGTATTGGTGCAAATGGCCTTGCTCAGTTCGATAACAAGAACCACGATATCCATCGGAATACTCCTTCCTCCACTCATTTCGCACCGATAATCGCAGGTTTGAGGGAAAGGCAGTTCATCCCATTCCCCCAACGGCTGGGGCTCCCTTTCGGTCTAATGAGAAGTACATCCCCGCACGGATATTCGCTTGAGAAGCCCTCATACTTGATAAGAACCGAGGGCCAAGATATACTACTGAGTAGCAACGGAGGATGTCATGAGCGTGAAGGCGTCAGTTTCACTGACCGAGGCACAGGATGCCTATGCCCGTCAGTTGGTGCAGGAGGGACGCTTTCCCAGTGTCAGCGCCGTCATCCAGCAGGGGCTTGAAATGCTGCGCAAGGAGGGGCAGACCGAAGCCGCGCTGCAAAGTTTGCTGGCTCAGCGTCAGTCCGGGCCGATGTTCGGTCTTGCGGAGGGCCGCCGCCATACCGAGGAGATGATAGCTCGCAAACGGGGTGCACGTGACCTATGAGGTTCGGCGTGCCGCTGCGGTCGATCTCGATCTTGAGCTGATCTTCGACTTTATCGCCAACAGCGCCGAAACGTTGGGTGAGCCCCCCGAGACCGCTTTCGACATGGCGATGCGCCGCGTTCTGGCGATCGAGGCCACGATGGAGGGCTTGGGGCGTACCCCGCATCAGGGGACGCTGGCGCCGCATCTCGGTTCCGGCATTCGGCATGTCACCAAGGATCGCGCCATCCTCTACTTCGACGTCGACGATGAGACCGAAGTTCTCCGCATCCTCGCGGTGTTCTTCGGTGGGCAGGATCACGATACGCGGATACTTTTGAGGCTGCTTTCAGCGAATTAAGCCCCTTTCGGAAGCAATCGTCCTGACTGTGTCTGACTAAACCGTCAAGCGTTAGAAGCCATGAAAACCTAACCGCTTTTCATGGGTATTACCGGGGTCGGTTGGCATGATCGAGCCGAACAACAGCCGCCCTGAGAACCTGCGGCCATGCCAACGAGATTGGATTGGTCGGTAGCGCGGTCAGCGATGATTGACAGGACGTAACGTTCTGAAAAGGCGAGACGTAGCGTCCGAACATCACCGCCATATTCCTGCCATTCGGATTAGTCATGCGACCTGAAAAACATCGAAACCGGAGGCAGACAGAATGTCCATCCTGAGCAAGAAGCACCTTGGCCTGACCCTCATTTCTGTCCTGATCGCGGGCGCAATCGGCGAACTCGGTTTCGCCCGCCATGCTGACGTGGTGCCCCTCGACTCATACGAGATGTTCACCACCGTCGAGATGGAGATTGGCGGGATCGTCTATGATGTGCAGGTGCGGAAAGACACACCGACGATCACACCATCCAGCACCGCCTACTTTTTCTAAATCGCGAGAACATGGATGGATTGTGCGTCTCGGCCTTCGCCTTGGCGCCGCATTCTCGTAGGCGGTGCGGGCTCCGGGTCCAAGTTTCCCAAGCATCGAAGATGCTCGAGGCTGTGAGAATTCAGCCGTGCTCGGCGGTAAAGGCGGTGCTGCCTCGCGCACCTCGTATCCTGGTGGATGGGATCCGGACCGATCTTCCAGTGTCAGGCAACACGACAAGCTGCTCCTTTGGCCCGTCGGCCTTGAGAGGCGCGACGCAGGCCCGGATCCAGGGCAGCCCCGGCGCACACGCCAGGTCAGGGGAGTGGAGGGCCGAGCAGGGCGCCCGGTGCGGCCGGCCTCCGATCCTCACACCACGACAGGGCGGCCCCGCGAGGGGAGAGATGTCCCCGGCATAGAGCCGCCTGCATTCGGCTTCGATTTCGTCGGCCTGGGCACGAGATGCCACGAGGGCCGCAAGCGGCTCCAATGCGGCTGGATCGGGGAGCGGGAGATGGCCAAGCTCGTAGGCCGATACGGCGGTGGAGCCGCTCAGGCAGCGAAAGGCCTCGTTCGCCGCCGCGCTGTTGAGCAGGGCGCAGAGCACCGGAAGCGGCACCGCTGGCCGGTCCCCGGTGGGCTCGAGGATGTTCACGTGGTTCTCGACCGCCACGGCCCCGTGCGGATCCAGCATGTCCGACCCGAGGACCGCGGCGACGAGCCGGCGCGACTGCTCGAGGGCGGTGGTCCGCTGCAGCAGGACGCACGGCTGCGTCACCAGCAGCTTTTCCTTGCCGGCGGCTGGTACCAGGCGCTGCGGCCGCGCTTGGCGAGGGGCCAGTGCAGCCCGGTCGCCGAGATCGCCTCGGGCCAGAGCATCGGCACGGCGCCGGCGGTCCCCGCGCCGCTATCCCGGGTTCGATCGCTGCCATCGGTTGGCCCCGAGCGCACCCGGTAGCCCCAGTCGGCGAGACGGCAGGACATCCCCGTCATGGCGTCCGCGATCTGCGCCTGCGTTCCCCGCCGTGGCAGCCTCCAGGGCGCCTGCGCGTCTGCCGGGAGAGGAAAGCAGCCGATAGGCTCCACGTCGATGATATCGCCCTGCACGTGAAGCGCGCGCATCACGGCGGCCGCGCGCGGGCCTGCGCGGCGGCAGGTGGTCACCACCGTTTCCTGCTGGACGCCGTCGAAGACACCTTTTCGGTCCGTGACGACGTCGATGCACAGCGGCGGGGCCTCCTCGGCGAGGTACTGCCGCAGGCTGCAGAAGTACTGGCCGCCCATGAAGCCGGTGGGGGTGAGCAGGATCAGCACGCCGCCGGGGCGCGCCAACTCGATGGCCCGCTGGAAGAACAGCGCATAGAGGTTGGCACGGCCGCAGACGCTGCGCGCGAACCGGGTCCGGCTCGCGGTGTCGAGCCGAACCTGGCCATAGGGCGGATTGCCGAGCACCAGGTCGAAGTGTCCCTCCTCGCGCCCGGCATCAGGCCGTCGCGTGCATGGATGACGCGGGGCGCAGGCCGCTTGGCGCGTCGGCACCAAGGCAAGAGGCGCATGTCGATCCCCACCTGCGCGAGCCAGGCCGCGACAGGATCGAGATCGACCCCGCGCAGGCGCCGGCCGATCTCGTCGAGCACGTGCTGCGCCTCGTGACCTGCCAGACTGGCCAGCATGCGCTCAAGTGCGGGGTGCAGGAGCGCACCGGCACCGCAGGCGGGATCGATGATTCTGGCCGTATGCCAGTCGGTGCCGACGTCGCTGGCGCGGTTCACCATCAACGCGGCCAGGGCCGGGGGCGTGTAGTAGATGCCCTGCGTCTTGCGGACAGAACGCGGCAGCAACGCGGTGTAAAGCGCCCCGAGCATCCAGATGGCTTGGGAGGCCGGCACTGAGGCCGCCAGCTGCCCGGCCTTCAGGGCAAGGGCGCGGACCGGAAGCGGCATGACCTCTGGCTCTACCGCGGCACAGGGAAACGTCCTGAGCGCCAGGTCGGGCGCGCGCGCGGTCCAGACGGTCCGGGTCGCAAGTTGGGTCACCGAACGGGCAACTTCGATGGCCTCCGCCTCGGACAGGCCGGCAATGATCTGCGCCGCTTCGCGCAGCAGCTGCGGCATCTCGGCCATGAGGGCGGGGTTGAACGACGAGGCGCACTCCGGGCCGAGGTCGGCCGGGGTGTCGGGAGAGAACGTGGCGTGGAGGGTCATCGGGTGTCCTTACGAGCTTCGTAAGGACCAGATCGGTCCGTTTCATTTCGGGCGGAAATCGAAGCGCCCTCTTTCTGGCGCGTCAGGCTGATTGCTCTTCGGACCGCGGCGGACGCCATAAGGACCCGACCGGGACATCGAGATCCGTCCGGATTCCGGTGAGATGGCGTGTGCCGCAAGGTCGATCTCAGCGCGCGGCCCAAGGTCAAGGTGCGGTCGATCCTGCCGATGCGGATGAGCACGTCGTGATCGGCAAACGCTTGTCACGCCTCGCCCGACGGGGGGTCGCGCGGAGGTCGGTGTCCGAGGTCAGCGGTCGCTGTCGCGAGGAGGCGAAGGGCAACGGGAGGAGGTGGTGGAATCGACATCGCACCGATGGCGGCCGAACTATACCCGATGGCGCGGTGGATCCTTTTGTCCGCCTTCACCCCCTGCACCACACAGTCCACGACGCGCTTCGATCAGCTCCCTTCGCTTTCCTTCCGACGGGGCTTTGGGGTCCGAGATCCTGCGTCCCTTGTACGAGATCCTGCGTCCTTGGCCCGACTTTCTGCGCCGTTGCTCCGGATTTCCACGTCCGGCTTCATGACAGGTCACTGTTATATATATATAATATGCCTCCCTGAATAAGAAGAACAAGGAGAAACTACAGGAAAAGGCCGGCCACGCTGCCTGCGGCGGTGCCGACGGCCCCTTCTGCGGGATCGGATAGGGGGACGTCCATGATGCGCCGCGGACCACGGCCCAGAGGTGCGAGGATACGCGGCAGACCGCCGGCATAGTCCGCATTGCAGAGCAAGGGTATCGCTACTTGCCAAGGCCGGTTCGCCTGTCGGACCCGCCGAGGACCTGTAAACGCTCAACTGGACAAAAAGCGACGTCAGTCGTTTTCGCGGCGAACGGGCTGGAACCGCTTCTCCATAAGACCCCAGTTCGGAGTCTCCGCGACCCGACTGGATCGCGGCTTCACGCAAACGAGAAAATTCGAATGACCCACTTTGCCATTACGGGCCCCTGCGGCCTGACCGTTTGAGCACGGCCTCGTCCACCTTCGCGGCGTCGGAGGCCAGCATGTTGCACGCGGTTTTTTCCGAGGCCGGGCGTCCTCTCGTAGAGCATGGCCCCCCGAAATTCGGAGCACCCGGAATTTTCACCTTTGACTTCGACCAAAGACAGACAGGAAAAAAACTCCCTTCGTCGCGGTCCTGGCGGGGCCTTGACCCCGCCCGGAGTGCCTTTTCGGGGGTGTCTAATCTTTTCTTCCTGTCTGAAGTGTCTGGCCCGCTTTTCTCCTTTTATTCCTTACCTTTAACCGCCGCCGTCCGGCGGTAATGCAGGCCTGTGTCTAGGCGCATACGGGAACACGAGGTGCCGTTGCAGGAAGAGTCCGCGCCCAGGGGAAGAAGCGTAGAAGGAATTACGGGCAGAATTTCCGCGCAACCGGGGTGCCAAAATACGGATGGTATCGGGCAAGGCGCATGGCCCACTCGGTGCAATTTCCGCACCCGCGGCTCGCGAACCATCTTCTCCCTGACGCAACAGGAGCAGATCATGCCATTCGACCAAGACCATATTCATGAAGTCCCGGAGCCGGCGGCCCGCCATGCCACCGGAATTCCGAGCGACCGGATGTACCGCATCGCCGAGCCGCTGCGCTGGATGCTCGACCAGGTCGAGTTGAGCGACGCCGAGATCCGCCTGCTGCATGTCCTCCTGCATGCGACCTGCCGCAGGACCGATGACTGGTATCGCGGCACGGCCCTGCAGCCGGACGCGGGATATCGGGCCAGCTGCATGGATTTGCGGCGGCGGCTCGGGCTTGAGGCCTCGAACAGCAACCGCGTGATCCGCGATACCCTGCCGCGTCTGGCCGCCACCGGTCTCTTTCAGGAGATCCGCCTCGCGCACCGCAACCGCAAGCTCGTCTGGCGCTTCGCCGACGACACTTTCGCCGCGCTATTCTCCGACTCGGACTACGGTCTGCTCGACATCGCTGCGCTGGCCACCTTGAAAAGCCGGTTCGACCTCGACCTCTGGGTGCATCTTGCCATCGTCCGGCGCATGAACGCGCCCCGCATCGCGTTCCTCCTGGAAGACCTGTATGCGCTGCGCGACAGCCAAGGCGCCCTGGCTTGGAGCGACCTTCGCAAACCGTTTCTGGGTGCGCTGCACAAAATCGCTGCGCTGCATGAAATGCAGGTCGTGCTGCTGCTCGACTGGGAGGGACGGCTTCCGGGGATCGATCGCGTCCTGCTGCGGCTGCGCCATGCTGGGACCAGCTGGCGCTATGAAGCCCTCGGGAAGACCTACACGGACACGGTCAAGGTCATCGTACTCGATGCCACGATGCGGGCCGAACTCAAACCCGAGGCCCTCCCGGGCACGTTGCAGACGCTGCGCAAGGTCCGTTGGGATCTCACGCGCGCGCTGCCGGACGCCGCCAAACCCGTTTCGGTCTGAAATCCATACGGCGTCCGGCCGGGGGCATCGTTGACAGGACCTACCTGGAGGGACCAAGGCACGGGTCCCCGACCGCCAACTGAGGTTTCCCTGGCCGTCATGCGCGCATGCCGCGATTGGCAGCCAGTCCATTGGGCGGGTCGGGGAGGTGAACGGGTCGGAAAAACGGCCAGTCGCCCGCCTTGCGCTCGGGACTGGCTGCCAGCCGGGCCGCAACGGGGGCGGGCTTCTCGCGAGACGCCACCGTCGGCCTCGGCATGGTTTTTGCGGCTACGAGAAAACAGGACGCGAAAGACAGACATCCGCGGCGAAGAGGGCTGAAGCAAGCGGCCAGGGGGGGAGCGTCGGGAGCGCTGACCGCCGGCCCGTTCCGATCCAGTTTGGATCGGGCCACCGCTGCAGGGGTCAGGGGGTGGGGGCTCCGGCGGGTGCGGGCGTGGTCCCGGTGACACGCCCGCACCTCCGGAAGCCCAAGGGGAAAAAGAGGACGGGCGGGTCGATCCACAAGAAAGGACCCCCCGGATCATGACCCCTCTCGAAACCCCGCCACCTGCAACCTGGCAGGTCGGCATCGCCGCTGGCGACATCGTCTCCTTCCGCTTTCCCTATCCCGACGCGCCAACGACCGAGCGCGCACGCCCCTGTCTCGTCGTCGACGTCGATCACGAGGCCGGTGAGGCGGTCCTCGTCTATGGCACCTCGCGCTGGAGCGGCGCCAATCGCGGCCAGGAACTGCACGTCACGGGGCCGGACCTCCTCCTGGCGTCGCTGGACCGGCCGACGCGCTTCGTCGGCGTACGCCGGGTCCGGGTCGCGCTCGACAGTCCTCGCTTCATCGCCGGGGCACGTGGCACGCCCGTCGTCGGACGGCTCCCCGATACGACACACGCGCAACTTGACCGCCTCAAGCAGCCACAGGCCCCGTCGCGCCGACGGGCACGTGGCTTGCGGCGTCCCCGGGCCACACAGGCCGGGCCATTTCCCATGCTGCACAGGAGCCACGCATGACCGACCAAACCCTTTCGCACGACCTCGCCGAATACGCCGCACGCACGCGGCCCGCTTTCGACCTGCTTTTCTCAATCGAGAAGGGCCTGCCCGCACAGGCGCGCCGTCTGACGGGCTGGTTTGCGCAGGGCCTGTCGCACAGCCCCGAGGCGGTCCGCGAGGCGGCGCTGGCCGTCGCCTTGCGCGACATGGTGACGGTGCGCAATGCGCGACTGAGTTTCCAGGCGATGCCGGCTCAGTGGGGGTGTCGTCCGGTCGCGGTCATCGCCGGCGATCTCGGGGGCGCCGTACTGTCGGGATGCGCCGTCGTCGATCTTCTGCGTCTTGTCGGGCGGCATGAGGCGGACATGGCACTGAGCCTGATCCGGGACGTGCAGCAGACAGAGGCGCGCCAGCGCGCGCAGATCGCGGCTGCCCTTCAGCGCGGATAGCTCGGCATTCCGTCGGAGCGCTCCGGTTTCTCGCGCGGGAGCTGCCGAGGCGCGGCGCGGGACGCCCGCCTCGGTGCATCGCCGTCACGCCCCCTGGAGGGCGCAACGCGATATCGGGCCAGCGCAGTCGAGGTGTCGCAGTTCGAAAGATCGGTGCATGGGGGTGGCGCAATCCGTGCCGCCCCCATGTGTGCGCTGTCAGCTCGGTTGGTCGTGCGAAATGACTGCGCGGCGCAGGTCGGTTACGTGGCCATCTTCAGCAGTGACAGTTCGTCCGGCGCGGGAAGCTCGAACGCGTAGTGCTGGAAATGGGGATTGATCATGCGCAGGAAGGCAAAGAGCCCCCGCAGTTCCGCGAGGGTCTGTGTGGCGACGTCCTGTGTCGGCTTGGCATGCATCAGCACCTGAATGTCGGTGATGGCGCCTGGGCCGCGATCGTCGCCGGCCCTGAAGGCAACGCCGACAGTGAAGTTCTTGAAATGCATCGTCTCGCACGGGAGGCCGGTCCAGCCGAACTGGGCAAGGTAGCTGCGGGCAGGACGATGGCTGCGAAACCAAGACGTCTTGAGCGCGCGGACCGCCGCACGGGCACCGGGCTTCAAGCTGGTGAAAGCGCCATCGCAGCTGCGGCCGTCGCCGGTCGCTACGATGGCGCACAGGTACTCGGACACAGAACCGCCGGGATATTGCGGCCCGGCGCTGTGGCCGAGAATGAGGCCGAGAAGGTCGCCCCCGACCGCACCCTTCAGGGAATGCAGCCCTGTGGTGGTCTGTTCGGGCAGTTCGGGCGCGAGCGGCGACACGTACGAGAAGGTGGGGGTGATGGTCAGCATGGTCGTCTCCATTGGGGAATGTGTGGGTCACATCCCGAATTTGGGTTCATTCCTCGGAGACAAAAAAACGAGATCGCAACTTTCTCGAAAAAAATTCACGCAGCATGCTCCCGGACGTGGGACGCCCAGGACGTGGACCGGAAAAAACGTCGGCTTGTCTGCGCCCGGATCACGTTGGACCTGATCCATGCCCCGTAGGGGCACGCGGTCCGCTCTACCCGGCGGACAGGATGCGCAGCGCCCGTCCGCGCGGCCAACAGGGCCCGGTGGCCTTGGTCATCGAGGCCACGCTTGCATGGTTTGGGCAACGGGTTGGCCCTGCCCAAACCTGTATTTTTCCGGCACCGGATCAGTGCTGAGGGGACGGCGCTCGACCGCCCGTCCGCTCGCCGACAAGGCGCATCTGCCGCGCCACGCCGGACCTGCGCCAAGCCTCCCTGGTCATTTTTTCCGCTTGCCCCCGGGGCCTAATTCCCCCGGGCCATGCTCGACAGACCCATCTCCCGTACCGATCTCATTCGGTTTTTCGCCCTCGATGCGATGCGTCCTTCCGTTGCCTCGCAAAGGCCCTCGGACCCGCGACCACTGGCCCGCGTGCTGCGCGATCTCGGTATACCCCTGCGGGGCGGCACCACCCGCTGGCCGGTGGTCTGGCGCGCCTTGGGACTGGCCGAGGAGCAGGAAGAGGCACATTACCTCGCGCTGACCGAGCCGCTCCTGACGGCCCGAATGGTGGCTGAGCTAGTTGGCGTCGCGGACCCCTCGATCATCTACCGGTGGAGCAAAGGGCGCCTGCCGAGTGGCGCCAAACCGTTCCCGTCCCCGATCGACCTGTCTGGTGGACGCGAGGCCGCGCGGGCCAAGCGCTGGCGCCGCGCCGAGGTGCTGGCTTGGCACGTGGACAAGCCCCAGCCCCGTTACGCCAGGCCCGCCCCGGTCTTCGGCGCGATCCGGCCCGCCCCATGACCCATGCGATGCACCGCACCTCCCGCGCCTCGGACACACCGATCCACGACTTGGCGACCGGACCTACCGCCAAGCGACCGGGACACATCCGCCCGGCCGGTTCCACGGGCGGCAACCTCGAAGGCGTGTGTGTCCGGCACGCGCTTTGGCGACCGAAACCGCGTCCAAGCGACCCGAACACGCAAAACGAAAGGATCACCTCATGCTCGATCTGACCGGCCATTCCAGCCTTCCCAAGCGGCACATCACACCGGTGAACACCCCCGCAGTGACGGGGCCGACACTGGCCGAATTGCAGGCCCACGTGGCGACGCGCATCGACATCTCGACCAAGACCCAAGACCGCTATCTTTCCGCGATCGAGAGGGTCGGCGCGCTCCTCAACACGCCGCTCGCCATGATCCCGGCAAAGCTGACGCTGGTCGAGGATCGGTTTCCGCTGACCGGGTTCAACCCCGACTACTGGTCGACCGACGCGGCCTACACCCTGTTCCGGCGCCGGCTCCAGGCGGCTCTGAAGGAGTTCCTCGGCGTACATGCCGAAGCGGCGCGTCTGCGGGCGATGGACGACGATTGGACCTGGCTGTGCGCCGCCGTCGAACCGCTGACCAAGGGCAAGCTGGGGCAAGGGCAGAGCCAGTGGCACCCGATGAAGCTCGCCGCGCTGAAGACCTTCGCGCTCGTGGCCCGCGCCCAGGGCTGGCAGCCGCGCGATCTCGACCTCGCCCGGGCGCGGCAGCTCGACGAAATGTATATCGGCAACAAGCGGGAGGCCAACCGTCGTGCGCTCACCCGGCTCGACGATCTGCGAGGGTTCCCCGAGCTCATGCCCTGGCTGCCGCCGCGCCCGATCGGCTTTTCGAGCCAGGCGCGCGTGCCCCTGCTGGCGCCGCTTGCGCCGCCTTGGGAGCACCAGATCTGCACGTGGGTCGACGCCGTGACCAAATCCGGCTGGGACCCGGTGACAAAGTCCTACTCCGACGATCACAAGGGTCATGCCCATGTCATGCGCAGTGCACTCCGGACAACGCTGCGGATCACGGTCGGACAGGGCCTCCTGGTTTCGGGCGTCGAGGATCTCAGGCCTCTTCTGGCCGATGACGAGGCGATCTGCGCCATCGCGGGGGAGATGTTCGGCCGGCGGCTTCGATCGAAGCGCGACGGACATCTCGAGCCGCGCACGGCCCGCAAGTACCTCAAGGCCCTGAACCAGCTCCGGGCTCACTTGGGCATCGACACCACCCTCCTGGACCAGGTGCTGGCCAACAACAAGGACGCGCGGAAAGGGAAAAAGGACGACGAGCGAATGACGCCGAAGAACCGCGCCTTTTGCGAGAGCCTGATCGACAAGCGGCCGATCCGGAAACGCTTCCTGACCTCGTTCGAGGTGCTGCGCACCGAGGCTGAGCTCCCGATGGAACGGGCCGGGCTCGAGCAGCGCGAGCTCACAGGTCATGAGCGCGCCCGCGTACGCATGCTGGGCAGCTGCGCCTGCTTCGCAGCGATCGAAATCGGCGGTGCGCCGATCCGCGTCGACAACGCGATGCAGCTGACCTGCGTCGGCGAGGACGCCCAGATCCGCATTCCGACATCGTGGAAGAAGCCGATCAAGGTGTTGATCCCGGCGGAGGCCACGAAAAACAAGGTGGAGATCGAGTTTCCGATCCGGGCCAATGCCTATGGCTGCCATGACACGATCCTGTGGTATTGCCGCGTGATCCGGCCGATGTTTCCGCATGCCGCGACGAGCCCCTACCTGTTCCCCGCGGTGACGGTGCCGGGCGCGCCGCTCAACGCCGACTACTTCGGGGCAGAATTTTCCGCCTTGATGAGAACGGTCGTGAACCTGCCGATGACGCCGCACCAGATGCGGCACGGCCAGACCTCGCTGCTGCTCGACAAGTATCCCAACGAGATCGAGGTCATCGCCAAGCGCATCGACGACAGGCCCGGCACGCTGCGCCAATTCTATGGCTGGATCAGTGCGCTGAAGCTTGTCGAACGCGGACAGGACCTGCTGGTGGGGCTGATGGATGACTGAGACCCGCTACGACACCCGCAGCCGCGCGGAGATTCTCGCGGCGGAGCATTTCGCGCCGTTCCGGGAGATCCCCGGGCTCGACGGGATCGGCCTGCGCGAGATCCGCACGCTCGATCGGTTCTTCGACTTCGCCGAAGGGCAGGGGATCACCGTGCCGGAGGTAGCTGACTTTCTGTCTTTTGCGGCGGCGGATCGCTCGACCCGGCGGCTCGACGACCTGCGCACCGCCTTCGACCGGCTGCTGCCCGAGGGCACGCCGGTGCGGGAGGTGGTGCGCGAGGCGATCCGGGCCAAGCGCCCGCGCAGCCGCAGCTGCGACCGGCGGGACCGCGCGGCGCTGCGCGCCGATCCGCTGCTGGCGCCCTACCGCGACCTGCCGGGCTTCGACACGGTGGCACTCGAGGACCTGCGGGTGCTCGCACGGTTTCTGGCTTCGCCGAGGCGCACGGCATCACCGTGGCGACCGAGGCAGACTATCTGGCCTTCGCAGCCGATACCTCCTCGAGCCGGCGGCTGCGATCCCTGAAAGCCGCTCTCGATGCGCTGCTGCCGGGCAACCCGGCGGTGCATGTCATGCTGGCGGGCGCGATCGCCCGGAAGTCGCCGACGCGGCCCTCAAGTGCGGGCCAAATCCCGAGGCCGCCGGCCGCACGGCGGGTCGATGCGGCCGAGCTGCCCGAGGCGTGGCAGCGCCTTCTCCAGCGCATGCGCCTCGGCGCCATGCCGTTGCACCAGGCCGCCCCGGCGGCCTCGGTCATCGACAGCATGGAAGATGTCTTGCGCGAATACGCCCACGTGCAGCGCGAAGCCGGGACGGAGGTGGCGATCACCATCGAGGGTGTGCGGCGCCTCGAGGCCTCCCGCGCCGCGCACGCCGCTGCCCGCGAGGCTCCGGCCTACCAGGCTCAGGGCAACCGGCCCGCGACGCGACACACCGCCGTGATGCGGCTGCGCAAGTTCGGCGAAGCACTTGGGCTCGAGCCGCTCGTGCTCTCGGCCCTGTGTCATCACGAGAATACCCTGCGCCGCGACCTTGGCACCGTGGTGCCGCTGAAGTTCGGCCGGCTCGACAATCTCCCCGGTCTTTCCGCCACCTGGGGCCTCGCGGCTAACCTGCTTGCGCAAAGTGAAGTCGCGCCGCGCCGTTCGACGAAACTGCGCCTGCTGACCGAGGCGGCGGTGCTGGCGATCTGGACCCTGCTGCCCCTGCGCTTGGGCGACGGGCAGCTGCTCTGGGGCCGGGATGTTCGTTTCGACGGCGCGCGCTACCGCATCGATATCGAAACCCGCAAGGAGGAGGAGCCGCTGCGCGGCGCGCTGCACAGGGTGCTGACGCCGTTTCTCCATGCGCTTGTGCTGCGCGGCATGGACCCGGTCTGGCTGTCGCAGATGCGTGAACGGGCATTGGCCGAAGAGCGGCCTCTGTTTTGTACTGTGGATGGGCGGCAGCTAGCGGAAAGCTACCCCTCCCGGGTCTGGCGGCAATATTTCGGCACCGGTGCGCATATAGCCCGCACCCGGGTGCATTCCGAGCTGGGGCAGCTTGGCCCGGAAGGTGTCGAGGCGGCGCTGGCGCTCAACGCACAGCGAGATCCTTGCACCGCCGCGGACTACCAAAGCGCCGCCGTGGAGCAGGCCCTGCGCCGCCAAGGTCAGGACATGGTCGATGGCCTGCTGGCGGAGTGCTGGGAGCCATAAGAGGAAAAGAAGTACCGACATGGCCGAGAATGTGTTCCTCCAGATGGGGGCACAGAGCGTGAGGCTGCCTGCCTACTGAAAGCAGTTAGGTCCCGTCCACCCAACTCGGAAAAAAGGTAAAAAAGCTCTCGCTTTGCCTGCCTGCCAGTTCGTAGGTTTTGCGGAAGAATTTTCCGTAAACAGATCGGTCCATGTCGCCACCCGAGGAGCGGGAAGACAAAAGCATGTGGCGATGGCAGCCACGCGGCGCGCCCCTAAGCGATCTGGGAACGCCGCTGGCCGTCGAAAGCGGATCGGGCGCTCAGGCGTCAGCGACGTTCTGCTCTTGCGGCAACGCGCGGATGCCGTCGAGGATCGCCGCCTCATGGGTCAGGAAGGATTTCTCCAGCCAACACGTCATAAGGCGCTTGATGTAAGCATCCTTGCAATCGCGGTTGTAGGAAAAGTCTGGAAACAAGGGTGGGCAGAAGGAGGTTTGGAAGTCGATCGGCTCAAGCCGGTTGGATCCACCATCGGAAATCACCACTGCGGTCAGCTTGGAGGTGCTTGTGACGCCCTCGATCGCGATCTCGTAGATGTCAAGTTCGTTCGTAAGGCGAATGCTGGTGGGACCCTTGGCCTCCAGCAGATCGTGGTGAGCTTCGTTGAACCCGAGGAGCAGGGGGCCGAACCGGGCCTGTAGATCTTCGCCGAGAAAGTTATTCTTGCCCTTCCGGGCGCCGCGTTTGCCGGACTTGGAGGCCTTGGCGGCGACGGCAGTAAGCTTGGTCATGATCTTGTCCTTTGATGCGCGTTCTGATCGGGGAGACATCCTCTCGTCTCGAACAGGATCTTGGGTCGTTTCGGTTGCTCCGGAAAAACGTGGCGAACATTTTTCTTGAGGGGCGTTTGCCATACGGTTTGATCGACTGCTCATGCGGCAATCAGCGCCGCCCGTGGCAAGCGCCCCAGTCGGTTCGGTGCGCAAATGATCTCAGCCGGACCGCGCGGGGGCGTGTTCCTGTAGCTGGCGCAGGCCGCGCGTCAGGCGGGTGCCGGGCGCAGGATCGGCACCCCGGAGAGGCGCTCGCAGAGATCGATCTGCGCCTGAAGCCTGCGTCGGTGACCGGCATCGGAACGTTCGAGGTGGGCCTCCTCGACAAACAGAGCTGCCGGCCGGGGCGTGGATGCGAGCAGGGTTGGCGGCATACCGAAGGTCCGAGATTTCTTGAGCCAGATGAACCTCAGCGCGCCCGGGCAGTGGACTAGCTCAAGCCGTGCCGGACCGGTTTCGCCGGGTTCGAGAAATTCGGAGGGAAACTCCTCGAGAATTTCCCGTCGTCGTCGATGGCGGCGGCGCATTGCGCGTGGGCGGGCACGAGATGCGCAGGGAGGTCGCAGCGGCGCTGCTCGTGAAAACCCGAGGCGGATTTCGCGATATGCAGAGTTCCCCGATTTATAGACCGTAGTCGAGCATGCAGCCGGGCTGGCGCAGGGCCACGATCTCGCCAGCTTGGCTACCTCGCTCAAAGCAACCGTGGCGAACAGCCAAGACTGTGGGGTTCGACCGTGCAGCTCCCGGGCTGAGATGATCGGGCAGCGAAAAGGTGTGACAGACGTCATGTGGTGGTTCCTTCGAGAAATGGAACAAACGAGGGGAGACGATCAGCCGGCGAGAAGATAGGGGTCGTTCAGGGCGGCGAGGATGTCAGCTGCGCGAAGCTCGACGATGTGGAAGAGGCAATGCGTCAGCCCGATCAGAGGGTTGGCGGTGTCGCGCGTGTCAAAGCGCAGATCAACAAGCATCGGCAGGTCCGACGCTGCGGTCAGGCCCGCGAGATCGAAGCCCGTCACGTTGCCCGCGGGGTCGATTTCAATGTCGAGACGCAGCGTGACGTCTCCGCCAAGTCCGCTGTAGACGAACTCGGCCGCGTCGACCGAATTCCGCCGGACCAAAGAGCACGGCTCGGAGCACAGCGTGTCGTGCAGGCCGATATAGGCGAACAGCCGAGCTTTGAGCGGCAAGCTCTTGGAGACCTCGAGGCTCGGAACGGTCCACTTGTTGGCAGGAAGCGTCACAGGGACGGCGTCACCTGCTGTGAAAGCTGCGCCGAATGAGGTGAGTTCAGAAAATTTGATCATGGTTGGATCCGTTCTCAAAATCTAACGGCACCAGCGCCGTCGAGGAGTAGATCGGACCGTTTTCCATGGCAGGAAGAAGAAAATCTTGCCCGCCCGAAATCCCTTGTTTTCTTGTGGGCTGAGACTGTCGACGGGGTCGGTCAAGGACCATCCAGATCCGAACCACTCACGGGCGGACCCTGCCTATCGGACCCAGACATCCCGAAAGAACGCGCCTCGCACCCGACCAATTACAGCGCCGGGTTCAACTGCGAAAAACCTGACAAAACAAACGTTTGTGCCCAGTACTGGAAATGCCTTCGGGCGTCTTGTCACCGCGATCGCCCCGGCGCGTCTGGCGAGGTGTGATCAAGGTGGGAGTGCCCTGCAACCTGCACCGGATCGAGCGCTTGATGAAGCTGAATGGTTTGCAGGGAGGGCCCCGTCGACACGGACTGCCAAAGGACCATGGGGCGCACACCGCCTGCGGGGTCCATCGTACCAAGCTGCCATGCGCAGCGACGTTTCCGCCTACACCGAGCGCCTCTATAGCCCGAAGCGCCGCTCCTCGAAGCTGGACTGCCGCAGCCCGACGACGTTCGAATCCTGCACGATACTACCTTGACCTGCTGTCCATGGGACCGGCAGCAGTCCAACCAAATCAGATGGCTTAAGAGTGCGCCCCATCATGCGCTCCATCCGCAGATGAGGCAGCCGTCCTTTTTGATCTCTACAAGGAGGTCTGTCAGTAGCATCCGATAGATCGGTAAGGCAGCCTGCCAATCGTCGGGTTCGCCCCAGCAGAAGTTCATGGGAAAGGTGTTCAGAACGGCTGAAAATGCGTCGGTGCCGGGTTCGGGGAGCGCGCAAAGTGGCAAGCCTGCGGCGCGCATGTCGTCTTCGATCTCTTCCAGCATCGATACGATCATCGGGCGAGTGACGTAAAAATCTGTGTAGGGTTCGATACGAACCAGTGGGCGGGAGCAGAGCATATCGAAGAAGTCGCTGTGATTGCGAAAGCCAAGTGCCTCCGTTTCGTCCTGCCTGTAAAACCCAAAATCTAGTCCCATGGGCATTCCTTTCGGTTTGATATGTGGAGCAGCCGAGGCGTCCCAGAGGGACTATGGGTATGTCCTTTGCCCGTCGGAAATTCCGGCGACAGTTTTTCAATCATTTTTGCTCGCCTTCCCTGAACGGCGTCGTTGGGCCTTGGTCCTGTACCGGGGCACGGAAATGAGACAGCGCGCTGCGCTTGTCATGCCGCCATTTTGGTCCCCGTGGCGGTTTCGGTTTCAAGGGCTTTTTGTTCGGCCCTGATCTGATTTGGCGTTTTGTAGTCGTGCCGCTCGCGCAGCCACGAGGCGTTATACTCTGCGGCGAAAGCGGCCAAGGCCTGCCTGAGCTCTTCGATGGTCGCGAAGTGGCGAACCCATAGGAGCTGCTCCTTGAGGGTACGTATGGCCCGCTCTGCCACGCCGTTGCCTTCGGGCTGGCGCACAAAGGAGGGTGAGCTGGGGATGCCGAAGAAGCGGACCTCGTTCTGGAAGTCCTCCGACATGTAGTTCGACCCGTGGTCGTGGCGCAGCTTCAGGCCCTCGGCCACGCCCGGCTCGATGCCGCCGAAATGCCGGGTGACTCCCTGTCGGATCGGCTCAAGCGCCTCCCAGCGGCTTGCGCTGGAGGAGGCATGGGTGCCGATGAATTCGCCCGAGCAGTGATCGACTGCGATGAAGACGTAGGCGCGGCCCTGCGCGGTCGTGAACGTCTGCGTCATGTCCGTGCCCCACATTTGGTCGACCCTCTCGGTCACGATCGTTCCGTCATGGGCGCGGGCGTCCCGCTGGATCGGACGGTGCGGGGCCAGAAGGTCGTTCTCCCTCATGATCCGTCGCACGCGGCGCGCAGCGGTGCGGATGCCCAGAACCCGCAGCCGCGCCCAGATCTTCCGGTAGCCCTCCCCGGAGAAGGGGGATGAGGCGATGACGGCGCGGATCTTCTCCAGGAGCACGCAATCGGGCGCCGCCCCTGTGGGTCCACGGCGACGGGGTGGCTGCGTCTCGTTGGCGGCGGCGCTGCTCGAGACGCGATGTCGGTACACGGTGGCCCGAGGAACCTTCCAGACGTCACAGACCCGCGCCATTCCGTAGCGCCGCCGCGTGGAGATCGAATGCGCCCGGCTCATCTCTTCGACCTCCGCCGGGCCAAAGGCGCCCGCCCTCCAGCTTGTCGATCTTCGCGTACAACAACTCGTTAGCCATGGTGATCTCGCCCACCTTGGCATGGAGCCGCGCGATCTCCTCGTCGCGGTCATCCCTCTCGCGCTCCTTCAGGGCGCTCTCCGACGCCATGAGAACCCGATCGCGCCATTCCGACAGCCGGTGGACCGGAACGTTCAGATCACGCGACACCGCCTCAAGGCTCTCGCCGCGCATCAACCGTTGAACTGCCGTCAGCTTGCGCTTCGCGGAGAAGCGCCTCGTACCGCCGGCTACGGCCCCGTCGTCGCCAGCGTTATGGGTGCGCGCCGACGAGGCCGTGGCCTCCGTTGCGCCTGATGTTGCCGTTTTCTTGTCGTCCATATCGTACTCCCCTGATCCAGAGAAATAGCGCTACGAACTGTCTCAAGAAACCGTGCCCCAACCCAGTTGGGCCTTGGTCCAGGGCTTTCATAGCGGCAGTCCCAAGGCTGCCGTTTGCGAAGTGTCTTGATGCAATCGGGATAGACGAAGCAATCTGCGCCGGGTGCCATGATCGCGGTGCTCGGGATATGAGCAACCTATTTGGAAACGGCTTAGATGTGGCGTGTTGGTTCTCAAGCGAGGCGCGGGGCATGATCGGACGCCGGGGTTGATGATTGCTCGACCAAACGAGCGGCTGGGATGGATGGCGCTGCGGGTAATGTGCCGAAGATGATGAAGCTGAGGTGGTTCCCGTTCACGCGGAAGGGACTGTCGGTCTGCTTCCTTGGTTACTTCGGACACCGCTACAGAAAGACTGCGCCCGCACGATGCGATGACGGTTTTGCCGACAGCAGGGGAAAATCCACGCCGGCCGCACAGGCGTCCCCGAAGATTCATCGGC
Organism: Limimaricola cinnabarinus LL-001; assembly: GCF_000466965.1. Classification (GTDB taxonomy): domain Bacteria; phylum Pseudomonadota; class Alphaproteobacteria; order Rhodobacterales; family Rhodobacteraceae; genus Limimaricola; species Limimaricola cinnabarinus. Next base: position 29,518 of record NZ_BATB01000041.1, read on the forward strand.
GGAATGTTCGGGGACGACTGTGCGAGGAGGGAAAATATCCCGACAGGATGTGAGAATTTTCGGCTGCCTTGTCTAAGGGCGCCTGACGAAACCTATCCTTGTCTCGTGGATTCTCTTGGCATGAGACATGAGCTTGTGCCCGATGAGATGTGGGCGGTGGTGGCGCCGCTGCTGCCGGAGGAGCCGCCGAAGCCGAAGGGGGGGCGCACTCGGGTGCCGGACCGAGATGCGCTTCGGGGGATCGTGTTCGTGCTGCGGACCGGCATGCCTTGGGAGATGCTGCCGCGCGAGGTGTTCGGCTGCTCGGGCATGACCTGCTGGCGGCGGCTGCGGGACTGGCAGCAGGCGGGTGTGTGGGACCGGCTACACCGGGTGCTCTTGGAACGCCTCGACCGGGCGGGCGAGCTGGACTGGTCCCGCGCCTCCTTGGACGCCGCGTCCATCGGGGCAAACGTATGGCCCGCCCCGGTGCAAGCGCCGATTGGGTGATGGTGTGAGCAGTCTGCACAAACGTATCCGGCATGTCGGCTCGTCGGCCGCTGCCAAGATGGAGATCCGCGCGTCCCGATCCTCATAAAGGGGCCGGCCTCGTCGGGCCATTTTGCGCCGGAGGTTCTCGGGACACCGGTCGACTGTCAGGCCATCTTCCTCTCACCACTCGCAGCTCGAGGCACCCGGCGATGTTTACGCCGGGTACCGGTTCAATGATTTCAACGCGCCATCAGAAGATGACCCGAAAGCTGCGTCCGTGGTGGAGCAGCGCCCAGACGATGCGCGCCATCTTCGCAGCCAACGCGACAACGGCGACATTGGGATGCGCGCGGGCCAAGAGCGCCCGCAGCCATTTCCCGGTTGTGGTATCTTCCCGTGACACCACGGGCATGGCAGCTCGTGCGCCTTGGATCAGCATCTTTCGCAGATAGCGGCTCCCTCGCTTCGTGATGCCAAGGAGCTTTGGCTTGCCGCCGGTCGTGACCTGGCGAGGATCAAGGCCCAGCCACGCAGGCAGATCGCGACCCCTTCGAGAAAGTTGCTGCATTGCCTACTGCGGCGACCAGCGCGGTGGCGTTCAGCGCGCCGATGCCCGGGATGGCTGTCGGTCGTCGAGCGCGCTCGTCGGTCCGGGCCAGGGCTGCAAACTCGGCGTCGAAAGCGGCGATGCGGCGGTCCACTTCCTCCCACCGAGTGCGCATGTCCCTCAGCAGGAATGCCATGCGCGGGTTTAAGAGCGTTTCTCTTACCTTAGGCACGAGTATCCCGATCCCCCAGTACGGGACTACTGGATGCCTCCCGACAAATCTTCCTTGGCATGTTGAGGCGGGCGAGCGGTGTGCCGCAGCTTTCTTGTCGATCAGGCTTCGATCTGGGCGATCGGGCACAATCTTCTAAGTGCGAACGGATACAGGCTGCGAGGAGATTTCGATGTTAGGAGACGCGATCGGATACGAGCGAGAGGGCGACACGCTCATCGTCAGGCTCCCCTATGCCAAGAAGGGCTGGTTTCGCCGCAAGTTCAAAACAGCGAAGTGGAATCCGGAACGCAGGGCCTGGGTTCTCCACAAGAACCTGAGGAAGAAGCTCGACGCTGCGATCATCGAGGACAAGAACGCACCGACTGGCTCCTTTGGCGTCAGCAACGGATCTGCTCCCTCTGCCGTGCTCAGGAGCTGGGATGCCGAGGCAGAGAACGACTGGATTGACGACAACGGAGACCATCACCTCGCCAACTATGACCGCGATGGCCTGGCCTACTATGCGAACCGCGCCGACGCGCCCGAGTTCGGCGCTAAGCCAGCGCCCTCCAAGCCTGCCGCACCCGAGATCAAGCCGAACGCACCCAAGAGAGGCCCGAACGCGGTCAGGAAATATATGCTCCTCATCGCCAAAGACATTGGAGTGAATGTCGAACGCCAGCTGCCCGAGGCAAAGCTCAAGCCAGGCCGCTACGAGAGCTTCTATGGTGCCGAAGCCTCCTATGTGCGGGGCTTTGTCGAGGCGCTCGACAAGGTGCAGAAGCATGGCAGTCATTTCCCAGACAAGAGCGCGCAGGCGTATCTCGACTACCGCGCTGACCTGGACGCTCTGCGTGAAGCCTATCCGGGCTGGATGGGATCCTGATTGGGTTCCTGACTGACTGTCTGACTGGATGCGGACCGTTTGTGGGTCAGCAGGGAAACGTTTTCGTCAGCGCTCGATGGACGATGGCAGGGGAATGCTCATGCCAAAATTCGGGGTGAGCCCTTATAAATTTGAGAACGATAGCCTGCAACTGACCGCCCGTTGCGTCTCGTGGAGTGCATGCCTGAGGTCGTCCCGATAATCAGCGCCGTGCACACCAAGTTGTCCGTTTGGGATTCACTGTTGCAAAGTTCGACCAACGACCCGCCAAGAGCGCCCTGTGCGTGGGTGCCTGATGCGTAGGCAGAGGCGGAGGCGGAGGCGGAGGCGAGGGCGACTGCGAGCAAAGCGGTTCTGACAGGCAAAGTTCACTCAATCTCAGCTTATGGGAGCGGCACCATGCACCAGCGGCATGGACCGCGATCGCCAAACCAGCTGCGACCGACCATCGAGAACGTCTCTTGGGGTGAAAACTCAACTCCTCATTCGCCCATAGCGGGAAGCTATGCCCAACTTGACATGACAATGCAAATGCATTACCTATCTGGTGTCGAAACGGCCAACCTGCTCAGGAGTCTGCTGTGACCGCGCTCGCTCATGATGTCTCGAAGCTCACCGATCGCTATCAGACGACCGTGCCAAGCGGCGTGCGCAAGCAGCTGCACTTGGACAAGGGTGATACAATTCGCTACTGTACCGAGCCGAACGGCCGTGTCTATATCGAGCCTGTGCATGCCGAAGAAGAAGATCCCGCGCTCGGTGCATTCCTCGACTTCATCGCAGCTGACATCACAGTGCATCCGGAACGTCTTCAGGCGTTCGACGGTGCCTTGCATGACCGCTTGAAGGCGCTGGTCGGAGAGGTCGAAATCGATCTCGGTGAGCCACTGTCGCCTGAGGACGAATGACTGGCGGTGCTGCGCCCGCCGAAGCGCCGCTCGTCGTCAACGGATGGTCGATCTATGCGCACCCAGTCTTCCTTGAACAGCTGGAAGCGCTGATCGCTGAGGTCGAAGGCCGTAAGGCGCGCGACCCTCAGAACTGGCACAGGAAGAACTGCACGAAGCGGTTGGCGGCAATTCTCAAGCTGGTGACCGAGGCGATACCAGCTGATCCGGGCGCCCGAGACTTCCGGCAGGGTGACACACTTGGCGATCACCGCAGGCACTGGTTCCGAGCAAAGTTCTTCCAGCAGTATCGGCTGTTCTACCGGTTCAGCAGTGAGGCAAAGATCATCGTGCTTGCGTGGGTAAACGACGAGAAGACCTTGCGCGCCTATGGCAGCAAAACCGATGCCTATGCGACCTTCACCGGGATGTTGAACGACGGCAACCCGCCAGAAGATTTCGACGCGTTGATGAAAGCGGCCATGGGTGCGGCGGAGCGGTTCGAGAGAGGCCTCGGGGCCGCGCCTGGCCGCTGAGGAGGGCATCGGGGGAGCTCCTATGTCACTCAGCCAACACGTCCTGCGGATCCCCACACGAAAAAACCCGGGCGGCAACGATCTCTCGCTGCGCAACCGGGCATTCTTGTTTGAAAAGGAAATATGACTTTGTGGATTTGGGCGCAGCGCCCGTAGGCGCTGGCTTCGCTATCAGGCTGCGTAAAGGCCACGAACCGGCGACCCTGGGCGGGCTTCGGTCAGCTTGACGAACATGCCTCGGTAGCCGGCGCGAACGACTTCGCTGACATCCCACCAGGCGGGGGTGATGGCCGTCTCATAGCTGTCTTCCGTGTCGAGCCCCTCATCGGCCTCAGCGAGGTCCTGTGCGTTGGCCTCGGCGAAATCGATCGCATCGAGCAGCCGAAGTTCGGAGCGAGGCATTTGAAACGTAACCGATGGGGTGGACGCCCCCCGGCGGCATCAATGTGCCATGATAGCGGGTGTTGAAGTACCGCTAAGGAGGGAGCGTCCATCGGAGAGGTTAGCATCATCGGCCTGGATCTGGCCAAGAACGTGTTTCAAGCGCATGGTGCCGGGGCGGATGGGGCGGTCGTGTTCCGGCGCAAGCTGTCGCGGACGCAGCTACTGAAGTTCATCGCAGCGCAGTCGCCTTGCATTGTGGCGATGGAGGCAAGTGCCAGCGCCCATCACTGGGGCCGAGCGATAGGCGAGCTTGGGCACGAAGTCCGGCTGATCCCTCCTGCCTATGTGAAACCATTCGTGAAGCGGCAGAAGATGGGATGGTTGCCGCCCTCCCCAGACGGCACCGCGATGTGCCATGGTCGTGGTGTTCAAGGCTACGCAAAGGAGAGGATGGCAAATGAAAGATACAATGATCGGTGTAGATCTGGCAAAGAGCGTCTTCCAGCTTCACGGGGCCAGCATGGCCGGACACTTGAAGTTTCGAAGGAAGGTAACTCGGATCCAGTTTCGACAGTTCATGTCGAAGCACGAACCTGCCGTCGTGGTGATGGAGGCCTGTGGCAGCGCGAGCAATTGGGCGCGAGAGATGATCAAGTGAGAACGGCGGTGAGAAAGTCGGCCACGGTAGCGGCGGGGTGAGCCTGCTGCGGGCGGCGTGAAAGTCGTCCACCTTTACCCTTTCTGGAGGCAGGGAGGGCGGGAGGATTTTCACCGTGGACTTGTATCGCAAGGTGCGACTGGCCTGTGCCGAGGGGATGAGCCAGCGAGAGGCGGCGCGTCATTTCAACATCTCGCGTGACAGCGTAGCCAAGATGATGGCGTTCTCTGCTCCGCCCGGCTACCGCCGCACGGCGCCCGTGAAGCGGCCGAAGCTGGAGGCCTATACGGGGATCATCGACGGCTGGCTGGAGGGGGATCGCGCGGTTCATCGCAAGCAGCGGCACACGGCCAAGCGGGTATTCGAGCGGCTTCGTGACGAGCATGGTTTTTGCGGCGGCTACACGATCGAGAAGGATTACATGCGGGAGCGCGAACGGCGCGGCCGCGAGATGTTCGTGCCGCTGGCGCATCCGCCCGGTCACGCCCAGGCCGACTTCGGCGAGGCGGTGGTCGTCATCGGCGGGATCGAACAGAAGGCGCATTTCTTTGTCATGGACTTGCCGCACAGCGATGCCTGTTTCGTGCGGGCTTATCCCGCGGCGACAGCGGAAGCCTGGGTCGACGGCCACGTCCATGCCTTTGCATTCTTCGGCAAGGTGCCCGGAGCTATGCCTGAGTTTG
>NZ_BATB01000040.1 GCF_000466965.1 Limimaricola cinnabarinus LL-001
GGCCGAGGCGCACCCAAGCCCAAGCCGGACCCGTCGAAAGAAGGCCGAGCCCAAGGCCGACGGAGGTCGCCGAGACCGCCCCGGTCCCGGCCGCGGCCGAGCCCGCCGCCGCCGGTGCGGCCGAGGCCGAGGCGGGCGACAGGCCCGAAGCGGCTCCGGCCCCCGAGGTGATGCCCGAGGTCGCGCAGCAGGTTGCCGATACGGTCGCGCAGACCCGCAAGGCGCCCGAGGCCGAAGAGGCTCCCCGCGAGACCGTGGATGCCGGTGTCGACGCGGACGAGGAAGAGACCAAGCCGCGCCGCCGTGCTGGTGGTCGATCGGCCGCTGATCCGTAGCTTCGCGGAATGCGAAGGAAGGCCGGGCAGGGAAACCTGCCCGGCCTTTACCTTTCAAAGGGACGGTATGACAACGGAACGAAAGCGTCCGTTTCGTTCCGTCAGCCGCGGCGTATGCGGTGAATCTGCGTCGCGCCGTCCTCGATCAGGTCGAGATGGACATGCCCCGCTTCGGCGCAGAAATGCGGCAGATCGATCCGGGCCACGGGATCGTCGGACAGGATCTCCAGCACCTCGCCCGGTGTCATCGCCGCCAGCAACTTGCGCGCCTTGAGGACCGGCAGCGGGCAGATCAGCCCGCGCGCGTCATAGCGCTGCGAAGAAGAAGCCGAAGCCGAAGCCGACATTGGGGGAAACCTTTGGTCTGGAACAGGAGCGGAGTTGAACGGTTGACCCGCCGAAGACGGAAACGCAAGACGAAGGAGATCTCATGACCCGCATGATGAACACCACAGCCCTGACTCTCGGACTGACCCTCACCGCTGGCGGCGCGCTCGCCGAGGCGCATATGGAGATGGGCATGGGCAGCGGCCGTCTGACGGCCGACAACATGATGAACACGATTCGCGCGGAAAACCTGATCGGCTCGAACATCTACACGCTTCAGGCCGAGTATGACGAGACGCTGTGGACCGACACGCCCTATTACGAGGAAGTCGACGCCGAATGGGAAGACATCGGTGAAGTCGAGGACATCGTGATCTCGGCCGATGGTCAGATGATCGGTCTGGTGATCGAGACGGGCGGCTGGCTCGATATCGGTGACGAGGATGTCATCCTCGATTTCAGCGAAGTTCGCTTTGCCGGAGACTATGCCGGCGGTGATTTCTCGCTCGTGACCCGCATGAGCCAGGAACAGCTCGAAGCGCTGCCGCAGGCCGACGAAGGCTATTACAACTGGCGCGACTGATCGCTCTGCCAGTTGAAAGCAAAAGGGCCGTGGCATCCGCCACGGCCCTTTCTCGTCGTGAGGGGTCCGATCAGCCGCGCAGGATCGAACGGCCTGCATAGATCGCGGTCTCGCCCAGCATTTCCTCGATGCGGATCAGCTGGTTGTACTTGGCGAGCCGGTCGGAGCGCGCGAGGCTGCCGGTCTTGATCTGACCACAGTTGGTGGCGACGGCGAGGTCGGCGATGGTCGCGTCCTCGGTCTCGCCCGAACGGTGCGACATCACACAGGTGAAACGGGCGCGCTGCGCCATCTCCACGGCCTGCATCGTCTCGGTCAATGTGCCGATCTGGTTGACCTTCACCAAGAGCGAATTGGCCGAGCCTTTTTCGATGCCGTCCTTGAGACGGGTGGGGTTGGTCACGAACAGGTCGTCGCCGACGAGCTGCACACGGTCGCCCAGCGCATCGGTCAGCGCCTTCCAGCCATCCCAGTCGTCTTCGGACATGCCGTCTTCGATTGAGATGATTGGGTAGTCGTTCACCAGCGCTTCGAGATAGGCGACGTTTTCCTGAGAGGTCAGCGACTTGCCTTCGCCCTTCAGCTCGTACTTGCCGTTCTTGTAATACTCGGTCGCGGCGCAATCGAGCGCGAGATAGATGTCCTCGCCAGGCTTGTAGCCGGCCTTCTCGATGGATTTCAGGATGAAGTCGAGCGCCTCGCGGGTCGAGCCCAGTTCGGGGGCGAAGCCGCCCTCGTCGCCGAGACCGGTGGACATGCCAGCGGCTGACAGTTCCTTCTTGAGGGTGTGGAACACCTCCGAGCCCATGCGGACGGCTTCACGGATGCTGGTCGCGGAGACCGGCATGATCATGAATTCCTGGATGTCGATCGGATTGTCGGCATGTTCGCCGCCATTGATGATGTTCATCATCGGCACCGGCAGGACGCGAGCCGACATGCCGCCGACATAGCGAAACAGCGGCTGGGTCGTGTATTCGGCCGCGGCCTTGGCGACGGCCATGGACACGCCGAGGATCGCGTTGGCGCCGAGACGCCCCTTGTTGTCGGTGCCGTCGAGCTCGATCATGGTCTGGTCGATCTCGACCTGCTCGGTCGCGTCCATGCCAAGGATGGCTTCGGCGATTTCGCCGTTCACCGCCGCGACCGCTTCGAGCACGCCCTTGCCCATGTAGCGGGACTTGTCGCCGTCACGCTTTTCGACCGCCTCGTAGGCGCCGGTCGAGGCGCCCGAGGGCACGGCGGCGCGGCCCATCGTGCCGTCTTCGAGGATCACGTCCACTTCGACCGTCGGGTTGCCCCGGCTGTCGAGGATTTCGCGGGCGTGAATGTCGATGATCGTGCTCATGGAGATCTCCTGTGGGAAGGTTTGGAGGTTCTATAACGCGGGCGTGACCCGGCGTGAAGCGCGCCTGAGCCGGGCTTCGCGAAGAAGCGTGTAGATGCCCGATCCGACGATGATCGCGGCACCGATATAGGTGAGCAGATCGGGCCGCTCGCCGAAGGCGAAGTAGGCCACGAACAGTGCAAAGACGAGGCGGGTATAGCGGTAGGGCGCGATCACCGAGATCTCGCCCATTCGCGTGGCCGCCGTCAGCGCCCAGTAGCCCGCGACACCGACACCGATGGCGGCCAGAAGCCGCAATGAATTGACGGTCGATGGCCAGACCAGCGCCTCGCCCGCCACGACCACCATCAGGTAGCCGACGGGCACGAGGATCAGAAAGGCGTAGGTCGACAGCTTCAGCGACGAGATGGAGCGCGGCACGCGGCGCGAGGCGAGGTCGCGCGCGGCAAGGCCGATCGTGCCGAGCACCGCGAAGAGCGACAGCGGCGTGAAACCCTCGGCGCCCGGCCGGATCACCAGCAGCACGCCGAACAGACCGACGCAAATCGCGCTCCAGCGGCGCCAGCCCACCGGCTCCGCAAAGAACACGGCCGCCCCGAGTGTCACCAGAAGCGGGTTGGCCTGCAAGATCGCCGAGGCCGTGGCCAACGGCGACAGCGCCACGGCGGTGATGAAGCCCGCGGTGCCGATCACCTCGCCCAGGTTGCGCGCGATCACCGCCCTGTGGTGGAAATCCGGCGACAGGAGCCGCTCGCCGCGTGCCATCGACATCACGGCAAAGACGATGCCGCCGCCGAGGCCCAGAAGCATCAGGATTTGCCCCACCGGCAACGCGCCTGCCATCATCTTGATGAACATGTCCTCGAGCGCGAAGCCGAGCATGCCCGCCACCATCAAGGCGCTGCCGCGCAGGTTCTCCATTTCTCAGCTTTCTTTCTTGGCGGGGGCGGTCGGGACGCCGTAGAGTTCCAGCCGGTGCCCGATGAGCCGGTAGCCCAGCCGCTCGGCAATGCGTTCCTGAAGCGCCTCGATCTCGTCGTCGACGAATTCGATCACCTCGCCCGAATGCATGTCGATGAGGTGGTCGTGGTGCTCGCGGTCGGTGGTTTCGTAGCGTGCGCGCCCGTCGCCGAACTCGTGTTTTTCGAGGATGCCAGCCTCTTCGAAAAGCTTCACCGTGCGGTAAACCGTGGCAAGCGAGATGCGTGCGTCTTCGGCGGCGGCGCGGGCGTGCAGTTCCTCGACATCGGGATGGTCGTCCGCCGCCTCCAGAACCTGCGCGATCACCCGGCGCTGTTCGGTCAGGCGCAGGCCGTTCTGCTCGCAGCGCGACAGGATGGTTTCGGGCATGGGGCAGGGTCCGTGGAGATGTCTCGCCGCCCGTCTAGCCGGTTCGAGGCGAGGACGCCACCCTGCGGGCACACGGTGGCTCGCGCGGCGTCACCATGCGGTGAGGCGGGGTGTCGCGCGCGAGACCGGCCGGGCAGGCTGACGCAGGGGAGGACACGACATGCGCATCATCACGATCATCGTCGCGCTGGCGATCGCGGGGGCCGCGCAGGCCCAGCCCGCGCGCTGGCAGGGCCAATGGCCGAACACCGATTTCGCCACCACCGACATCACCGACTGGTCCGAGATCATGTCGGGCGGACCGCCGAAAGACGGCATCCCCGCGATCGATGATCCGCGCATGGTCCCGGCCGCATCCGAGACGCGGCTCGGGCCGGCGGAACCGGTGATGGTCTGGCCCGCCCCGGAGGGGCCCGCGCGGGCCTACCCGATCCGCTACCTGCTCTGGCACGAGATCGTCAACGACGCGGCGGGGGGCGTGCCGGTGGCCGTCACCTATTGTCCGCTATGCAACTCGGGCATGGTGTTCGACCGCCGGGTCGAGGGGCAGGAGCTGTCCTTCGGCGTCTCGGGGATGCTGCGCGCCTCGGACATGGTGATGTATGACCGCCAGACCGAAAGCTGGTGGCAGCAAGCCATCGGCACCGGCATCGTCGGCGAGATGACGGGCCGCGAGCTTGAGTTGCTGCCCGCTTGGATGGACAGCTGGGAAAGGTATCTCGCGGCCTATCCGGAGGGGCTGGTGATGGACGAGCCGGACTGGAGCCGCGACTACGGGCGCAACCCCTATGTCAGCTATGACAGCTCGGCGCGGCCCTTCCTCTATTCGGGCGAAATGCCGCCGCACGACATCGCGCCCCTGATGCGGGTGGTGCGCGTGGGCGACCGGGCCTGGACTTTTTCGCGGCTACGCGAGGCGGGATCGGTGAGCGAGGCCGGCGTGACGATCACGTGGGAGGCCGGGCAGGCCAGCGCGCTCGACGCAAGCGCAGTCGCGCAGGGGCGCGACGTGGGCAATGTGCGCGTGCGTGACGCGCAGGGCCGCGACATGCCGCATGACGTGCTTTTCGCCTTTGCTTTCCACGTGTTCTGGCCAGAGGGCGAATGGATGCTAGGCGGCTAGACCCGGCCCTCGCGCGCATCGAGCCCGCGCTGCCAGAACACCCATGCCATCACCGCAAGGATGGCGCAGGCGATGAGGCCCAGAACCCGCTCGGCCAGACCGTCGATCGAAGTTGGCGCCATGAGAAACAGCGGCGCGGACACGCCCCAGGCGATGGCGAGGCCGATCAGCGCCGACCGTACCTTGGGGTGATCGCGCCCGAATCCCGCCGCCATGCTGAGCGGGGCCGCGAGGAACAGCACGCCGATGCCGTAGACGAGGTAGATGTGGATCACCACGCCTTCGTCGTCGCCATCGCCGTATTCGTTGCGCGCGCCGACGACGACGACCAGCGCCGCGAGAATGGCGAGGGACACCACGCCAGCCGACCAGCCGATGCCGCCCAGATGCGCATGCGACGCCGCCAGCGCCATGGCGAAGAGACCCGCCGCAAAGCCGTAGAGGGCGACGTCCATGATGATCTCCCACTCGCCGGCGCCCAGATCGCTGATCGTGTCGGCGACCCAATCATGACCCGGCACGACGATCTGTGCGGCGATGGTGCCGCCGATCATCGACATGCAGCCGAAAAAACCCAGTCCCGCCATCAGCAAAAGCAGGTAGGGGCGTTCTGCGTCGACCGGTTGTCCGACGGCGTCCTTCATGGCGTCTCTCCCGTGTTGGCGGGCCAACGGGAGGGGGCGGCGCTGGTTCCGCCAAGAGGCGTGCCACGCCGCGTCACATGAAAAGGGGCGACGCGCGCCGCCCCTTCGGGATCTCAGCCCAGACGCACCAGGGCGTGGCGTTTCTTGCCCGCCGAAAGCTTGATCGGCGCGGTGAGGGCCGCGCGATCAATGATCAGCCCCGCATCGGTCAGCGGCGCGTCATCTAGACGCGCGCCATTGTCCGAAATCAATCGCTTGGCCTCCTTGCCCGACCCGGCAAGCCCTGCCCGCACGATCAGCTGCACGATCGAGATGCCGTCCGCCACCTCGGCCTCGGAGAGCGTCAGCGTGGGCAGGTCGTCACCCACGCCGCCCTTCTCGAACACCTCGCGCGCCGTGGCCTTGGCCGCCTCGGCCGCGTCACGCCCATGCAAAAGCGCCGTGACCTCGTCGGCCAGCACGATCTTGCCCTCGTTGATCTCCGAGCCTGCTAGCGCGCCGAGGCGCTCACACTCATCGACCGGCAGTTCAGTATAGAGCTTGAGGAAGCGGCCCGCATCGGCGTCGGTGGTGTTGCGCCAGAATTGCCAGAACTCGTAAGGCTCAGCATCTCTTCGTTGAGCCAGACCGCGCCGCCCGCCGATTTGCCCATCTTGCGGCCGTCCGAGGTCGTCAGCAGTGGCGAGGTCAGGCCGTAAATCTCGTGGTCGAGCACGCGGCGCGTGAGATCGATACCGTTGACGATGTTGCCCCACTGGTCCGAGCCGCCCATCTGCAGCACACAGCCATAGCGACGGTTCAGTTCGAGAAAGTCGTAGGCCTGCAGGATCATGTAGTTGAATTCAAGGAACGACAGCGACTGTTCGCGGTCGATCCTCGATTTCACGCTCTCGAAGGACAGCATCCGGTTGACCGAGAAATGCCGCCCGATGTCGCGCAGGAACTCAAGATAGTTCAGATTGTCGAGCCACTCGGCATTGTCGAGCATCAGCGCGTCGGTCGGTGCGTCACCATAAGACAGGTAGCGCGCGAAGACCTGTTTCATGCCGGCGATGTTCGAGGCGATCTGGTCGGGGCCCAGCAGGGGCCGTTCGTCCGAGCGGAAGCTCGGATCGCCCACCTTGGTGGTGCCGCCGCCCATCAGGGTGATCGGCTTGTGGCCGGTCTTTTGCAGCCAGCGCAGCATCATCACGTTGAGCAGGTGTCCAACATGCAGCGACGCCGCTGTAGCGTCATAGCCAATATAGGCGGGCACGACCCCCTTCGACAGCGCCTCGTCCAAGCCCTGATAATCGGTGCAGTCGGCAAGATAGCCGCGCTCGATCATCACGGACATGAAGTCGCTCTTGGGGTGGTAGGTCATGTCTTGTGCCCCTCTCTTGGTCGCGCCACTCTATAGGCATCAAGCGGGACGAGGGAAAGCGCGATGCGGCGGATCGGGACGGGCGACAAGATCAGGGCCTTGGGCGCGATGTCGGGCACCTCGCTCGACGGGGTCGACGCCGCCATCATCGAGACCGATGGCGAGACCGTGTTCGGCTTTGGGGAAAGCGCCTACAGGCCCTATTCGGAGACCGAGCGCGAGGTGCTGCGCGCCGCTCTCGGGCGCTGGGACGGCGCGGAGGTCGAGGCCGCCGCTGAGGTGGTCGAAACCACCCATGCCGAGATCCTGTCGCGCTTCGACGACATCGACCTGATCGGATTTCACGGTCAGACCTTCGCGCATGACCCGCGCGGGCGCGGCACGCATCAGGCGGGCTCCGGCGCGATCCTCGCCGAGGCGCTGGGCCTGCCCGTGGTCTGGGACTTCCGCAGCGCCGATGTGCGCTTCGGAGGCGAGGGCGCGCCGCTCGCGCCGTTCTATCATTTCGCTCTGGCCCGGTTCATCGAGGCCCGCGCGCCGCTGGCCTTCCTCAATCTCGGCGGCGTCGGCAACCTGACCTTCGCCGATCCGGGCTTTGCCCGCCCCGAGACCGAAGGCGCGTTGCTGGCATTCGACACCGGTCCCGCCAACGCGCCGGTCAACGACTTGCTGCAGACCCGGCTGGGGCGAGCGCTCGACGAGGATGGCGCACTTGCGGCGCGGGGCGAGGTGAACGACGCCGTGGTGGCGCGCTTCCTGCAGCATCCGCATTTCTTTCGGATGGCCCCAAAATCGCTCGACCGTGACGCCTTTGCCGCGCTGGCGGGCGAGGTGGCGACGCTTTCGGACGCGGATGCGGCGGCGACGTTGACGGCCTGTGCCGCGGCCAGCGTAATGCGCGGAATGGAGTTGTGCCCCGCACCGCCGGAGCGGTTGCTGGTCACCGGGGGGGGGCGACGCAACCCGGTGATGATGGCGATGATCGCAGCGGGCTGCGACTGTCCGGTCCTGCCGGTCGAGGAGGCGGGTCTCGACGGTGACATGCTTGAGGCGCAGGCCTTCGCCTATCTCGCGGTGCGGGTGGCGCGGGGCCTGCCCACCTCGGCGCCCGGTACGACGGGCGTGCGCGCCGCCGTGGGAGGCGGAACACTCAGCCGCCCGGGCGAGCTTGCCGTGGCGCTGGGCTGAAACGAGAAACGCCGCCCCGAGAGGGGGCGGCGTTCGATCTGCACAGGGCCTGATCTTAGAACGGGATCTCGTCGTCGATGTCGCGGCTGCCGCCTCCCTGACCGCCGCCCTGATTGCTGTCACCATAGCCGCCGCGGTCATCGTAACCGCCCGAGCCACCGCCATAACCACCCCGGTCGTCGCCGCCATAGCCACCGCCCGAACCGCCGCCGTCACCGCGACCGCCAAGCAGCGTCAGGTTGCCGGTGAAGGGGCGCAGCACGACCTCGGTGGAGTAACGGTCATTGCCTTGCTGGTCCTGCCACTTGCGGGTTTCCAGCTGGCCCTCGAGATAGACGGTTGAACCCTTTTTGAGGTATTGCTCGGCGATCCGGCCCAGCGGCTCGTTGAAGATCGCGACCGAGTGCCACTCGGTACGCTCGCGGCGCTCGCCGGTGTTCTTGTCCTTCCAGTTTTCGGAGGTGGCGACGCGCAGGTTCACCACCTTGCCGCCGTTCTGGAAGGTACGGACCTCGGGATCGCGGCCCAGATTGCCGATGATGATAACCTTGTTGACGGAACCAGCCATGAGGTCCTCCTGCCTTGTCGAATCTTGCGTTTCTCTCGCGCCGACCCTAAGCCGCGCGACCGCCCGATGACAGCCCAATTGCCCATTCGCGCTTTCCTTTCCACCATGATCGCGGGTAGCGTCGGCGCAGCGAACGCAGCAGCGCCGGGGACAACTGGCGCAACGGGGGGACGCGATGAAACATCTCTTCAGGGGCGCCATGCTGGCGGCGCTTTGCCTTGCCTGCGCGGCGCCCGCTCTAGCCGACCGGGTGTCGAGCCGCTCCGCGCCGGGCCTCTTCGCCTCGCAGCTCGGCGTGCTCGACGGGCGGGCCGCATCGCAATACGCAGGTTCGGGCCGGTTGCAGCCACCCCGCGCCGAGGTGCCGCAGGATCTGGTGGTGGCGGCCTCGCCGGTCTCTCCGGCTTTCAGGGGGCGCTACAAGGGTCCCTATCTGACGCTGGCGCGTGACGCCGCGCGCAAGCACCGGATCCCCGAAGATCTGTTCTTGCGCCTCGTGCAGCAGGAAAGTGGTTGGAACGCGGGGGCCGTCAGCCGGGTCGGTGCGCTTGGGCTGGCGCAGCTGATGCCTGACACGGCCCGGCAGCTGCGCGTCGATCCCACCGATCCGCGCCAGAATCTTGAAGGCGGGGCGCGGTATCTGCGGATGCAGTATGACGCCTTCGGCGACTGGCGGCTGGCGCTTGCCGCCTACAATGCGGGTCCCGGCGCGGTTGCCAAATATCGTGGCATTCCGCCCTTCGCCGAGACCCGGCATTACGTGAAGGCTATTCTCGGGGGTTGACGGCTCTCAGGATGCCAGCCGGCGCGCCATGGTTTCCACGTCGTCGGTCTTGAGCTTGGGGATCAGCCGGTAGGCCGCGTTGACGAAGCAGAACAGCGAAAATCCCAAGAGACCCACCGCCAGCGCTGTCACCAGCACCGTGCCATAAGGCTGGCTGCGCAACCAGTCGAAGGCCTCGGCCAGACCGCCCGCTTCGCTGGGGTTGAGGGTCCATGCCGCATAGATGAGCAGGAAGCCGACGATGGTGACGACCGCGCCATTGGCGACGAGCCCCGCAGTGAGCGCCGGTTGCAGCTTCAGCGTCACGGGACGGGCGCGCAGATTGGCCATGTATTTGTGCGACAATCCCTTCCAGATGTAATAGACGCCCGCGCCGAAACCGATGGCCCCGGCAAGGCCGACGATCCACTGGCCGAACGGCATCTGCATGATCTTGGCGGTCCATTTGTCTAGGCTGGAGCCGCCGCCGCCTCCAGAGCCGGAGGGCATCAGGATCGCCGCCGCCGTGAAGGCGAGACCGAGATGGATGATGCCGGTCACGACCTGACCGAGCCGGGCCACGATGCCCTTGGCGTCGCTGCCATGCGCTTCGAGATCCCAGAACGCCGCAACAAGGCGCCAGACGCCATAGGCCGCGAGGCCGATGGCGATCAGCGCCAGAAGCGCGATGCCCCACCAGGCCCGCTCCAGCGAGGCCATCGCCTCGCCGGTGCCGCCCGGCGTGGAGCCGCGCCAGATCGCGAGGAGCGACAGGATCGCCACCACAAGATAGATGAGGCCGCGGCCCGCATAGCCCGCGCGCATCACCGGGACCGCCCATTGGAGATTTTGCTGTGTCATGACCCCACAAGGCGACCCGGGCCTTGCGGGTTCCACCCGCTCGACGCTGTTTCGCGGGACCGTGTCGTCGGGCAGGGATCGTGTCAGCGGGTCGGCGACGCCGGATCGATCTCGCGCCAGCCGCTCATGCGGCTGCGAAACCAGCTACGCTGCCGCTTGGCGTATTGGCGCGAGGCGAGGATCGCGTGCGCGCGCGCTGTGGCAAGATCGGTCTCGCCACGCAGATGCGCCACCAGTTCCGGCGCGCCGATGGCCCGCGCCCAAGGAGCGCGGGGGGTCCAATGCGGCAGGTTGGCGCGCACCTCCTCGACCGCGCCGTCTTCGAGCATGTGGTCAAAGCGCCGTGCGATTCGTGCGTCGAGCCATCCCGGATCGGGCCGCAGCACCAACGGCTGCGCGGCGTCGAGCGGCAGCAGCGGCGCGGGCGTCGCGGCCTGCCATTCGGCGATGCCCCGCCCGGTGGCGCGCAGCACCTCCCACGCCCTTTGCACTCGCGCGCGGTTGTTAAGGTCGAGCCGCGCGGCGCTGGGCGCGTCGAGCCCGGCGATCAGATCGGGCAGGGCGATCGCGTCGGCCTCGGCGCGGATCGAAGGGGGCGTGGCCGGGATTTTGGCAAGGCCCTCGGTCAGGGCGGAGAAATACAGCCCCGTGCCGCCGACGATGATCGGCCGCGCGCCGTCCAGATATGTCGTCACCGCACGCAGCCAATGGCCCACGGACCATGCCGCATCACGCGGCACCTGCCCATAGAGCGCATGCGGCGCGCGGGCCTCTTCCTCGGCCGGGGGGCGGGCAGTGAGCACGCGCCAGTCGGCATAGACCTGAAGCGCATCGGCGTTCACCACCACGCCGCCGCCCGCCTCGGCCACCGCGAGCGCCAGTGCCGACTTGCCAGAGGCGGTCGGCCCGGCGATCAGCACCGGGCGCGCGGGATCGAGCCCGCGCGCGATGTCCCTCCACGCGCTCATCCCCGGCCAAGGGTCGCCGAAGCTGCCCGTACGGCATTGAACCCGCCTGCGGTTTCGGTCATCTTGCGCGGCGACCCAGACCCCCCCGAACCACCGACGGAGCCCCCATGACCGATACCCAAAAGCCTGCCTTCCGCAGGGTGATGCTGAAGATCTCCGGGGAGGCGCTGATGGGGAACACGGCGTTCGGTCTGCATCCGCCGACCGTCGAACGCATCGCGCGCGAGGTCAAGTCGGTGCATGATCTCGGCGTCGAGATCTGCATGGTGATCGGTGGCGGCAACATCTTTCGCGGGCTGTCGGGCTCGGCGCAGGGCATGGAGCGCACCACCGCCGACTACATGGGCATGCTCGCCACGGTGATGAACGCGCTGGCGATGCAGTCGGCGCTCGAGGAGCTCGGTGTGTTCACCCGCGTGATCTCGGCCATCCCGATGGATCAGGTCTGCGAGCCCTACATCCGCCGCCGCGCGGTGCGCCACCTTGAGAAGCAGCGCGTCTGCATCTTTGCCGCCGGCACCGGCAACCCGTATTTCACCACCGACACCGCCGCGACCCTGCGCGCCAACGAAATGAGCTGCGAGGCGATCTTCAAGGGCACCAAGGTCGACGGGGTCTATGACAAGGACCCCAAGAAGTTCCCCGATGCCAAGCGCTACGAGACCGTGACCTATGACGAGGTGCTGGCCAAGCATCTGGGCGTGATGGATGCCTCGGCGATCGCGCTGGCGCGCGACAACAACCTGCCGATCATCGTGTTCTCTCTCGACGAGCCCGGCGGGTTGCGTGGCATCCTCGCGGGCGAGGGCACCTCGACGCGGGTGCATGGCTAAGTGAAACCCGACCCGATCTTGCCACGTGTCTGCCCACGACCCGACACGCGGCGAGGTTAGGGTCGGGCAAAGTGTTCTGGAATGCGGGGGCCGCCTCGGTTATCACCGGCGCCAACAGCCCGCTCCCAAAGACAAGAAGAGACCGATGGCAGACGATTTCGAACTCGACACCGACGACCTTCAGCGCCGCATGGACGGGGCGATCGCCTCCCTGCGCACCGAATTCGCCTCCCTGCGCACGGGTCGGGCATCGGCCTCGATGCTCGAGCGGTGATGGTCGACGCCTATGGCAGCCCGACGCCGATCAACCAGGTCGGCACCGTCAACGTGCCCGAGCCGCGAATGGTGACGATCAACGTCTGGGACAAGGCGCTCGTGGGCAAGGTCGAAAAGGCGATCCGCGAAAGCGGCCTCGGCATCAACCCGCAGCTCAACGGCACCATCATCATGCTGCCGATCCCCGAGCTGAACGAAGAGCGGCGGACCCAGCTGACCAAGGTGGCCGGTCAATATGCCGAGCACGCCCGCGTCGCGATCCGCAACCTGCGCCGCGACGGCATGGACCAGATCAAGAAGGCCAAGAATGACGGTCTCTCCGAAGACGACCAGAAGTTCTGGGAGCAGGAGGTCCAGGAGCTGACCGACCGCTACATCAAGCTGGTCGATCAGCAGCTCGAGACGAAACAGGCCGAGATCATGCAGGTCTGAGGGTTTCCTCAGAGAATGCCAGGGAGGCCGCCATGGCTGCCGATGCGCAAGACACGACACCCAAGGGTGGCCCGGATCACGTCGCCATCATCATGGATGGCAATGGCCGCTGGGCACAAGGCCGTGGCCGGCCACGGCTTTTCGGGCATCAGGCCGGGGCCCGCCGGTCCGCGACATAGTCGAGGCTTGTCCCGATCTGGGCGTCAAATATCTGACGATCTTCGCTTTCTCGACCGAGAATTGGAAACGCACCCAGACCGAGGTCTCCGGGCTGATGGCGCTGTTTCGCCGCTACATCGTGCGCGAGGCGCGCGCGCTCCTGACCAAAGGCGTGCGGGTGCGCTTCATCGGCGACCGGATCCGGCTCGACGAGAAGCTGGTTGCGATGATGGACGAACTGGAGCTTCTGACCAGCCACAATGACCTCGTGCATCTTACCGTGGCGCTGAACTATGGCGGGCGCGACGAGGTGACCCGCGCGGCCAAGAGGCTCGCCTACGAGATCGAGCAGGGTCGCCTCACCCACAAGGATGTCGATGCCGAGACGCTGTCGCGCTTTCTCGACACCCATGTCCTGCCGGACCCCGACTTGGTGATCCGCACCTCTGGCGAGGCGCGCATCTCGAACTTCCTGCTGTGGCAGTCGGCCTATGCGGAATACGAGTTCGTCGATACGCTCTGGCCCGATTTCACGCCTGCCGAATTCGCCAAGGTCTGCGCCAACTATGCCACTCGCGATCGCCGTTACGGCGCCGTCAGGGCCTGACGTGACGGAGCAACGGGACAGCAAGGGCGACAAACCCACCGAAGGTGTGGCGGTGACGGCCGCCGCGCTGGCCGACCCGGGACGCTGGAGCGATCTGGGCGTGCGCATGGTCTCTGGCGCGGCCATGGCGCTCCTTGGCGCGCTCGCGGTGATGATGGGCGGTCTGTGGTTCCAGATGCTGACGGTTTTCGTGACCGCCGTCATGGTCTGGGAGCTGTGGATGATGATAGAGCCCGGCAAGCCGACGCCGGGCATGCTTCTGGCCGCGCTGTGCGCCAGCGTGCTGTCGGGTCAGCTGTCACACGGCGACAACTGGGTGCTGCTGCTGTTTCTGGTGGCGCCGATCGCGGGGGCCCTGATGCTGCGCCGGGAGAGGGCGACCTTTCTCGCCTTCGCGTTGGGCATCGAGATCGCGGGCTGGGGCCTCGTCACCTTCCGCGCCGAATACGGATTTCAATGGCTATTGTGGCTGATCCTCGTGGTGATCTGCACCGACGTCTTCGGCTATGTTGCGGGGCGCGCGTTGGGTGGGCCCAAGTTCTGGCCCAAGGTCAGCCCCAAGAAGACATGGTCGGGCACTTCGGCGGGTTGGGTGTCGGCGGGTGTCGTCGGTCTGGCCTTCGTCATGCTGGCCGACAGCCCGTGGCACCTCGTCTGGATCTCCATGCTGCTGAGCTTTGCCAGCCAGATGGGTGATATCGCCGAGAGCGCGCTCAAGCGGCGCATGAAGGTCAAGGACAGCTCGACGTTGATCCCCGGCCATGGCGGTCTGTTCGATCGCTTCGACGCGATGCTCGGGGCCTCGCTTTTCATGCTGGCGGCCTCCGCGCTCGGGTTCATTCCCGGGGTGCATTTTTGAAACGCATCACCATTCTCGGCGCCACCGGCTCGATCGGCTGTCAGACCGTGGAGTTGATCGAGGCGGCGCCCGACCGCTTTGAGGCCGTGGCGCTGACCGGCGGGCGCAACGTGGCGCTGCTCGCCGATCAGGCGAAGCGGCTGCGCGCGCGTCTCGCCGTCACCTGCCATGACGATTGCCGCGCCGAACTGACCGAACGCCTTTCCGGGACCGGCATCGCCGTCGCCTCGGGCGACGCCGCCATCGCCGAGGCCGCGGCCATGCCCGCCGATCTGGTGATGTCGGCCATCGTCGGGGCGGCGGGACTGGTGCCGGGGCTCGCCGCGATCGGGCAGGGCGCGACGCTGGCGCTCGCCAACAAGGAAACCATGGTCGCCGCCGGGTCCTTGGTGCTCGACCGCGCACGCCGCCATGGCGCGACGCTGCTGCCGGTCGACAGCGAACATTCCGCCGTGTTCCAGGCGCTGGCGGGCGAGGATCGCGCCGCGGTCGAGCGGGTGATCCTCACCGCCTCGGGCGGCGCCTTCCGCGACTGGCCGCTGGACCGGCTGGCACAGGCCACGCCGGAAGAGGCCGCGACCCATCCCAACTGGGCCATGGGCCAGCGCATCACCATCGATAGCGCCTCGATGTTCAACAAGGCGCTCGAAGTCATCGAGGCCAAGGAGCTGTTCGCCCTCGCGCCCGAGCAGGTCGAGGTGGTGATCCATCCCGAGAGCCTGATCCACGCGCTGGTCGGCTTCAACGACGGCGCGTTGATGGCGCATATGGGTGCGCCCGACATGCGCCATGCGATCGGCTACGCGCTCAACTGGCCCGAGCGGCGCGAACTGCCGGTGGCGCGGCTCGACCTCGCCGCCGTGGGGTCGATGACGTTCCGCGCCCCCGACGATGCCCGCTACCCGGCGCTGCGCCTCGCACGGCGCGTGATGGAGGAGGGCGGGCTCGCGGGGGCGGCCTTCAACGCCGCCAAGGAAGCCGCGCTCGACGCCTTTCTCGACCGGCGCATCGGCTTCATGCAGATGGCGCAGGTGGTGGAGCGGGTGTTGGACATGATGTCGCGTGACGGGGCGCTGCGGGTTGACAGCCCCGGCCTCGACGCGGTCCTTGGAGCCGACGCGGAGGCCCGCGCGCGCGCCGCGGCCATCGCCCGGACCGACCTTTTCACCGCATAGGACGACCCCTTGGACCCGACCCAGATCCTGCCGCAGTTCGGCAATGTCGCCTTCACCCTCGCCGCCTTCGTGGTGGCCCTGTCGGTGATCGTGGCGATCCACGAATACGGCCATTACATCGTCGGCCGCTGGTCGGGCATCCATGCCGAGGTGTTCAGCCTCGGCTTCGGCCCGGTGCTGCTGTCGCGCCGTGACCGGCGCGGCACGGTCTGGCAACTCGCCGCGCTGCCCTTCGGCGGCTACGTGAAGTTCCTCGGCGATGCCAACGCGGCCTCGGTCGGGCAAGCGGCGGGGACCGATCCAGCGCGGCTGCGCCACACCATGCTCGGCGCGCCGCTCTGGGCGCGCGCGGCGACGGTGGCGGCGGGGCCGGTCTTCAACTTCGTCCTGTCGATCCTGATCTTCACCGGCGTGATCCTTACTCAAGGCCGCGCCGCAGATCCGCTGACGGTCGAGCGGATGCTGACACTGCCCGACAGCTACGTGAACGAGCTGCGCGCGGGCGACGAGATCCTCGCCATCGGCGGCGCGGAACTGCCTTCGGAGGGCGGGATGTCGCGGCTGGCCGAAGGCTACCCGGCCGAGCCGGTGCTCGATTACCGGGTGCGGCGCGACGGGCGCGAGTTGCTGGTGCGCGGCCCCTATCCGCAGCGCCACTGGTGGGCGGCGTGTCGCCGCGTTCGGCCGCCGATGCCGCCGGGCTGCGCGCGGGCGACGTGATCGTGTCGCTCGACGGGCGCGAGGTCTTCGCTTTCGCGGAGCTGATCGAGATCGTCACCGACTCCGACGGCCGCAGCCTTGATCTGACGATCTGGCGCGATGGCGCCACCCGTGATCTCACGCTCACCCCCCGCCGGGTCGATCTGCCGCGCGAGGAGGGCGGCTTCGAGACGCGCTGGCTGCTGGGCATTTCCTCGGGGCTGTTCTTCGAGGCTGCGACGGAAACGCCGGGGCTCGGTGCGGCCTTCGGCGATGCCGTGGGACAGGTCTGGCGCATCATCGGCTCGTCGCTCTCGGGGCTCGGCCACATGATCACCGGCGCGATCTCCTCGTGCAACCTGTCGGGGCCGGTGGGCATTGCCCAGACTTCGGGCGCGATGGCCGAGCAGGGGGCCACCAGCTTCATCTGGTTCGTCGCGGTGCTCTCGACGGCGGTTGGTCTGCTGAACCTGTTCCCGATCCCGGTGCTCGACGGCGGACATCTCGTATTCTTCGGCTACGAGGCGATCACCGGCCGCCAGCCCAGCGACAAGGCGCTGCGCGTGCTGATGGCGCTTGGTCTGTCTCTGATCCTGACGATGACGGTTTTCGCGGTTCTCAACGACCTGTTCCTCTGCCCCTGACGCGGCGCCGCATCGCGGCCCGCGCAATGTCGAATTACTGCCGGATTGTGCCGCGATGCTCCTACGAGGCGTGTTTGCCGGGAGAGGTCCAATGATGTTTCCGACGAAGTCCGATATCGGCCTGCGGTTCTTGCTGCTCATGCATCTGGACCGGATGCTTTTTCCCGCGGCGATCGCCTGCGCACTGGCGGTTTCGGTCCATTTCGCGGCACCGTAGCTTTTGACAAGGCCGTCATGTCCCGATACTTCCCTCCTATAAGAAACGACGCGTGGCAGGGATGGTGACGATGACGGCTCGAAGCAGAGGCGCCTTGGCGCGCAAGTTGACAGGTGCCGCCAGCGTGGCCGCGCTCATCGCCGCGATCAGCGCCGTGGCCCCCGCGCTCGCGCAGGATTTCAGCTTCGACGAGGTGGCGGTCGAGGGCAACCGCCGGATCGAGACCGGCACCATCCTCACCTATGCGGGCATCTCGCGCGGCGAAACGGTCAGCGCCGCCGCGCTCAACGACGCAAGCCAGCGGATCCGAGAGTCCGGCCTGTTCGAGTCGGTCGAGGTGCGCCCGGAAGGCGGGCGGCTGGTCATCGCGGTGACCGAGTTTCCGACAATCAACCGCATCAGCTTTGAAGGCAACGCCAAGGTCGATGACAGCGAGCTTGCGACGCTGGTCTCGGCAACCGAGCGGCGCGTCTACAACCCCGCCGAGGCACAGGCCGACGCCAATGCCATCGCGCGCGCCTATGCCGAGCGGGGCCGCATCAGCGCCACCGTCCGTCCCGCGCTGATCGAGCGTTCCGACAACCGCGTCGATCTGGTCTACCAGATCACCGAAGGCGGCGTGACCGAGATCGAGCGGATCTCCTTCGCCGGCAATCGCGACTTTTCCGATCGCCGCTTGCGTGGCGTTCTGGCGACCCGTCAGGCCGGGCTGCTGCGCCAGCTCATCAAGAGCGACACCTTCGTTGCCGACCGCATCGCCTTCGACCGGCAGATGCTCACTGATTTCTACCGCTCGCGCGGCTATGTCGATTTCGAGATCCTCGATGTCGACGCCGAGCTGACGCGTGCGCGTGACGCCTACCTCCTGACCTTCAACATCCGTGAGGGACAGCGCTTCTCGATCGGCAGCGTCAAGGTCGCGAGCGCCATTCCCGGCCTCGACGCCAGCCGGTTCAACGAGGCGATCCGCATCGATCAGGGCGACTTCTTCTCGCCCACCGATCTCGAGAACGACATCGCCCGCATGGAGCGCATCGCGATCCGCGACGGCGTCGATTTCCTGCGGGTCGAGCCGAAGATCGAACGCAACCCGCGCACCCTGTCGCTCGACCTGACCTATGTCCTGAGCCGGGGCGAGCGGATCTTCGTGGAGCGCATCGACATCGAGGGCAACTCCACCACGCTCGATCGCGTCGTGCGCCAGCAGTTCCGCACCGTCGAGGGCGACCCCTTCAACCCGCGCGCCATCCGCGAGAGCGCCGAGCGGGTGCGCGCCCTGGGCTACTTCGCCGACGCGCAGGTCAACGCCCGTCCCGGCAGCACGCCCGACTCCGTAGTGATCGACGTCGATGTCGAAGAGCAGCCCACGGGCTCGCTTTCCTTCGGCGCCAACTACTCGACCGATAACGGCTTCGGCCTTGTCGCGGGCTTCAAGGAGCGCAACTTCCTTGGTCGTGGCCAGCTTTTCAGCCTCGATCTTTCGACCAGCGAGAGCAACCGCGTCGTCTCCTTCGACTTCGCCGAGCCCGCGTTCCTCGGCCGCGACCTGCGCTTCGGCTTCGGCGTCGACTACCGCTCGACCGACAACGACTCGGCGCTTTACGACACGGACACCTTCCGCATCTCGCCCTCCTTCACCTTCCCGGTGAGCGAGAATGGGCGGCTGCAGACCTATTATGCCGCCGAATACACCGACATCACCGATGTCGACATGGACGATGCCAGCCCGATCATCATCGCCGAGCAGGCCGAGGCGGGTGTCTGGACCAATTCGCTGGGCTACGCCTACAGCTACGACACCCGCCGCTCGGGGCTCGACCCCAACACCGGCGTGGTGCTGCGCTTCGGTCAGGAGTTCGGCGTGGGCGACGAGGCCTTCGTCAAGACCACGGCGCTGGCCTCGGCCGAGACGCGGGTCTTCGGTGAGGACGTGCTTTTGCGGGCCACCATCGAGGGCGGCATGCTCAACCCCTCCGATGGAAGCACCCGGGTGACCGATCGTTTCTTCCTCGGCAGCCGGATCATGCGCGGCTTCGAACCCGGCGGCATCGGTCCGCGCGACGCGGAGACCGAAGACGCCTTGGGAGGCAACAAATACGCCGTGACCCGTCTCGAGGCCGAGTTCCCACTCGGCTTGCCCGAGGATTACGGTATCAGCGGCGGCGCCTTCGTCGATTACGGCTCGGTCTGGGAGGTGGGCGACCTGCGCGGCCGCGATCCCGACCTTGTCCTCTACGACGATTACACGCCGCGCGCGGTGGTCGGGGCCTCGGTCTTCTGGGACACGCCGCTTGGGCCGTTGCGCTTCAACTTCACCGAAGCGCTGCAATCCGAGGCGGAAGACGAGACCCGCAACTTCGACCTGACCATCTCCTCGCGGTTCTGATGCGTGCGCGTCCGGCAGGCAGGTGCTCTGCGCTCTGCTGGCTTGCCTCGCGGGGCCGGCCGCGGCGCAGCGTGCGGAGCCCGTCATCGTGCCGCCCGCCGTCGATCCGGCGGCGCAGGGCGGTGTCGTGGTGCTCGACACCGACCGGCTTTTCGCCGAAAGCCTGTTCGGCCAAGCCCTCGCCACCGACCTGCAGGCCGAAACCGAGGCGCTGATCGAGGAAAATCGCCGCATTGAGGCGGAACTGACCGCCGAAGAACAGAGCCTGACCCGGCGCCGCCCGGGCATGGAGCCCGCGGCCTTCCGCGAGGAGGCCGAGGCCTTCGATGCGCGGGTGCAGGAGATCCGCCGCGAGCGCGACGCCAAGGAGCGGGCGCTGCAACTCGAGGCGGCCGCTGGCCGCGAGCGGTTTCTCGCGGCGATCGGTCCGACGCTGGGACAGGTGATGATGGCGCGCGGCGCCGCGGTGATCCTCGATCGCCGGGCGGTGTTCCTCTCGACGGGGGCGGTCGACGTGACCGATGCGGCCATCGCGGCGGTCGATGCCGAGATCGGCAACGGGTCGGACCTGCCGGTCCCCGAGGCAGCCCAGTCCGACGCCGCTCCCACGGCCGTCCCGGCGCAGGACCGCTAGGACGCGGGCGGCCCGGCTTGCCGCCTCAGGCGTGGCTTGCTACTCAGATCGCGACACATGCCCCCGACGGGAAGGACCCAAAGCACATGACCGACACCCCCGAAACGGGCACGCCCACCACCGCCGACATCCAGCTGATCCAGCGCATCCTGCCGCATCGCTACCCGTTTCTGCTGGTCGACCGCGTGGTCGATATCGACGGCACCTCGACCGCGACGGGCATCAAGAATGTCACGATGAACGAGCCGCATTTCCAAGGCCATTTTCCCGGCAATCCGATCATGCCCGGCGTCACCATCATCGAGGCGATGGCGCAGACCGCCGCCGTCATGGTCGGCACCACCATGGGCCTCGTGGATGGCAACATGCTCATCTACTTTATGGGCATCGACAACACCAAGTTCCGCCGCAAGGTCGTCCCCGGCGATCAGCTTTTGATGAAGGTCGAGACCACGCGCGGCAAGCCGGGTGGCAAGGTCTGGAAGTTCAAGGGCGTGGCGACAGTCGATGGCGAAATGGCCGCCGAGGCCGAATTCACCGCGATGATGGACCTGCAGGGCTGATGAGCGATGTCCACCCTTCGGCCGTGATCGAGGACGGCGCGCGGATCGGCGACGGCTGCCGCGTCGGTCCGTTCTGCCATGTCGGGCCGCAGGTCGTTCTTACCGATGGCGTCGAGCTCAAGAGCCATGTCGTCGTCACCGGCGACACGTGGATCGGCGCGGACACGGTGGTGTTTCCCTTTTCGGTGATCGGCGAGATCCCGCAGGACCTGAAGTTCGGCGGCGAGCATACGCGCCTGCGGATCGGCGCGCGCAACCGTATCCGCGAGCATGTGACGATCAATACCGGCACCGCCGGTGGCGGAGCCGAGACGCGGATCGGCGACGATTGCCTGCTGATGGCGGGATGCCATGTGGCGCATGACGTGAGGGTGGGCGACCGGGTGATCCTCGTGAACCATGCCGCCATCGCCGGGCATTGCGACATTGGCGACGACGTGATCGTCGGCGGGCTTTGCGGCATCCACCAGTGGGTGCGCATCGGTCGCGGCGCAATCATCGGCGCGGTGACGATGGTGACCAACGACGTGATCCCCTTCGGCCTCGTCCAAGGCCCGCGGGGGCGGCTCGATGGGCTGAACCTCGTCGGTCTCAAGCGGCGCGGCACCTCGCGCGAGGAGATCACCGCGCTGCGCGGGGCCTTTCGCGCGCTGAAAGAGGGCGGGGGCACCTTCCACGAGCGCGCCGCCGGGCTTGGCGCCATCGAAAGCGACCTCGTGCGTGAATTGTCGGAGTTCGTCTCGGCTCAGAGCGACCGGCAGTTCCTGACGCCGCAGGGTTGAATCGGATGCTGGCGCTTCTTGCCGGGACCGGTGCGCTTCCGGGCGCGATCCTCGCCCATCGGCCCGAGGCGCTGGTCTGCGAAATGGCGGGCGTGCCGGTGACCGTGCCCGAGGGAACGCATCGCCTCGGCTACAGGATCGAGACCCTTGGCACGCTTCTGGCCGATCTGCGGGCGCGCGGCGTGAACGAGATTTGCCTTGCCGGCGCGATGACCCGGCCCGAGATCGACCCCGGTGCCATCGACGCGGCCACCGCGCCGCTCGTACCGCGCCTCATGGCGGCCATGGGGCAGGGCGATGACGCCACGCTTCGGGCGGTGATGGCGCTTCTGGAGGATGAGGGGTTCGCCCTGCGCGCCGCCCACGAGATTGCCCCCGGGCTTCTGCCCGCGCCGGGTATTCTAGGGGCCGTTGCCGTCACGGATGCGCAGGAGGCCGATGCGCGGCGCGCAGCGTCCGTGCATCGCGCGATGGCCGTGGCCGATGTCGGTCAGGCCTGCGTGGTGCGCGGCGGGCTCTGTCTTGCGGTCGAGGCGTTGCCCGGCACCGACTGGATGCTGCGCAGCCTCTCCGGCGGAGAGGCGACGGGGGGCCTGCTCTACAAGGCGCCCAAGCCCGGTCAGGATCGCCGCGCCGACCTGCCGGTGATTGGCCCCGGCACGATCGAGGGTGCGGCGCAAGCGGGACTGTCGGCCATCGTGATCGAGGCGGGCGGCGTCATGCTGCTCGACCGCGACGCCACCCTCGCCGCCGCCGACCGCCACGGCATCGCGCTCTTGGTGCGGGCATGAGAGTCTTCGTCATTGCGGGAGAGCCGTCCGGCGACCGGCTGGGCCGGGCGGTGATGGCCGGGCTAAGGCAATTGTCGCCCGAGGTGAGTTTCGACGGCATCGGCGGTCCCGGTATGGCAGGCGAAGGGCTTAGGAGCCTCTTTCCGATGGAGGAGCTGTCGGTGATGGGCATCGCCGAGGTGCTGCCGCGCTACCGCCAGCTGATGCGTCGTCTCGACGAGACGGCACGGGCCGTGATCGAGACCCGCCCCGACATCCTGCTCACCATCGACAGCCCGGATTTCTGCCTGCGCGTGGCGCGGCGGGTCAAGGCGGCGGGCGCGCCGGTGCGCTGCGTCCACTACGTCGCCCCGAGCGTCTGGGCCTGGCGTCCGGGCCGGGCGGCCAAGATGGCGCGCAGCATCGATCAGGTGCTGGCGCTTTTGCCGTTCGAGCCGCCCTACATGGAAGCCGCCGGGATGGAGTGCGATTTCGTCGGCCATCCGGTCGTCACCGATCCGCAGGCCGACGACAGTGAGGCGCGCGCGTTCCGCGAACAGCACGGCATTGGCGACGCACCCCTCCTGCTGGCGCTTCCCGGATCGCGCCGGGGCGAGGTGCAGCGCCTGTCCGAAACCTTCGGCGCGGCGCTGGCGCGGGTGCAGGCGGCCCTGCCGGAGGCGCGCGTCGTGTTGCCCTGCGCAGCACCTGTCGTCGATCTGGTCCGCGCCGAGACGCGGCATTGGTCGGTGGCACCCCTGTTGATCGATCCCGCGCAGGACCCTCACGGTGCGGAGAAGCGCGCGGCCTTCCGTGCCGCAGACGTGGCACTCGCCGCCTCCGGCACGGTGTCGCTCGAACTTGCGGCGGCGGACACGCCGATGGTCGTGGCCTATGACATGGGCTGGGTGTCGCGGGTCATCATCGGGCGGATGCTGCTTACCGATACGGTGACGCTGGTGAACCTCGTGAGCGAAACGCGAAGCGTGCCGGAGTACATCGGCAAGGACTGCAGCCCCGAGCCGATCGGCCGGGCGCTGCTGCGCGTGCTCGAGCGGCCCGAAGCTCAGCGCGCGGCGTTGCATGAGACGATGAAACGCCTCGGAGCAGGGGGTGAAGCGCCGGGTCTGAGGGCCGCGCGCTCGATTCTCGACCGCGCACGCTGAAGGTTTCTGCCGAGGATTTTCAGCTAATCCGAAGGATTGCGCCTCAGCGGCCCTTCCAGATCCAGCCGCCGCCAAGCACTCGGCTACCTTCGGGCGCATAGAACACGCAAGCCTGCCCCGGCGAGACGCCCTGTTCGGGCGACAGCAGTTCGACCTCGGCCTCGGTCGCGCCGAGCGGCCGGATCACCGCAGGCGCGGGCGGGCGGGTCGAGCGGACGCGCACCAGAACCTCGCGCTCGGCCTGATCGGTGAAGCCGCCGCCGCCGATCCAGTTGATCTCGCGCAGCGGCACGCGCCGGGTCGCGAGCATCTCTTTGGGACCGACGATGACGCGGCGCGCCTCGACATCGAGCTTCACCACATAGAGCGGCTCGTCGAGCCCGCCGATCCCGAGGCCCCGCCGCTGGCCCACCGTGTAGTGGATCAGCCCGCGATGCTCGCCGAGGATGCGCCCGTCGACATGCGCGATCTCGCCCGGCTCTGCGGCGCCGGGGCGCAGCTTCTCGATCACGGCGGCATAGTTCCCGTCGGGCACGAAGCATATGTCCTGGCTGTCGGGCTTGTCGGCGACCGAGAGGCCATAGCGCGCGGCCAGCGCCCGGGTCTCGGCCTTGGAGGCCAGCCCGCCAAGGGGAAAGCGCAGGTAATCGAGCTGCTCCTGCGTGGTCGAGAACAGGAAATAACTCTGATCGCGGTTCGCGTCGGCGGCCGAATGCAGCTCGGCGCCGGCCACGCCCATCTCGCGGCGGATATAGTGCCCGGTGGCCATGCAGTCGGCGTCGAGATCCTTCGCGGTAGCGAGCAGGTCCTTGAACTTCACCCGCTCGTTGCAGCGGATGCAGGGCACCGGCGTCGCGCCCGCAAGGTAGCTGTCGGCGAACTCGTCGATCACCGCCTCGCGGAAGGTGTTCTCGTAGTCGAGCACGTAATGCGGAAAGCCCATGCTCTCGGCCACGCGGCGCGCGTCGTGGATGTCGCGGCCCGCGCAGCAGGCCCCTTTCTTGGCGAGCGCCGCGCCATGGTCGTAGAGCTGCAGCGTCACGCCCACCACGTCGTAGCCCTCTTCCTTGAGCTGGGCGGCCACGACCGAGCTGTCGACGCCGCCCGACATCGCCACGACGACGCGGGTGTCGGAGGCGGGCTTGGCGAAGCCCAGCGAATTGAGTGCGGTGTCCAGCGGCATGGGGCGATCCTTGGCGCGAGAGGGAGGGGAGGCGCGCGAGGCGGGTGATCGCGCCGCAATATATGAAAATGGCACCCATTCTCAACCCCCTCGCTTCACGGCTCCTTAGCTCCGTTTGGGCAAGGTCTGCCCCGGGGCGAACGGAGGTGAGAATGTACCTGAAGAAGACCGAAGGCCGACATGCGGTAACGCTGCCCGATGGACGCGTCATGACGCGCGCCGATCTGCCACCGCCGGATACGGAGCGCTGGGTCGCGTCGCGAAAGGCGCAACTGCTGCTCGCAATCACCGCCGGGTTGATATCGCGCGATTATGCGATCCGGACCTATCGGCTCTCCGAAGAGGAGCTCACCAGTTGGGAGCGGCTCGTCGGACGCTACGGAACGGCGGCTCTCAAAGCCACAACTGTACAAAGGTATAGACAACCTGAGGATGAAGCATCAGAGTTGCCTTAAGGTAATACGGAATTAACCGTCAACTGGCTTACTGCCCTGCAACGGTCAAGCCGATCACGGAGGGGATGGAATGCGCGTCTTGCTAGTCGAGGACGACCCGGCCACATCGAAAAGCATCGAATTGATGCTCACTCATGCGAACCTCAACGTCTATGCCACCGACATGGGGGAGGAGGGGATCGATCTGGCCAAGTTGTACGACTACGACCTGATCCTTCTGGACCTGCATTTGCCGGACATGAACGGGCACGAGGTCCTGCGCCAGCTCAGGCTCAGCCGGGTCGAGACACCGATCCTGATTCTGTCGGGCGACGACGACACCGAAAGCAAGCTCAAGGGCTTCGGCTTTGGGGCCGACGACTACCTGACCAAGCCGTTTCACCGCGACGAGCTGGTGGCGCGCATCCATGCGATCATCCGCCGCTCCAAGGGGCATGCGCAATCGGTCATCACGACCGGCGAGGTGTCGGTGAACCTCGACGCCAAAACGGTCAAGGCCGCCGGGCAGGCAGTGCATCTGACGGGCAAGGAGTACCAGATGCTGGAGCTTCTCAGCCTGCGCAAGGGCACGACTCTCACCAAGGAGATGTTCCTCAACCACCTCTATGGCGGCATGGACGAGCCGGAGTTGAAGATCATCGACGTCTTCATCTGCAAGCTGCGCAAGAAGCTGGCTCAGGCGACGGGGGGCGAGCATTACATCGAGACGGTCTGGGGCCGTGGCTACGTGCTGCGCGACCCCGAGCCGTTGACGCAAACGCCCCCGATCGCCATCGGTGCCTGACCCCGGCTCGCATCTGGACGCTCCCGCACAGGGCTTCTAAGTTCGCCACGCGGATGGAACAGTCCGCGACGGCGACCGGGAGACGGCTTTGACGGCGGACATGGATTTGGCGGCGATCGAGGTCGCGGCACTCACCGAAGCTCAGGCACGCGAGGAGATCGAGCGTCTCGCCGCGGAGATCGGTGCGGCGAATGCCGCCTACCACCAGCGCGATGCGCCAGAGATCAGCGATGCCGCCTATGACGCGCTGCGCCGCCGCAATGCCGAGATCGAGGCGCGCTTTCCCGACCTCAAGCGCGAGGACAGCCCAACCGAACAGGTGGGCGCCGCCCCGGCCGACGGTTTCGGCAAGGTGTCCCACGCGGTGCGGATGCTGTCTCTGGGCAATGCCTTCACCGACGAGGAGGTGACCGAGTTCGCGATGCGCGTGCGCAAGTTCCTCGGCCTCGCCGAGGATGCGCCGCTCGATTTCACCGCCGAGCCCAAGATTGACGGGCTGTCGCTGTCGCTGCGCTATGAGCAGGGGCGTCTGGCGCGCGCCGCCACGCGCGGTGACGGGGCCGTGGGCGAGGATGTGACCGCCAACGCGCTCACCATCGATGACATTCCCGACCGGCTCGACGGCGCGCCCGAGGTGCTGGAGGTGCGCGGCGAAGTCTATATGAGCCATGCCGATTTCGCCGTCCTCAACGCCCGCCACGCCGAGCGCGGTTCCAAGACCTTCGCCAACCCGCGCAACGCCGCCGCAGGCTCGCTGCGCCAGCTCGATCCCGAGATCACGAGGATGCGGCCGCTGCGGTTCTTTGCCTATGCGTGGGGCGAGCTGGCGGCGCCGCTGGCCACGCATCAGTTCGACGCCATTGTTCGCCTGCGGGAACTCGGCTTTTGCACCAACCCCATGACCCGGCGCTGCGACACCCCTCAGAAGATGATCGACGCCTACCGCGAAATCGAGGCGAGACGCGCCGATCTGGGCTATGACATTGATGGCGTCGTCTACAAGGTCGACGACCTGTCGTTCCAACGCCGTCTCGGCATGCGCTCGACCACGCCGCGCTGGGCGCTGGCGCACAAGTTTCCCGCCGAGCTGGCCTGGACCACGCTGGAGAAGATCGAGATCCAGGTGGGTCGGACCGGTGCGCTTTCCCCCGTGGCGCGGCTCAAGCCCGTGACAGTGGGCGGCGTCGTCGTCTCAAATGCGACGCTGCATAACGAGGACTATATTGCGGGCCGCGATTCCAAAGGTATGGCGATCCGCGAGGGGCGCGATATCCGCGAAGGCGACCGCGTGCAGGTCTACCGTGCCGGCGACGTGATCCCCAAGATCGCCGATGTCGATCTCGACCGCCGTTCCAAAGACAGTGTTCCCTATGTGTTCCCGGATCATTGTCCCGAATGCGGCTCGGCGGCCCCGCGCGAGGAAGGCGACGCGATCCGCCGCTGCACCGGCGGGCTGATCTGTCCTGCGCAGGCGGTGGAAAAGCTGCGCCATCTCGTGTCCCGCGCCGCCTTCGACATAGACGGCATGGGGGCCAAGCAGGTCGAGCAGTTCCACCGCGACGGATGGATCGGCGAGCCCGCCGACATCTTCACCCTGCGCGAGCGCTATGGGACGGGGATGCAGCAGCTCAAGAACCGCGAGGGATGGGGCGAGAAGTCGGCCGCGGCACTGTTCGACGCCATCGACACGGCAAGGCGCGTGCCGTTGGGACGGATGCTCTTCGGTCTGGGCATCGCGCATGTGGGCGAGGTAGCGGCCAATGTGCTGGCGCGGCACTTCGGAACATGGGAGGCGCTGATCGCCGCCGTCGATGCCGCCGCGCAGGAGCCCGCCGCGCAGGCCGAGGACGACAAGGCGCGCAAGGGCGCCCTGACCGAGAGCCCGCATTGGGCCGAGATAACCGGCATCGACGGCATCGGCTTCACCGTCGCGGTGAGCCTCGTGACCTCCCTCAGTCAGGAGGGGGAGCGTGGCTCGGTCGACCGGCTGGTGGCGCAGCTCGACATCCAGCCGGCCGAGCAGCCCAAGACCGACGGCAGCCCCGTGGCGGGCAAGACGGTGGTGTTCACCGGCACGCTCGAAAAGATGACCCGCGCCGAGGCCAAGGCCCGCGCCGAGCAGCTTGGCGCCAAGGTCGCGGGTTCGGTCTCGGGCAAGACGGACCTTCTCGTCGCGGGGCCGGGGGCCGGCTCCAAGGCGGCCAAGGCCGAAGCCCTGGGCGTCGAGGTGCTGGACGAGGACGGCTGGCTTGCGCTGATCGGCGACGCATGAGCGTGAAGGGCAGGCCGGAGATCCTGTTCCCGCTCTTCGGGGACATCCAGAAGCTCAAGGGCATCGGCCCCAAGACCGTGCCCGCCTTCGAGGCCGCAGGGTTGGCCCGGCCGCGCGACGTGCTCCTGACGCTGCCGCATTCGGGGATCGACCGCGCCCGCAAGCGCAGCATCCACGACGTGGTGCCGCCCACCGTGGTCACGGTCGAGGTGGAGGTGGTGCGCCATCATCCCCCCGCCAACAAGGGGCGGCCTTGGCGCGTCACCGTCGAGGATGCCGAGACCGCGTTCCAGCTCGTGTTCTTCCACGCGCGGGGAAGCTACGTGCCCGATCTGTTGCCGCTGGGAGAGCGGCGCATTGTCTCGGGCAAGGTCGAGCTGTTCGACGGGCTGGCGCAGATGGTGCATCCCGATCATGTACTGCCCGTCGAGAGGGAGGGAGAGATCCTTGCCTTCGAGCCGGTCTATCCGCTCTCGAACGGCATCACCCAAAGGCAGATGACCGGCGCCGCCCGCTCCGCGCTGGGCCTCGCGCCCGAGCTTGAGGAATGGATCGACACCGGACTTCGTGCGCGCGAGGGATGGCCCTCGTGGAAAGAGGCGCTCGATCAGGCCCATGCACCGCAGAGCATCAATGACCTCTCGCCCACGCACCCCGCGCGGCTGCGTCTCGCCTATGACGAATTGCTGGCGCATCAGCTGACTCTTGCTCTTGCCCGTGCCACCGCGCGCCGAAGCCCCGGACGACCGAGCCTGGGGGACAGGCGGTATCGCAGGCGCGTGCTCGCCGCACTTCCATATGCACCCACGGGGGCACAGGCCCGCGCCGTCGACGAGATCGCCCGCGACATGGAGGGGCAATCCCGGATGAACCGGCTGCTGCAGGGGGATGTCGGTTCGGGCAAGACGCTGGTGGCGCTGATGGCGCTTCTGATCGCGGTGGAGGCAGGCGGGCAGGGCGTGATGATGGCCCCGACCGAGATCCTTGCCCGACAGCACTTCGAAGGACTGCATCCGCTCGCCGAAAGCGCGGGCGTGGTGATCGAGCTTCTCACCGGGCGCGACAAGGGGAGCGAGCGTCGCCGCAAGCTCGAAGCCCTCGCCGAGGGGCGTATCCAGATCCTCGTCGGCACCCATGCGGTGTTCCAGAAGGATGTGGAGTTCCGCGACCTGCGCCTCGCCGTGATCGACGAGCAGCACCGCTTCGGCGTCGCGCAGCGTATGGAGCTTGGCGCCAAGGGGCGCGGCGTCGACGTGCTGGTGATGACCGCCACGCCGATTCCGCGCAGCCTCGCGCTCACGCAATATGGCGACATGGACGTGAGCGTGCTCGATGAAAAGCCGCCCGGACGCTCTCCCGTCACCACTGCGCTCGTCTCGACCGAACGCTTGGGGGAGGTGGTCGAGAAGCTGCGCGCCGCCGTGGCCGAGGGGCGCCAAGCCTATTGGGTCTGTCCCTTGGTCGAGGAGAGCGAGGTCTCGGACATGACCGCGGCCGAGGAACGCTTCAAGCATCTTCGCGCCGCGCTGGGCGAAGGGGTGGTCGGTATCGTGCATGGGCAACTGCCGCCCGCCGAGAAAGACGCCGCCATGGCGCGCTTTGTCGCGGGCGAGACCAAGGTGCTCGTCGCGACCACGGTGATCGAGGTGGGCGTCAACGTGCCCGCCGCCTCGATCATGGTGATCGAGCGGGCCGAGAATTTCGGCCTTGCACAGCTGCACCAGCTTCGCGGACGGGTCGGACGCGGCAGCGCCAAATCCACCTGCCTGCTGATGTACCAGCCGCCCTTGGGCGAAACCGCGCGGCGCAGGCTGGAGATCATGCGCGAGACCGAGGACGGCTTTCGCATCTCGGAAGAGGATCTGTCGATGCGCGGTGCGGGCGACGTGATCGGCACCGCGCAATCCGGACTGCCGCGATTCCGCATCGCCGATCTCGAACGTCATGCCGGGCTTATGGCGCTTGCCCAGAGCGATGCGCGCACGCTGCTGACAATCGACTCCGCGCTTCAGGGCGAACGGGGACGTTCCGCGCGTGTTCTCCTCTGGCTCATGGAGCAGGACCGGGCAATCCGCCTGATCTCGGTCGGCTAGGAAACTTCCGTTTTGTAACAATACGCTGGCCGGATAAGAACAGGATGTTCTTATAAAGTTCTTTACAGGCGTTGCCCCATATGGGAACAAAGCGGCAACAGGAGCGCAGAGAGAGGAGACGCGGATGGCACAGGAACTCAAACTGGTGATGCACCGCTCTCGCGACACCTTGGTCGCCGACGCGCTGGGCGCGGCGTCTCTTATGCTCTTGTTGTTCGTCGGATTGTGGCTGCCCGGCCTGATCTGATCTGCCCGGACCCTTTACCGGTCGCCGCAGCCCGATCCCGCGGGTCATCGCGGCGGATCGCCCGTCCGCCGCATGGAGCCATGCTCCGGCGTGCGACCGGATCCCCGGAGGGTCCTGCCTCTGCCGCCGCCACCCTTCGGGGTGCGCGGCGGTTTTTTTGGTACGAGGACGGCCTTGGATCAGCCGGTCGCGCTGCGTCGGGCGCCGACCTCTTCAACCGCCTGCGTGACGGCCTCGATCGCCAGTAGGATCGAGGCGTGGCGGTTGCGATAGTCGCGCGCGGGCTGCAGCACTTCGAAACCCTCGAAGGGCGCGTCGGGCACCGGGCCGTTCTCGGCCAGCATGGCGCGAAGTTGATCGCGCGCCCGCGCCAGTTCCGCATGGTCGCGCCCGATCACCGCGCCGCCGACGATCGCCGCCGCCGCCTGACCCAGCGCACAAGCCTTCACTTCCTGGCCATAGCCGGTGACCGCGCCGTTCTCGACCGTCACGTCCACCGTCACGGTCGAGCCGCACAGAGGGGCGCGGCGGCGCACCGTGGCGTCGGGCGCCTCCAGCCGGTCGGTCAGGGGCATCTCGGTCGTCAGCGCGAGGATGCGCTGCGAATAGAGCTTGATCAGGTCGGTCTCGCCGCTGGCACGCTCGGTCATGTTTGCCTCTTCTCTGTCGTCCCTCTAGATAGGCACGACGCTCCGGGATGCAAAAGGTTTGTGCCGATGTTCGACCCCAAGACGCTTCGCTACGACGCCAACGGCCTCATTCCCGCCATCGCGCAGGAGGCGGGCACCGGCGAGGTGCTGATGATGGCCTGGATGAACGCGGCCTCGATCGAAAAGACCCTCGCAAGCGGTCGGGTCACCTATTGGTCACGCTCGCGGCAGGAGTTCTGGGAAAAGGGCGCGACCTCGGGCAACCAGCAGGTGCTGATCGAGATGCGCATCGATTGCG
The DNA here is from genome assembly GCF_000466965.1 of Limimaricola cinnabarinus LL-001. Classification (GTDB taxonomy): domain Bacteria; phylum Pseudomonadota; class Alphaproteobacteria; order Rhodobacterales; family Rhodobacteraceae; genus Limimaricola; species Limimaricola cinnabarinus. The sequence goes on from NZ_BATB01000040.1 coordinate 31,606, forward strand.
ATCGCGATTGCCTGCTCCTGCAGGTCGAACAATCCGGTCCGGCCTGCCACACGGGGCGTCGCAACTGTTTCTACACCGCGTTGCGGCAGGGTGACGAAGTCGAGATCGCAAAGCCGATGACGTGACGCGTCGGATTTGAGTATTCCTGGAGCGACGTGGCCTAGAGGCCGATCATGCGCCGGATGTCGGCGGGGGTCGCCCCCCCGTCGCGGTAAAGACGGATCGCGCGCGCATCGTCGCGCTTGGCAAGGCGGCGGCCTGTTTCATCGCGGATGAGCCGATGATGGTGGTAGTCCGGGACCCGCAGGCCCAAGAGCCGCTGCAGCAGCACATGCAGCGGCGTCGCCTCGATAAGATCGCGACCGCGCACCGCCTCGGTAATGCCTTGCGCTGCGTCGTCGATCACTACGGCAAGGTGGTAGGACGTGCCCATGCCGCGCCGCGCCAGAACCGGGTCACCGATGCTGTCGATCAAGGTGTCGGTCGCGATCTTGCGCTCGCCCGCCTCCTCGCCTGTCTCTGTCCAGCGCAGCGGGTCGCGAAGGCGCGCTGCGGCGCGAGCCAAGTCGAGCCGCAGCGGCACGTCGGCGGGAAGAGGGCCGGATCGATCATGGCCCCGGCAGATGCCGGGATAGATCACCCCGTCGAGGCCAAGGCGCGGACCTCCCTCCTGCGGCGCGGAGGCCGCGTCGAGGATGTCGCGCCGGTTGCAATGGCACGGGTAAAGGAGCCCCTCGGCCCAGAGCCGCTCCAGCGCCGCGCGATAGGCGGGGAGCCTTTCGGACTGGCGCAGCACCGGTTCGGGCCATGCGAGGCCAAGCCAGCGCAGATCATCATGAATGCGCCGCTCCCATTCGGGCTTTGACCGCTGCCTGTCGATATCCTCGATCCGAAGCAGGAACGTCCCGCCTTGCGCCCGCGCCGCCGCTGTCAGGGCTGAGAACGCATGTCCGAGATGCAGCGGCCCGGTGGGCGACGGGGCAAAGCGAGTGACGCGCATTCAGCCGCGCTTGACTGCGCTTTGATGGATGACCAGCCATGCCAGCAAGATGAAGATCGGATGGCCGAGACCTCCCGAGATCAGGATCGCAGGAAACCAGATCACCAGAACCACGAGACCGAGGATCACCCGACCCGTCAGCATGATGGCGACAGGCGGCAGGAGCAGGGCAAGTATGTAGAGCATGTGAAATCCGTTCCGCTTGGGGTTGCCCCCGAGATGTGGTCCCGGAGGCGTCGAGGCAAGCCCTCAGGCGGTCGCCATCTCCTGCGCGGCGAGCCAGCCTTGCCAGTCTTCCTTGGCGCGGTCGGTATAGCCTTTATAGCGGTCCTTGCGGCCGCGACGGCCGCCGCGCACACCGTCGAGCGGCGGGAACAGCCCGAAATTCACGTTCATCGGCTGGAACGTCTTGGCCTCGGCCCCGCCGGTGATGTGGGTGACGAGCGCGCCCATCGCCGTGGTCTGCGGCACCGCGGGCACCGTGTGACCCATGATCTCGGCGGCGGCAAGACGACCGGCCAGAAGGCCCATTGCCGCGCTTTCGACATATCCTTCGACACCAGTGACTTGTCCGGCAAAGCGGATGTTGGGCTGGGCGCGCAGCCGCATTTCCCCGTCAAGCAGTGTCGGGCTGTTCAGGAAAGTGTTGCGATGAATCCCCCCGAGCCGCGCGAACTTCGCCTCCTGAAGCCCAGGAATCATCCGGAAAACATCGGTTTGTGCGCCGTACTTCATCTTGGTCTGAAAGCCGACGATGTTGTAGAGCGTGCCAAGCTTGTTGTCGCGGCGCAGCTGCACCACGGCATAGGGCTTGTTTTTTGGGTCATGCGGATTGGTCAGGCCCACCGGCTTCATCGGCCCGTGGCGTAGCGTTTCGCGGCCGCGCTCGGCCATCACCTCGATCGGCAGGCAGCCGTCGAAATAGCCCGCCGTCTCGCCCTCGTGGAACTCGGCCTTGTCGGCGGCGAGCAGCGCGTCGATGAAGGCCTCGTGCTCATCCTTCGTCATCGGGCAGTTGATATAGGCGGTGCGCTCTTCTTCCGTCTCGCCCTTGTCATAGCGTGACTGCAGCCACGCCTTCGACATGTCGATACTCTCGGCATAGACGATGGGGGCGATGGCGTCGAAGAACGCCAGCGCGCCGGTGCCGGTCACGGCCGAGATCGCTTCGGCCAGCGCAGGCGAGGTCAGCGGACCGGTGGCGAAGATCCAGTGCCCGGTCTCGGGGAGCTCGGTGATCTCATCGTAGCTCACCATCACGTTCGGATGCGCCTTGAGCTGCGCGGTGACATCAGCGGCAAAGGGATCGCGGTCCACCGCCAGCGCCCCGCCCGCGGGCAGGCGGTGCCGGTCGGCGGTTGACATGATGAGACCGCCCGCCGCGCGCATTTCCCAGTGCAGAAGACCGACGGCGTTCTGCTCGCTGTCGTCCGAGCGAAACGAGTTGGAGCAGACCATTTCGGCGAGGTCGCCAGTGCGATGCGCGAAGGTTTCCACCTTGGGTCGCATCTCGTGCAGGATGACGGGGATGCCGGCGTTCGCGGCCTGCCATGCGGCTTCGGAGCCGGCCATGCCGCCGCCGACGATATGAAGGGGTTCTGTCATGGCGCCCAGATAGGCGCAGCGGCGGGCAAAGAAAAGCCCCGTCCGGTGGTCCTGGCTCATTCCGGCTTTTGGGGCGCAACTGCAACGCTACCGAGAAAATCCTCGGTAGCCGTTTGATTTTAGGTGTATATTTTTCAGGGCTGCTTACACAGGCTGCGGGACTTTTGTCCCGGCGCAACAGCAAGCAGAAAAATCGCTCTGGGATTTCGTCGCCGGGAAAAACGGCCAACATCCCTTTCGGTCCCGGAGGACTTCTTGACAGATCAATACCGACAGATCGGAGATCGTATGGTCAAGAAGCTCAAGCAACTGAACCTTTCTCAAGTCTACCCTGCCGTGGCGTTGTTGCAGAACTCCCCGCCTGACGGTTTTCATAGCGGATCAGCCGCTTAGATGGGCGGGCATGACGAAGCCCATGCCTGCCCGCTACTGCACGACGAACTGGTCCGCTTACAACGCCGCGCTGCGGAAGCGCGGCTCTCTGCTGATCTGGCTGGACCGGGTGATGACGTGGCTCGCACCGCGTGAGGGACGGCCGGGACGTCCCCCTGTTTTCTCCGAGGGTGCGATACAGTTCTGCTTGTCGATGGCGATGTTGCGCAAATC
>NZ_BATB01000039.1 GCF_000466965.1 Limimaricola cinnabarinus LL-001
GCCGAGGCCCAAGCCCGTGCGGATGCTCAGGCCCGCGCCGAAGCCCAAGCCCGCGCCGAGGCGCAGGCGCTCGCCCGTGCCGAAACCGAGGCGCGCCGGTCGCAGATCATCCAACAGGCCGAGCAGGAGCGGCTGGCCCAGATCGCCCGCGACGCCGAAGCCCGGCGGCGGGCGGAGGCGCGGGCCCGGCTCGAAGCACAGATGGCTCCGGTCGCGCCCGCGGCCCCTGCCGCGCCCGAGGCGCTGCCGCCGGTGCCGCGCGACGAGGTGACGCCCGATCTTTTGCGCGACTGGCAGCCTTCTTCGGCCAGCGCGCTGCCGATGCCCCAGACCACCACGCCGGTGCGACCGGCGAAATCCCCTTCGCCTGCCTGCGCCAGCGTCAGATCGATTTCAGGGCTGCCTCGGTGGTCGATGGCGACTGCCTCGACGGCTACCCGGTGCTGGCCCGCAGCTTTCCCGCCGATTGCGCCGTGACCGGCAGTGACGCGGGTCAGGTCACGACAGGCTACGACACGCAGTGTCTGCGGGGTCGCGGCTACAGGATTGCCGTCCGGTAACACGGTCGAGCAGAGATGCGGCTCTTGCCCCAGTTGCCGCATCGCCCCGGGGGTGGGGGCCTCGGCCTTCACCCCCGCATGGATTTCACGAGTGCGCCTTGTTGACGAGTGCGGGACGGCGGTGCATCTGCGCCCCGTCCCGTTTTTGTCCCGGACCTTGATCGCCGCCGGTCCCCGCGCCAGAAGCGCCGACATGCCGCCCGATTTCACATTCGAGACCGCCGCCCGGACCCGTGGGCTTTTGCGCATCTGTGGCGTCGACGAGGTGGGCCGCGGCCCTCTTGCCGGGCCGGTGACCGCAGCGGCGGTGATACTCGACCCCGCGCGCATTCCCGAAGGTCTCGACGACAGCAAGAAGCTGAGCGCCACGCGCCGTACCGTTCTAGCCCGAGCGATCTTCGAGACGGCCGAGGTCTGCGTGGCGCATGCCAGCGTCGCCGAGATCGAAACCCATAACATCCTGCGCGCCTCGCATCTCGCGATGATCCGCGCCATCGCCGGGTTGTCCGCTCCTCCCTGCCACGTGCTTGTCGATGGCAACATGGTGCCGCGCGGGCTCGATCACCCTTGCGAGACGCTGGTGGGCGGCGACGGGCGGTCGCTGTCGATCGCCGCCGCGTCGATCGTCGCCAAGGTCGAACGCGACCGGATCATGGCGAAGCTGGCCGGCGCCCATCCCGGCTATGGCTGGGAGCGCAACGCGGGCTATGGAACGGCCCAGCATATGGCCGCTCTACTGGATCTGGGGGTGACGCCTCATCATAGGCGCAAGTTCAAACCCATCCACAACATGTTGTATCAACCCGAAATCGCAACCGACTGATTCGAAAAAGATTTTGACACCGACTCACCTCTGACTCATAGTTATCCACAACCACGAAGCGGGCCACCGCCGCGGATCAGAGGCGTTTTCCATGACCACCAAGTCGAAGAGCCGGGGGGCGGCCAGCCTCCCCCTGAACAGCGTTTTGTCGGGCGACTGCGTCGCGCAGATGCGCAAGCTGCCGGATGAGAGCGTCGATCTGGTCTTTGCCGACCCGCCCTACAATCTCCAGCTCAAGGGCGAATTGATGCGCCCCGACAATTCCCGCGTCGACGCAGTGGATGACGATTGGGACAGCTTCGACAGCTTCAAGACCTATGACACCTTCACGCGCGCCTGGCTCAAGCAGGCGCGCCGCGTGCTCAAGCCCCATGGCGGGATCTGGGTGATCGGCAGCTATCACAACGTGTTCCGGCTCGGCGCGGAGCTGCAGAACCAAGGCTTCTGGATCCTCAACGACGTGGTCTGGCGCAAGTCGAACCCGATGCCGAACTTTCGCGGCAAGAGGCTGACCAACGCCCATGAGACGCTGATCTGGGCCTCGAAATCCGAGGGCGCGAAATACACCTTCAACTACGAGGCGCTGAAGGCGCTGAATGAGGGCGTGCAGATGCGCTCGGACTGGGTGCTGCCGATCTGCACCGGGAACGAGCGGCTCAAGGATGAGAACGGCCAGAAGGCGCATCCGACGCAGAAGCCCGAATCGCTGCTGCACCGGGTGATCCTCGGCACCACGAATCCCGGCGACGTGATTCTCGACCCGTTCTTCGGCACCGGCACCACCGGTGCCGTGGCCAAGGCGATGGGCCGCGATTTCATCGGCATCGAGCGCGAGGCCGAGTATCGCCGCGTCGCCGAGGCGCGGATCGCGCAGGTGCGCACCTACGATTCGGACGCGCTGCAGGTCTCGACCTCCAAGCGGGCCGAGCCTCGCGTGGCCTTCGGCGTGCTGGTCGAGCGTGGGATGCTGCGCCCGGGCGAGGTGCTGCACAGCCTGGGCGGCCGCCACAAGGCGCGGGTGCGCGCCGATGGCACGCTGGTCTGCTCCGAGGCCAAGGGGTCGATCCATCAGGTTGGTGCGCAGCTCGAAGGCGCGCCGTCCTGCAATGGTTGGACCTATTGGCACTTCAAGCGCGACGGCGTGACGGTGCCGATCGACCTTTTGCGCCAGCAGGTGCGCGCGGAGATGGCCGAGGGCTAGGCCCCGCGCGGCCTTGGCAACTCGCTCCGCTTATACGGCCCCCAATCCGAAACCTCCGGGTAGAACCGCCTGCGCCATGCGCGCACGCGCGGGTTCATCATGCGCCGCCATACCGGCGGGATCAGCGCGGCCACGCCCATGATCGGATAGCCCTGCGGCAGCTGCGGCGCCTCGTCCTCGGGGTAGGTCTGCAGCAAAGGGTAGCGCCGGTCGGGCTTGTAATGGTGGTCCGAATGGCGCTGCAGATTGATCAGCAGCTTGTTCGAGGCACGGTGCTCGGCGTTCCATGAATGGCGCGGCTGCACGTGGTCGTAGCGGCCTTCGCCCAAATGTTTCCGCGTCAGCCCGTAATGTTCGATGTAGTTCACGAGCTCCAGCTGCCAGATCGCGACGAAGGCCTGCAGCGCGAAGAACACGAGCCCCTCGATGCCGCCCAATACCAGCGCCAGCGCCAGCATTCCGGTTTGCAGGGCGGTGTAGCGCCAGAACGGGTTCTTGCGGCTGCGCATCGTCAGCCTCTTGCGCGCGAGAAGCCGTGCCTCGGCCCGCCAAGCGTCGCGCGGCATCCGCCACAGCACGCGGGCGAAGTGGCGGTGAAAGCCTTCATTGTAGCGCGCGGTCACCACGTCGGCGGGGGTGCCGACATGCAGGTGATGCACCCTCAGGTGATGCGAGCGGAACGGCGACCACAGCACCATCGCGAGGAGAATGTCGCCGAGCCAACGCTCCAGCCGGTCGCGCTGATGCAGGAGTTCGTGCGCATAGACGATGCCGACCGCGCCCGAGATCACGCCCTGACCCACGAAGAGCCCGATCTTTTCCCAGCCGCCCAGATGTCCGGCGCGGGTAGCATAGACGATCAGCCCGAAGGTCATCAGCGCCTGCGCGGGCACCCAGACCATGGTCAGAAGCCGGTGCCAGAACAGCGCCTCATCGGGCGTGTCAGGTCGGGGTTCGATTGATCCAACCCGCCGACGAGGTCGAGGATGTCGAACAGGAGCCATGCAAAGGCCGGCAGCAGCAGCACCCACCAGCCGCCCATATAAGCCGCAAAAGCCGCCAGCGGCAGCGTCAGCAGCGACACCCAGTAGGGCAGGGCGGCGAGAAGGGGCGCGCGGGTGGCGGGGAGGGTGCTCATGCGGGAACTCTAGCCAGCGGTATGTCTGCGCTCAACGGAGAGATGCGGCGCCGCGACGTCGTGCACCTTGCGCATCGCAGTGGGCAGCGCGCCAGGCCGGAAGGCGTCTTCAGGAACGAAATGCCCACGCTCGGGGTTCACCGGGGCCAGATCGGCCACCATGACGGTGAGTGTCAGCCGAAAATGGGTGAAGACATGCACCGCCTCGCCCGCCGCGCGCCAGTCGCCCGCCGCGGGGGGCATGGGGGTCGGAGCCTCGCCCCAGTCGGAGCCGGGAAAGCCGAGCATGCCGCCCAGAAGGCCCTTGTCGGGCCGCGTCTCCAAAAGCCACGCGCCATCTGCCCGCCGCCCGACATAGGCATAGCCGCGCCGGTGCGGCTTGGCCTTCTTCGAGGCTTTCACGGGGCGTTCGGTCTGGGTGCCGCGCAGGCGCGCGAGGCAGGGATCGCGCAATGGGCAGATGCCGCAGGCCGGGTTGCGCGGCGTGCAGATCGTGGCGCCGAGATCCATTACCGCCTGCGCATGATCGCCGGGCCGCGCGTGCGAGGTCAGCCGCGCGGCATGGGCGATGAGTTCGGGCTTGGCGGCGGGCATCGGGGTGGCCACATCGAAAAGCCGCGACATGACCCGTTCGACATTGCCGTCGACCACCGTTTCGGACCGGTCGAAAGCGATCGCGGCCACGGCGGCAGCGGTATAGGGGCCGATGCCCGGCAGCGCGATCAGCGCGTCATGCGTGTCGGGAAACCGCCCCCCGTGATCGGCCACAACGGCGCGCGCGCATTTCAGGAGGTTGCGGGCGCGGGCGTAATACCCGAGCCCCGCCCATTCGGCCATGACTTCTGAATCATCGGCCGCCGCGAGATCCGCGACGGTGGGCCACAGCGCGGTGAAGCGGTCGTGGTACTTTCGGACGGCGGCCACGGTGGTCTGCTGCAGCATCACTTCGGAGAGCCAGACGCGGTAGGGATCGGGCCGCACCCCAGCGGCCTTCTCGGCCGGGCCGGTGCGCCACGGCATGGTCCGCGCGTGGCGGTCGTACCAGTCGAGCAGCGCGCTCGTCATTTCGCTCTCGGTCACGCGCATCTCCTCTGGTCCGGCCCCCCTTCCATCTAGTAGACTAGGGGCTGTCATGAAACAGCGACGCTTCTCCACCACACGCGGTTTTGCACAGGCCTCGGGCCTGCTGCAGTCGCGCATTCGCGGCGCCTCGGAGGCGCGCGGCTTTGCCGTGACCCGGCTTCTCACCCATTGGGCCGAGATCGTGGGCGAGGACACGGCCCGCATCGCCCAGCCGGTCAAGGTCGGCTATGGGCGCGACGGGCTCGGCGCGACGCTGACGCTGCTGACCACCGGGGCGCAGGCGCCGATGCTGTCGATGCAGTGCGAGGCGATCCGAGAGCGGGTCAACGCCTGCTATGGCTACCGCGCGATCGCCAAGGTGCGCATCACCCAGACCGCGCCCACGGGATTCGCCGAAGGCGAGGCCGCCTTCGCGCCCGCCGCCAAACCCGTGTCCCGCAGCCCCGATCCGGAGGTGACGGCGCAGGCGGCGAGGACCGCCCAAGGGGTGGGAGACACGGAATTGCGACTTGCGCTCGAGGCGCTGGGTGCCAATGTCTTCTCCAAGCATCGGAATTGAGACAGGAAGACCCATGAAACTCGCAAGCTCCACCATCGCCCTGACCGCTGCGCTGGGCTGGATGGCCCTCGCTGCCCCGATCTCCGCACAGGAGGCCACCGGCGCAGAGGCCGAGACCGAGGCCGGGACAACCGCCGAGGCCACGACCGAAGCACCGACCGGGACTGAACCGGACGTCGAGACCACTACCGAAGGCGACACCGAGACGGAGGCCGAGACCGAGGCCGAGGTCGAGTCGGGCACCGGTGCCATGGCCGAAACCGAGACGGCGATCGAAGTCGAGACGGACGGCGCTGTCGAGGACGACTCGGAGATGGAGGCCGAAGCGGAGACGACCGTCACCGAAAGCGGCACCGCCACCTCGAACGCCGACACCGATCAGGACATGGCCAGCGATGAAGACGGGGCCTCTGTCGAAGAGGGCATCGTCGAGATGGTGCAGGGCGCCGAGGACGCGCCGGTCACGGTGATGGAATACGCCTCCTACACGTGCCCGCATTGCCAAAACTGGCACGAGACCAGCTATCCGCAGCTCAAGGACTACATCGACGAGGGCAAGGTGCGCTTCGTCTACCGCGAGGTCTATTTCGACCGTCCCGGCCTCTGGGCGTCGATGATCGCGCGCTGCGGCGGCGAGACCAAGTTCTTCGGCATTTCCGACATGCTCTATGACCAGCAGCGCGACTGGGCCGGCGGCGGCGATCCGGCGGCGATCGCGGCCAAGCTGCGCGCCATCGGCCTCTCGGCCGGGATCGAGGAAGCCCAGCTCGAGGCCTGCCTCACCGATGGCGACACCGCGCAGGCACTCGTCAGCTGGTACGAGGAAAACGCCGAAGCCGACGAGATCAACTCGACCCCGACCTTCCTCATCAACGGCGAGAAGTATTCCAACATGGCCTGGCCGGACATGGCCGAGATCATCGACGGACTTATCGAGGAATAAGCTCCAGCCGGTCGAGCGCGGCGTCGAGCGGGGCGGCATCGTCCCATTCGAGCCGCACCGGCAGCGTCAGGACCTTGGACCGAAAGGACGCGGGCAGACGCACCGCGTCCTTTTCCGTTGTCACGAGCTGCGCGGGAAGCGCGCGCGCCTCCTGCTCAAGCCGCGCCATCAGCGCCGGCGTCAGCGGTTGGTGATCGCCCAGCGCCTCGGCCCGGCGCAGATCGGCGCCAAGGCCGCGCAGCGTGGCAAAGAACTTCTCCGGATGGCCGATGCCCGCAAAGGCCAGCACGGGCATTCGGTCCCAGACCATGCCGGTGGCAAGCGGTGCGAGGCGGCCCGTCAAATGCGGCAGATCGCCCAGAGCCGCGCCCCAGCGCGCCGCAAAGCCCGCCTGCTGGCCCGCGCCGCCGATCGACAGCACCAAGTCGGCCCGCGCGAGCCCCGCTGTCACCGGCTCGCGCAGGGGGCCCGCCGGGATCACCCGCCCGTTGCCGAAGCCGCGCGCGGCATCGACCACGACGATCGACAGATCCTTGTCGAGAGCGGGGTTCTGGAACCCGTCATCGAGGATCAGCACCTGCGCGCCCGCCGCCACCGCCGCCCGCGCCCCGCCGCGCGGTCGCGCGCGACCCAGACCGGGCCGAAGGCGCGAGGAGAAGCGGCTCGTCACCGACATCGGCGGCGGAGTGGTGCCGCTCCTCGACCCGCACCGGCCCTTCCAGCCGCCCGCCATGGCCCCGGCTCACCACATGGGCGATGACGCCGCGCGCCGCGAGGCGCTGTACCAGCGCGATGACGGTCGGCGTCTTGCCGGTGCCGCCCGCGTTGAGGTTGCCCACGCAGATCACCGGCACCGGTGCGCGCCAGCCCGGACGCCCGACACGCCGTGCGGTGGCGGCGGCATAGAGCGCGGCGAGCGGCGCGAGGGCACGGGCGCGCGGGCCGGGCCGGGCGGGGTCACCATCCCAGAACAGGGGCGGTTTCATGCGACGCGTTCCAACGCGGTGTGGATGAGGTCGATCGCCCGGTTCGTGGCCTCGGCCCCCGCGGTGGCCACGCCCCATGCCGCGCGCGCCAGCAGCGCCGCCCGGTCGGGCGACAGCAGCGCCTCGACCGCAAAGCCCAGATCGGCGGGGCCGCGCACGCCGCGACAGGCGGCCGCGGCGGTGAGCCGGGCGTAGCCATCCGCGTACCGGGCCTGCTGAGGGCCATGCAGCACCGCCGAGCCCAGGGCGGCGGGCTCCATAGGGTCGCGGCAGGGCAGGCCCGACAGCGTGCCGCCCATCATCGTCATCGGCGCGAGCCGGTACCAAAGCCCGATCTCGCCCGGCCCGTCGGCGACGTAGATCTCGGTCGCCTCGTCGGGCTCGGCCCCTTCGCCGCGCTCGGCCACGATGAACCCCTGTTCGCGCAGGGATCGCGCAATGCGCGGCGCGGCGGTTTCGCTGGCCGGGGCGAGGATCAGCAGCAGCCGGTGCGCGCGTTTGCTGGCCTGCCGCTGCGCGATGGCGATGGCGGTCAGCTCGTCCTCGACCGCGCCTGCCACGAGCCAGACCGGGCGCGGGCCGATTGCATGGGCGAGATCGGCGCGGTCGCGCTCGTGGCAGCCGGGCAGGGGGCGGCTGTCATCGAGCCGTCCGGTAATCTCTATGCGGTCGGGCGCCACGCCGATGCGGCGCAATCGCGCCGCCGCCGTCCCGTCGATCGCCATCACCCGGTTGAACACCTCGAAGGCAGCGCGCCGCGCGCCCGGCCGCCAGCCGCCGCCTGCGAGCATGGCGGTCTCGGCTTCCGCATCGACCAGCAGGGCCGGGATGCCGGCACGGGCCGTCTCGGACAGAAGAGACGGCTGAACCGGGCCGCGAATCCACATCAACAGATCTGGCCGCCAGCGCCCGAGAAACTCCTGCGTGGCGGCGCGGCTGTCCAGAAACGGCGGCCATTGCAGCATGTTGCGCGGCGCGTCGCGCTGCCGCGCCGCCGCCGTGAGCAGCAAGGTCACCGGCTCGCGCTCCTCCTCGAGCCGCCGCGCCAGCGCCATGGCGGCGCGGCTGCGCTCGGGGTCGGGGCAATGCACCCAGACCAGCGGCCCCTCGGGCCGCCGCGCGGGATCGGCGGGCGGCTGTCTCAGCTGCCGAGTTCCTCGGTCGGCGAGGCGGCGGCCTCCTCATCGCGCAGGCGGTGGATATGGGCGATGAAGTAGCGCATGTGGGCGTTGTCCACGGTGCGCTGCGCCTCGGTCTTCCACGCGTTGTAGGCGGAGGCGTAGTCGGGGAACATGCCGACGATGTGGATGTCCTCGGTGCTGCGGAATACGTTCTGCGACGGGTCGGTCAACTCGCCGCCGAAGACGAGATGCAGGCGCTGGGTCATGGGGTATCCTCGGGTTGGGGGCTCGGGGGCAAATTACGCGTCGAAGGGGCCGGGTCAAGCGGCGGCGGGGTCCAGAAGCGGCAGCAGCACGCCATGCAGCGCGCCCCCCGCCAGCACGCCGTCGCTTTGCGGCACCGGCTTGTTGAACGTGAGCACGGCGCCGCGCCGGTCGGTGGCGGTGCCACCCGCCTCGGTCAGGATCAGGCAGCCGGCGGCGATGTCCCATTCCCATGTGGGGCGGATCGTCAGCATCGCGTCGAACCGCGCCTCGGCCAGCAGGCACAGCCGCCACGCCAGCGCCGAGCGAAAGGCGCGGCGCACCGGCGGCACGTCGCCGCCCGACCACTGTTCGGGGCTCATCGCGAGGCGCGGCCCGAGCAGCGTGGCGCGCGCAGGGTCGGTCTGGTCGCTGGCGCGGATCGGCGCACCGTTGAGAAACGCGCCACCCCCCAGCGTCGCGGTATAGAGCAGGCCGTGCTTGGGCAGCAGCACGCAGGCGGCGGTGATCCGTCCGTGCTCGGCCACGGCGAGCGAATGCGCCCAGTCGGCGCTGCCTTCGAGATAGGCGCGGGTGCCGTCGATCGGATCGACGATGAAGATCCGCTCGGCCGCGAGCCGCTCCGGCGCGTCCGCCGTTTCCTCCGAAAGCCAGCCATAAGAGGGCCGCGCCGCGCCGAGCCGCGCGCGCAGCATCGCGTCCACCGCGAGGTCGGCCTCGCAGACCGGCCCCGCCCCATCGGGCTTGTCCCAGACCTCGGGGGTGCGGAACTCCATGGCGATCGCCGCCGCCGCTTGGGCCGCGGCAACCAGAAGCGCCAGATCCTCGCTGTGATCAGTCGCCTGCAAGGGTTAGCCCGTCCACGAGAAGCGAGGGCACGATGCGGCTCAGATGCGTGCGCGCGTCATTGGCGGGCACGAGGGTCATGAGCATGTCGCGCAGGTTGCCCGCGATGGTGCATTCGTTGACCGGATGGAGGATCTCGCCCTTCTCGACCCAGAAGCCCGAGGCCCCGCGCGAGTAATCGCCGGTGTTGGGGTTGATGGTCGAGCCGATCATCGAGGTGACCAGAAGCCCGGTGCCCATCTGCGCAATCAGGTCCTCGCGGCTCGCCGCCCCTTGGGTCAGCCGCAGGTTGGTGACCGAAGGCGATGGCGGCGCCGAGGTGCCGCGCGCGGCGTTGCCGGTGCTCGTGAGCCCCAGCTTGCGCGCGGTGGCCAGATCGAGGATCCAGCCCGTCAGCACCCCGTCCTCGACCACGGCCCGCTCGGCGGTGGGCAGGCCTTCGCCGTCGAACAGCCGCGAGCCGGAGGCGCGGGGGCGGTGCGGCTCCTCGATCAGCGACAGGCCGCTCGGCAGCACCTGGCTGCCCTCGCGGCCCAGAAGCCAGCTCGATCCGCGCGCGATGGCCGCGCCGTTGGCGGCGGCCAGCAGGTGGCCGATCAGCGAGGAAGAGATCCGCTCGTCGAACAGGACGGGGTATTTGCCGGTGCGCGGACGGCGCGGCTTCTGCCGGGCCACGGCGCGTTCGCCCGCGAGGCGCCCGATTTCCTCGGGGTTCTTCAGGTCGGCCTGAAAGATGCGGCTGTCGCCGTCCCAGTCGCGCTCCATCCCGGTGCCGCTGCCCGAGACCGCCACGCAGGAGATCGCCCGGTCCGACCTCTCATAGCCGCCCGAAAAGCCATTGCTGGCCGCCATGTGAATGCGCCGGTGGCCATAGCCCGCCGTCGCGCCCTGCACCTGCGTCACGCCCTCCACGCCGCGCGCGGCGGCCTCGACGCGGCGCGCATCCTCCTCGAGCGCCCCAGGATCGGGCTCAGGCGAGGGGTCGTACATCTCGAGCCGCGACGAGTCGGTGTCGCGGGCCAGCTGCGCGGGATCGGCAAGGCCCGCATGCGGGTCCTCTGGGGCTTCGCGCGCCATGGCAACGGCGCGTTCGGCCATGGTTTCAATGGTCGCGTCGCGCGCGTCCGACGACGACACCACCGCCTGACGACGGCCCATCAGTACCCGCAGGCCGATATCGACGCCCTCGGAGCGTTCCGCCTGTTCGAGCCGCCCGTCGCGCACGTCGATGGACAGGGCCGTGCCGTCCACCGCCACCGCGTCGGCGGCGTCGGCCCCGGCGCGGCGGGCCGCCGCGAGCATCCGGTCGGTCAGGTCGGCGAGCGATACGGTCATGGGGCGATCCTTTCGGGCTGTCGCCCGTGCATCTAGCGCGCCCGCGCCCCGCTGGAAAGCGACGGCGCGGGCGAGGGTCTCACTTGATCCGCTGGTCGTTGGCGATGACATGGCCTTCCGCATTGATCTCGATGGTCGAGGTCAGCTCGTCATGGCCCACCGGCGTGGTGAACAGGCCCAGCATCATCCGCGGACCCATCAGCTGCTCGGCGGGGATCACGCCGAGCCGGGAGAGATTCTCGATCAGCCCGTTCAGGCCGGTGATCCGAAGGTCGATCTGCCCCTCGGGGCGCGGAAAGCCCGCGAAGGTCTCGAAATCGCTGTTGTCGAAGCTGAAGGCGCCGTCGCCCAGCACCTCGGCTCCGGCGAGGCGCAGCACCAGCCGGTCGAGCGTAAGGCTCTCGATCTCGGGCGCGGCTTCGGCCATCGCGGCTTCTTCGCCCACGGCTTCGGCGGTTTCAGGATCGGTGAGGTCCTGCGGCAGCCGCGCGGTGCCCGACAATTCGAGGATCAGCGTCGCGGGATCGCGCGGCAGGATCGCCGAAGGGTCGAACAGCGCCCAGATCGGGTCGCTCAGGGTCAGGCTGTCGAGCGTCACGCGCGCCGAGAGATCCTGCGCCGCCTCGTCCGCCGCCAGCGGCGCGTCGAGGGCGAAGCCGTATTCGGCCACCGAGGCCTCGAGCGGGAAGGGCAGCGGCCCGTCGGTGAGCGTCAGCGTCAGGCCCTTGGTCGAGGAGGCATAGCTGGCGCGGGCCGGGTCGAGCGCGAGGCTCACCTCGCTCGAACCGGTGCGCGCGGTGCCGGCGGCGCGGCCCTGCGGGCCTTCTCCGTCGAACTCCACCAAGGCCGGCCCGGTGGCATAGTCGAAGGCGAGCGAGAAGCCCTCGGGCAGCGCCTCGGCCTCATCCATGCCCTCGGGCAGAGACAGGGCGCCGTCGATGGCGATCTCGGCAACGCTGGCATCGATCGAAAACGTGCCGCCGGTTTCGGCGTCCTCGCCCTCCAGCGCGATCTCCAGCGTCTCGGCGGCGATGTCGTAGCCGGTGCGGCGCAGCCCGTCCGCCCCGGTTTGCGCGAGGTAGCTGCCGCTCAGGGCATTGAGCGCGAAGAGACCCTCCGCGGGGACCATTTCGCCGGCCTCGGTGATCTCGTTGAGCGTCAGCGCATAGCGGCTGGCGGTATAGTCGTAGCGCATCGCATCGGGGTCGCCGCTCACCGTGAGGGCGAGGCCGGTCTGTCGCACCGAGAGGTCGATCTCGGACTCGAAGCCTGCCTCATCGGTGCCGGTGATGATGATCGGGTAGCTGTCGGACATGCCGATCTCGACCGTGCCGTCGCCGGTCTCGGTGAAGACGATCCGCGGCAGGCGGGCGATGAGCGTCCCGTCCTCGCCCTGCATCGTCAGCACCAGATCGGTGATGGTGAGTGTGTCGCCTGCGCGGTCTTCGGCGCCGGTCTCGATCCGGGTCTCTCCGAGGCGGCGCGCGCCCTCCTGCCAGTCCTGCCAGACCTGCTCGGCGGTGACTTCGGCCTGCGCGGCCCCTGCCAGCAGGAACAGCGCGCCGATCGGCGCGGTTTTCGACAATGCGGCCATTTCGGGCCCTCCTTGCAATCGCGATCCACGGGCCCGGCCCGCTCCGCCGGGGGACCGGCGTGTCTGGACCGGAGACTAGGCCCCCGCTAGGCTGGACGAAAGATCAAAGCGCCGGGGAGGATGCGATGCAGGGGAAGACGGTTCTGATCACCGGGGCGAGCCGGGGCATCGGTGCGGCCGCCGCGCGGGAATTCGCGGCCCAAGGCGCGCGCGTCGCGCTGCTTGCGCGCAGCGCCGAGGCGCTGTCGGACATCACCAAGGAGCTGGGCGAAGCGGGCCTTGCCATCCCCTGCGACGTCAGCCGCTACTGGGAAGTCGAGGCGGCGATCGAGGCCTGCGTCAAGGAATTCGGCCGGCTCGACGTGATGGTCAACAATGCCGGCGCGATCGAGCCGATCGGCGCCATGGGGACGCTCGACCCCGAGGCTTGGGGCAAGGTGATCGACATCAACCTCAAGGGGGTCTTCAACGGCATGCGCGCGGCACTGCCGGTGATGCTCGAACAGGGCGGCGGCACGATCATCACCGTGTCGTCGGGGGCGGCGCACAACGCGGTCGAGGGCTGGTCGGCCTATTGCGCCTCCAAGGCCGGGGCGGCGATGCTCACGGCTTCGCTCGATCTCGAATACCGGGGCCGGGGCATCCGCGCGATGGGGCTGTCACCCGGCACGGTGGCCACGCAAATGCAGCGCGAAATCAAGGCGAGTGGCATCAACGCGGTGAGCCGGCTCGACTGGTCGGTGCATATCCCGCCCGAATGGCCCGCCAAGGCGCTGGCCTGGATGTGTTCGGACAAGGCCTCGGATCAGGTCGGCCGGGAGGTGTCGCTGCGCGACGAGACGATCCGTCGGCGGATCGGCCTGATCTAGGACGCCTCGCGGGGCGCGGGCCCTCAATCGCGGGCGCGGCGTCGCCCCGGCACCTTCGAGGAAAACGCCGGCGGGCGTTTCGACACCCATGCGATGAACTTCTCGAGCCGGGGATGCGCGCGCAGCGCATGAGGCGTGTTGTAGGCGCGCGCCAGCTCGGTCTCCGACAGCGTCGCGTGGATCTCCTTGTGGCAGATATGGTGCAGCAGCACCTGCGGGCCGTGGGTGCCGCCCCTCATCTTGGGCACGAGGTGATGCGAGCTTTGCGGCACGCCTTCGGGGATCGGGCGTTCGCACAGCGCGCAGATCGGCACGGCGCGCGGCGTGGCGACGGCCCGGGCCTCGGTCTGGCGTTTTTCGCGGCGGCTTGGCATGGGGAAGAGATGGGGCGCCATGCGCGCCCCGGCAAGCGCGGCGCGGGGCCGCAGGAGGGCGGCGATGGCGCGGGCACTGGTGATCGGCGGCGGACCGGCGGGGCTGATGGCCGCCGAAGAGCTGGCGCGCGCCGGTCTGCAGGTGAGCATGACCGAGCAGATGCCGACCATGGGCCGCAAGCTGTTGATGGCGGGAAAATCGGGTCTGAACATGACCAAGGCCGAGCCGCGCGAAGCCTTCGACGCGGCCTATGGCGCGCGACCCGAGGCGTTGCGCGCCGCGCTTGAGGCGTTCGGCCCCGAGCGGGTGCAGGACTGGGCGCGGGGCTTGGGGCAGGCGGTCTTCACCGGCTCGACCGGGCGGGTCTTTCCCGAGGCGATGAAGGCCTCGCCCTTGCTGCGGGCCTGGCTGGCGCGACTGGCCGCGGCGGGGGTGGTGCTGCGAACGCGCTGGCGCTTCGCAGGCTGGGACGGGGCGGCGGCTCTGTTCGACACGCCCGAGGGGCGACAGGCCGAGGCGGCGGATGTCACGGTGCTGGCGCTGGGCGGGGCGAGCTGGGCGCGGCTGGGCTCGGACGGGGCTTGGGCTGCGCTGATGCCCGGTCATGTCGCGCCGTTCCGCCCGGCCAATATGGGCTTCGGCGTCGCGTGGTCGGATCACATGCGCGCCCATTTCGGGGCCCCCGTCAAACCCGTGGCGCTGATCGCCGGGACACGCCGGGTGCGGGGCGAATGCGTGGTCTCGACGCGGGGACTGGAGGGCGGCGGGATCTATGCCGTCTCGGCGGAGCTGCGCGACGGCGCGGCGCTGGCGCTCGACCTGCTGCCCGATCTCGACGAGGCAGATGTCGCCCGGCGGCTGCAGGCACCGCGCGGCAAGGCGAGCCTGTCGAACCACCTGCGCAAGGCGCTGAAGCTCGACCCGGTGCGGCTTGCGCTGCTGCACGAGTTCGCCCGCCCCCTGCCGGGGGAGGCGGCGGCGCTGGCCGCGCGGATCAAGGCGCTGCCGGTGCCGCTCACCGGGCCGCATACGCTCGACGAGGCGATCTCGACGGCGGGCGGGCTGCGCTTCGAGGCGCTGGACGACGCGCTGATGCTGCGCGACCGGCCCGGCACCTTCGCCGCCGGGGAAATGCTCGACTGGGAGGCACCGACCGGCGGTTATCTGCTCACCGCCTGCCTTGCGACGGGAGCCCATGCGGGGCGCGGGGCGGCGGCATGGGCGACGGCGCGGGGCTGAGACGGTCGCTTGCTTTCATTTGGCCGTGCGCCTCGCTACTGTGCGCCGAGCGAGCAGGGAGTGCAGCAAGAGATGACGATCAGAGCGATGCGCCGGGGCGGGGCGGCGAGCCTTCTGGCTCTCTTGGCGACGGGGGCGGTCCACGCCCAGGCGGTTTCGGACCGCGGGCTGAGCTATACGCTGTACGGCACGCCGGGTCTGATCGAAATGCCCTCGGCGCTGAGCGCCAAGGACGGACAGATCGCGGCGACCATCGGCGGATTCGACGGACAGGTCCGGACCACCTTCACCTTCCAGCTGCTACCGGGCCTTTCGGGCAGCTTCCGTTACAGCAGGATCGATGATTACACCCTGCCAGGGTCCGAGGGCCAGATCGAAGACTACTTCGATCGCAGCTTCGACCTGCGCTATCGCTTCAACGACGAAACCGCGATCCTGCCCGCCTTCGCGGTGGGCCTGCAGGACTTTCTGGGCACCGGCGCCTACGGCGCCGAATACCTCGTGGCCACCAAGACCTTCGGTGACAAGCTGCGGGTGACCGCCGGCTTGGGGTGGGGGCGTCTGGGGTCGCAGGGCGGCTTCGACAACCCGCTCGGCGTGCTCTCCTCGGAGTTCGACGAGCGCCCCGGCCTCGATTTCGGCGAAGGCGGCACATTCGCCGTCGATCAGCTCTTCAAGGGGGATGCCGCGCTGTTCGGCGGCATGGAATACGCCGCGACCGACGATCTGACGGTGAAGGTCGAATACGCCTCGGATGCCTATGAGCGCGAAACCGAGCTGGAGTTGATCGAGCGCGACTCCTCGCTCAACTATGGCGTGGTCTACCGCCCGCTGCCCGGCGTGCAACTCGGCGCGTCGTGGCTCTATGGCTCCGAGCTCGCCTTCACTGGCACCTTCCTGATCGATCCTTCCGAGCGGCCCTTCGGCCCCGGCCTCGATCCCGCGCCTTCGCCGATCCGTATTCGCCAAGGCGACGCCCGCGCCGCCAGCACGTGGGACCGGGCGGTGATTCCCGAAGCGACCATCGGGACGGCGCTGCAGCAGGCGCTCGCCGCCGAAGGGGTCGAGCTGTCCTCGATCCAGCTGTCAGACCGCGCCGTGCGCCTGCGCTACACCAACACCCGCTACCGCGCCGAAGCGCAGGCGATGGGGCGCATCGCGCGCATGTTGAGCCTCGGCCTGCCCGATTCGATCGAACGCTTCACGCTCGAGCCGATGCAGCGCGGCGTGCCGCTGTCGGCGGTGACGCTGAACCGTTCCGACATCGAGACCTTCTCCGACACCGCCGGCGGCACGCAGGCGCTGTCGGAGCGGCTGGTGCTGACGGATGCGGGACCGGCCGCGGGCCTCGTCGATCTGCCTCGCGTCGATGACCGCTTCTCCTACGGTCTGGCGCCCTATGCCCGGATCACGGTGTTCAACGGCGACGACCCATTCCAGGTCGAACTCGGCGCGCAGATTAGCGGCCGTTACGAGATCACCGACAGCATCGTGGCCTCGGGCACGCTGCGCCAGCAGCTCTATACCAACCGTGAGAATCCCGAGCTGGTGGTTGCCGAAGGCGACGAACCCTACCCGGTGCGCCGCAACGCCGCCCTTTATGCCGATCAGGGCACCACCGGCATCCGCGACCTGACGCTGGCCCACTACGGACGGGCCATGCCCGACGTCTATACCCGCGCCACCGGCGGCTATCTCGAGGAAATGTACGGCGGTCTCTCGACCGAGGTGCTGTGGAAGCCTGCCGACAGCCGCCTCGGCCTCGGTGCCGAGGTGAATTATGCGCGCCAGCGTGATTTCGATCTCGGCTTCGGCTTTCAGGACTACGACGTGGTGACCGGCCATGCCTCGGCCTATTACGATTTCGACAACCGCTTCTACGGGCAACTCGATGTCGGCCGCTACCTTGCGGGCGACTGGGCGCGACCGTGACGCTCGACCGCGAATTCGAGAACGGCTGGGCCGTGGGGGCCTATTTCACCCTGACCGACGTGCCTTTCGAGGCCTATGGCGAAGGCTCCTTCGACAAGGGCATCCGGGTGTCGATCCCGCTCGACTACGTGGTGGGCCAGCCGACGCGGCGCGAAGCCTCGACCTCGCTCGCTTCGCTGCAGCGCGACGGTGGCGCCAAGCTGCGCGTCGACGGGCGGCTTTACGAGGTGGTCCGCGACGGGCATCTCAACGATCTCGATGACGGCTGGGGGCGGTTCTGGAAATGACAATGCGGATCAGAATGACGGGCGGGCTGCTCGGGATGGCGCTCCTGGCAGGCTGCGGCGGTGCCGCGGATCTTAGCGGCGCTCTGCAAACGGCGGTCGCGCCGCTGGTGGGTACGCAGCAGGCTGCCACCCCGGCGGCAGGCGCCCCGGCAGGCGCGGTCGATCCTGAGACGCTGAGACGGGTCGATCTCAACACGCTGGGCCTGACCGGTACGGCGCAGCGGCTGGTCGACAACGGCGCTTCGGCGACTTTCGCAGGTCCGGGCGGTCTCACCTACACGATGCGCGACGGGATGCTGGTCTCGACCCGAGGTCTCGGCCACGACCTGATGGCCGCGGAGACGCGCCAGAGCCGGGCGGCGCTGCGCGCCGGTGGCGGGCAGGCCTTGCGAGTGCACGAGACGCTTGATGGTTTGGATCGAATCGAACGGGCCGAGTTCGACTGCACCGTGACCCCGAAGGGAGTCGAGTCCGTCGTTCTGGGGCAGCGCCGGATCACGGCCCGCCGGTTCGACGAGTCCTGCAAGGGTGCGGCACTGATCTTCGACAATTATTACTGGCTCGACGATGCCGGAGAGGTCGTTTCGTCGCGTCAGTTCGTCAGTCAGACTGTTGCATATTTGCGCAGCAGCGACCTTTAGTTTGGTTTTTGGGAGGGTGAGAACTGGTCATCCAGCTTGTGTGATACACCTATCTTGGCTATAGCGACCTAACGCTTTGTTATCAACTGGAGTAGAGACATGCGCCTCACCAAGACCCTCGTCGCCGCCGCCGTCGCTGGCACCCTGACCGCCTCTTCGGCTTTCGCCGGTGGCTTGGCCGTCGAAATCGTTGAGCCCCCGGTTGTCGTGGTCGAGCCCGAAGCCCCCGCCGCTCGCGGCTCGCTGTCCGGCCCCCTCGGCTACCTGCTGCCGCTGGCCGCCGTTGCTGGTCTGGTCGCTCTGGCCGCTTCGGACGACTCCTGATTTCAGGATCATCCGGCTTTCGGGCCGGATGAGCGGAACGGCGGACCTTCGGGTCCGCTGTTTTGCGTTTGAAGGCAAGGATTTGGCAAGGGTGCGCCGAGCGTCGCCGCTGCGGTGGTGCGCGGGAAAAGCCGCCGGCCAAGCCTCTCAGCGGCGCGCCATCATCGCCAGCCGGATCAGGGCCCGCTCGACCAAAGCCTGCGCCGGGGCGCGGCTGGCCGAGCGCAGTTGCAGGTCGGTCTCGATCAGAAGCGCCAGCGCCCGCTCCAGTCGCGCGGCACCCCAGCCCGAGGCCTGGCGCAGCATCGCATCTCGGCGCGGTCCCCAGACCGGCGGGCGCAGCCGGCCGATGCCCTGTCCCGGCCCGGCGGGATCGCTCGCCACGCTGTGCAGTTGCCGAAAGTGGCGGAGCGCCATGATGCACAATGACACCGGCGTGGTGCCTTGCGCATAGAGACGGCGCAGCAACGCCGCGATCTGCGGCGCGCGCCCCTCCGCCACCACCGCAAGCAGCGCGTCGGTTTCGGCCTCGGTCGAGCGTGGGGCTACGGCAGTGATGTCGGCCGCCGTGGTGGGGCTGGCGTCGCCATGCTTGTAGAGGCCGAGCTTTTCCATCGTCATGCGGAACGTCCCTGGATCGAGGGCGCGCGACAGATCCTGCAGCAGCGCGCGACCGTCGACGTCGGGATCGGGCACGCCCGAGGCGGCCAGCATCGCCGCGATTTCCTCGGGGCCCGGCGGATCGTCATAGATGCCGATGCTGACCACCCGAGGATGCGCCTCGAACAGCTTGCGCAGCGCCGAGCGGGCGGGAAGCTGCCCGGCCGTGGCGAGGATCTGCGCGTCGCCGGGGGCCCAGTCCTTGAGGGCCGCGTCGAACAGCGGCGCGAGCCCGTCGGTCGCGCCCTCGACGAAGACCACGCGCGGGCCCGGAAAGAAGCCCTGCGCCTTGACCGCATCGATCAGCAGCGCGGCCTCGCGGCGCAGATCGGCGGCGGGCAGGCGGCTCAGCCGCATCTCGGCCTCGGCCTCGCGACCGGCGAGGCCCGTGATCACTTCGGCGCGGCGCTGCGCCACGCGCATCGCGTCCTCGCCCCAGATCAGCGCCGCCGCCACCTTGGGGTCGGGCTTGGCGAAGAAGGCCGCCGAATCGCGCGCCGAAAGTTTCATTCCGGCGCGGGCACGGCCAGAAGCCGCGTCGTGATCTGGACGGTCAGCAATCTGGCCAGACGCTCGCGTGCGTCTCGCTCGGCGGCCTCCGAGGCGACGGTGCCGAGCGTGGCGGAGTATCCCGCGAAATCCTCGACCGTGCCGCGCGCCAGCGCCGGGTCGTCATCCAGAGGCCGCAGCTCGTATTCAGCGCGGCCCAGAAGCCGGTAGCGCAGCACCGCGCCCTCGGCGCTGACCGCCGCCTGTTCGACCTCTTCGGAGGTCTCCAGCGTCAGCACGTAGCGCGGGGCCTCGGCCGGGCCGAGCCGGTCGAGCAGCCGCGCGCGGAGCAGGTAGCCCAGAAAGGTGGCCGGGGCCTCGACCCGTACCTTGCCATGCAGCCGCGCCGCATCGCCGCCCGGCCCGAAGGCGGGGGTGAACCCGCAGCCGCCGAGCGCCAGCGCGCCCAAGAGCCAGCGGCGGCGCGAAGGGTCAGACGACCACATTGACGATCCGGCCCGGCACCACGATGAGCTTTTTCGGGGCGCTCCGCCGAGTGCCTTCGACACCGCCTCGTCGCCCAGCACCAGTGCCTCGATCTCGTCCTTGGGCATCGCCTTGGGCACGGTGATCTCGGAGCGGCGCTTGCCGTTGATCTGGATCGGCAGGGTCACGCTGTCCTCGACGAGGAACCGCTCCTCGGCCACCGGCCAAGGCGCGGAGGCGACGAAGCCCTCACCGCCTAGACGCGTCCAGATCTCCTCGGCGAGATGCGGCGTCATCGGCGACATCAGCTGCGCGAGGGTGCGGGCGGCCACACGGCGCGTCCCGGCCGAAGCGGACGATTTCGACAGCACCGAGGTGAAGGCATAGAGCTTGGCGATCGCGGCGTTGAAGCCGAAGCTCTCGAGCCCGAGCGTCACGTCGCGGATCGTGCGGTGCAGTTGCCGCAGCAAATCCTCGTCGGCGTCCGTGTCGCCGTCCGTGGCCTCAGCGACTTCGTCTGCGATGCGCCAGACCCGGGCGAGGTGCTTGTGCGCGGCCTCGGCGCCCGAGGCGGTCCACTCCACGTCGCGCTCGGGCGGGCTGTCGGACAGCACGAACCAGCGCGCGGTGTCGGCACCGTACTGCGCGAGGATCGCGTCGGGATCGACCACGTTCTTCTTCGACTTCGACATCTTGGCCGAGGGGATGATCTCGACCTTTTCGCCGCTGTCTTTCAGCGCACCGTTCTCGACGCTCTCGGGCAGGTGATAGACCGGCCGACCATTGGCGTTGCGAGTCTGGTAGATCTCGTGCGTGACCATGCCTTGGGTGAAGAGCGCGTTGAACGGCTCGATCGCCTTCTCGGGCAGGTGGCCGGTCGCGTGCATCGCGCGCGCGAAGAAGCGCGAGTACAGGAGATGCAGGATCGCGTGCTCGATGCCGCCGATATACTGATCGACGTTCATCCAGTACTCGGCCTCGGCCATGTCGGTCGGCGTTTCGGCGCGGGGCGAGGTGAAGCGCGCGAAGTACCACGACGAATCGACGAAGGTGTCCATCGTGTCGGTTTCGCGGCGTGCCGCCTTGCCACAGCGCGGGCAGGGGGCATCGCGCCATGTCGGGTGCCGGTCGAGCGGGTTGCCCGGCACGTCGAAACTCACGTCGTCGGGCAGGCGGACCGGCAGGTTCTCCTTCTTCTCGGGCACCGCACCGCAATCGGCGCAATGCACGATCGGGATCGGCGTGCCCCAGTAGCGCTGGCGCGACAGGCCCCAGTCGCGCAGCCGGAAGCGGGTGACGCCGCGCCCGACGCCGTGCTCCTCGCAAAAAGCGATGGCGGCGTCGATCGCGGTCTCGCCGCTCTGCTCGGTCTCGCCGGCAAAGCCGCGGATGTAGATGACAGGCTCGGATTTCGGTGGCACGTAAGCCGGGCCGCCATCCTCGGCCAGCGCCTGCCCGTCATCCTTGGCGGGGGCGAAGGTCGAGATCACCGGCAGGTCGTATTTGCGCGCGAAGTCGAGGTCGCGCTGGTCATGGCCCGGGCAACCGAAGATCGCGCCGGTGCCGTAATCCATCAGCACGAAGTTGGCGATCCACACGGGAAGCGCGCGGCCCTCGTCGAAGGGATGCCGCACGGTGAGGCCGGTGTCGAAGCCCAGCTTCTCGCCGGTCTCCAGCGCCTCCTCGGTGGTCCCACCCCTGCGCGCCTCGGCGCAGAAGGCGGCGACGTCCTCGCGCTCGGCTTCCAGCGCGCGGGCCAGCGGATGATCGGGCGAGATGCCGACGAAGCTCGCGCCCAAGAGTGTGTCGGGACGGGTTGTGTAAACCTCGATCCGGTCATGGCCATGCGTGGTCTCGGTGAGGCCGAAGGCCATCTCGAGGCCCCGCGAGCGGCCGATCCAGTTGGCCTGCATCAGCTTGACCTTGGCGGGCCAGTCGTCGAGCCCGTCGAGCGCCGAGAGCAGCTCGTCGCTGTATTCGGAGATCTTGAAGAACCACTGGGTCAGCTCGCGCCGCTCCACGTCGGCACCGGAACGCCAGCCCTTGCCGTCGATCACCTGCTCGTTGGCGAGCACGGTCATGTCCACGGGGTCCCAGTTCACGACCGCGTTCTTGCGGTAGACGAGGCCCTTTTCGAGCATGTCGATGAACAGCGCCTGCTGCTGGCCGTAATATTCCGGGTCGCAGGTGGCGAATTCACGGCTCCAGTCGATCGACAGGCCAAGCGGCTTCATTTGCGCGCGCATGTCGGCGATGTTGTTGTAGGTCCATTCCTTGGGATGGCCTCCGCTCGCCATGGCGGCGTTCTCGGCGGGCATGCCAAAGGCGTCCCAGCCCATCGGATGCAGCACGTTGTGCCCGTCGCCACCTTGTGACGCGCGATGACGTCGCCCATCGTGTAGTTGCGCACGTGGCCCATGTGGATCCGCCCCGAGGGGTAGGGGAACATCTCGAGCACGTAGTATTTGGGCTTGTCGGCGCTGCGCCGCGCGGTGAAGAGGCCGGCCTCGTCCCAGGCGGCCTGCCATTTGGCTTCGATCTCGGCGGCGGTGTAGCGCGACATGGTATGGTCCCTCGGATAGTCTGGCTGGGCTCGGCTGGGGCGTTTCGGCCCGCTGGCGGTGATACTGCACATCGCTCCGCTGTGCCACTCCCACGCACATGAATGCGTGGTCCCAAAAGCGAAGGGCGGCCCCGAAGGACCGCCCTTGCCTGATGTCGTGATCCGGTCGGATCAGAATTCGAAGGAGACCTCGACGGTCGTGCCTTCCTGGAACTCGGGATCGCCGATCTCGTCTTCGGAGTCCCGGTCGTCGTCCTCGCCGTAGGAGACGAGGAGCTGTGCGCCTTCGGCCAGGGCGTAGGTGCCGGCGACGTAGTAGTCGTCACCCGCATCGGACACGCCGGCGAAGAAGTTCAGGCCCATGCCGAAGTCGTAGCCGGCATCGATCGCCCAGTCATCGTCGCCGCCGACTTCTTCATAGGCGGTGGTGACGGTGAGCGCGCCCGAGACATAGTCCACGGCGACGCCGTAGCCGTCATCCTGATCCGATTCGGAGACGTAGAAGGCGCCAAGGGTGACGGGGCCGATCGGGTAGACGGCTTCGATGCCAGTCGAGCTCTCAGAGTCGCCATTCTCGTCTTCTTCACGGGCATAGGCCACGTCGATGTCAGCACCGGCGAATGCCGCGCCGAACGAGATGCCGAAGATCTGGTTGGGGTTGAAGTCGTCGCCGCCGAAGCCGTAGTCGCGCTCTTCTTCTTGGTAGGCCGCGCTCATCTGGAACGCGCCAAGGGTGCCAGCCACGCCGACCGAGTACTGGTCGAGGGTGTCGCCGGTGCCTTCGAGGCCACCTTCCTCGTCGCCATCGAAGCTGTCGTCCACGAGGGCCGACACCGAGACGTCCAAGCCATAGGCCATGAAGTCACCGCGCAGCACGGTCTCGCCGTCGGTCTCGGAGAAGCCGTCATTGGCCATTTCCGAAACGCCGTCCCAGCGCAGGTTGGCGGCCTGATCGGTGTCGCCGAAGTAGAGGCCGGCGGTCTCGGAGGTCAGCGACAGCACGAAGCCTTCGGCGAAGATGTCGCCTTCAAGCTCATTGTCGACGACGTCGGAGGTGACGGTCGCGGCGGCGACGAGGCCGTTGTCGAGCTCTTGGCTCAGCGTGATGCCGAGCTCGGCGTCCCAGTAGAAGCCGGCGTCATCATCGCCAACGGTGAGATTGCCGGCGGCATCTTCATCACCATCGAGAGCTTCGGTGTCGTTGTAGCCCAGAGCGGCTTCACCCGAGAAGGTGATTTCAGCGGCGGCGGCGCCGGCAAAGGCCACGATCGAGGCCGAGGCGAGCAGGATGCGTTTCATGATTTTCCCTCGTATTTGCATTCCCGAGAATGCCAGTCGAGCCAGCATTGAGGTTTTCATTGCGCACCGCCCCCTTCACACTCAAGGAGTTTGGCCCCCCCGCTCAGCCCTGCCCAATAATTGATGCAACGGGGTCACACACTTGTCAGATGGAAAACCGGAACCAATCAGGAGATACGCATGTCGCTCGACCGGATCAGGAGCAGCATCGACAGCGCGGCCAGCGCGGCCGGTCGCGACCCCGGCGAGGTCACCCTCGTCGCCGTCTCCAAGATGCAGCCCGAAGACCGGGTGCTGCCGGTGCTCGAGGCCGGCCACAGGGTATTTGGCGAGAACAGGGTGCAGGAGGCGCAGACCCGCTGGGGCAGTCTCGCGCCGCGATTCCCCGGGGTCGAGCTGCATGTGATCGGTCCCTTGCAGACCAACAAGGCGCGCGCCGCGGTGGAGATCGCCCATGCGATCCATTCGCTCGACCGGCCCCGGCTGGCCGAGACGCTGGCGCGGCTGGCACAGGAGCGGGGCGCCTGTCCGGAGCTCTACGTGCAGGTCAACACCGGCGCGGAGTCGCAGAAGGCGGGGGTGTTGCCCGATGAGGCAGATCGATTCGTGGCGCGCTGCCATGAGCTGGACCTGCCGGTGGTGGGGCTGATGTGCATTCCGCCCGCCGAGGAGGAGCCGGGGCTGCATTTCGACATGCTGCGCGAGATGGCGGCGCGCAATGGTCTTGCGGGTCTGTCGATGGGAATGAGCGGCGATTTCGAGGCCGCCATCGCGCGCGGCGCCACCCATGTGCGGGTGGGCTCGGCGATCTTCGGCGCACGGGACTGAGGCAGGCGCCGGGTCTCAGGCGGGCAAGGCGAGGGCCGTGCGCCGCTCGCGGATCGGCAGGTGCACGATCGCCGACAGCGCGCCGACGCCAACGCCGACCCACCACACCGCTTCATAGCTGCCATAGCGTCGTACATCCGGCCCCCGAGCCAGACCCCCATGAAGCTGCCGAGTTGGTGGGAGAAGAACACGATGCCATAGAGCGTGCCCATGTAGCGAAGCCCGTAGAGATGCGCGACGAGGCCTGAGGTGAGCGGCACCGTGGCGAGCCACAGGCTGCCCATCACGCCCGAGAAGATCAGCACGGTTGCGGGCGTCATGGGCGTCAGGATGAACCACGCCGCCGCCAGCGTCCGGCCCGTGTAGATCCCCGCCAGCAGGTATTTGCGGCTGAAGCGCTTGCCCGCCCAGCCCGCCGCGAGGTGCCTGCGATGTTGGCCAGACCGATGATCGAGATCGCCACCGCGCCGAGGCCCGACGTGGTGGTGATGCCCATCCCCGCCAGAACGCCCCCTGCCGCGATCGGCGCGCACATCTCGGTCACGAAGGCAGGAAAATGCGCGGTGATGAAGGCAAGCTGGTAGCCGCAGGAGAAAAAGCCGAGGAAGATCAGCGTATAGGAAGGGTCGCGTATGGCTCGGCCCAGAACGCGTCCCATGCTGTCCTGCCACTCCGCCGTCGAGGCGGGCGCGGGCGAGCGCATCATCGGCAGCACGAGCAGGGTGGCGAGAATCAGCCCCGCGAAGACGATGAACACCGACTGCCACGTCATGTAGCCCAAGAGGATCTCGGCCATCGGTGCGCCAAAGACCTGACCGGCCGATCCCGCCGCCGTCGCCACCGCCAGCGCCATGGAGCGGTTCTCATCGGACGCCGCCCGGCCAACCACGGCGAGAATCACCCCGAAGCCCGTGCCAGCAATGCCGAATCCCACGAGGATTTCGAGCATCTGGTGCTGCAGCGGGCTCGTCGCCCCCGCCGACAGCACCAGCCCCGCCGCATAGGCCAAAGCGCCCAGCACGATTGCCTTGCGGTCGCCGACCTTCTCGGCCATCGCCGCGAAGAGCGGCTGGCCAAAGCCCCAGGCGAGGTTCTGGATCGCGATGGCGAGCGAGAATTCCGCACGCGGCCAGCCGAATTCCTCGGCCACCGGGATCTGAAACACGCCGAAGCTCGCGCGGATGGCGAAACCCACCATCACGATGAGGCATCCGGCGACGAGAACGGGAGTGATGAGCGGCTGGCGTGTCATGCGCGATCTAGGCTGCGATCCCGCGGTGCTGTCAATCCATGCCATGCGCATGTAGCGGCCTTTGGATCGAGTATTTGAAGAGTGGGATGGCCCCGTTTCAAGGAGCAGGCGCCGTGTCCCACAGGTAGAGGAGATCCGTGATCAGCGCATCGCCGATCCGTTCGGGGCGGCGCTCGGCCAGCCGCGCGCCCGTGGCCTCGTAGAATCGGCAGGCGCGGTCGTTTCCCTCGAGCACCATCGCAGAAAGCGGGCCGGGGGCGGGACCGAAGGCCGCGGCAAAGAGCGCGCGGCCAAGCCCGGCTCCTTGCGCCGTACGCAAGAGGTAGAGCGCGTAGAGCTCTTCCTCGACACCGCGCGCCGCCAGCGCGGCCTCGCGTTGCGGGCCGATCTGCGCGAAACCCGCGCCCGGCGCGATCATGATCCGGCTCGTGCCCTTGGCGATCTGCTGCTCCCATTGGCGCAGCCGCAGGTCGCGGTCGTAGCGGGCGATCTCCTGGGCGGGCAGGAGGCCGGGATAGGTCTCGGCCCAGCAGGTCACGTGCAATGTGGCGAGGTCGGCCACGTCATCGGGCCCGGCTTGGCGGATCTTCAGGGGGCCGATGCTGCCGCGCCGGACCCGGCTTTGCAATGTGCCGAGCGGCGGCTATGTCGCTCGGCATGAGCATACAGGACGCCTACCGAGCCCGTGTCGAAAGCGGTGCGCTGAAACCCGATCCGGCGCAGGAGGCGGCCCTGCCGGCGCTCGACCGCGTCGCGCGCGAACTCGCGCGGCAGCCCGAGCCGCAGCGTGGCGGCTGGTTCCGCAAGCCGAAAGCGCCCGAGCCGGTGAGGGGCCTCTACCTATGGGGTGGCGTGGGGCGCGGCAAGTCGATGCTGATGGACCTGCTCTTTGATGAGATCGACCTGCCCAAGGCGCGCTGGCACTTCCACGCCTTCATGCAGCGGGTCCATGCCGACATGAACAAGGCCCGTGCCCGAGGTGTCGACGACGCCATTGCGCCGGTGGCCGAGGGGCTGGCAGGTGAGCTGCGTTTCCTCGCCTTCGACGAGATGCAGATCACCGACATCACTGATGCGATGATCGTCGGCCGCCTGTTCGAGAAGCTGTTCGAGCAGGGTGTGACCATCGTCACCACCTCGAACCGGGTGCCGGACGACCTCTACAAGAACGGGCTGAACCGGCAGCTTTTCCTGCCCTTCATCGAAAAGCTGAAGGCACGGATGGAGGTGTTGGAACTTGCCAGCCCCACCGATCACCGGCAAGGGCGCCTCAAGGGATCGGAGAGCTGGATCATGCCGGGTGATTCGACCGCGCGCGCCAAGCTCGACGCGATCTGGGAGGATCTCGCGGGCGCGCCGGGCGGCGAGCCTCTGGTGCTGCGCGTCTCGGGGCGCGACGTGACAGTGCCGCAATATCGCAACGGCATCGCGAGGGCGGGGTTTCACGAGCTGTGCGGCAAACCTCTCGGCGCGGCCGACTACCTCGCGCTGGCCGAAGCGGTGAAGATCCTGATGATTGACGGCATCCCCCGCCTGTCGCGGTCGAACTTCAACGAGGCGAAGCGCTTCGTGACCCTCGTTGATGCGCTCTATGAGGCCAAGACCCGTCTGGTGGCCTCGGCCGCTGCGGCACCGGCCTTTCTTTATGTCGAGGGCGAGGGCAGCTTCGAGTTCGAGCGCACCGCGAGCCGCCTTGAGGAAATGCAGGCCGAAGGCTGGGGACGCAGCTAGGGCGGATGACCGGAAAAATTGAAGGAGGCCGCTTCCCTTGGCCTCCTTCCATACTGTCCAGATTGGCCATGCGACACTCTGATCTTGGTGTCGGGAGCCTCTTTGGTTCGTTCCCCTGCGAACCAGATGCCCATCCTTGGATGAACAGGTCAACCTCAGGGGGAAATTCCGTAACGTCCTGAACGCAGGGCGAGATTTTGGCGCTGTTGTGTCATTTCAAGGTGCCGAAGCGCGGAGGCGACCGATCATGGGGATAGCCCGCTGAAGACGCGACGTCTTTCAGCTTGGGGTTTGCACGAATTCGGGCAGGTTGCCCGAAAGCTGTAAATTCTTGAGGCAGTCGGGCTTGACAGGTGTGGGTCCGGCGAAAAGCGGCGTTTCCCAAGGAATTGTCGATTCAGTGACGAATCGTCCGTCGACGCAGACGTCCTGCCCGCCACTGCCCGCATTGAAGCCGAAACCCGGCGTGCCGCAATCCGCAACGCCGCCATCCGCGTTCCATGCCTGAAACACACCGATGCCGGGCATGACGAAACGCCGCTCCACCGGATCGAACTCGAGCCGCCAGCTCGTATCCGGGGTGAGCGCCGCGAGGCTCCAGCCGCCCACGCGCGCGCCCTCGTGCCAGCCGGTGATCTCGAAGCGGGTGACATCCTCTTCGGTGACGCGGGGCGCGCTCAGCAGGGCGTCGGGAAAGGCCATCAGGCCGGTCATCGTGTAGCCCGCGCCACCGCGCCAACAAAAATGCAGCTCAACAGCCTGTGCGGGCAGGGCAAGCACGGCGGCCAAAGCCGCGAGCGGCACCGGCCCGACCCTCATCCGTTGTCGCGCAGCGCGTGGCCCGCGAGGTAAAGCGAGCCGCAAATCAGGATGCGGGCGGAGGGGACGCGCGCGGTGATGGCGCGGATTGCCTGCGCCACGCTTTCCGCCTTGGTCGTCTCGGCAAAGCCTGCCGCGCGGGCCGCCCGCGCGGTGTCGGCGGCGGGGACGGTGTTGGCCTCGCCGGGAATCGACACGGCGTGCAGCCCCTGCGCCACGCCCGCGAGCGGGCGCAGATAGCCCACGATGTCCTTGGTGTTGAGCATGCCGCAGATCAGATGGGTGGGCCGTTGGGGCAGGGCGCCCAAGGTCTGCGCCAGAACGCTGCCTGCTGCCGGGTTGTGGCCGCCATCGAGCCAAAGTTCGGCCTCGCCTGCAAGATCCACCAAGGGGCCACGCGACAACCGCTGCATCCGCGCGGGCCAATTGGCGCGGGTTGCGGCCTCGGCTGCGGCCTCGTTCCGGCCCAGCGCGCGCAAGCTTGCGATGGCGGTGCCCGCATTGACGATTTGATGCGGCCCGCGCAGACGCGGCAGCGGCAGGTCGAGCAAGCCCCGCTCATCCTGATAGACGAGGTGGTCGCGCTCGGTGGTGACGTGCCAGTGCTGGCCATGCACCATCAACGGCACACCGAGCCGGGCGGCGCGGGCCTCGATCACCTCGAGCGCCGCCTCGTGCTGGGGCGCCACCACGCAAGGGACGCCGCGCTTGAGAATGCCCGCCTTTTCGCCTGCGATCTCCTCGATCGTCTCGCCCAGATACTGCTGGTGGTCGAGATCGACCGGCGTGATGACAGTGAGCGCCGGGCGTTCGACCACGTTGGTCGCGTCCAGCCTGCCGCCGAGCCCGGTTTCAAGCAGCGTCCATTCGGCGGGCGTTTCGGCGAAGGCCAGAAGCGCTGCCGCCGTGGTGATCTCGAAATAGGTGATCGGATCGGGGCCGTTCGCCGCATGGGTGCGGTCGAGCAACGCGGTCAGGGCGTCTTCGGAGATCAGCTCGCCCGCGAGGCGGATGCGTTCGTGAAACCGCGCCAGATGCGGTGAGGTATAGGCATGGACCCGGTCGCCTGACGCTTCGAGGCCGGCGCGGATCATAGCCTGGGTCGAGCCCTTGCCGTTGGTCCCCGCGAGGTGGATCACCGGCGGCAGCCCCCGCTCGGGGTGATCCAGTGCCGCCAGAAGTCGCCACACCCGGTCGAGCGTCAGGTCGATGACCTTGGGATGCAGCGTCATCATCCGCCCGAGAATCGCGTCGGAGCCGGGTGCCTCGGTCATTTCTTCGGCGGCCCCGCCTTTGACGCGGCGGGGGCGGGTGTGGCCGCAGGGGTCTGGGACGATCCGGCCTTCGCGGCTTCGGCCTCCTTGGCCGCCGCCGGTTCCGGAGTCGCCGGAGCGGGCAGGTCGGCCATCACTGCCTGCGGCAGGCCCATCAGCATCCGGGTGATGGCGATCAACTCGTCGCGCATGCGCCCGCGCGGCGTCACCCGGTCGAGCATCCCGTGATCAAGAAGGTATTCCGCGCGCTGGAACCCCTCGGGGAGCTTTTCGCGGATCGTCTGCTCGATCACGCGCGGCCCCGCGAAACAGATCAGCGCGTTCGGCTCGGCGATCTGCACGTCGCCCAGCATCGCGTAGGAGGCGGTGACGCCGCCGGTGGTCGGATGCGTCAGCACCACGATATAAGGCAGCCCCGCCTCGCGCAGCATCTCGACCGCGACGGTGGTGCGCGGCATCTGCATAAGGCTGAGAATTCCCTCCTGCATCCGCGCGCCACCGGCGGCGGAGAACAGCACCAGCGGGCATTTCAGCTTCACCGCCCGTTCGGCCGCCGCGATGATCGCGTTGCCGACATACATGCCCATGGAGCCCGCCATGAACGAGAAATCCTGACCGGCGGCGACGATCTTCGTGCGTCCGATCTCGCCCTCGGCCACCAGCATCGCCTCCTTTTCGGAGGTCTTGCGGCGGGCTTCCTTGATCCGGTCCACGTATTTCTTCTGGTCGCGGAAGTTGAGCGGATCGGTGATCGGCTCGGGCACCTTCACCTCCGCGAACACGCCGCCGTCGAACAGCGCCTTGAACCGGTCGCGCGGGGTGATCGCCATGTGGTGATCGCAGTTGGTGCAGACGTTGAGATTGTCCGCCAGCTCGCGGTGGAACAGCATCGTCCCGCATTCGTCGCACTTGGTCCACAGGTTCTCGGGCACCTCGCGGCGCGAGAAGATCGAGTTGATCCGCGGACGGACGTAGTTGGAAATCCAGTTCATCTTGCTGCTCCGGGCGCGCGTCGGGTCGATGGGGGAGATACGCCTCGTGCGCGGGGATTGCAATTCTGGCGGTGCTTCGGAGGCCTTGGGTGAGGCCGAGGCCGGGAGCATGGCCCGTGGCCGCGCGGGTGGGACATGGCGCGAGGAACCTTGGGTATTGCGCGAAATGTCCCGAAGCGCGGCCCGAAGGGGGCGATCCTTGCGCGGATGAGGGCGGCGGGGTCGAAATCCGTGCGATTGACCAATTCGGGGGCACCATCGCGCCTTGCCGCCGCGGCGGCCCCTGTCTATCCCTGACCGCAGCCAATTCCGGGAAGGACAGCCCCATGCAGAACGCCCGTTTCGACAAGACGAAACTGCCCAGCCGCCATGTCACCGAAGGGCCCGAGCGCGCGCCGCACCGGAGCTACTTCTATGCTATGGGCATTTCCGAGGAAGAGATCCACCAGCCCTGGGTTGGTGTCGCCACCTGCTGGAACGAGGCGGCGCCCTGCAACATCGCGCTGAACCGTCAGGCGCAGTCGGTGAAGATGGGCGTGAAGAAAGGCGGCGGCACGCCGCGCGAGTTCACCACCATCACCGTGACCGACGGCATCGCCATGGGCCACGAGGGCATGCGTTCCTCGCTCGCCTCGCGCGACGCCATCGCCGATACGGTCGAGCTGACCATGCGGGGCCATTGCTACGACGCCATCGTCGGCCTCGCGGGCTGCGACAAATCGCTGCCGGGGATGATGATGGCGATGGTGCGGCTCAATGTGCCGTCGGTATTCATCTATGGCGGCTCGATTCTGCCGGGCAAGCTCAATGGCCGCGATGTCGTGGTTCAGGACGTGTTCGAGGCCGTGGGCCAGCACGCCGCCGGAAACATGACCGATGCCGAACTCGACATCCTCGAGCGCGTGGCCTGCCCCTCGGCGGGAGCTTGCGGCGGCCAGTACACCGCCAACACCATGGCCTGCGTCTCCGAAGCGATCGGTCTGGCGCTGCTGAACTCCTCGGGCGCGCCCGCCCCTTACGAGAGCCGCGACCAATATGGCGACTTCTCCGGTCAGGCGGTGATGAACCTGATCGAGAAGAACATCCGCGCCCGCGACATCGTCACGCGCCAGAGCCTCGAGAACGCGGCGCGGGTCGTCGCCTGCACCGGCGGCTCGACCAATGCGGGTCTGCATCTTCCGGCCATCGCACATGAGGCGGGGATCGATTTCGACCTGCTCGACGTCTGCAACATCTTCCTCGACACGCCCTATTTCGTGAACCTGCGTCCGGGCGGTGAATATGTCGCCAAGGACCTGCACGAGGCGGGCGGCGTGCCGGTGGTGATGAAGGAGCTGCGCAAGGCCAAGCTGCTGCACGAGGATTGCATCACCGCGTCGGGCAAGTCGCTCGGCGAGGAGCTGGACCTGATCGAGCGTGAGGCCGATGGCCGCGTGATCCACACCGTCGCCAGCCCGATCACCAAGACCGGCGGCGTCGTCGGTCTCAAGGGCAACCTCGCGCCCGACGGTGCGATCGTGAAGGTCGCGGGCATGAAGACCGAGGAGCAGGTCTTCACCGGTCCCGCCCGCGTCTTCGAATGCGAGGAAGAGGCCTTCGAGGCGGTGCGCCGCCGCGACTACGCCGAGGGCGACGTGATCGTCATCCGCAACGAGGGTCCAGCAGGCGGCCCCGGCATGCGCGAGATGCTCTCGACCACCGCCGCGCTTTCGGGGCAGGGCATGGGCAAGAAGGTCGCGCTGATCACCGACGGGCGCTTCTCGGGGGCCACGCGCGGCTTCTGCGTCGGCCATGTCGGCCCCGAGGCCGCGCATGGGGGGCCGATCGCGCTGCTCAAGAATGGCGACATGATCACCCTCGACGCGATCAAGGGCGAGATCTCGGTCGATCTCTCGGATGCCGAACTGGCCGAGCGCAAGGGCGCATGGAAAGGGGCGCGGACCAACGACTACACCGCCGGAGCCTTGTGGAAATATGCCCAGCTCGTCGGCTCGGCCCGCAAGGGCGCGGTGACGCATCCCGGCGCTGCCGGCGAGAGCCACGTCTACATGGACCAGTGAGACGCGTCGGCTTCTTGGGGGCGCGGCTCGGCCTGACACGCCTGCGCCGGTCCGCGCCCCAAGAGGCCGGTCGGACGGCCATGCCGTTGCGTATTCCGGGGGCCGACTGGGCTTGGCGCCCCGGCCCCTGGGCCGGGGCCGTGCCGGGGAGCGGATCCCGTCCCGTCGAAAGCGGGGCCGATCTTGGCGATGGGGTGCGGCTGTTTCACGACGCGGCATCCGGCGTGACGATCGAGCGGCCCGGGGCCGGGCCGGAGGGGCTATGGCCGCTGCATCTGTGCACCGAGAGCTTCGATGGTGGTTTCGTCAGCCTCGCCATCGCGCTGCCCGGCCCGGTGCTGGCGGGGCTGCGGCGCAGGCATCTTCTCGGGATCGAGGTCGATCTCGGCGATGCAGGCCCTCCACGCGGCTTTGCCCGGCTCAATCTGCGCCAAGGTCCCAACAGCGAGGCATTGCTGCGCGGCCTGCCTCGGACCGATCCCACAGGAACCGAATTCGACCTGTGGTCCATCAAGACCGATCCGGAGCGGATCGAATCGGGGTGGATCGACCTGATCTTCGAAGCACCGCTGCCCGCACGGATCGAGATCATCGACGTCGTGATCGCGCGCAGACCCCGTGCCGCGTTCTGAAGCCAGGTGACCTCGCGCCGCGCGCGGCGCATGGCTGACGTCGCGTCGAGGATGACGTGCGCGTCAATCATGGTCACTCTCGCGCCACGAGGGAGGCCCAGATGACTGAATATCCGAAACTGCTGTCACCGATCACGCTTGGAGGGCTGACCTTGCCCAACCGGGTGCTCATGGGCTCGATGCACACCGGGCTCGAAGAAACCGGCGATTGGGACCGCGTATCCGCCTTCTACGCCGCGCGCGCCCGCGGCGGCGTCGGGCTGATGGTCACGGGCGGCATGGCGCCGAACCTCGAAGGCGGCGTCTATCCCGGCGCGGCGGGGCTGTTCACCGAAGCCGACATCGCCAACCACGCGCGGGTCACGCAGGCCGTCCATGCCGAGGGCGGGCGCATCGCCATGCAAATCCTGCATGCCGGGCGTATGCCTACTCCAAGCATTGCGTCGCCCCCTCGGCGCTCCGGGCGCCGATCAGCGCGTTCACCCCGACCGCCCTAGATGAGGAGGGCATCGAAAAGCAGATCTCCGACATCGCGACCGCCGCCGTCCGCGCGGCGCAGGCGGGCTATGACGGGGTCGAGGTGATGGGCTCGGAGGGCTATTTCCTCAACCAGTTCCTCGCACCCCGCACCAATTGCCGCGAGGATCGTTGGGGTGGGTCGCTCGAAAACCGGATGCGGCTGCCGGTCGAAGTGGTGGCCCGCGTGCGCGCGGCGTTGGGCCCCGAAAAGCTGCTGATCTACCGCATCTCGCTTCTGGATCTGGTGACCGAGGGGCAGGAGTGGTCCGAGATCGTGGCGCTGGCCCATGCCGTGACCGAGGCCGGGGCCGACGTGCTTAACACAGGAATCGGCTGGCACGAGGCGCGGGTGCCAACCATCGTGACGAGCGTGCCGCGCGCCGCCTTCGCGCATCTGACGGCCAAGCTGCGCCCCGAGGTCTCGGTCCCGGTGATCGCCTCGAACCGGATCAACACGCCGCAGGTGGCCGAGACGATCCTCGCTCAAGGTCAGGCCGACATGGTCTCGATGGCGCGGCCCTTCCTCGCCGATCCCAATTTCGTCGCCACGGCGGCGCGGGGCGAGGCCGCGCGCATCGCACCCTGCATCGCCTGCAACCAGGCCTGTCTCGATCACACCTTCTCGGGCAAGCTGTCGTCCTGCCTCGTCAACCCCCGCGCCTGCCACGAGACCGAACTGGTGCTCGCGCCTGCCTCCGCGCCGCGCCGCATCGCGGTTGTGGGGGCGGGGCCCGCCGGGCTCTCTTCGGCGCTGGCCCTCGCGGAGCGTGGTCATGCCGTGACGCTGTTCGACAAGGCGGACCGTATCGGAGGGCAGCTGCACTACGCCGCCGCGATCCCCGGCAAGGAGGAGTTTCGCGGGTTGATCGACTGGTTCGAGGCCGAGATCGGGGCCCGCACGGTCGATCTGCGTCTCGGCCATGCGCCCGAACCGGATGAGCTGACCGGGTTCGACGAGGTGATTGTCGCCACCGGGGTGCGGCCGCGCGATCCCGGCATTCCGGGGCAGGAGGGCCCTAACGTGATCTCCTATGCCGACCTGCTCTCGGGCCGGGCGCAGGCGGGGCCGCGCGTCGCCGTAGTCGGCGCGGGTGGCATCGGCTTCGATGTGGCCGAGTATCTGGTGACCGGGCACAGCACCACCATCGACCCGCCCGCATGGCGGACCGAATGGGGCGTGAGCGATCCGTCCGTGGCACGTGGCGGTCTCGCGCCCGAGGGGCCCCGTCCCGACCCTGCGATCCGCCGCGTCACGTTGTTGCAGCGCAAGGCCGAGAAGCTGGGCAAACGACTTGGCAAGACCACCGGCTGGGTGCACCGCGCAGGGCTTCAGATGCGCGCCGTGGAGATGCTCGGCGGGGTGAGCTACGAGCGCATCGACGCGCAGGGGCTGCATGTCACGACGCCGGACGGGCCGCGGCTGATCGAGGCCGACACCATCGTGCTCTGCGCGGGGCAGGAGAGCGAGCGCGGCCTTGCCGATGCGCTGCTGTCTCGCGGCGTCGCGGCGCATGTGATCGGCGGCGCGGAGGTGGCGGCGGAGCTGGACGCCAAGCGGGCCATCGACCGGGGCACGCGGCTCGCCGCCACGCTCTAGCTGTTTCCGCCTGCGCATCGGTCCGGGGGTAAACCGCTTTATTGTCAGGGCTTCGACCCAATCATGCCCGAATCCATGGTCACAAGGAGCCGACCGAAACGACAAGCGTGGAGAGCGGCCATGGACAGGCTGACCGAGATGGAGGCCTTTGCCACGGTGGTGGATCAGGGCGGGTTCACCGATGCGGCGCGCAAGATGGGCATCTCCAAATCCGCCGTCTCCAAGCATGTCTCCTCGCTTGAGGCGCGGCTGGGCGCACGGTTATTGAACCGCACCACGCGGCGGGTCTCGCCGACCGAGATCGGGCTGGCCTATTACGACCGGGCGCGGCGTGTCCTGAATGACGCGGGCGAGGCCGACGCGCTCGTCACCTCGATGCAATCGGCCCCCTCGGGCCTGCTCAGGATCTCGGTCGCCACGGATTTCGGCGTGAATCATCTTAGCCCGGTGCTCGGTGATTTTTTGCAGGAATTTCCGGACATCACCGTCAACATGGTGCTCAACAACCGCTTCGTGGAGCTGATCTCCGAAGGCTTCGACATGGCGGTGCGCATCGGTGAGTTGGAGGACAGCACGCTACGTGCGCGCAAGCTCACCGAAACCTCCAAGAAGATGATCGCCTCGCCTGCCTATTTCGAACGCTATGGCCGACCCACGCGGATCGACGATCTCAACGAACACAAGCTGCTGCATTACTCCAACGCTTCGAACGGCGCGGTGTGGAAGCTCACGGCGCGTCGGGCGAGAAGCGGCAGGTGCGCACTGCCGGTTGGCTCACCGTCAATGACGGGCAATCGCTGCTCAACGCCTGCATCGGCGGCCTCGGCATCGCCTACCTGCCGTCTTTCCTCTATGCCGACGCGCTCGAAAAGGGGCTGGTGGAGGAGGCGATCCCGAACCTGCCCGCCGAGACGCAAGGAATCTACGCGGTCTATCCGCCGGGGCGTTTCACCCAGCCCAAGGTCCGCGCCTTCATCGATTTTCTGGTCGAGGCCTTCGCCGAGAAAGGCCCCGACACCTGGTGATCCCCAGAGGCGGTTTCTGCATCCCGCTTCCAACTTGGCGGCCCCGATCGGGGCCGCCTTTTTTCATCCGTGACCAAT